>NZ_LZJK01000060.1 GCF_001667945.1 Mycolicibacter sinensis | reverse complement strand
TGGAGCCCGCGACCAGGTGGTCGACCAGCACGCCGAGCCGCCGGCCCGGTCCGGGCTGGAATTCGGCCACGATGCCGGTCAGATCGTCGATGCCGCCGAGGTATTCGACCACTACGCCCTCGATGCGCAGGTCGTCGCCCCAGACCTGCTCGACCAGCTCGGCATCGTGGCCGAATTCCAGCCCGGACCGGGCCGGCGGCTCGGCGTGCTGGTCGACCACCTGGTCGCGGGCTCCAAGGAGACCCGCATCGCCGAGGCGGTGCGCCGCGGCCCCGGCGGCGCGCACACCCTGATCGTCGGACACCCCTACGTCGACATCTGGCAGGCCGTCAAACCCGGGCGGCTTGGGCTCGAACAGTGGCCGACGATCCCACGCAAGGTGGAGTGGAAGCACGGCATCTGCGCCGCGTTGGGCTGGCCGCACGCCGACCAGGCCGACATCGCCGCGGCCTGGCAGCGCATCCGCGGCCGGGTGCGCGACTGGACCGATTTGGAGCCGGAGCTGATCGGCCGGGTCGAGGAGCTGATCGACTTTGTGACCGCACCGGCCTGAGATCTGGTCGCGAGGTATTGCGCTACCGCACCGACCCGAGAACATCGCTGGGGACGGCGGCGAGACGGTCGCGTCGTCGCCGAGACGCACTCGCCGATTCGCCAACCCGTGACGAACCGGCGTATTCGCCGCCCGGCATCAGCGCAGGCTGACGCAGCCGGGTATCCCGGCCAATCCGGCTGAATCGGCACACCACCGTCACCCGAGCGGGTTGGATGGCGGGCATGAAAACAATTGCCGCGGTGGCGCATGCGCCCAACCAGCCCTTCGAGATCATGGAGTTGGACCTCGACGGGCCCGGCCCGGGCGAGGTGCTGATCAAGTTCACCGCCGCCGGGCTGTGCCATTCGGATCTGCACCTGGCCGACGGCGACTGGCCGGCGCGCTTCCCCATCGTCGGCGGGCACGAGGGCTCGGGGATCATCGAGGACGTCGGGGTCGGGGTCACCAAGGTCAAGCCCGGCGATCACGTGGTGTGCTGCTTCATCCCCAGCTGCGGGGCGTGCCGGTACTGTTCGACCGGCCGGCAGAACCTGTGCGACATGGGCGCCACCATCCTGGAGGGCTGTATGCCCGACGGCACTTTCCGATTCCATTCGGGCGGAACCGATTACGGCGGGTTCTGCATGCTGGGTACCTTCGCGGAGCGGGCGACGGTCTCGCAGCACTCGGTGGTCAAGGTCGATGACTGGCTGCCGCTGGAGACCGCGGTGCTGGTCGGCTGCGGGGTGCCCACCGGGTGGGCGAGCGCCAACTACGACGGCGGGGTGCGCGCCGGGGACACCGTGGTGGTCTACGGCGTCGGCGGCGTCGGCATAAACGCGGTGCAGGGCGCCGCGCACGCCGGCGCCAAGTATGTGGTGGCCGTCGACCCGGTGGAATTCAAGCGGGACACCGCGCTCAAGCTTGGCGCCACCCATGCCTTCGCCACCGCCGAGGAGGCGATGGTCAAGGTCGCCGAGTTGACCTGGGGGCAGATGGCCGATCAGGCGCTGATCACCGTCGGCGACCTGGACGAGGCCGTCACCACCGCGGCGTTCAACACCATCGGCAAGGGCGGCACCGTGGTGATCGCCGCGCTGGCGAAGCTGGAGGACCTCGACGTGCATATCTCTGGTTCGCAGCTGGCGTTGTTCGGCAAGACCATCAAGGGCACCCTGTTCGGTGGGGCCAACCCGCAGTACGACATCGTGCGGCTGCTGCGGCTCTACGACGCCGGCCAGCTCAAACTCGACGAGCTGATCACCCGCCGCTACACCCTGGAACAAGTCAACGAGGGCTACCAGGATCTGCGCGACGGCAAGAACATCCGCGGGGTGATCGTGCACCGCTAAGTTCGGACCAGAGGTGCGCTACCGCTCCCAGGACTCCGAATGCCGTGAAGCGTCCGATGTTTCGTGTCACGACGACCATGCCGTCGGACGCTGCGACCCCGAATGACAGATTGGGTAACGGACACCAGTCGGCCCCCTTCGCCGTTGAAGGGGGCCGACGGGTGTGCGTGAACTATTGGCCGGGCTGGCCGTCGGTACCGTCGGTGCCGGCTTGCCCGGCGGGGGAGCCGGTGCCGCCGGCGCCCCCGGCGCCGCCGTTGCCGGCCGCGCCGCCGGTCCCGTTTGCGCCGGCCGTCCCGCTGGAGCTGGCTCCGCCGGTGCCGTGCTGGCCGCCATTGCCGCCTGCCCCGCCGTTGCCGCCGTTGCCGCCAGCGAGTTGGGTGCCGGCACTGTCAGTACCACCGTTGCCGCCGCTGGCGCCGGCGCCACCGGTTCCGCCCGCACCGCCGTTGCCGCCCGCGCCGCCGTTGCCGGAGACTGCGGTACCGCCGGCGCCGCCCTGGCCACCATTGCCGCCGACGCCACCGTCGCCGCCATTGCCGCCGGCCGCATGTGCGGGGTTGGTGGCGACTGAGCCCTTGAAGCCGGTGCCGCCGGTTCCGCCGGTGCCGCCGTTGCCGCCGTTGACGGTGCCTTGCGCATTACCGCCAGCACCGCCGGCACCGCCATCGCCGCCGGTGCCGCCGGCATCTGACGTGCCGGTGCCGCCGTTGCCCCCGTTGCCACCATTGCCGGCATGGCTGGGCCCTGCACCGTAGGGGTTGTCAGTGGGCATCGTGACGCCGCCGCTGTCTCCGCCGGCGCCCCCGGCACCGCCGTTACCTGCAGTGCCGCCGGTGCCCCCGGTCAGCGGGACAGTGGCGTTACCGCCACTACCGCCGCTGCCGCCGTTACCGCCGGATGCCGTGCCGCTGCCGCCGGCGCCCCCGCTACCGCCGTTACCGGCTGCGACACCACCGGAAGCGCTTCCGCCCGCGCCGCCGTTGCCGCCGTTGCCGCCGATGCTGACCACGTTGTTGCCGGTGGCGCCGTTACCGCCGGCACCCCCGGCGCCGCCGTCACCGGCTGCGGTGTCGGTACCGGGAGTAGCGCCCCTGCCGCCGTCACCGCCGTTGCCGCCGTGACTATAGGTGACACCGTCGTGTTGCCAGCCGGTGCTGGTCCCGCCGTCACCGCCGTCGCCCCCGGCGTAGCCGCCGCGGCCACCGCCGCCGCCGGCGCCGCCGTTGCCGCCGGCGTAGGTGCCGGTGCCACCGTTGCCGCCGCGGCCGCCGGCGCCGTCGGCACCGAGTGTGCTTCCGCCGCGGCCGCCGTTGCCGCCGATGGTTTTCACGGTGGCGTCGTCGGTGGCGCCGTCGCCGCCGTTACCGCCGAGACCGGCCCCACCACCGCGGCTGCTGCCGCCGTTGCCGCCGTTGCCGCCCTTGCCGGCGCTGGCGAAGCCACCGTTACCACCGTCGCCGCCCTTGCCGCCGGGCTCGGAACCACCGTTGCTGGCGGTGGCGCTTTGGCCGTTGCCGCCGTTGCCGCCGTTGAGTCCGTCGCCGCCGTTGCCACCGCTGCCGCCATCGGCACCGGCGCCGGTCCGGGCAAAGAGACCGTTGGAATAACCGCCGTCGCCGCCGTTGCCGCCGTCGCCGAGGTAGTTGCCGTTCGCGTCCTGGTACGCGTTGCCGCCGTTGCCGCCATTGCCCCCGTCAGCGCCGGCGCCGAGGTGCCCGGCCTGCCCGTATACCGGGGAAGAGTAGATGGTGGAGCCGCGCGCACCGGCTGCGCCGCCGGCTCCGCCCCAGCCACCCAATCCGCCGTCGCCGCCATCGACGTGATCGATAGTGCCGGTGGCGCCGTCCCCGCTGGCGCCGGCCTCACCGCCGTCGCCGCCGTTGCCGCCGTTGCCGAACATGAAGCCGCTGCGGCCGCCGGCCCCGCCGTTGCCGCCGTGGCCGCCGTTGCCGCCGTTGCCGGTACCGCCGTTGGCGTAGGTGCCGGCTGCGCCGTCGGCCCCGGCCCCGCCGATCCCGCCGTTGCCGCCGTTGCCGAAGAACCAGGCCGAGGCGGTGCCACCGATACCGCCGTCACCGCCGATGATGGTGGGATCCAGCGACGCTCCGCCGGCACCGCCGGCGCCGCCGTTGCCCATCCAGGTGCCGCCGGCGCCACCATTGCCGCCATTGGCACCGGCGCCGCCGTCGCCGCCGTTGCCGCCGTCGCCGAGCCAGCCGGGGGCGTTGCCGCCGTTGCCGCCGGCCACCCCGGCCTCGGTGCTGTCCCAACCGTCGCCGCCGTCGCCGAACCACAGTCCGCCGTTGCCGCCGTCGGGGTGCTCCGCGGTGCCATCGGCGCCGTCGCCGATGAGGAATTGACCGGCGGAGGTGTTGATCCAGCCGTTCACCATGGCCCCGAAGTCACTGCTGATCCAGGCTTCCATCGAGGTGTGCAGCGGTTCATACAACCACTGGTCGAGCATCGAGGTCATGTCGAAGGTGCCGGCGTCGGCGGGTTCGACGGCGAACCAGGACGACGGGTCGAAAAGATCGGCGATCCAATCGAATTCGTCGGCCTGGGCCGGTGGTGCGGTGGTTACAGGGGCCATTCCGAAGGCAAGGAACGCGCCGACGGCGCTGGCGGCGCCGACCGCGCGGGCGTGCCGGCGCGGGTGCGTGTGATGACGACTCATCGTGGAGGTACCTCTTTCAAGCAGTCTTGTCGGGGGATAACGGTTTATGGGTTTCAGAGGCCGAGTAGGTCTCCCAGCCAGCCGAACGCATCGGTGGCGGCACCGGCGCCGCCGTCATCGAGGGTGTCGGTAGGCAGCAGGGGCAGCTCCGCCCCGGCAAGTGGCGGGGTGACCACGACCGGGCCCTTGCCGTCCCATCCGGAGCCGAGCAATGCGCCGACGGTTTGGCCCCAGGCCTGCCAGGCCGCGATCGGGCCGATGGCTGCGCTGTTGAGATCGAGGGAGCCCAGCACGGGCACCCCGCTGAATTCGATACCGACACTTTGGAAGATCGACCCGCCGACTGCGGGCACCGAGGCGGCGACCTCGCCGCCGGGGCCGAGCACCTCGTAGGGGCCGACCTGCGCGGCGCCGGTGGAGAACAGCCCGCCGAAGGCGATGTCGAGGTGGTCCATGCTCATGCCGGCTGGGAAGACCCCGAGCCCGTTGATGGTCGGTAGCAGGGCATCCAGGTTCAAGGTGGCGCCGTTGAAGAAGGCGCCGGTCACGTTCGCCCACGTGTCGCCGAGGCTGTCATGGTCGGTGATGCTGTTGAGCAGGGCGATCCACGGGCTGATGCCCGGGCCGATCATTCCCATCAAGATCGCGCTCTGCGGGGATCCCAGCCATTCGATGATCGGCATGATCTGGCTGGCGTCGACGTCAGCGGGAATGTAGTTAGAAACCTGTCCGAACATCAACGCGTGGTTAGCGTCCATCGTGTGATTGAGGACCGTGGCATGGGTTTCATCGGTGGTGTCTTGGAGTCCGAACCCGGAGATCACCGCGTTGAGGTGCTTCTGGATCTCCTCGTTGACGGCGTTGGCGGAGCCCGCCGGGTCGTTGAGCAGCTGGTCCCAGTAATCCATCTGGTTCGCCCAGAACTGCTGCATACCCACGCCAGGCGCGAGGTACCAGTTGTTGAGCATCGTCGTCACATTCGCCGACGCGGCATTGAGGACGTCTTGGAACGCCCCGGTCAACGCCACCGCGGGCGACTGAACATCGGGCAGCGCCGTCAACGGCGCGGCCAGCGGCGTGACCGCGATGAGGCTGGCCCCGATCAGTGCCACGCCGGCGGTGGCGTAGGGGCGAACTGTGGCGTGCAAGGGGTCTCCTTCGGGTTAGTGATGCACAGCACGGAGTCGAACGATCACGATGCTAACTGAGAGTCCCCTGATTTGTATACAAGAAATTAGAACTCGTTCTATCCTGTTCGAAGGCGGTCGGTGACCGGGGTGAGCCCAGGTGCTCTCGATCGCAGTGCAGGCGTCTTTCCGGGATGAAAGATCAAGTGCTAACTATGAATCTGATTCTGCTCTGCAGCACGAGTGTTACGTACCCTAGGGCGCGCCGGAGCCGAGAGGGCTGGGAAACATGAATGTAAGCAGCATAAGAATGAAGCGGTATAACTCGGCCGCGTCCATGGAAACTCAGGGAATGCACATACTCCACCGCGGTGCGCCGACCGTCGGCGGTGGGGTCCGCGCCGCGCTTGGCGGCGTGTCGGCCGCGACGCCAGCGGCCCTGAATAGATGGTCGAGCATGAGGTTCCCAAAAAGTCGGACGATCCTTGCCAATACTGGGACGATCTGAGGAATGGCTGAGTTGACCCGGTTGATCGGCAGGCGTCGCGGGGTGCCGGTCCACGAGTACCCGGCCGACCCGCGAACGCCGCCGGTCTCGGTGGTCCGGTTCGGGCACCACGAACTGTCCGATCGCGAGCACGTCCACAACTTCCCGGCGCTGTGGTACGCCCGCGAGGCGGGACTCGTTCACCTGATCGCCGCCGGCGAAATCGTCGACCCCACCCACATTCGCCGTGACGACGACGGCGTCGGGCTGTTCTTCGACCCGTCCGCCCTCGGCGAGCATCGCCGGGCGCCCTGGTCGACCTGGCGAAAACACCCGCAGCTCTTCGTATTCCTGCACGAACGCCACGGCGGGCGGCTGCCGCTGGAATTGCCGGCTGACCGGCGAGCGGTCTGGGATGCTGCGATCGAGGCAATCGAAGCCGAGTTGGCCGCGCGCCGGCGCGGGTACCGAGAGGCAGCATTGGCGCACCTGACGGTGCTGCTCATCGACTGTGCTCGGCTGGCCGACGAGGTGGAAGACGGCGTGCGCCGGGCCGGTGATCCGCTGGTCGCCAAGACCCTGGCCGTGATCGACCGGCGCCACGCCGAACCGCTGTCGTTGCGCGATGTGGCACGTGAACTGGCTGTATCAGGCGGGCACCTGACTACGGTCATGCGCCGCCGCACCGGCCGCACCGTGCAGGACTGGATCACCGAGCGCCGGATGGCCGAGGCGCGTCGGCTGCTCGACGATCCCGAACTGCCGGTCGGTGAGGTCGCCCGCCGCGTCGGTCTACCGGACCAGGGGTATTTCGCCCGGCTCTTCCGCAAGGTCCACGGCGTGTCACCGCGCAGCTGGCGCGAACAGTACCCCCTCGATCCGTGACCTACTCCGGCGCCGAACTCGCGTGGTATGCCTGAAGGCGTGTCCGACGGACTGTTCGACCTGACCGGCGGTTCAGCGAGGCTCGACGACGGAGAGGCGAAGCTGGGACCGCCGAATGAGACTGGAGACCCGACCCCCGGACCGCAGGGGTCCGGACCGAGCGCGGGCACGTCCGCGCCGCTGGCAGTCCGGATGCGCCCGGCCTCCCTCGACGAAGTCGTCGGCCAAGACCACCTGCTCGGCCCGGGATCCCCGCTGCGTCGGCTGGTCGACGGCTCCGGGGCGGCCTCGGTCATCCTCTACGGCCCGCCGGGCACCGGAAAGACCACGCTGGCCTCACTGATCTCCGGCGCCACCGGACGGCGCTTCGAGGCGCTGTCGGCGCTTTCCGCCGGGGTCAAAGAGGTGCGCGCGGTGATCGACACCGCCCGGCGCGCCGCCGCCTACGGCGAGCAGACCGTGCTGTTCATCGACGAGGTGCACCGGTTCTCCAAGACCCAGCAGGACGCGCTGCTGGCCGCGGTGGAGAACCGGGTGGTGCTGCTGGTGGCGGCCACCACCGAGAACCCGTCATTCTCGGTGGTCGCCCCACTGCTCAGCCGCTCGCTGATCCTGCAGCTGCGTCCCCTGGGGCCCGAGGACATCGCCACGGTGGTGCACCGCGCCATCGACGACGACCGCGGCCTGGGGGGACGCATCGAGGTGGCACCCGATGCGGTCGATCTCCTGGTCCGGCTGGCCGCCGGCGACGCCCGCCGTGCCCTGACCGCGCTGGAGGTGGCGGCCGAGGCAGGGGAGCGGGTGACTGTCGAAACCGTGGAGGCGTCGCTGGATCAGGCCGCGGTGCGCTACGACCGCGACGGCGACCAGCACTACGACGTCATCAGTGCGTTCATCAAGAGCGTGCGTGGCTCCGACGTCGACGCCGCGCTGCACTACCTGGCCCGGATGCTGGTCGCCGGGGAAGACCCGCGGTTCATCGCCCGCCGGTTGATGATCCTGGCCAGCGAGGACATCGGGATGGCCGACCCGACTGCACTGCCGACCGCGGTGGCCGCCGCCCAGACCGTGCAGCTGATCGGCATGCCCGAGGCGCAGCTGACCCTCGCGCACGCCACCGTGCACCTGGCGACCGCCCCGAAGTCCAACGCCGTGACCACCGCACTCGGCGCCGCGATGAGAGACATCCGGGCCGGCAAGGCCGGGGCGGTGCCGGCGCATCTGCGCGACGGCCATTACTCCGGCGCGCAGGCGCTGGGCAACGCGGTCGGCTACCGGTACGCCCACGACCACCCGGACGGCGTTGTGCCACAACAATATCCGCCTGATGAATTGGTCGGCGCCGACTACTATCAGCCCACCGGACGCGGCAACGAACGGGAGATCGGCGGGCGACTGCAGAAGCTGCGGGCCATCATCCGCCGCCGCTGATTGAGCCGGCAGCCCCGAATCGGAATTTCCCGACGCGACTCGCCGGCGAAGTGTCGTGAAATTCCGATTCGGGGCGGCGGTTGCTGGTCACCAGGTGCCGGCGGCGAGCTCGGCGAACAGGTTGGTCACCGTGTCAGGAACACTGTCCAGCGCCGCGGAGATGCTGGCCAGTCCGTCCTGGAAGGCGTCGGTGAGCGCGGCCGAATCACCGGATGCCAGGGCGTCCAGAATATGGTCGAGCGCCACTTGTGGCGGCAGCACCAGATCGCGCCAGATCAGGAACAGATCGCCCAGCGCTCCGGGATTCTCTGGGACGTCCTGCCCGGCCCAGCTGACCAAGGTCCAGCCGTCGGTGGGGTTGCCCTCGACCTGGATCAGTCCGGCGTTGGGGACCAGCGCGGGCGTGCCGCCGTTGTCCAGCGAGGCGATCAGCGTGTTGACCAGCACCATCGGGTCGGGATTTTTGACGTTGAGCATGGTCCAGATCATCATCGAGGCTTCGCTGCTGTAGGCGACGTCGGTGATGTTGCCGTCGTCGCCGACCACCGGATTGTCAAGGGCCGCGGCGTTCATCGCGTTGACGGCCGCGGTGTAATTGTCGTTGACGACCACCCCGTTGTACTCATCGGCGCCGGGGATCCGAAAAGCGTTGACCCCTCCCAACATCCACAGCACCACGGCCACGTCGTAGTAGATGCCGCCGAGGCTCAGCACCGGCTGGTTGGCGAAGATCCCGCCATCGACCTCGACGAGACCGTTGAGGATCTGCGGGTCCATGCCCTGCATCGCGGCGAACGGCGCCGCGGTGTCCTGGGCGTCGGTATCGGGTCCGGAGAACAGCCCGGCGACATGTCCGGGACCGCCGACCTGGCCGAAGATCTGGTTGGCGGTGTCGATCGCCTCGTGCGCGAACCGGCCTAAACGTGCGGTTCTGTGTCTGCTCGCCGGGGTGACGCGCCCGTAGGCTGGACGGTGATGGACACCGAAATTCTCGACGTCGACACCGCGCGGCGTCGCACCGTCGACCTCACCGCGCAGGTGCGGGCGTTCTGCGCCGCCCACCAAGACGGGCTGTGCAACGTGTTCGTACCCCATGCGACAGCCGGGGTGGCGATCATCGAGACCGGCGCCGGCTCGGACGCCGACCTGGTCGACACCTTGGAGCGGCTGCTGCCGCGCGACGACCGCTACCGGCACGCGCACGGCTCCCCGGGCCATGGTGCCGATCACGTGCTGCCGGCGATTGTGGCGCCGTCCATCACGGTGCCGGTGGCCGGCGGCGAACCGCTGCTGGGCACCTGGCAGTCCGTGGTGCTGGTCGACCTCAACCGGGACAACCCCCGGCGGTCGGTGCGGCTGAGTTTCGTCGACAGCGCCTGATTGCCGACCGCAGGCTCTTGGCGTCAAGGAGGCGATCGGCAGCCCGGTACTGTAGTGCGGTCTAGATAACGGCGGGAAAGCGACTTTAGAGTGCAGACACACGAGATCAGGAAACGTTTCCTCGATCACTTCGTGAAGGCGGGCCACACCGAGGTGCCCAGTGCTTCGGTGATCCTCGACGACCCGAATCTGTTGTTCATCAACGCCGGCATGGTGCAGTTCGTGCCGTACTTCTTAGGCCAGCGCACCCCGCCGTATACCACCGCCACCAGCATCCAGAAGTGCATCCGCACCCCGGACATCGACGAAGTCGGCATCACCACCCGGCACAACACCTTCTTCCAGATGGCCGGCAACTTCTCGTTCGGCGACTACTTCAAACGCGGCGCGATCGAGCTGGCCTGGACCCTGTTGACCAACAGCGTCGACGACGGCGGCTACGGGCTGGACCCGGACCGGCTGTGGGCCACCGTCTACCTCGACGACGACGAGGCCATCGCGCTGTGGCAGGAGATCGCGGGATTGCCGCTCGAGCGGATCCAGCGCCGCGGCATGGCCGACAACTACTGGTCGATGGGCATCCCCGGACCCTGCGGCCCGTCCTCGGAGATCTACTACGACCGCGGCCCGGAATTCGGTGTCGACGGTGGCCCGGTCGCCAATGAGGACCGCTACATCGAGATCTGGAACCTGGTGTTCATGCAGAACGAGCGCGGCGAAGGCGCTGGCAAGGAGGACTTCGAGATCCTCGGGCCGCTGCCGCGCAAGAACATCGACACCGGGATGGGCATCGAACGGGTCGCGTTCCTGCTGCAGGGCGTGCACAACGTCTACGAAACCGACCTGCTGCGGCCGGTCATTGACAAAGTGTCCACCGTCGCCGCGCGCCCCTATGACACCGGCAACCACGCCGACGACGTGCGCTACCGGATCATCGCCGACCACTCGCGCACCGCGGCGATCCTGATCGGCGACGGGGTGAGCCCCGGCAACGACGGCCGCGGCTACGTGCTGCGCCGGCTGCTACGCAGGGTGATCCGCTCGGCCAAGCTGCTGGGCATCGAGGGTCCCATCGTCGCCGAGCTGATGGCCACCGTGCGCGACGCGATGGGCCCGTCCTATCCCGAACTGGTCACCGACTTCGACCGGATCGCCCGGATAGCGGTGGCCGAGGAGACCGCGTTCAACCGCACCCTGGCCTCGGGTTCCAAGCTGTTCGACGAAGCCGCGGCGGCCACCAAGTCCGCCGGGGTCACCGTGCTGTCCGGTAAGGACGCCTTCACCCTGCACGACACCTACGGCTTCCCGATCGAACTCACCCTGGAGATGGCCTCCGAAGCCGGTCTGGCCGTCGACGAAGCCGGGTTCCGCGCCCTGATGGCCGAGCAACGCCAACGCGCCAAGGCCGACGCCGCCGCCCGCAAACACGCCCACGCCGATCTGAGCGCCTACCGGGAGCTGATCGACGCCGGCCCCACCGAATTCACCGGGTTCGATGAATTGTCCTCGGAGGCAAGGATTCTCGGGATCTTCGTGGACGGTAAGCGAGTGCCGGTGGTGTCGCATGAAGACGTTGCCGCAGACCGCGTCGAGTTGGTGTTGGACCGCACGCCGCTCTACGCCGAAGCGGGCGGGCAGATCGCCGATGCCGGCACCATCAGCGCCGGGCCAGCCAAGGCCGCGGTCACCGACGTACAGAAGATCGCCCAAACCCTGTGGGTGCACCGGGTCAATGTGGAGTCGGGCGAGTTCGTCGAGGGCGACACCGTCACCGCCGCGGTGGACCCGGGCTGGCGCAAGGGTGCCACCCAGGGCCACTCCGGCACCCACATGGTGCACGCCGCGCTGCGGCAGGTGTTGGGGCCCAATGCTGTTCAGGCCGGCTCGCTGAACCGGCCGGGCTATCTGCGCTTCGACTTCAACTGGCAGGGCCCGCTCAGCGACGAACAGCGCCGCCAGGTCGAAGAGGTCACCAACGAGGCGGTGCAGGCCGACTTCGAGGTGCACACCTTCACCGAAGAGCTCGAGAAGGCCAAGGCCATGGGCGCCATGGCGATGTTCGGCGAGAAGTACCCGGAGCGGGTGCGGGTGGTTGAGATCGGCGGGCCGTTCTCGCTGGAGCTGTGCGGCGGTACCCACGTCCACAACTCGGCGCAGATCGGCCCGGTGACCCTGCTCGGTGAATCGTCGGTCGGCTCCGGGGTGCGCCGGGTGGAGGCCTACGTCGGGCTGGACTCGTTCCGCCACCTGGCCAAGGAACGGGCACTGATGGCCGGCCTGGCGTCCTCGCTCAAGGTGCCGTCGGAAGAGGTGCCGGCCCGGGTAGCAAACCTCGTCGAGCGCCTCAAGGCTGCGGAGAAGGAACTCGACCGCGTCCGGCTGGCCAATGCGCGCGCGGCTGCGGCAAATGCCGCCGCCAGCGCCGAACAAGTCGGTAACGTGCGCCTGGTGGCGCAGCGGATGTCCGGCGGGATCGGCGGGGGCGATCTGCGCTCGCTGGCCGGCGACATCCGCGGCAAACTCGGTGAGGGCCCGGCGGTGGTGGCGCTGATCGCCGACCCGCCTTCGGGTTCGGACGGCAGCGTGCCCTACGTCGTCGCCACCAACAGCGCCGCCGGGGACCTCGGGTTGCGCGCCGACGATCTGGTCAAAGACCTGGCGGCGGCGGTGGCCGGCCGCGGCGGCGGCAAGGCCGACCTGGCGCAGGGCTCCGGTAAGGACGCGGCCGGCATCGACGCCGCCCTGGCGGCGGTCCGTGCGGCGGTCGCCCGGAGCGCGCCGGCGTGACCTTCCCGCAGCATCGCACCCCGGACCGGCCCGGCGGGCCGGACGATCCCGGCCGCGGACGACGGCTCGGGGTGGATGTGGGCAGCGTGCGCATCGGGGTGTCGTGCAGCGACCCCGACGGCCTGCTGGCAACGCCGGTTCAGACCGTCCGCCGGCACGCCTCCGGGTCGCACCTGCGCCGGCTGGCCGATCTGGCCGAGGAATTCGACGTGGTCGAAGTGGTGGTCGGGCTGCCCCGCACCCTGGCCGACCGCACGGGATCGGCCGCGCAGGACGCCATCGCGGTCGCCGACGACCTGGCCCGGATGCTGGCCAAGCGGAATCGGCGCGCCCCGGTGCGGCTGGCTGACGAACGCCTGAGCACCGTCAGCGCCGCGCGGTCCCTGCAGGCGGCCGGGGTGCGGTCCAAACGTCAGCGCTCGGTGATCGACCAGGCTGCCGCGGTGACGATCTTGCAGAGCTGGCTCGACCAGCGCCGTGCCTCGTGCCCCGCGGCGGCGCCAACGGAGGACAACGGTGGCTGACGACAACCGTGCCACGAAGGCCAAACCCGCGGCGGTCGGACCGCCGCGCCGCCGGATGAGCCGGACCCAGCGGGCCCGCGAGGATCGGCGGCAACGCCGGCGCCACCGGCACCGGCGCGTCGTCGGCGGCCTGGGCATCGTGCTGGTCACCCTGACCGTGATCACCGGGGTGTTCCTCGGCTCCAAGCTGTGGCACTCGCGCGGCCCGCTCCTCGACTACACCGGTGAGGGTGGCCAGCAGGTGCTGATCGAGGTCCACGAGGGCGACTTCACCACCGCCATCGCCGAGACCATGTACGGCGCCGGGGTGATCGCCAACGTCGCAAAGTTCCTCGACGTCGCCCAGCACAACAGTGCCATCGCCGCCATCCAGCCCGGCTTCTACCGATTGCGGGCCCAGATCCCGTCCGCCACCGCGGTGCAACAACTGACCGACCCGGCCAACCGGGTGGGCAAGCTGGTGATCCCGGAAGGCCGCCAACTCGACGACACCACCGACATGAAGACCAACGCGGTCACCCCGGGCGTGTTCACCCTGATCGCCGAGGCCAGCTGCCTGGAACTCAACGGCGATCGCCACTGCCTCAACGTGCAGGATCTGCGGCGCGCCGCGGCGGCGGAGACCCCGCAGGCCCTGTCGGTGCCGGAGTGGGCGCTGGGGCCGGTCACCAAGATGGGCCACGACCACCGCCGCATCGAGGGGCTGATCACGGCGGGCACCTGGAACGTCGACCCCACTGCGCCGGCACCGGTGGTGCTGTCGAAGGTGATCGGCCAGAGCACCGCCGAGCTGGCTAAATCCGGTCTGCCCGCCACCGCCGAGCAGCTGGGCATGTCCCCCTACGAACTGTTGACCGTGGCGTCACTGGTGCAGCGCGAAGCGCTGCCGCACGACTTCGCCAAGGTCGCCCGGGTCATCGATAACCGGCTCAACGAACCCCAGCGCCTGGAGTTCGACTCGACGGTCAACTATCCGCTGGACCGCCAGGAGGTGGCCACCACCGACGCCGACCGGGCCAAGGTGACGCCGTGGAACACCTACGCCTCCGCCGGGCTGCCGGCCACCCCGATCTGTTCCCCGGGCACCGAGGCGCTGCGGGCCGCCGAGCACCCGGAGCCGGGCGACTGGTTGTACTTCGTGACGATCGACCAGGACGGCACCACCTTGTTCACCCACAACTATCAACAGCACCTGAACAACATCGAGATGGCGCTGGACAACGGTGTCCTCGACAGCTCCCGCTGAGCCGGGGCCGCGCAAGGCGGCCGTTCTGGGGTCGCCGATCGCGCACTCCCGCTCACCGCAACTGCACCTGGCGGCCTACCGGGCCCTCGGTCTGCCGCACTGGACCTATGACCGCATCGAGTGCAACGCCGAGCAGCTGCCGGCGCTGGTAGCCGGATTCGGGCCGGAATGGGTCGGCGTATCGGTCACCATGCCGGGCAAGTTCGCCGCGCTGGCCTTCGCCGATCAGCGCACCCCGCGCGCCGAGCGGATCGGGTCCGCCAACACCCTGGTGCGCACCGCGACCGGCTGGCTGGCCGACAACACCGACGTCGACGGGGTGAGCGGGGCGCTGACATCGGCCGGTCCGGTGGCGGGGGAGGCGATCGTGCTCGGGTCGGGCGGCACCGCCCCGGCCGCGGTGGTGGCGTTGGCCGAATTGGGGGCCAGCCACATCACGGTGGCCGCGCGCAATCCCGACACCGCCGCCCGGGTGGTCGCCCTGGCCACCGACGTCGGGGTGCCGGCCCGCTACTGCGCCCTCGATGGTGCCGCGCTGGGCGAGGCGGCCGGATCCGCCTCGGTGACCGTCAGCACCCTCCCGGCCGACGTCGCGGCCGGCTACGCGCCGGCGCTGGCGAGGGTGCCGGTGCTGCTCGATGCGATCTATGACCCGTGGCCGACGCCGCTGGCGGCGGCGGTCACCGCGGCGGGCGGCACGGTGATCAGCGGCCTGCAGATGCTGCTACACCAAGCGTTCACCCAAGTCGAGCTGTTCACCGGCCGGCCTGCGCCCCGCGCGGCGATGACTTGCGCGATCGCCGACCCGGCCTGAGCATGACGCCGTGGAAGCGGTGGGGGCGGTTTTGGTGGTGGCGTGGCTGATCCTGCTGAGCGGCTATGACATCCGGCAGCGCCGGCTGCCGAACTGGCTGACCCTGCCCGCGGCGGTGCTGGCGCCGGCTGTCGCGGCCGCGGCCGGGCGGGGGACTGCGGCGCTGGCCGGGGCGGCGGCGTTGACCGCGGTCTATCTGGCCGTGCACCTGATCGCACCAGCCGGGCTGGGCGCCGGCGACGTCAAACTCGCCGCCGGGCTCGGCGCATTGACCGGTTCTTTCGGCGCCGACGTGTGGTTGCTGGCGGCGCTGTGCGCTCCGCTGCTGACCGGGGTGTGCGGCCTGCTCGCCGCGCTGGGGCGCCGGGGGCCCTCCATCCCGCACGGCCCATCGATGTGCCTGGCCAGCGCGCTGGCGGCAGGTCTGGGAATGTTCTGAGGACGCCTCGTTCGGCCAATTATGGAGGTCACCGCCGACGTCGAGATAAGCGAAACAAATTAACGCCGTGGTTAGCCTTGACAGGAAACGTTTGCTCCTCAGCCCGCTATTAGTTAATATCGCAGTATTGACTTGTGCTGACCGGGTCGTGGGTTTCAAAGGGGGTGACCGTGAAGCGAGCCGTAATTGGGGGTGTGGCCGCTGCCGCGGTCGTCGTCGGTGGTGCCGTGCTGGCCACCAACATCGCCTCGCCGTCCCTTCCTGACGTGCAGGTTCCCGCCGTTGCGCTGTCCAACGCCGAGGGAACCGACGCCACCGTGCAGTGGCTGGACCTGTTCGCGCAGACCTCGGCCGGAAATGCCGACTCGCTCGGCGGCTACCTGCTGGACCCCAGTACCGCGGTTGCGCCCGGCGAATCCCCGCTGGTGCTGATCGACCCGCAGACCTCCGCCGAGGACTTCGACCGCATCCTCGACGGCATCGTCGGCAACGCGGGCAGCCAGCTCAACGCGGTGACCTCGCCCAGCAACGGCCCCGACGCCGTCACCTATCTGATCCTCAAGAACGGCTCCTGAGTCCCTCGCGGGGTTGCTCCCGGCGTTTCTCGCCGTACTGAGCCGTCTGCATGCGCAACCGTAGGGTCCTCCAACCCGGGGCGCCCAACACCGGCATGGGAAGATGGGACACGTGTTGCGTTGGATAACCGCCGGGGAATCACACGGTCGCGCGCTGGTCGCCGTGGTCGAGGGCATGGTCGCCGGAGTGACCGTCACCTCGGCTGACATCGCGGCCCAACTCGCCCGCCGTCGCCTCGGCTACGGTCGCGGCGCTCGGATGAAATTCGAAGCCGACGCCGTCACCGTCTTGTCCGGGGTGCGCCACGGTGTCACCCTGGGCGGCCCGATCGCGGTCGAGATCGGCAACACCGAGTGGCCCAAATGGGAGACGGTGATGGCCACCGATCCGGTGGATCCCGACGTACTCGACGCCGAAGGCGGGGCCCGCAATGCGCCGTTGACCCGGCCACGGCCCGGCCACGCCGACTACGCCGGCATGCTCAAATACGGTTTCGACGACGCCCGCCCGGTGCTCGAGCGGGCCAGCGCGCGCGAGACGGCCGCGCGGGTCACCGCGGGCACCATTGCCCGGGCGTTCCTGGAGCAGGCGTTGGGTGTGCAGGTGATCTCGCACGTGATCTCGATCGGCGCCTCCGAAGCCTACGACGGGCCGGTGCCGCAGCCGGACGACCTGGCCGCTATCGACGCCAGCCCGGTCCGGGCCTACGACGCCAAAGCGCAGGAATCCATGATCGCCCAGATCGAGGCCGCCAAGGCCGACGGCGACACCTTGGGCGGCGTGGTGGAAGTGGTGGTCTCGGGCCTGCCGATCGGGCTGGGGTCGTTCATCAGCGGCGACGACCGTCTCGACAGTCAGCTCGCCGCGGCGATCATGGGCATCCAGGCGATCAAGGGGGTCGAGATCGGCGACGGTTTCACCACCGCCCGCCGACGCGGCAGCGCGGCCCATGACGAGATGTACCCGGGCCCCGACGGTGTGGTGCGCTCCACCAACCGCGCCGGCGGGCTGGAGGGCGGCATGACCAACGGGCAGCCCCTGCGAGTGCGTGCGGCGATGAAGCCGATCTCCACCGTCCCGCGGGCGCTGGCCACCGTCGACATGGCCACCGGCGACGAAGCGGTTGCGATCCATCAGCGCTCCGACGTGTGCGCGGTGCCGGCCGCCGGGGTGGTGGCCGAGGCCATGGTGGCGCTGGTGCTGGCGCGAGCGGCGCTGGCCAAGTTCGGTGGGGACTCGCTGACCGAAACCCGGCGCAACATCGAGGCATACCGGCGTGCGGTGGCCGAGCGCGGGCCGGTGGGCGACCAGGCGCGGGCATCGGGATAGCCGGTGGCGCCCAGAGCGGTTCTGGTGGGGTTGCCCGGGGCGGGCAAGTCCACCATCGGCCGGCGCCTGGCCAAGGCGCTCGGCGTCGAGATGCTCGACACCGACGCCGCCATCGAGGCGCGCACCGGACGCAGCATCGCCGACATCTTCGCCACCGACGGCGAGGCTGAGTTCCGCCGCATCGAGGAGGACGTGGTGCGCGCGGCACTGGCCGATCACGACGGCGTGCTGTCCTTGGGTGGGGGAGCTGTCACCAGCGCCGGGGTCCGCGACGCGCTGGCCGGGCATACCGTGGTGTTCCTGGAGATCAGTGCCGCCGAAGGGGTACGGCGCACCGGCGGCAGCACGGTACGGCCGCTGCTGGCCGGGCCGGGCCGCGCGGAGAAGTTCCGCGAACTGATGGCCCAGCGGGTGCCGCTGTATCGGCGGCTGGCGACGATCCGGGTCAACACCAACCGGCGCAACCCTGGAGCGGTGGTGCGCTATATCGTGTCCCGGCTGGACGCCGCCGAACGCAGCGACCGGGCCGCCGGGCCCCGGCCGCCGGCGGCACCGGTGTCTGCCGATTCACCGCCCACTCCCGCCACCCTGGCCGCACGACAGACCGGAGGACGCAAGTGACCGAGATTCCCGAGCCGATCACCGTGACGGTGGCCACCGACCCGCCGTATCCGGTGGTGATCGGCAAAGGCTTGCTCGGCGATCTCGCCGAGCTGCTCGCCGGTCGCAACAAGGTCGCGATCCTGCACCAGCCGACGTTGGAGGCGACCGCGGAGGGAATCCGAACCTACTTGGCGGACAAGGGAATCGAGGCGCACCGCATCGAGATCCCCGATGCCGAGGACGGTAAGTCGCTGCAGGTGCTGGGCTTCATCTGGGAGGTGCTGGGCCGCATCGGCCTCGACCGCCGCGACGCTTTGGTCAGCCTCGGCGGGGGCGCCGCGACCGACGTGGCCGGTTTCGCGGCGGCCACCTGGCTGCGCGGTATCTCGATCGTGCACGTGCCGACCACCCTGCTGGCGATGGTCGACGCCGCGATCGGCGGCAAGACCGGCATCAACACCGAGGCAGGCAAGAACCTCGTCGGCGCGTTCCATCAGCCGACCGCTGTCATCGTCGACCTGGCCACCCTGGAGACGTTGCCGCAGCGCGAGATCGTCGCCGGCATGCCCGAGATCGTCAAGGCCGGCTTCATCGCCGATCCGGTGATCCTGGACCTGATCGAAGCCGATCCGAAAGCCGCGATGGATCCGACCGGTGAGGTACTGGGCGAGCTGATCCGGCGTTCCATCGCGGTCAAGGCCGATGTCGTCGCCGCCGACGAGAAGGAGTCGGGGCTGCGCGAAATCCTCAACTACGGCCACACTCTCGCGCATGCGATCGAGGCGCTGGAGCACTACCAGTGGCGGCACGGCGACGCGGTCTCGGTCGGGCTGGTGTTCGCCGCCGAGCTGGCCCGCGTCACCGGACGCCTCGACGACGAGACCGCCGACCGGCACCGGTCGATCCTGCTGTCGCTGGGCCTGCCGGTCAACTACTACGAGGGCGCGCTGCCGGCGCTGCTGGAATACATGATGGGGGACAAGAAGAACCGCGCCGGGGTACTGCGGTTCGTGGTGCTCGACGGCCTGGCCAAGCCGGGCCGCCTGGAAGGGCCCGACCCGCTACTGCTGGCCGCCGCCTACGACGAGGTGGGCAAGCGCTTCCGATTGGAGCGACGGTGAACCGGATCAACGTCATCAATGGGCCCAACCTGGGGCGGCTGGGCCTGCGCGAGCCGGATGTCTACGGCGACACCACGTATGCGGACCTGCAGGCGCTGATCGAGGCCGAGGCGAGCGCACTCGGCGTCGACGTCGTGGTGCGCCAAAGCGACAGCGAAGCGCAACTGCTGCAGTGGATTCATGCCGCCGCCGACGCCGCCGAACCGGTGATCCTCAACGCCGGCGGCCTGACCCACACCTCGGTAGCGCTGCGCGACGCCTGCGCCGAGTTGAGCGCGCCACTGATCGAACTGCACATCTCCAATGTGCATGCGCGCGAAGACTTTCGGCGGCATTCCTACCTGAGCCCGATCGCCAGCGGGGTGATCGTCGGCTTGGGGGTGCGGGGCTACCTGCTGGCGCTGCGCTACCTGGCCGAGTCGCCCGGCTGAGCCTGGCCGCCCTCGTCGGGGATCGGGGGGATCTCGCTGGTGTCGGTGGTCTCGTCGGCCGGGTACTCCACGGCCGGGAACTCCTCGGTGGTGAATCCCGCGGCCGGGCCGGCCAGCGTCGCGCCCGCGTCGGTCTGGGTCGCGGCGGCGTCCTCGGCAGCCACCGGCGCGGCGCCCACGGTGGCGAACACATCCGTGGCAGGCGCGTCCTCGTGGGCGGCCAGGCCGTGGTGGCGGTGCGGCATCTTCTCGTAGTCCTTGTCCACGCGACGGCGTCCCAGCGTGACCGCCGCCACCGCCGGAACGAACACCAGCAATGCGGTGAAGGCCGCGAAACTGGTCAGCTCGTTGAACAAGGTGCTGACGTAGAGCGCCTTGTCGACCAGGGCGATGATCCACGACACGACCCCGCTGAGGACACCAGCGACCAGCCCGGCACCCAGCCAGGTCATGGCGAGGTCCTCGCGCCGGTCCGGGTCGGGGTTGGCTCGGGCGTCGGCGCGGCCGTCGGAGCGGCCCCACACCATCACCGCGATCACGAACAAGATCATCAGGATCAGGCTGATCAGGCCCGCCTGCGCTTCGAAGGCGTTGATCAACACACCCTGGATCAGGCGGATGACGACCATCAGGGCTGCGAAGACCAGTCCGCGAAGAAACCACTTGCTCATGGGGGCACAGCGTAGCGAGTACCGTCACACCGCGTGACACATTCCTCCCGTCGACTGCGTCTGAGCGCCGCACTCGGTGCGGCCGGGCTGGACGCGATGCTGGTCACAGACCTGGTCAACGTGCGTTACCTGTCCGGGTTCACCGGGTCGGCCGGTGCCCTGCTGATCTATGCCGACGAACGGACCCCGCTGCTGGCCACCGACGGCCGCTACCGCACCCAGGTCGCCCAGCAGGCCCCCGACCTGCAGGCGGTGATCGAGCGTGCCGGACCCAGCCACTTGGTCGCCCACGCCGCGGCGGCCGGGGCGCGCCGGGTGGGGTTCGAGGGGCACGTGGTCACCGTGGACGGGTTCGACGCGCTGTCCAAAGCGGCCGACGGCACCGAACTGGTTCGCGCCTCGGGCATGGTGGAGGCGCTGCGCGAGGTCAAGGACGCCGGTGAGGTCGCCCTGCTGCGGTTGGCCTGCGAGGCCGCCGACGCCGCCCTGCGCGACCTGGTGGACCGCGGCGGGCTGCGGCCGGGCCGCACGGAGCGGGAGGTCGGCCGGGAACTGGAGGCCCTGATGCTCGATCACGGCGCCGACGCGGCCTCCTTCGAGACCATCGTGGCCACCGGCGCCAACTCGGCGGTGCCACATCACCGGCCGACCGACGCTGTGCTGGCCGCCGGTGACTTCGTCAAGATCGACTTCGGCGCGCTGGTGGCCGGCTACCACTCCGATATGACTCGCACCTTCGTGCTGGGCCCGGCGGCGGACTGGCAGGCCGAGATCTACCAGGTGGTGGCGGCGGCGCAGCGGGCCGGCCGGGAGGCGCTGCACCCGGGTGCCCGGCTGCGCGATGTCGACGCCGCCGCGCGCGCGGTGATCGCCGACGCCGGCTACGCCGAGACCTTCAGCCACGGCCTCGGCCACGGGGTGGGGCTGCGGATTCATGAAGCGCCGGGAATCAACGCGGCGGCCGACGGTACACTGCTTGCCGGTGCTGTGGTGACCGTGGAACCCGGCGTCTATCTGGCTGATCGTGGCGGCGTCCGCATCGAGGACACGCTCGTGGTCGCTGATACTGCCGGGCAAGCCCCGGAACTGCTGACTCGGTTCCCCAAGGAACTGACCATTCTCTAGGAGACGTAGAAAACGTGGCTTCGACTGCTGACTTCAAGAACGGACTGGTGCTGGTGATCGACGGCCAGCTCTGGCAGATCGTCGAATTCCAGCACGTCAAGCCGGGCAAGGGCCCGGCCTTCGTGCGCACCAAGCTCAAGAACGTGGTGTCGGGCAAGGTAGTCGACAAGACCTACAACGCCGGCGTGAAGGTCGAGACCGCCACCGTCGACCGCCGTGACGCCACCTTCTTGTACCGCGACGGCAACGACTTCGTGTTCATGGACAGCGAAGACTACGAGCAGCACCCGCTGCCCGAGACGCTGGTCGGTGACTCGGCGAACTACCTGCTGGAGAGCATGCCGGTGCAGATCGCGTTCCACAACGGCGTGCCGCTGTATCTGGAGCTGCCGGTCAGCGTCGAACTCGAGGTCACCCACACCGAGCCCGGCCTGCAGGGAGACCGGTCCAGTGCGGGCACCAAGCCGGCCACCGTGGAGACCGGTGCCCAGATCAACGTGCCGCTGTTCATCAACACCGGAGACAGGTTGAAGGTCGACACCCGCGACGGCAGCTATCTGGGACGGGTCAACTCCTGATCATGCCCGCCGGGAAGCCGCCGAGACCCGTTAAAGGCCGGCACCAGGCCCGCAAGCGCGCCGTCGATCTGCTGTTCGAGTCCGAGGCCCGGGGCCTGACCCCGGCCGAGGGCGCGGCGCTGCGCGCTGAGCTGGCCAGCCAGCAGCCCGACGTGGCACCGCTGCACCCCTACACCGTCACGGTGGCCAACGGGGTTGCCGCCCACAGCGCCCATATCGACGACCTGATCACCTCGCACCTGCAGGGCTGGAAGCTGGAGCGGCTGCCGGCCGTCGACCGGGCGATCCTGCGGGTGGCGATCTGGGAGCTGCTGCACGCCGAGGACGTACCCGAGCCGGTCGCCGTCGACGAGGCGGTGAAGCTGGCCAAGGAGCTGTCCACCGATGACTCGCCGGGCTTCGTCAACGGCGTGCTGGGCCAGGTGATGTTGGTGACCCCGCAGCTGCGGGCGGCATCGCAGGCGGTTCGTGAGGCGGCCACGCGGGCCCCCGAGCCTGAAGCGCCGACCGGGTCCGGCCCGGAGGAGTAACCGGCGTCAGTGGCCGCGGTGGGCAACTACCGTTCGGCCCCCGCGATCAAGGCTGCCGGCGCCGGCAGCCGTCGCGATCCGGCGTTTGGCTCCCGGAAGCGGAGGGCCTCAGACCCGCGGCGGCCGCCTACCGGAGCTCCGGCGAAAGCGCCCCGCCCCGCAGCGACTCGGGCCACACTGGCCCTATGAGCGCAGACAGCGACGGGCAGCGCCGCAGGTTGCGGGTCTCGGCGCTAGCGGCGGTGGCCAACCCGTCGTACTCGCGGGTCGACACCTGGAATCTGCTCGACGACGCCTGCCGGCAGCTGGCCGAGGCCAATCGGTCCGGCCTGGACACCACCCACCACGCGGCGCGGGTCAAGCGCCTGCTGGACCGGCTCGGCGCCTATGAGCGGTACTGGCTGTTTCCCGGCGCGGCGAACCTGGCCGCCTTCCGCGGCTACCTGCAGGCGATGGCGACGGTGTCGCTGAGCGAAAAGGTGTCGCTGGTGGTGCGGCTGCTGTCGGACTACGGCGACCGGGCGGCGCTGTTCGACCTCGGGTCGCCGTTGTCGGACCAAGAGCTGGTGGCTCAAGCCCGCCAGCAGCAGTTCTACACCGTGCTGCTGGCCGACGACTCGCCGCCGGACGTCCCGGAGAGCCTCGCGGAAAACCTGCGGGCGCTGCGCAATCCCGACGACGAGGTGCAGATCGAACTGCTGGTGGTCTCCAGCGTCGAGGACGCCGTCACCGCGGTCGCGCTCAACGGCGAGATCCAGGCCGCGATCGTCCGCCACGACCTGCCGCTGCGCTCGCGCGACCGGGTGCCGTTGATGAATACGTTGTTGGGAGCCAACGACGACGCCGGGATCGTCGACTGCGGTCGCGACGCCATCGAATGCGGGGAGTGGATGCGCCTGCTGCGGCCGCACATCGACCTGTATCTGATCACCGACGAGTCGATCGCCGCCGACACCGAGGACGAGCCGGATGTCTACGACCGTACTTTCTACCGGCTCAACGATGCCACCGACCTGAACAGCACGGTGCTCGCCGGGATCCGCAAGCGTTACGCCACACCGTTTTTCGATGCGCTGCGGGCCTATGCCGCCGAGCCGGTCGGGCAGTTCCATGCGCTGCCGGTGGCGCGCGGCGCGAGCATCTTCAACTCCCGTTCGCTGCAGGACATGGGGGAGTTCTACGGCCGCAACATCTTCATGGCCGAGACCTCTTCGACGTCGGGCGGGCTGGATTCGCTGTTGGACCCGCACGGCACCATCCGGGTGGCGATGAACAAGGCCGCGCTGACCTGGAACGCCGACCACACCTACTTCGTCACCAACGGGACCTCGACGGCCAACAAGATCGTCGTCCAGGCGTTGACCCGCCCGGGTGACATCGTGTTGATCGACCGGAACTGTCACAAGTCGCACCACTACGGGCTGGTGCTGGCCGGCGCCTATCCGCTGTACCTGGACGCCTACCCGCTGGCGCCGTTCGCGATCTACGGCGCGGTGTCGCTACGCACCATCAAACGCGCACTGCTGGACCTGGAGGCCGCCGGGCAGCTGCACCGGGTCCGGATGCTGTTGCTGACCAACTGCACTTTCGACGGCGTCGTCTACAACCCGCAGCGGGTGATGGAGGAGGTCCTGGCGATCAAGCCGGACATCTGCTTCCTGTGGGATGAGGCGTGGTACGCGTTCGCCACCGCGGTGCCGTGGGCCCGGCAGCGCACCGCGATGGTGGCCGCCGAACGCCTCGAGACCATGCTGGCCTCGCCCCGCTACGCCGCGGAGTACCGGGAATGGCGCGCCGGGATGGCGGGTATCGACCGGGACCAGTGGAGCGAGCACCGGCTGCTGCCCGAACCCGGCGCGCGGGTGCGGGTCTATGCGACCCATTCCACCCACAAATCGTTGTCGGCGCTGCGGCAGGCGTCGATGATCCACGTGCGGGATCAGGACTTCAACGCGTTGGCCCGTGAATCGTTCACCGAGGCGTTTCTGACCCACACCTCCACCTCGCCGAATCAGCAGCTGCTGGCATCGCTGGATCTGGCGCGCCGGCAGGTCGACATCGAAGGCTTTCAGATGGTCCGGCGGGTCTACGACATGGCGCTGGTGTTTCGCCACCGGGTCCGCAAGGACCGGCTGATCAAGAAGTGGTTCCGCATCCTCGACGAGGACGACCTGGTGCCCGACCGGTTCCGGGCCTCGACGGTCAGCTCCTACCGGCAGGTCCGCCAGGGTGCGCTGGCGGAGTGGAACGAGGCGTGGCGCTCCGACGAGTTCGTGCTCGATCCGACCCGGGTCACCTTGTTCGTCGGCAAGACCGGCATGAGCGGCTACGACTTCCGCGAGAAGATTCTCATGCAGCGCTTCGGAATTCAGATCAACAAGACCTCGATCAACTCCGTGCTGCTGATCTTCACCATCGGCGTGACCTGGTCGTCCGTGCACTACCTGCTTGACGCGCTGCGCCGGGTCTCGACCGAATTGGACCGCGCCTGGAACGCGGCCAGCACCGACGACCGCGCGCTGCAGCAGCGCAGAATCGTCGAGATCACCGAGGACCTGCCGCCGCTGCCCGACTTCAGCGAGTTCGATCAGGCGTTTCGGCCCGACGGCGCAAGCTCATTCGGGGATATGCGCTCGGCGTTCTACGGCGGCTACGAGGAGGCCGACCGCGAACATGTGCTGCTCGGCGACGCCGGCCGCCGGGTCGCCGACGGCAAGACCCTGGTGTCGACCACGTTCGTGGTGCCGTATCCGCCCGGCTTCCCGGTGCTGGTCCCCGGGCAGGTGATCTCCAAGGACATCCTGTACTTCCTGGCCGAACTCGACGTCAAGGAGATCCACGGCTACAACCCCGAGCTGGGTCTGGCGGTGTTCACTCCGGAGGCTCTGGCCCGTTATGCGCGGGCACCGGCCGTAGCCGATTAGCCTCACCGCGATTGTTACCCGGCCCGACGGCACCGCTGCGGCGCAATACCCGCGCCGATCCGGATTTCCGCTGGCAGCCGGGTGTTGCCTGGTGGCGCAATGAATCACCCCGCTGAACAGCTCAATTGGCTGCACTGCCATCGGGTGTCGCCGTGCCCTTAGCGTGTCTGCATGCCCGAAGCCCGTGTCGCCCCGCAGCCGATCCGCCGCGCGGACCGGGCGCGGCAGGTCGCCGACGTGCTGCGCCACCAGATCCATGGCGGTGCCTACGACGACGGCCTGCCCGGCGAAGCGGAGCTGGCCGCCGAATTCGCGGTGTCCCGCAACATCATTCGTGAGGCACTGGCCGCCCTGAAGGCCGAGGGACTGATCCACCGGGGACCGAGAACCGGCACTCATGTGGCACAGCACAAATACGACCACGACCTGGACACCTTGCTTGGTCTGCAGGAGACCTTCGACGGTCAAGAGGTGCGCAACGAAGTGCGAGTGGCCACCACGGTATCCGCCCCACCCTTGGTGGCCCGGCGGCTGACGCTCGAACCCGGTGCGCAGGTGGTGTTCGTCGAGCGGCTGCGGTACCTGGGCGACGTGCCGCTGAGCCTGGATCAGACCTATCTGCCGCCGGACATCGGCGCCGCCGTGCTGGCGCACCCGCTGGAGACCAACGATGTCTTCCCGCTGCTCGAGAAGATCAGCGGGCAGCGTCTCGGCGACGCGAGCCTGGCGTTGGAGGCGATACCGGCGGACCCGCACTCGGCAGCGATCCTGCAGATCCCCGCCGGCGCGGCGCTGCTGATGCTGGAGCGCCTCACCAGCCTTTCCGACGGTACACCCGTCGACCTCGAGTACATCCGGATGCGCGGTGACCGGGTCACCATGCGCGGCAAACTGACAAGGAGCATTCCATGACGCTGGTCAACAGCCGGTCCGACGTCCCGGTGACGATCGACGAATCACTGTGCATCTCCGGCTGCACCCTGTGCGTCGACATCTGCCCGCTGGACTCACTGGCGATCAACCCCGACAACGGCAAGGCGTTCATGCACGTCGACGAGTGCTGGTACTGCGGACCGTGCGCCGCCCGCTGCCCGACCGGTGCGGTCACCGTCAATATGCCCTACCTCATCCGTTGAATACATTGACCACCAAGGTGTTTCATGAAGAGATCCGTGATCGTGCTGGTCTGCACGGCCGTTATCGCGGCGGGCTGCTCATTGGACTCCGCGCCGTCGGGTGATTCCGTCGACGTGGTGGTGGGCTATCAGTCCAAGACCATCAACACCGCGACCGCCGGCACCTTGCTGCGGGCTCGCGGCTACCTGGAGCGCCGGCTCGCCGACATCACCAGCCGGACCGGCACCCGATACCGCGTCGACTGGCAGGATTACGACACCGGGGCACCGATCACGGCGCAGATGCTCGCCGAGAAGATCGACATCGGCTCGATGGGCGACTACCCGATGCTGGTCAACGGGGTCCGGACGCAGACCAATGCGCAGGCCCGCACCGAGATCGTCTCGGTGACCGGCTATCACCCCGCCGGCGCACTGAACATGGTGGTGGTGGCCCCGGATTCGCGAGCCGACTCGCTGGCCGATCTGGCCGGCGCCAAAGTCTCGGCCAGCGTGGGATCGGCCGGCCACGGCACCCTGCTGCGCGCACTGGCGGGCACCGGCGCCGGCGTGGAGGTGCTCAACCAGCAACCACAAGTCGGCGCCTCCTCGCTGGAATCCGGTCAGGTGCAAGGCCTGTCACAGTTCGTGGCCTGGCCCGGGCTGCTGGTCTACCAGGGCCGGGCGAAACTGCTCTACGACGGGGCCGAGCTCAACTACCCGACCTGGCACGGGGTGGTCGTGCGTCGCACATACGCGCAGAACCACCCGGAAGTGCTCGGCGCGTTCCTGCAGGCGCAGCTGGACGCCACCGACTTCCTCAAACGCAAACCGCTGGAGGCGGCCCGGATCGTCGCCGAAGGCAGTGGGCTACCGCAAGAGGTCGTCTACCTCTACAACGGGCCGGGCGGCACGTCGTTCGACACCACCCTCAAGCCGGCGCTGGTCGAGGCGTTGAAGAACGATGTGCCCTACCTGAAGTCGATCGGCGACTTCGCCGACCTCGACGTGGACGGCTTCGTCGTCGACGGGCCGCTGCGCGCGGCGTTCGCCGAGCGGAAACGCGACTACGAGCAGGCGGTCGCCGCCATCGACAAACCCGCGACGACCGGGGGCGAACTCTGGCTAGACGGATCGGACACCACCGTGTCCGTCGCCGATGCGACCGCCCTGCTCAAAGCCGTACAGGCCGCGAACGCCCGCGGCGATCACGTCCGGGCGGCCTATATCCAGGACGCCGAACTAGGCACCCGCTGGTTCGCCGACAAGTCCGCCTGGGTCCGCGACGGTGCACGCCATCTACCGTTCGACACCACCGCGGGTGCGCAACGCTACCTTGCCACGCATCCCGGCGCCGTCGCGCTGGACTATCAGCAGGCGCTGGCGGGTGCGGCATGACCGCGGTTATCACCGGTGCCCCGGCGGCGTCGGTGCCCGTCGACCGGGCGCCGCGCCGGCCGCGGTCGGCACGGTGGGCGTGGCTGCTGCGGCTGGCGTCGGTGGCCGTCGCGATCGGCCTGTGGCAGCTGTTGACCGTCGCCGACGTGCGGTGGTGGCTGCGGTTCGACACCCTGCCCACCGTCGACGAGGTCTTCACGACCCTGGTGCGCCGGCTGGGAACCGAGGCGTACTGGCTGGATCTGGCGCAGTCGCTGATCAGGATCCTCACCGGATTCGGGTTGGCCGCGGCGGCCGGGTTGGCCACCGGCATCCTGTTGGGGCGCTCCCGGGTCGCTGCGGACGTGGTGGGCCCGCTCACCGAACTGGTCCGGCCCATCCCGGCGATCGCCGTCGTCCCGGTGGCGATCCTGCTGTTCCCGGCCGGCGAACAGGGCATCGTATTCATCACCTTCCTGGCGGCCTACTTCCCGATTCTGGTCAGCACCCGGCATGCGGTGCGCGCACTGCCGACCTTGTGGGAGGACTCGGTGCGCACCCTGGGCGGTGGACGCTGGGATGTGTTGAGCCAGGTGGTGTTTCCCGGAATTCTGCCCAGCCTGTTCGGCGGCCTGTCGGTCGGCATGGGGGTGTCTTGGATCTGCGTGATCTCCGCGGAGATGATCTCCGGCCGGCTCGGCATCGGATACCGCACCTGGCAGGCCTACACCGTGCTGGCGTACCCGGATGTGTTCGTCGGCATCATCACTATCGGCGTGCTCGGATTCGCCACGTCGGCGACCGTCGAGCTGGTCGGGCGCCGGCTGACCCGCTGGCTGCCCCGCGGCGCGGAGAACGGCCGATGACCGCCGGCATGAGCCTGACCCTGGACCGGGTCCGGCTGTCCTACACCGGCACCCCGGTCATCGATGAGTTGAGCTTGGCGGTGCGACCCGGCGAGATCCTGGTATTGACCGGACCGTCCGGGTGCGGCAAGTCCACCCTGCTGCGTGCCCTGGCCGGATTGCTGGCCCCCGAGCACGGCCGAATCCTGGCCGACCAGATCGCGGTCACCACCACCTCCGGAGACCGCGGGATGGTGTTCCAGGACAACGCGTTACTGCCGTGGCGCTCGGTGCGCTCCAACATCGAGCTGGCGCTGCGGCTGCGCGGTGTGCCCCGCACCGGGCGCCGGGCCGAGGCCGAGCGGTGGATCGCCGAGTTGGGTCTGGAGGGGTTCGCCGACTACCTGCCGAAAAGCCTCTCCGGCGGGATGCGCCAACGGGTCCAGTTGGCCCGCGGGCTGGCCGGCGCACCCCGTGCGGTGATGATGGACGAGCCGTTCGGCGCGCTGGACAGCGCGACCCGCGCCGCCATGCAGGCATTGCTGATCGACACCTGGCAAGCGCATCCCACCACGGTCGTGTTCGTCACCCACGACGTCGACGAGGCGCTGGCGCTGGGCGACCGGGTGGCGGTGCTGGGCCGCACCGGGCAGCCGCTGCGGGCCCTGCTCGACGTCCCCCAACCGCGCAGCGGCCGACCCGAACCCGAGCTGCGCACTGAGCTTCTAGCCGCATTGGACCATTCATGATCGAGATACCTGATGTCACCCAGCCGCTGCGGCTGGACTGCGATGTGCTGGTGATCGGCGGCGGAACCGCCGGCACCATGGCCGCACTCACCGC
Source organism: Mycolicibacter sinensis (assembly GCF_001667945.1). Taxonomy (GTDB): domain Bacteria; phylum Actinomycetota; class Actinomycetes; order Mycobacteriales; family Mycobacteriaceae; genus Mycobacterium; species Mycobacterium sinense_B. The sequence continues at coordinate 10,962 of NZ_LZJK01000060.1, read as the reverse complement.
CGCCGAGCACGGCGCACAGGTGCTGCTGCTGGAGAAAGCGCACGTGCGGCACTCCGGCGCGCTGGCGATGGGCATGGACGGGGTCAACAACGCCGTCATCCCGGGCAAGGCCGAACCCGAAGACTACGTCGCCGAGATCACCCGGGCCAACGACGGCATCGTCAACCAGCGCACCGTGTATCAGACCGCCACCCGCGGCTTCGCGATGGTGCAGCGCCTGGAGCGCTACGGGGTGAAGTTCGAGAAGGACGAGCACGGCGAGTACGCGGTGCGCCGCGTACACCGCTCCGGGTCCTACGTGCTGCCGATGCCCGAGGGCAAGGACGTCAAAAAAGCGCTCTACCGGGTGCTGCGGCAGCGCTCGATGCGCGAGAAGATCCGCATCGAGAACCGGTTGATGCCGGTACGGGTGCTCACCCGGAACGGCCGCGCGGTCGGGGCGGCCGCCTTGCATACCCGCACCGGCGAATTCGTCGCCGTCGGCGCCAAGGCGGTAGTGCTGGCCACCGGGCCGTGCGGGCGGCTGGGCCTCCCGGCCTCCGGCTATCTGTATGGCACGTATGAGAACCCCACCAACGCCGGCGACGGCTACTCGATGGCTTATCACGCCGGCGCCGAACTGTCCGGCATCGAATGCTTCCAGGTCAACCCGCTGATCAAGGACTACAACGGCCCGGCATGCGCCTATGTGGCCAACCCGTTCGGGGGGTATCAGGTCAACGCGCTGGGAGAACGGTTCGTCGACTCCGACTACTGGTCCGGCCAGATGATGGCCGAGGTCAAATCGGAGATCGATTCCGCGCGGGGCCCGATCTACCTGAAGGTGTCGCACCTGCCCGATGAGACGCTCTCGGCGCTGGAGAACATCCTGCACACCACCGAGCGGCCCACCCGCGGGACTTTTCACGCCAACCGCGGCCACAACTACCGCACCCATGACGTGGAGATGCACATCTCGGAGATCGGCCTGTGCTCAGGGCATTCCGCCTCGGGGGTGTGGGTCGACGAACACGCCCGCACCACCGTGCCGGGCCTGTACGCGGCGGGCGATCTGGCCTGCGTGCCGCACAACTACATGATCGGCGCGTTCGTGTTCGGCGACCTGGCCGGCGCGCACGCGGCGTCCACCCTGGCCGATATCTCGGCGCCGCAGGATCTTCCGGCCGATCAGCTTGCCGATGCCCACGAGCTGATCTATCGCCCGCTGCGCCACCCCGACGGCCCCCCGCAACCGCAAGTGGAGTACAAGCTGCGCCGGTTCGTCAACGACTATGTGGCGCCGCCCAAGACCGCCGCGAAGCTGTCGCTGGCGGTGCACACCTTCGAGCGGATGCGCGGCGAGATCGCCGAGATGGGTGCCCGCACCCCGCACGAGTTGATGCGCGCCGTCGAGGTGTCGTTCATCCGGGACTGCGCGGAGCTGGCGGCTCGCACATCTTTGACGCGCACCGAGTCGCGCTGGGGCCTCTACCACGAGCGCGCCGATCTGCCCGGCCGCGACGACGGGCAGTGGGGGTACCACCTCAACGTGCGCAAGCGGGCCGACGGGGCGATGGAGTTCCTCAAACGCCCGGTGGCTCCGTATTTCGTTGCGGTGCCCGAGTTCGATCGGCTGCCCCCGGCCGACCAGTCGGTGCAGGCGGTGCCGCAGCCGCCGCTGCTGGGCGGCCAGGCTCCGGCGACGGCACGATCACGTGTCCCGGCACCGGCTTCTGCCCAGCCGCCGTCGCCCCGGATCGCGGTGGTCGTCGCCCTGGAAGAACCCGCCTTGGCCGACCTGGCCGAATTCCTGGCTGACCCGGATCCGGCGGTGCGCCGTACCGCGGTCGCCGCCCTGACCGAACACACCCCGGGCGGATACGAATCCGCGTTGTTCGACGCGCTCGCCGACGAGGACGCCGCGGTGCGCCGCACCGCCGCCGACGGTGCGCGTGAACTGGTCGAGGTGCTGGCCGACCCGGCAGCGGCGGGCGTGCACCGGGACTCCGCAGACCCGGTGGTGCGCGCCTGCGTGGTGTATCTGCTGTGCAGCCGCCGGGTCGGTGACCCGGCGCGGTATCGCGCCGCGCTGGCCGATCCCGACCACCGGGTGCGCATCGAGGCGGTGCGTGCGCTGGTCTCGGCCGACGACGCGACGGCGGTGGCCACGGCCGCCCAGGACGCCAACCGTGAGGTGCGCATCGCGGTCGCCAATGCGTGTGCGACGTTGCGGGCCGGGGCGCAGACCGTTCGGGCCCTGATCGGTGACCCGGACCCGCTGGTGCGCGCCGCAGCACTGGCCGCCCTCGGCGAAGTCGGTTGCGGCGACGCCGATATCGCCGCCGTCGAGACGGCACGGGGCGAGTCGGCGTGGCAGGTGCGGGTCGGCGCGGCCCGCGCGCTGGCCGGTGCGCGCGCAGCGGTGGCGGTGCCGCGCCTGACCGTGGCTCTCGAAGATGCGCACCTCGACGTGCGCAAAGCCGCGGTGCTGGGCTTGACGCGCTGGGCCGCCTCGGAGGTCGCCGCACGCGACGCGTTGAGCCTCGCGGTCAAGGACAGCGACGCCGACGTGCGCGCCTACGCGCGTCGCGCACTGCAGCAAGCGGGCCTGCACACCGGCGTATAACGGCGACAACCGGGCAAGCCCTAGGCAGCGCCGGCCCGGGTCAGTACCGTGTGTCGGCATGGCCGAAGCCACCACCAATCCGCGACTGTCCGTGCAGGACTGGGTGCAAGCCGGGTTCCGCATTCTGGCCGAGGACGGGCTCAAGGCCCTGACCATCGACCGGCTCTGCCGGCGCCTGCGCGTCACCAAGGGCAGCTTCTACTGGCACTTTGCCGACATGAAGGCCTATCGCCAGGCGCTGGTCGACACCTGGGCCGCGGTCCGCGACGAGGACCGCGGTGACTTCGACGCGCTGGAGGAGTTGCCTCCGCGCGAACGACTTTCGCGCATGATGACCTCGCTGGTCGGTCCGCGGCACTGGATGCTGGAACGGGCGATGCGCGAATGGGCGCGCTCGGAGGAGAACGTCGCCGAGGCGGTGCGCACCTCGGATCGGCGCGTGCTCAAGGCGGTCCGTCAGGTCTTTCTCGATGACGGCTTCGACCCCGATGAGGCTGATATGCGCGCTAATGCCACGTTCGCCGCCGGCATCGGCTTTCTGCACCTGTCCGGCTCGCGGCCCAGTCCACGCGCCGTCGGCCGCCGTGAACAGTTCCTGGACGTGATGCTGCGCCACTAATCGCCATACCAAAAGGTATGGTACGGTCCCGGGCATGGTGCGGGCGGCGGCGGTACTGACGGGGGACTTCATCGATCGTTTGGCCGAACGTGCCGCCGAAGCCGAGGAACTGCGCCGGCTGCCGGCTGCCACCATCGACGACTACCGGCGCTCCGGGCTGCCCGGGCTGCTGCTGCCGGCACGCTACGGCGGACAGCAGGCAGAGTTTCCCGAGATCCTCGAACCGATCCGCCGCATGGCGCACGGGTGCGCCTCCAGTGCCTGGACGCTGGGGTTCTACACCCTGCACAACTGGATGCTCGCACTCTTCGGTGAGCAGGCACAGGACGAGGTGTTCGCCTCCGGTCCGGTGCTGTGTCCCGCGCCGTTGGCGCCGACCGGACGCGGCACCCCCGACGGCGACGGCATCCGGCTGTCCGGGCGATGGTCCTGGGCCACCGGGGTGGCCGATGCCGACTGGATCCTGGTCGGAGCGATCTGCGGACCAGACGACGGGCCCTACCCGGCGCTGGTGCTGCTACCGGCGTCCGATATCCGCATCGAAGATGTGTGGCACACCGCCGGAATGCGGGCGACCGGTTCCAACGACGTCGTCATCGAGGATGTCTGGGTACCCCAGCACCGGCTGGTCAAAGTCGCCGACATCTACTCGGGCACCGCGCCGGGGGCCGCCTTGCATGACGGCTCCGCCTACCGGTGGCCGATGGTCCCGGCGTTGGCACTGGTGGCCGCGATGCCCGCGCTGGGCTCGGCCGAACGGGTCGCCGACCTCTACGCCCAGCGACTCGAGGAGCGAGTATTGGCGTATTCCGGTGCGGCGCAGAAGAATCAGCCCGCTGCGCAGATCCGCCTCGGGGATGCGCGGGTGCGGTTGGGAGCGTTGCGCGGGCTGCGCGACGCCACGGTGGCCCGGCTTCAGGACGCGGTCGATGGCCGCGAACGGATCAGCCGGTCGGTCCGGGCGCAGGCCCGCGCCGCGGCCGCCCACATCGTGCACGAATCCCGCGCCGTGATCGCTGATCTGCTCGAAGCCTCCGGCGCCAGCGTGCATTTCGTGGACAATCCGCTGCAACGCATCAAACGCGATGTCGACATCATCTGCGGTCACGTCGTCTTCGACTACGACACCGCGCGCGAGCTGGCCGGCGCGCTGGAGGCCGGCGTTAAGGTCTCGCCGATCGCGATGATCTGATGAGGATGCGCTACAACCCCAGGGCCCGATAGGTGCGCCGCACGAACTTCGGTTGCGCCACCCGCAGTTTCGCGATCGCGGTATTGCCGGCGACAGCAGCGGCCATCTCGGTGGACAGCGTCGGGGCGTTCTGCACCAGATAGATCAGGATCAGGTCGGCGGCCGGATCGGCCTGCCACCAGGTGCCGTAGGCGCCCGGCCAGCTGAACGCGCCGGCACCCCCCGGCCCGAACAGCGGTTGAGAACGCGCCGGATCGGTGACCACCGACAGGTTGAGCCCGAAGCCGCGGCCGACCCAGAACGGGGCCCCCAGAAACGGGTGGCGCTTCTGGGTGTCGGTGAGCCGGTCGGTGCGCATCGCGGCCGCCGATTCCGCCGAGAGCACCCGGGTGCCGTCGAACACGCCGTCGGCCAGCAACATTCGCGCGAACGCCAGGTAATCATCCGCGGTCGACATCAGCCCGCCGCCCGCGTTCGGGAACGCCGGCATGGTGATCGGCATCGGTCCCATCGCGTCGTCGCGCAACATGTCGCCGTCGAGCCGGTACATGGTGGCGCTGCGCCCGCGGAGCTCGGGGGAGACGCAGAACCCGGTGTCGGCCATCCCCAGCGGCCCCAGGATCCGCTCGTCGAGCACCTGCGGCAGCGGCTTGCCCTCGATCCGGGACAGCACCACGCCCAGCACGTCGATGCCGTGCCCGTAGGTCACCCGGTCGCCGGGCTGATCGACCAGCGGCAGCGCGGCCAGCGCGCTCAGCCAGGCCTCCGGGCCGCGCCCGAACGGCAGCCGCTGATACTCCCGCGCGATCGGGCCGGGCACCGAGAACCCGTAGCCGATCCCGCAGCGGTGCGTCATCAGGTCCTCGATGGTGAGCGCCCGCCGGGCCGGCGTGGTCTTGTCCAGCGGTCCGGCCGGGTCGACCAGCACGCTCGGCGCGGCGAACTCCGGCAGCCAGGTGGCGATCGGGTCACTCAGCCGCAGCCGGCCCTCATCGACCAGGGACATGGCCGCGGCGACCGTGATCGGTTTGGTCATCGAGGCGATCCGGAACACGGTGTCGCGGGTCATCGGAAGGCCGGCCCCGACGTCGCGATAGCCGATCTCGTTCACCTGGAGCACCTGGCCGCGCTGCCAGACGACGGTCACCACGCCGGCCAGCAGGCCGGCGTCGCAGGCCTCCCGGAGGGACGCCTGATTCGGATCGAGATTCACCCGGCCCAGATTAGCGGCGCGGCGGTGGTTGGCCTGGGCTCACACTCGAAATGCGGTGCTCCCGCTTCCGTGATAGGAACACAGGGTGAAAATCTCAGGTTGGCTTAAGGAAAATGGATCTGCGTCGGCGCGGCGAGTGGCTGCTGCCGGAGCGTCCGTCGGGGCGTTGGCGGCATTCGGATTGGCGCCGGTAGCCCAGGCTGACTTCGATGACTTCCTGACCGACCTGTTGGATCCCGCTGTATGGGGAGTGGTGTTCGACCCCGGCTACTGGAGCGGGCTGGAGTCGGCGTCGACAGTCGACCTCGCGTCGTTGTTCAACGGTGATGACCTGCCCGGCGCGGCTGTCGGCACCGATTTCGCCGACTGGTTCCAGAACGACGTCTATCTGCCGCTGCACACCGCGATGCAGGAGTGGATCGAGAGCCCGTCCGGTGTGCAGTTCAACGACTTCATCAACCCGCTCTTCGCTTTCGGCGGCGCCTGCGGCCTGATCTGCAACGGCGTCGACGGGACCGAGACCCATGTTGACGGCGGTAATGGCGGCTGGATCTTCGGTGACGGCGGCACCGGTTGGAGCAGCGACGAAGCCGGTGTGGCCGGCGGCGCCGGCGGTGCCGGCGGCTGGCTGGGCAACGGTGGTGCCGGCGGTGGCGGTGGCGCCGGGGCCGATGGCGGTGCCGGTGGCGCGGGTGGCTGGATCGGCAACGGTGGTACCGGCGGCGACGGCGGGGCTGGGCTGGATGGCCTGCACGCGGGCGACGGCGGCAATGGCGGCGCCGGTGGCCGTAGCGGAATGTTGTTCAGCACCAACGGCGATGGTGGCAACGGCGGCAACGGCGGAAACTCGGTTGGCGACGGCGGAAGCGGTGGTGCCGGCGGTAGCGGTGGTGTCAGCGGTCGCGCCCCGGGCATCTTTGCCATCGGTAGCGCCGGTGGCGCGGGCGGCAACGGCGGTGACGGCGGCAGCGCTGACGGTGTCGGCAGCACCGGTGGTGCCGGCGGTGACGGCGGCATGAGCAACCAGTCAGGCTATTGGCTGAGTAGAGACGCCGGCGCCGGCGGCAATGGCGGCAACGGCGGTGCCGCCACCGGCGCCGACAGCATCGCTGGTAACGGCGGCAATGGCGGTAGGGGCGGCGTCTTCGCCGTCGGACTGGGAGACATCGACGGAGGCCCGGGCGGCAACGGTGGCAACGGCGGTGCAGCCATCGGCGACAACAGCACCGCCGGCAACGGTGGTGACGGCGGTCAAGGCGGTGCCGGAAGCGCCATGGGTGGCGGCCGCGATGGTGGGGTCGGTGGCGCGGGCGGCAATGGCGGCTCGGCCGAGGGTGTCGGCAGCGCGGCCGGTAACGGTGGTGACGGCGGTAGTGGCGGCCCCGGCAGTGCCCTCGGCAGCGGCCGCGACGGCGGTGTTGGCGGCAACGGCGGTAGCGGCGGCTCGGCCAGCGGCGTCGACAGCACCGCCGGCAAGGGTGGTGACGGTGGTAGCGGCGGCCCCGGCAGCGCCGTTGGCAGCGCCCGTGACGGCGGTGCGGGGGGCAACGGTGGCGATGGTGGTGCGGCCAGCGGTGCCGGAAGTAGCGCTGGGGCCGGTGGCAATGGCGGGGCTGGCGGCATGACCAGCCCGCTGACCGGTGGCCGCAATGGTGGAGTTGGCGGTAACGGTGGCAACGGTGGTGATGGCGCTGATGGCGGGGTTGCCAGCCACGGCGGCGCGGGCGGTATCGGCGGCGGCGCCGGCCTGGGCTCCAGTGGACATGGCGGCAACGGTGGTGCCGGTGGAAATGGCGGCGCCAGCGACGGCGGCGTCGGGGGCACCGGCGGCCGGGGCGGAGAAGGCAACAACACCGGCGGCTCGATGCATGCCGGCGGGGGAGGTGGCGGCGGCGGGGGTGCCGGTACCGGCGGCCAGGGTGGTGACGGCGGAAACGGCGGCAACGGCGGCGTTGGATCCGCTGGTCTATCTGAGACCACTGACCTGGGCGGGACCGGCGGAACCGGCGGGACCGGCGGAAGCGCCGACGGTGGTATCGGAGGCGTCGGAGGCAACGGTGGCAATGGTGGCTCCAGCCCGGCGGGTGCGCCCGGCGGCGTCGGCGGTAACGGCGGCAACGGAGGCCAGGTCGGCCCCAACGGCAACGGTGCCGGCGGTAACGGCGGTAATGGCGGAAGCACAACTCAGAACCCCGGCGGCACGGGAGGCAACGGCGGGGCCGACGGAACGCCGGGAACACCGGGCGCTGATGGCGCATCCGTTCCCAACCCGCCCGACTGAGGCACCAAGTTCGCGCCTCCGAGAGGACTTACGTACCTGACGAAGTTCAGCGCGATCCGCGATGACGTCAACGCCGGCGACGGCCAGGCAGCGGATTCGTCCCAATCGGAAGCTGACGGAGCGGTACGGCGTTCCGGGGGCGGCGGCAGACCGGTGGGAGCCGAGCGGATGCTAGGCTACCCGGCAGTTCGACATCCTTTAACGATCCGTCCCGCGAGGCGGAGAAGGAGGTCCTGCGGTTTCGCATGGGCGCTGCCGGTAATTCCAGCACCGACCGGGAATTGATGTCCTCGTCGGACGTGGGTCGCACGATCTCTCGTATCGCGCACCAGATCATCGAGAAGACCGCTTTAGACGACCCGGACACCCCGGGTGCCCCGCGGGTGGTGCTGCTGGGCATTCCGACCCGCGGTGTCACCCTGGCCGATCGCCTGGCCGCCAAGATCAGCGAATTCTGCGGGGTTGAGGTCGGCCACGGTGCCCTCGACATCACCTTGTACCGCGACGACTTGATGCGCCAGCCGCCGCGGCCGCTGGAATCGACCTCCATCCCGGCCGGCGGCATCGACGACGCGCTGGTGATCCTGGTCGACGATGTGCTCTACGCCGGCCGGTCGGTGCGGGCCGCGCTGGATGCGCTGCGCGATCAGGGCCGGCCCCGGATCGTGCAGCTGGCGGTGCTGGTCGACCGCGGCCACCGGGAACTGCCGGTGCGCGCCGACTACGTCGGCAAGAACGTGCCGACCGCGCGCGGTGAGAGCGTGCACGTGCTGCTGGCCGAACACGACGGCCGCGACGCGGTGGTGATCACCCGATGACCGCCAGGCATCTGCTCGCGGCCGGCGATCTGAGCCTTGACCAGGCCACCGCCATCCTCGATGACGCCGACCGGTTCGCCCAGGCCCTGGTCGGGCGCGAGGTCAAGAAGCTGCCCACCCTGCGCGGACGCACGGTGATCACCATGTTCTACGAGAACTCCACCCGCACCCGGGTCTCCTTCGAGGTGGCCGGCAAGTGGATGAGCGCCGACGTGATCAACGTGTCGGCGTCGGGATCCTCGGTGAACAAAGGGGAGTCGCTGCGCGACACCGCGTTCACCTTGCGGGCCGCCGGCGCCGACGCGCTGATCATCCGCCACCCGGCCTCGGGTGCGGCGCACCTGCTGGCCGAGTGGACGCGCAACGCCGACGACGGCGGCCCGGCGGTGATCAACGCCGGTGACGGCACCCACGAACACCCCACCCAGGCTCTGCTGGACGCGCTGACCCTGCGTCAGCGGCTCGGCGGCATTGAGGGCCGCCGGGTGGTGATCGTCGGCGACATCGTGCACAGCCGGGTGGCCCGTTCCAATGTGCAGCTGCTGGCCACGCTCGGCGCCGAGGTGGTGCTGGTGGCCCCGCCGACCCTGCTGCCGGTCGGGGTGGCCGACTGGCCGGTGACGGTGAGCTATGACTTCGACGCCGAGCTGCCCGCGGCCGACGCGGTGCTGATGCTGCGGGTGCAGGCCGAGCGGATGACCGGGGGCTTCTTCCCGTCGGCGCGCGAATACTCGGTGCGTTACGGGCTGAGCGAGAAGCGCCGGGCGATGCTGGGCGACGACGCGGTGGTGCTGCACCCCGGCCCGATGCTGCGCGGCATGGAGATCGCCTCGTCGGTCGCGGACTCGTCACAATCCGCAGTGCTGCAACAGGTTTCCAACGGCGTACATGTGCGGATGGCGGTGCTGTTCCATCTACTGGTGGGCAGTGAGTCCGCCGGGTCGGCCGGAGAGGACGCAGCGTCATGAGCGTGCTGATCCGCGGGGTGCGGTGCTACGGCGAGGGCGATCAGGTCGACGTGCTGGTGCACGACGGCCAGATCGCCGAGATCGCTACCGGACTGGCTGCCCCGGCCGGATGCGACATTGTCGACGCACCCGGTCAAGTGCTGCTGCCGGGCTTCGTGGACCTGCACACCCATCTGCGGGAACCGGGTCGCGAGTACGCCGAGGACATCGAAACCGGTTCGGCGGCAGCGGCTCTCGGTGGCTACACCGCGGTGTTCGCGATGGCCAACACCGAACCCGTCGCCGACTCCCCGGTGGTCACCGACCACGTCTGGGCGCGCGGCCAGCAGGTCGGCCTGGTCGACGTGCACCCGGTCGGCGCCGTCACCGTCGGACTCGGCGGAACCCAGCTGACCGAGATGGGCATGATGGCCGCCGGCACTGCCGGGGTCCGGATGTTCTCCGACGACGGGGTCTGCGTGGCCGACCCGTTGGTGATGCGCCGCGCCCTGGAGTACGCCACCGGCCTGGGGGTGCTGATCGCCCAGCACGCCGAGGAACCCCGGCTGACCGTCGGCTCGGTCGCCCACGAGGGGCCCAACGCCGCCCGGCTTGGGCTGGCCGGCTGGCCCCGGGCCGCCGAGGAGTCGATCGTGGCCCGCGATGTCCTGCTGGCCCGCGATGCCGGTGCCCGCCTGCACATCTGCCACGCGTCCACCGCCGGAACCGTCGAGCTCCTCAAATGGGCGAAGGCACAAGGCATCTCCGTCACCGCCGAGGTCACGCCGCATCACCTGATGCTCGACGACACCCGGCTGGCCGACTACGACGGCCGCAACCGGGTCAACCCGCCGCTGCGTGAGGCCGCCGATGCGGCCGCGCTGCGCCGGGCCCTGGCCGAGGGAATCATCGACTGCGTGGCCACCGACCACGCCCCGCACGCCGAGCACGAGAAGACCTGTGAGTTCGCCTCCGCCCGGCCCGGGATGCTCGGTCTGCAGACCGCCCTGTCGGTGGTGGTGGCCACCATGGTGCAGCCCGGCCTGTTGACCTGGCGGGACGTGGCCCGGGTGATGAGCGAGCGGCCCGCGGAGATCGTCGGGCTGCCCGATCAGGGCCGTCCGCTGCAAGTGGGCGAACCGGCCAATCTGGCCGTGGTGGACCCGGAGGCGAGCTGGGTGGTGACCGGCGAACAGTTGGCCAGCCGGTCGGCCAACACCCCGTATGAGGAGATGACCCTTCCGGCGACCGTCACCGCGACGCTGCTGCGCGGCCGGATCACCGCCC
>NZ_LZJK01000059.1 GCF_001667945.1 Mycolicibacter sinensis | reverse complement strand
GACCCCGACCGCGCCGGACCGTCAACCCTGATCCGGGCCGGCGGTCAGGCGCTGCTGATCGACTGCGGGCGCGGGGTGTTGCAGCGCCTGGCCGCCGCCGGGGCGTCGGCCAACACGCTGTCGGCGCTGCTGCTCACCCACTTGCACAGTGACCACATCGCCGACCTCGGTGACCTGCTGATCACCCGGTGGGTCACCACGTTTACACCCGACCCCGCGCCGCTGCCGATCATCGGCCCGCCGGGCACAGCAGACGTCGTGGAGGCGACGCTGCGGGCGTTCGGGCACGACATCGGCTACCGGATCGCCCACCACGCCGACCTGACGGCACCTCCTCCGGTCGAGGTCCACGAGCACACCGCCGGTCCGGTGTGGGATCGCGATGGCGTGCAGGTCACCGTGGCGCCCACCGATCACCGGCCGGTGACGCCCACGATCGGGTTCCGGATCGAACACGCCGGTGCTTCGGTGGTACTGGCCGGGGACACCGTGCCCTGCGCCAGCCTCGATGAGTTGGCCGCCGGCGCCGGCGCGCTGGTCCACACCGTGATCCGCAAGGACCTCATCGCCGCACTGCCCCAGCAGCGGATCCGCGACATCTGCGACTACCACTCCTCGGTGGCCGAAGCCGCCGCGACCGCCCAGCGCGCCGGGGTCGGCACGCTGGTGCTGACCCATTACGTGCCCGCCATCGCGCCCGGGCAGGAGGATCAGTGGCGCGCGCTGGCGGCCGCGGAGTTCGACGGGCCGATCGAGCTCGGCGACGACCTGCACCAGGTAGTTGTCGGAGGCTGAGCAGAGGGACGGCCGTTTGGGCCAAGTTGGGGAGTTGACAGCCCAGCTGGTAACCTGAACAGCCGTTGCCCCCGCGTCGGGAGGCGAACCCAACTCAAGCTTTTGCGAAGGAACTACTCCGTGGCCAACATCAAGTCGCAGGTGAAGCGCAACCGGACCAACGAGCGCGCCCGGCTGCGCAACCAGTCGGTGAAGTCGGCGGTGCGCACCGCGATCCGCGCCTTCCGTGAGGCCGCTGAGGCCGGTGACAAGGAGAAGGCCGGCGAGCTGCTGGTGGCGACCAGCCGCAAGCTGGACAAGGCCGCGAGCAAGGGCGTGATCCACAAGAACCAGGCCGCCAACAAGAAGTCGGCGCTGGCGCAGGCCCTCAACAAGCTCTGATCCCCGCGCAAGCAGACACCAGCGCCCCCATTCCGGTCGGAATCTGGGGGCGTTCGTCTCTGCTCGGCACCCGTTAGCGCGCGGCCAACTCGGCGACCTGACGGACCGCGGCTTCTAGGGCGTAGTCGGCGTCGGCTGCAGCGCCTTTGACATCTGCGTTGAGGGCGGCCACCAGCCGCACCGCGGCAGCCACCGATTCCCGCGACCAATACCGGGACTGCTTCTGGGCCTTCTGCACCCGCCAAGGCGGCATGCCCAATTCGCCGGCCAGCCGGTAGGGGTCACCGGACTTCGGCCCGACCCGGGCGATGGTGTGGATCGCCTCGGCCAGCGCGTCGGCCAGCACCACGTGCGGTTCGCCGCGGATCATCGCCCAGCGCAGCGCCTCGGTGGCACCCTCGACGTCGCCGACTACGGCCCGATCGGCGACGTCAAAACCTTTCACTTCGGCTTTGCCGCTGTGGTAGCGGCGCACCGCGACGGCGTCGACGTGCCCGCCGGTATCGGCGACCAGTTGCGAGCAGGCTGAGGCCAACTCACGGATATCGGAGCCCACCGCGTCGAGCAGCGCCGCGACGCAGGCGTCGTCGACCTTGGCTTTGAGCCGGCGGAACTCGGCACGAACGAAGTCGGCGCGTTCGGCGGGCTTGGTGATCCGGGCGCACGGGTGCACCTGGGCGCCGAGTTTCTGCAGCTGGCCGGCCAGCGCTTTCGCGCGCCCGGCACCGGAATGCACCACCACCAGCACGGTGCCCGCCGGGACGTCGGCGGCCGTCGATCCGATCAGGGCCACGGCGTCTTTGCCGGCCTCGCCGGCGGCTTCCAGCACAACCACGCGTTCATCGGCGAACAACGACGGACTCAGCAGCTCGGCGAGCTCACCCGCCTCGACCTCACCGGCCCGCAACCGGTCCACCGGGATGTCGGTGCTGCCGGACTGGGCGCGTACCTCCGCCAGGACCTGCGCAACCGCCCGCTCGACCAGCAGTTCCTCATCGCCGAGGATCAGATGCAGCGGCGAAACCGGTTGGCTCACCCGCCAATCGTGTCACGCAGCCCCGACACCCGCCCAGCCGGTCAACACCTCCGAGACCGACCAGGCCAGCAGGCACAGCGCCAACGCGGTCAGCACCCGCCGACAGCACCGCCACCGCCAGCACAGCACGATCAGCAATGCGGCGGCGCTCACCCCGACGACCCCCGCCATCCCTGCGGGCACGGGCACGGTGGCGGCGGGAAACCCGCCGCTCCAATGCGCAACCCGGGATACCCACCACAGTTCGGGCCCGGTGAAGCGGATCAACAGCTCGGCGGCCGCCGGCCACCATCCGCACAGCACCGCCGCCGCGCTACCCAGCACGGTGATCGGGGCGACCAGCACCGCCACCGCCAGGTTGGCGAGCGTGCTGACCAGGCTGAGCCGGCCGGAGATACCGGCAATCAGCGGCGCGGTGACCAGGTTGGCGGCCCAGGCCACGGCGACGGCGGCGGCCAGCGGCTTCGGCCAGCCACGGGCCACCAGCCGGGCTGACCAGACCGGTGCGATCAGCACCAGCGCCGCAGTGGCCACCACCGACAACGCGAAACCGACATCGACGGCCAGGTGCGGGGCCAGTGCCAGCAGCACCAACACGCTAGTGGCCAGACTCGGAACCGCCTGGCGCCGGCGCGCCGACAGCACCCCGAGCAACGCGATCGCCCCCATCACCGCTGCCCGCAACACGCTGGCCGTCGGCTGCACAACGATCACGAACGCCAGCAACGCAAACCCGGCCAGAACCGCCGCGGCCCGCGGCCCGACCAGGCGCGCCGAATACAACACCGCGCCGCAGACGATGGTCACATTCGCACCCGAGACCGCCATCAGGTGCGTCAAACCCGCAGCCCGAAACTCGCGCCCCGTGGCAGCGGTGATCGCCGACGTATCCCCGAGGACCAGCGCGGGCAGCATCCGGGCCTGCTCACTGGGCAGCACTCGCCGGGCGGCGGCCGCAAAGCGGGCACGCACCTGATGAGCCGATCGGGCGATGAACCCGGGCCGGCCCCAGGTGGGCTCCCCGGAGGCGGTCAGCGTCGCGACCGTCAGGTCACGCCGGGTGGGGCGGGCGATCTTGGCGCGGAACGCCATCGGCTGACCGACCATCGCCTCGCCGAATTCCATGCCGGATGCGAAAACCACTACCCGACCGGAGGATTGGGCACCATCAAGGCGCTGCAAGGTGGCCCGCAACATCACCCGGCGGGCGCCGACCTGCATCGGACTCTCGCTGGGGTTGACCGTCACCGCGGCGGTGCGGCCGAACGCGGCGGTGATCGGGTGGGCGCTGACCGCGTCGGTGCGCAGCGCGACCGCCCACCCGAACCCTGCCCCCACTGTCGATGCCGCTGCCAGAGCCGCACCGGCCAGCCGCCAACCGGGCCGCCGCATCCGCGCGCCGTAGCACCCCAGCGCACCCGATAAGGCGCCGAGCCCGGCGCACAACACTGCCAGCGTGCCGCCGATCTGCCATTGGATGCCCGCCGCGGTGACCAACCAGCCGATCAGCGCGGCCGGCACCAGCCGAACGTCCGGCCGGGCCGGTGCTGCTGCGGCCGCCGTAGGGGTCACCGTCAGACGCGGACCAGGGCACGCAGCTTCTCCAGGCGCGCCGGGCCGATTCCGTCGACGTCGCCGAGCTGGTCCACGTCGGCGAATTTGCCGTGCGTCTCGCGCCAGGCGACGATGGCGGCCGCGGTGACCGGCCCGACGCCGGGCAGCGCGTCAAGTTGTTCGACGGTCGCGGTGTTGAGGTTGACCCGTTCACCGGGTTTGAGTTCTGGTTTGGCCGGCGCCGTCGTCGACGCGGTGCTCGTCCGTGGAGCCTCGGGGGCCTGCGACGGCGCGCCGACCGAGCTGCCGAGTACCGGCGGTCCAGACGGGGGCGCCAGCCCGACCACGATCTGTTCGCCGTCGACCAGGGGGCGGGCTAGGTTCAACCCGAGCGTGTCCGCACCGTCAAGGGCTCCGCCGGCAGCGGTAAGTGCATCAGCGATCCGGGCGCCGGGCGCCAGCGTCGCCAGCCCAGGCTTGTGCACCAACCCGACGACGCTGACCACCACCTGGTCGGCGCCGGACGCCGCGGGCGCCCCGGCGGGTTCATCCGCGCGCGGGCTGGCGGTCGAAACCATCTCCACCGGAGGCAGTTTGGCGCTGCGCACCGGTGCGGGCTGATCGCGCAGCACGGTGAACACCGTGACGAGCACCGCGACCGCGGCGATCACCGCCAGGGTGATGGCCCCGGCCCGGCCCGGGTCAGCCCGCACTTTGGCGAGCCAACCGGTGTCGGCCGTGCCGTCGGGCAGCCAGCGGGGCAGCAAGGAGTTCGGGTCGGCGTCGTCATCCGGTTCGGGGGTGTCGGTGCTGCGATCGGGGGCGGGCAGCAGGCCGAGGCGACGCTGCAGTCGCTGGCCGGGTAGTTCTGGTGCCATGCGCCGACGGTAGGTGCTGCTCCCGGCAGCGCTACCGGCTCAGTAGCGGGTCGGGGCAAAAATTGTGGATCAACGCACGGTTGTGCAGAAACCCGTGATGGTCTTCGCCAGCGGGCGAGCCAACCGGCGCCGCGACAACCAGCATCGGCTGGACAGGGCGCGCGAAGGCAATCTGGTCACCGGCGCTCGCGGTCGGCGACCACCGCCGCCGGGCCGGACCCTGGTCGGGGTGGGCTACCCCTGAATGACCAGCTGGCGCGGCGCAATCTCATTACCGAGGGCTGCGCGCGGCGGCCGAGTGTGCGGTTCCGGTCGCAACATCGCGATTTCGGCGACCAAACCGCACAGTCGAGGCAACGGAGCCTTACGGCCTCAGCATCGCGCCCACGCTTTACCGGGTCACCCACTCCCCGACGTCATGGGAGATACCCGAGGACGGTGCATAGCGCACCTTCGTCGCGGTGACCCCGGAGGGCAGCGCGAACACGACGCAACCGGTGCTCGACGAGCCGGCGGCGAGCAGGAACCAGCCGTAGGCGAAGTCCTGGCACTCGGTCACGGTGGCGAAATCGGCCTGGTAGCTCTGGTGGTCCGAACCGATCACCGAGACGTCGCTGTTGCTGTTGCCGACGATGGTCGTCGTTCCGGCGTTCTCGATCCGCAGTTTGGTCGCGATGTAGGTCTTGCCGGGTTCACCCCAGCCGTTCGGGACCGTGGCCGGGTTGATGATCTCCGTCAACGTCACCGCGATCTTCTGCCCGCCGATGCGCATCAGGTCCAACGTCTGCCCGATGTGCGCGGCCGGCCGCGCGGGCGGGGCCTGCTGGGGCGAAGCGATCGGCGTGGGCCGGGATTCCTCGGCCGCCTCCGCCGAACACGACACCGCGCAAAAGAGCAGGACACACAGTACGACGAGCGACCGTCTCATGACCGCTAGCCTACAAAAACGCGCGGTAGCGCCTGCGTTCACCGGTTCCACCTGGTTTCCGGGACGCGACCGCACCTTCCCCCGCGCCCCGAGGCGGGTTCCGATTAGGGTGCATATCAACCTGTGTTCACCCACCCACCGGGAGGCCGACGTGAGACTGGCACTGACCGCCGAGGAGGCTGCGTTCCGCGACGAGATGCGCGCCTTCTTCACCACCGAGGTCCCGGCGGACATCCGGGAACGCAGCCGGCAGGGCCACTCGATCTTTCCCGACGATATCGTCGCCACCCAGAAGATCCTCAATGCACACGGTCTCGCGGTGCCCAACTGGCCGGTCGAGTGGGGCGGCAAAGATTGGACGCTGACCCAGCACCAGATCTGGCTCGATGAAATGCAATTGGCGTCGGTGCCCGAACCGCTCACCTTCAACGCCAAGATGGTCGGCCCGGTGATCGCCGAATTCGGTTCCCAGGCCATCAAAGAACGCTTCCTCCCCGCCACCGCCAATCTCGATATCTGGTGGTGTCAAGGGTTTTCCGAGCCGGACGCCGGCTCCGACCTGGCGTCGCTGCGCACCACGGCGGTGCGTGACGGCGACAGTTACATCGTCAACGGGCAAAAGACCTGGACCACCCTGGGGCAGTACGCGGACTGGATTTTCTGCCTGGTCCGCACCGACCCGCAGGCGCCCAAGAAGCAGGCCGGCATCTCATTCCTGCTTTTCGAGGTGTCCACCCCGGGCGTCACCATGCGACCGATCAAGCTCATCGATGGTGGCTATGAGGTCAACGAGGTCTTCTTCTCCGATGTGCGAGTGCCCGCCGATCAGCTGGTCGGCGAGGAGAACCACGGCTGGACCTACGCGAAGTTCCTGCTGGGCAACGAGCGCACCGGGATCGCCGGGGTGACCCGCACCAAGGTTCGGCTCGCCGAGGTAAAGCAACGCGCCAAGGAGCTCGGCGCACTCACTGACCCGCTGTTCGCGGCGCGGCTCGCGGAGATCGAAAACGACTTGCTGGCATTGGAACTCACTCAGATGCGGGTGTCGAGTGACTCCGCCGACGGCAAGCCCAACCCTGCGTCGTCGGTGCTCAAGCTGCGCGGCAGCCAACTGCAGCAGGCGGTCACCGAACTCTTCGTCGAACTCGCCGGTCCGGACGTGCTGCCGTTCGGAGCGGGTGAGGGCATCGCCTCTCCGGAGTGGGCGCAGCGCGCCGCGCCGACCTACCTGAACTACCGCAAGACGTCGATCTACGGCGGCAGCAACGAGGTGCAACGCACCATCATCGCGTCCACCATTCTGGGCCTGTAGGAGGTACGACGGTCATGGACTTCCAACTCAGCGACGAGCAGGTCCTGCTCCGCGACACCACCCGTTCGATGCTGTCGGGCTACGACACCGAGACCCGCAATCAGGTCGTCGACGCCGATCCCGGCTTCAACCCGCAGGTGTGGAAACAACTGGCCAACACCGGCATTCTCGGCCTGGGATTCGACCCCGACGAATCCGGCCCACTGGAGATCATGGTGGTGCTCACCGAGATCGGCCGGCGAGTGGCCCCCGAGCCCGTCGTGCATGGAGCGCTGGGGCCGGGCGCGCTGATCGCCGAACGCGGCGACGCGCGGCAGCGCGAACTGCTCGAAGCGGTCGCCGAGGGCGATCAGATCCTGGCGTTCGCCCACACCGAGCCGGGCACCCGCGGGCAGCACGGACAGGTGGCCACTGCGGCTGTGCGGCAAGGCGATTCATGGCAGCTGAGTGGATGCAAGAACCCGGTGTTGACCGGGGATCGGGCCGACACCCTGGTGGTCAGCGCCGCCCTGCCGGACGGTGGGACCGGACTGTTCCTGGTCGACGGACGCGCTGACGGCCTGTCCCGCCAGCCCTACCGCACCTTCGACGGCCGACGCGGCGCCCAGATCGACTTGGCCAACACGCCAGCCACCCCGCTCGGTGAGCCCACCGACGCCAGCACGGCCATCGAGCACGCCATTGTCCGCATCTCCTCGGCGCTGTGCGCCGAGGCGGTGGGCGTGATGGAAGAGGCACTGCGGCTGACCACCGACTATCTCAAGACGCGCAAGCAATTCGGGGTCACGCTCAGCACCTTCCAGACCCTCACCCAGCGTGCCGCCGACATGTACGTCTCGTTGGAGATGGCCCGCAGCATGAGCCTGTACGCGGCCATGTCGATCGCCGACGGCAACCTCGACCCGGTGATCGCGGCACGCGCCAAGCTGCAGATCGGCCGGTCCGGGCGACACATCTCCCAGGAAGCCATCCAGTTGCACGGCGGGATCGGGATGACCTGGGAGTACCCGGTCGGCCACTACGCGGCAAGGCTCACCGCGATCGAACACACCCTGGGCTCATCGCAGGATCAGCTGCACACGCTGATGGGCAACCTGGGCAACTACGACTTGGCCAAGCTGTAGCGGCTTTAGAAGAAGAAGCCGAGCTGAGCCGGCACAGCGCTGACGAAAGCAGCGTCGAGCCGCGATGCCAGCCCGGGCTGTCGGCACCGCAAGCGGTTCGCCGCGGCCAGCGCCGTCGCCCGGTGGGTGCCCAGGTACAGGCTGCCCAGCACGTCGAGATCCAGTTCGGCGTCCGCCGGCGCGTCGGTCGGAGTGCACTGCGCCCGGCCGTCGCGGATGTCCAGCGCGAACCGGCCACCGTCGCCGCGGAACCCGTCGGACACATCCACAACGGCGCTCAGCTCCGCAGCGTAGCTGCGGGCCTGCAGCGCGGCCGCTACATCCATCAGCCGGAGCCACCCCTCGTCGGTGCGTGCGGTGGTACGGGCCAGCCGGGTGTCGGTCAGCAGGTAGGGCAGCGGATCGTCGGGGTAGGTGCCGATGACGACGGTCTGCATCAGATCCATGCCCAGCAGCGCCCGCCACAGCGCGGCGTGCGCCTCCGCGGTCACCGCCCGCAGCTCCGCCACCCGCACCGTCTTAGACGTCGTGCCGTGCACCCGATACAGCGCGTAACCGTGCGGGTGCAGCAGCGCCATCCACGCGGTGCCCCCGTCGCGGTCGCCTTCCCGGTCGGCGAGCAGGTCGTCCCAGAGCGCAGTCGGGCGCACCAGCCCGCCGGGGGTGCGCTCGCGGCAACGGTCGTAGATCGCGGCGAACTCGTCGCGGTGATCACCGGCCCGGACCAGGCGGACACCGCCGGGGTCGGGTGCGTCGGGGTGGAACACCGCGAACCGCCGGTCGATGGTCAGCTCCTGGTCGACGGTGGCCGGGCCGTAACCGAACCGCCCGTAGATGCCGCCTTCGCTGGCGGTCAGCGCCGCCAGCGGATATCCCGAATCAGCGATGCGCCGGTGCAATTCGACGTACATGGCGCGCAGCACACCGCGCCGGCGGTGGGTGGGCGCGACGACCACTCCGCTGATGCCGGCCGCCGGCAGCACCGCGCCGCCGGGGACGGTGAGCCGCAGGTCGAGGTAGAACGCCACGCCGATCACCTCGCCGCCGTCGCAGGCCACCACCGCGCCGTCGGGCGGAACCATGGTGCGAAGCGCCTCGACTTGCTGCGGATGCGGGAACGATCCAAAGCCGGCGGCCTCCAACAGCGCGAGCTGTGGCCAGTCGTCGTCTTGCGCGGTCCGCACGGTCACCTCGGTCACGGACTTCGACGGTGCCACAACCGGCGGCGCGCCGCATCCCAATAAGGTGTGGAGCCATGAGCACACCGCTGCGCGTCATCCAATGGACCACCGGCAACATCGGGCAGCGTTCGCTGCACGCCATCATCGGCCGTCCCGACATGGAGTTGGTCGGCGTCTACGCCCACGGCAAGAACAAGGTCGGGGTGGATGCCGCAACGCTGGCCGGCTTGCCAGAACCCACCGGGGTCACCGCCACCGACGACATCGACGCCCTGATCGCGCTGAAGCCGGACGCCTGTTGCTACAACCCGCTGTGGCCAAGCATCGACGAGTTGGTTCGGCTGTTAGAAGCCGGGATCAACGTGTGCTCCACGGCCGCCTGGATCACCGGCGGCAAGCAGACCCCGCAAGACCGCAAGCGCATCGAGGACGCCTGCCGAGCCGGGAACTCCACGATGTTCGGCAGTGGCGCCCATCCCGGACTGACCAACATGGTCGGCATGGTGCTGTCGGGAGCGTGCGAACGGGTCGACGAGATCCGAATCACCGAATCGGTGGACTGCTCGACGTATGAGTCCGCGGCCACCATGGCGGCGATGGGATTCGCCCAAGATCCCGCCACCCCCGGCCTGGCCGAGAGCGTCCGCCGGGAAAGCGAGGTGTTCGCCGAGTCCGCGGCCATGATGGCCGACGCGATCGGCGCAAAGCTGGACAAGATCACCTTCGACGTGCAGTTCACCGCCGCCACCGGCGACAGCGACCTGGGCTTCATGAAGATCCCGGCCGGAACCGTGGGCAGCGTCTTCGGCTACCACCGCGGCTGGGTCGGTGAGCGCAATGTCGTCAGCGTGGGGTTCAACTGGATCATGGGCAGCCATGTCGCCCCGCCCAAGCCGGTGGCGCACGGCCACGTGATCCAGGTATTCGGGCTGCCGAACATGCGCACCGTCATCAACTGCCTGCCGCCCAAGGACTGGAACGAGCCGAACTTCAACGGCTTGGGCTCGATCTACACCGCCATGCCGGTGACCAACGCGGTGCCGGCGGTGGTTGCGGCCGCGCCCGGAATCATCACACTGGCCGATCTGCCGCCGATCACCGGCCGCTCCGGCGGTTAGCGAGCCTTGACGAAGGAGAGGCGAAGCTGGACCGCCGAATCAGCCCCAGCCAGCTGAGCGGCTGGACTGGCCTACACCGGCGGTTAGCCGAGCTGGACCGTCGAATCAGACCGGCCGGTTGGTGGTGATCGCCCCCGACGCCGCATCGATGGTGACGTCGTGTTCGACCAGTTCGGTGTCCCACACGTCGGCATCCCACACCACGGTGCCGTTCATGTCGAGCAGGCTCAGCTCGGTGATCGAGCCATTGGGCACCGCGGTCAGCACCTTGTTCACCGCGGCCCGGTAGTCCAGGCGGGCGCCGTCCAGGTTGGCGCGACGTTTGGCCTTGTCGGCGTCGCTGTCATCGGTGACAGTCGGGCCGACCAGCACCGACACCCCGTCGGATCCGATCTTGAGTTGCCGTTCGGTGCCGTCGCGGGTCACCACCCGCACCTTCCAGGTGCCGGCGTCGTTGGTTTCGCTCTCGATGAAGATCAGCACGCTGGACGGAACCTGGGAAATGGCGAGGTCACCGGCGGTCAGCAGGGTCCGGGGATCCGGCGGCGCATCCGGGCGCGACCAGGACGCCCCCGCGGTGGTCGACTCCGCCGATTTCGCGCCGGACCTGCCGTTTCCGCTGCAACTGGCGAGCGCCAGCGCTACTACGATGACCACTGCGCCGAATCGGACGCCATTCACCAGACCGTGCATCAGCGGCCATGCTACTGAAACGCCGGCAACGCTGCCGCCCCGCCGGGGACTTGGGAATCGGCACGCCCGGGGTGCGCACCCATTGCGATCGTTAGTCAGACGAAGGTTATGCTGCCCGAGGGCGAAATTCGCGGCAGCCTTCGACGAGTCCGGGCGAGGCCGGAACAAAGTGTCCGCTGCCGGCGTTCGACCGCAATATCGATCAGCGGAAGGCGGTGGTATGAAGAGGATCCCGATCGCCGCAATACTCAAACGGCATTGGATTCCGCTGGTCTTTATCGTGGTCATCTTCATATCCGGCGTCATCGTGAGCCGGCTGCACAAGGTGTTCGCCTCGCAGGACCTCAACCCCCACGCCGGCGCGGGCATCGAGATCGTGCAGTTCAACCCCAAGTACGTGGCTTACGAGGCATTCGGCCCGCCGGGCACCCGCGCCGACATCAACTACTGGGACGCCGAGGCCAACGTCCATCAACTCAACGACGTACCGCTGCCGTGGTCCTACACCGTCGTCACCGTGCTTCCCGCTGTGCAGGCCAACATGATCGTGCAGGGCAACACCGGTGAGATCGGCTGCCGGATCAAGATCGACGACCGGCTACTCGACGAGCGACGCGCCACCGGACTCAACGCCCAGACCTTCTGCCTGGTGAAGTCCGGATGATCAAACGGATCCGGGCGCAGCTCGACAAACACCAGGAGCCGCACGTCAAGCGGCCGTTCTTCGCGCACATGCTGCGGATCTTCGCGGTGCCGATCATCATCGCCTGGATCGTGCTCACCGTCCTGGTCAATGTGCTTGTGCCCCAGCTGGAAGTGATCTCCGAGGAGCACTCTGCCCCGCTGGCACCGATGGATGCGCCGTCGATGATCGCCAGTCAGCTCGTCGGCGAGAACTTCCAGGAATACAAGTCCAACAGCACCGTGATGATGGTCGTGGTCGGCGAGGACGAGCTCGGCGAGGACGCTCACCACTACTACGACGAGATCGTCAAGAAGCTGGTCGCGGACAAGGAGCACGTCGAGCACGCGCAGGACTTCTGGAGTGACCGGCTGACCGCCGCGGGCGTGCAGAGCTCCGACGCCAAAGCCGCCTACATCATGCTCAACCTGGTCGGCAACCAGGGCATGACCGAGGCCAACGACTCGGTGCAAGCGGTCCGCAAGCACATCGACGACACCCCCGCCCCGCCCGGAGTGCAGGCCTACGTCGCCGGTCCGGCAGCGCTGACCGCGGATCTGCGCGAGATCGGCGACGCCAGCCTGGTCAAGATCACCTTGTTCACCATCGCCGCGATCGCGATCATGCTGTTGATCGTCTTCCGGTCCATCTCGGCGATGCTGACCCAGCTGTTCCTGACGCTGCTGGAACTGATCTGCGCGCGCGGCGTCGTCGCGTTCCTCGGGTTCAACAACGTGATGGGTTTGACCACGTTCGCGGTCAACATCATGGTGATGCTCGCGATCGCCGCCGGCACCGATTACGGCATCTTCCTAATCGGCCGCTACCGCGAGGCGCGGCTGGCCGGCGAGGACCGGATCGACGCCTACTACACCACCGTGCGCAGCGTCACCCCTGTGGTGCTGGGGTCCGGGCTGACCATCGCCGGAGCGTCGGCGGTGTTGTACTTCACCCGGCTGCCCTACTTCCACACCATGGGCATCCCAGTCTCGGTCGGCATGATCGTCGTGGTCGCCGCGGCGCTCACCCTGGGACCGGCCCTGCTGGTGGTGGTGAGCAGCTTCGGGCTGCTGGACCCCAAAGCGGCCAAACGGGGCGGATTCTGGCGCCGCGCCGGGGTCTCGGTGGTGCGCTGGCCGGCTCCGATCGCGGTGGCCAGCCTGGCGGTCGTCATGATCGGGCTGGTCGCGCTGCCGGGTTTCAAACCCGGCTACGACGACCGGAAATACCTGCCGAAGGACACCCCGGTCAACGTCAGTTACGCCGCCGCCGAGAAACACTTCTCAGCCGCCCGGATGGCCCCGGACATCACCATGGTGACCTCGGACCATGACATGCGAAACCCGGCCGACATGCTGGTGTTGGACCGGGTCGCCAAGAACATCATGCGGGTGCACGGCATCGCCATGATCCAGGACATCACCCGCCCGTTGGGGATTCCGCTGCAGCACAGTTCGGTTCCCTTCCAGCTCAGTGCGTCCAATCAGCTGATGATCCAGAACATGAAGACGCTCAAGGACCGGATCAAGGACATCGACACGATCTCCCAGCAGCTCGACAAGGACATCGAGTTGCTGATCCAGATGTACGGCTACCTGCAGGAAGTCGATCGGACCTTCGACGACACCGCCGAGGTCACCGAGCGCACCGTAGAGGTCTCCGATCGGATCCGCGACCACCTGGCCGACTTCGATGACCAGTTCCGGCCGCTGCGCAACTACTTCTACTGGGAGCCGCACTGCTTCGACATCCCGATGTGCTGGGCGCTGCGGAGCACCTTCGACACCACCGACGGCGTCGACCAGCTGACCGAGCAACTGCACCACCTGTCCGCTGACATCACCAAGACGGCCCGCTTGCTGCCGCAGGCGGTCGAGTTGCTGCCGGCCGTGGTCGACACGATGAAGATCATGCGCGGGCTGGTGCTGACCGTGCACTCCACGTTCTCGGCGTTCGTCGACCAGATGGAGGATCTGAGCAACACCCAGATCATGATGGGTCAGAGTTTCGACGACTCGAAGAACGACGATTTCTTCTATCTGCCCGCGGAGGCCTTCGACAACAAGGACTTCCAGACCGGTCTGCGACTGTTCATGTCACCGGACGGCAAGTCGGCACGCTTCTTCGTCACCCACCAGACCTATCCGGCTACCGAGGAGGGCATTGCCCGCGTGGAGCCGGAGCGCATCGCCGCGCAGGAGGCCCTCAAGCAGTCCTCTCTCGCGGATGCCAAGGTGTACGTCGGCGGAATGGCGGCGCTGTATGAAGACATGAGTAACGG
Organism: Mycolicibacter sinensis; assembly: GCF_001667945.1. Lineage (GTDB taxonomy): Bacteria > Actinomycetota > Actinomycetes > Mycobacteriales > Mycobacteriaceae > Mycobacterium > Mycobacterium sinense_B. Next base: position 79,685 of record NZ_LZJK01000059.1, on the reverse strand, counting down.
CGCCAAATACGACCTGATGATCGCGGTGGTGGCGTCGCTGACGTTGATCTTCTTGATCATGATGATGATCACCCGAAGTCTGGTGGCCGCGGTGGTGATCCTGGGCACCGCGTCCAGTTCGATCGCCGCGTCCTTCGGCATCTCGGTGCTGATCTGGCAACACATCTTCGGTCAGCACATCTACTGGGTGACCCTGGTGTTGGCGGTGATCGTGCTACTGGCGGTCGGCTCGGACTACAACCTGCTGCTGGTCTCCCGCTTCGAGGAGGAGATCCACGCCGGGCTGAAGACCGGTTATATCCGGGCGATGGCCGGCAGCGGTGGCGTGGTGACCTCGGCCGGTATGGTCTTCGCCGCCACCATGGGCATCATGTTCTTCAGCGATCTCAAGGCGATCGGCATGTATGGCACCACGGTGGCGATCGGGTTGCTGCTCGACACCTTCGTGGTCCGCGCGTTCTTCATGCCGTCGATCGCGACGCTGCTGGGCAAGTGGTTCTGGTGGCCTCAGGTGGTCCGGCCGTGGGGGCCCAACAAGAACATCCGCGGGATCGCGGCACACACGCCACACGATGAGCCGGTGGCCGACACCGACCGGTTCGCAGCCCCGACACAGTAATCCAGCCCCCGGCGTTGATTCTGCGTCCAGGGCGGCGACACGCCGAAAGGCACCGCCCTGGGCGCAGAGTGAACGGGTTCAGGCCCCCGCGGGATCGACGTCCACGCACACCGCGACCGCACCCGCCCCGACATGCAGCGCCAGCGTCGGTCCCAGATCGCTGATGACGGCCGGTTCACAGGCCGGCAACCGCTCGGCGAGCGCGCCGGCCACCTCATGGGCCCCTTGCGGATTGGCGACGTGATGCACGGCCAGCGCGGCCCGGCGATCACCCACCACGTCACAGACCCGGTCGATCATCGTGGCGACGGCCTTGCTGACGGTGCGGACACGCTGTGCCAGCACGAGTTTCCCGTCGTCCACGGTCAACAGCGGCTTGAGGGACAGTGCGGTGCCCAGCCAGGCCGCCGCACTGCCGATCCGGCCGCTGCGCCGCAGGTTGTCCAGCCGGTGCACCACCAGATACGCGTGAGAGCGCCGCACGGCAGCCTCCGCGGCAGCCACCACACCGTCGAGGTCGGCACCGCCGGCGGCCGCGCGGGCGGCGGCCAGCGCCACGAACCCGGTGCCCATCGCCGCCGACCTCGAGTCGACCACCCGCACGCCGGAGCCGATCTGGGCGCAGACGTGCTCGGCAGTGCCGAACGTGCCGGACAGCGCCGAGGAGATGTGGATCGCCACCACACCGGCACCACCGCTGTCCGCCAACCCGTTCCGGTAGGCGCCGGTCAGTTCCTCCGGATTGGTGCCGGCCGTGCTGACACCGTCACGGGCGTAGATGTCCTCCGGGATGTCATCGATGCCGTCACGCAGGTCTGCCCCGCCGAGCAGAATGTGCAAGGGCACCACCCGGATTCCCCACCGGTCACGCAGTTCAGCGGGCAGACACGCCGACGAGTCGGTCACCACGACGACGGCCGGGCCGGTCATTCCGTCTGTCCGGGCACGCCGGCCTCGGCCAGCGCTTTGAGCATCAGTTCGGCGACGGCCCGGTGCGCTTCGAAGTTCCAATGGATGCCATCGGGGTTAGCCCGCCCGCTCATGACCTCTTCGGCCACTGCCAGCTTCAGATCGACCAGCGCAACGTCGTGCCGCTGCGCCCACTGCGTGATCGCCTGCACCGTCGGCTCCCGACCCTGGTGGGCACGACCATACGTGTCGGCGATGTGGACCGACGGCAGACACGCCACAATCGGTATCCCTGGCCGGTTGAAATCGATTGCTCCCCTGGTCTTTTCGAGATAGTCGGCGGTCAGGCGCGGCGGCAGTGCCGCGCGGGCCCGCGGTGAAAGTCGGGGCTGTAGCCAGCCGTAACCGTCACGCACCCAGCGTCGTAGCCGGGGCGGCCGCACATATCGGATCAACTCGCGCAGCGCGGTCGGCCACACCGAGGGCAGCGAATCCATCCCGCTGGTGGCGATGATGACGGCCCCGGCTCGGGGCAGGGCAGCCCAGGCGCGTGGATCCTGGGTGGCCGCCCACCACACGTCCCGGCTGGTCCAGCCGATCCGTCCGATCAACTCGACGTCCCAGCCCAGGTGCGCTGCAACGATGTTCGGCCAGATCCGCGGGTCGTCGGCCGGCAGCCCGCCGGTGGGCCCGTAGTAGGACAGCGAATCGGCGAAGATCAGCAGCGTCGGACGGGGGGCGGAGGACATCGCCGGTTCAGAGGACATCGCCGGCCACCTGTGCTGAAGCGTTCCAGACGTCCAGGCGCCAACGGACGCCGGCGAGATCGGTCACGTCATCGTCGGAGTACCCGCTGAGCTGGGTCCAGCTGGCATTGGCCATCCCGCCCAGCACCGGCCAGTTCTCGACCGGAAGGCGCAGCAACGCGGCGGTTAGGGCAGCGATCAGGCCGCCGTGGGCGACCAGCACCGCCGGCCGGTCGCCGTCACCGCTCCCCCAGGCCGGCTCGCCGGCGACCAGCTCGGCGACCAGCGGTTCGCTGCGCGCGGCCACATCCACTCTGCTCTCCCCACCGTGCGGGGCCCACCGGGCGTCATCACGCCAGGCCAGCCGGGCGCCGGGCGCCGCGGCGTCGACCTCCTCGTGGGTCAGGCCTTGCCAATCACCGAGGTGCGTTTCGCGCAGGCGAGTGTCCACCCGGACCTGCAGCCCGTTGTGCTCGGCCAACACCGTGGCGGTGTCGTAGGCACGCCACAGATCCGAAGACACGATCAACAGCGGGTGACGCTTGCGCAGCACCTCGGCCGCCGCCTCCGCCTGGGCGCGGCCCAGGTCGCTCAGCACGGTGTCCAGCTGACCCTGCATCCTGCTACCAGCGTTGAACTCGGTCTGGCCGTGCCGCAAGAGGATCAGGCGGCGGACCCTCACGACACATCCCCCGGCGCCGGCGCGCCGTCGGAGTCGGCCAGGTCGACCGGCACCAGCGGGCAGTCCTTCCACAGCCGGTCCAGCGCGTAGAAGTCCCGCTCGTCCTGGTGCTGAATGTGCACCACGATCTCGACGTAGTCCAGCAGTGTCCAGCGCCCTTCCCGGGTGCCCTCGCGGCGCGCCGGCTTGTACCCGGCCCGTCGCATCTTCTCCTCCACCTCGTCGACGATCGCGTTGACCTGGCGTTCGTTGGACGCCGAAGCGATGACGAAGCAGTCGGTGATGACCAGCTGGGCGGAGACGTCGATGACGACGACGTCGGTGGCCAGCTTTGCGGCGGCGGCCACCGCGGCCACCGTCGCCATGTCGATGGCCTCCGGGCTGGCCGTCATGCGTTGTTCCCGGCGGCCAGGCTGGTGGACTGGCCGACGGCCTTCTTCGCCCCGGGGCCGTCGCCGCCACGGTAGAGCCGGCGTTTGGACACGTACTGCACGACGCCGTCGGGCATCAGGTACCACAGCGGCCGGCGCTGCTCGGCGCGCTGGCGGCACTCGGTCGACGAGATTGCCAACGCCGGGATCTCCACCAGGGTCAACGCGTTCTCCTCCAGTTCGCCCAGCACGCCGGTGATGTGGTCGTGCCGCAGCTCGAATCCGGGCCGGCTGACCCCGACGAAACGTGCCAAGTCGAACAACTCCTCCCAGCCCTGCCAGGTCAATATGGACGCCAAGGCGTCGGCGCCGGTGATGAAATACAGTTCGGAACCCGGGTTGAGTGCATGCAGGTCACGCAACGTGTCGCGGGTGTAGGTGGGGCCGGCGCGGTCGATGTCGACCCGGCTCACCGAAAAGCGTGGATTGGACGCGGTGGCGATCACCGTCATCAGGTACCGGTCCTCGGCCGCTGAGACGCGTCGATCCTTTTGCCAGGACTGACCGCTGGGCACGAACACGACCTCGTCCAACGCGAATTTATGGGCTACCTCGCTGGCCGCGACCAGGTGGCCGTAGTGGATGGGATCAAACGTCCCGCCCATCACCCCCAGCCTGCGTAGCCCGTCATGCATGGTTCGCCAGCTTACTGGACCAGCGGAAACGGCTGTCGGCAGACGGCCGCCGCCGGGTCAGCGCGATTGCGGGGGCAAAGCACCGCACGATCGTGTAGAAGAGGGCTGTGGATAAGTCGCCGTCGACATCGGTTGATCCCGCGCAGGCGGCCAAGGACGCCATGCTGCGCCGTTTCTATACCCGGGCGCGGATCGGTGGGCAGATCGTGCTGCCGGCCGTCCCCAGCATGCTGGACGAATACGTGACGATGTGCGACGCAGTGTTCGCGGGCCTGGGCAAGCGCTTCAACGACGCCGAACTCGCCCATCTTCGCGGGGTGTTGGAGGGGCAACTGGCCGCTGCCTACTCGGCGTCGCCGCGCTCGAACATCATCATCTCCTACGACGCCCCGATCGGCCTCACGCTGAACTACACGGTCCGCGCCGAATGGAGCTCGATCTCCGAGGCCTACGAGCGTTGGCTGGCCACGCGGGAACCACCGCTGTTCGGCACCGAGCCCGATGCCATGGTCTGGCAGCTGGCCACCCAAGCCGAGATGGCCGGTGATCCAGCTGCGCATCACGTGCTCGAAATCGGTGGCGGCACCGGGCGCAACGCCCTGGCACTGGCCCGCCGCGGGCACCCGGTCGACGTCGTGGAGATGACCCCGAAGTTCGCCGAGATGCTGAAAGACGAGGCCGACCGGTGCTCGTTGGACGTGCGCGTCATCGTGCGGGACGTATTCGTCGACGCTGATGACCTGCGCCACGACTACCAGCTGATCGTGCTTTCGGAGGTATTGACCGATTTCCGATCGACCCAGCAGGTACGCAGTCTTTTCGAACTCGCCGCCCGCTGCCTGGCTCCCGGCGGGCGGCTGGTGTTCAACGCATTCCTGGCGCGTGAGGGCTACCATCCCGACGACGCCGCCCGCGAATTCTGTCAGCAGGTGTACTCGAGCTTGTTCACCCGCGACGAAATGTCGGCCGCCGCAGCGGGCTTGCCCCTTGAGCTCATTGCCGACGAGTCCGTATACGACTACGAAAAGACACACCTGCCCGACGGCGCCTGGCCGCCCACCAGCTGGTACGCCGACTGGGTGAGCGGGCTCGACGCGTTTCGGACTTCCCGTGAGGAGAGCCCTATCGAGTTGCGCTGGTTGGTATTCGCGCGGGCGCGCTGACCACGCCCGGACCGAGCATTCACCGAGCAACTTCCCGACCGTTCGACGAACCCATTTACGTGATCGTCAACGTTTGTTTTTCCCGGGTGGAAATATTTACACCCCCCGAACGTGCGGCGTAGGTTTTGGCCCAACGCAGTTGTCCGGGGGGAGGACGGGGGGCTTTGCGCGGCAAGGTTGAATCTGCTTCTGCGTGGCCGATTGTCGGCCGCGATGATGAACTGCGCAAGGCGATGGCAGCCCTGGGGCCCGATTCCGAACTACAGGGTGTCGCGTTGGTCGGCGACAGCGGTGTCGGCAAATCGACGCTGGCGCGCGCGCTCGGTGCCCGCCTCACCGCGGCCGGGCGAACAGTCCGGTTCGTGCTGGGCACCCAGACCGGCCGTGACGTACCGCTGGGGGCGTTCTCCCGGTCGGTGACCGTCGATGCGAGCTGCGAGCCGGCAGCGATGTTGGCGATGGCGCACCGGAATCTCGCGGCCACGCAGAACCCGGTGATCGTCGTCGATGACGCTCAACTGCTCGACCCGTTGTCGGCCACCCTGGTCTACCAGCTGGCGGCCGAAGGCACGGCCCAGGTGATCGTGGTGATCCGGTCAGGCGAAACGCTGCTCGACGCGGTGACCGCACTGCTCAAGGAGCAGTTGGTGTTGAACATGCACATCAACCCGTTCACCCGCGAACAGACCGGCGAACTCGCACGCCGGGTGCTCGGTGGTGTGGTCAGCCCGCAAGTGATCAAACGGTTGCACGACCGAAGTGGCGGAAGCCCGCTGTATCTGCGTGGACTGCTGCGGGCCGGCCAGGAAGACGGCGTCCTGGTGCAAGACGAGTATGGCTGGCAGCTCAAGGGTTCTCTGCACGCCGACTACGAATTGTCTGTTCTGCTCGGGTTTCGCCTGCAGACCCTCCGGCCCGAAGAGCTGGATGCACTCGAGATTCTGGCGATCGCGGAATTGCTGGACTGGGAGGTGTTCCGCGAACTCTGTTCTCCCGAAGCTGTCTCCGGCCTGGAACGTCACCGATTGGTTACCCTGACTTCGGACAGCGGCGGCACGCTGGTGCAGGTGACCCACCCGGTCTTCGGTGAAGCGGTGCTCGAGCGTGTCGGTGTGGTGCGCTCCCGGCGGCTCAACGGTGTGCTGTTCAAGGCCTTTGACAAGTACCTGCGGGGAGGCGGGCGGCGGTTGCGGCTGCCGGACGTGCGCGGCAAGATCCGGATGGCCCAATTCATGATCTGCAGCGACCTGGAGCCCGACTTCGAGCTGATCATCGGCGCGGCAGTGAGGGCGGCGGCCATGTCCAACCTGGCCCACGCAGAAGAGCTGGCCCGGTTCGCCTTTGACCGCGACGGTGGCTTGCCGGCGGCACTGGTTCTCGGCGAAGCCCTGTTGTGGCAAGGCCGTGGCGAGGAGGCCGAGTCGGTGCTGACCGATGTCAGCCTCGACGGCGCCGATAACGCGGCGATTGTCCAGTGGTGTTGTGTTCGCGCGTCGAACCTGTTTTGGAACTGCGGTCAAATCGATTCCGCGCGGCAGATTCTTGCTGGCGTGCAGGATCGCGCGCATGCGGAAGCCAGTGCGGCCCTCATCCGCGCCCTGGAAGTGGCTTTCGCGTTCTTCACCGGCGACCTCACCAGGACGCTTCGGGCCGGACCACCGTTCTGCGAGGCGGACGTGTCGCCGTTCGCGACGGCGCTGGCTGCCCTGCCGACCGCGCTGGCGCTGGCCACCGTCGGGCGCTTCGGTGAGGTGGCCGGGATCGCGGGGATGGGATTACAGGCGGCCACGCGCAGTCACTCCGGAATGATCCGGTTCGGTCTCGGCATCGCCGAGGTCATGGCACTCGTCACCGCCGGCGATTACCAGCAGGCGGAACTGGCCGCCGAACGCTATGTCACCATGGCGGCCGGTGTCCCGGAGCCAGACGCGATGGCCGGTGTGTTGCACGGCTTGGTACACCTGGCGCACGGCCGATTGCCCTTGGCATGTTCGCAGTTTCAGGACTCGTCGCCGGTGCTGTCCGGCGCCGCTCCCCCGTTGTGGCCGATGCTGGCGAACGCTTGGACCGCCGAGGCTGAAGCGGCCCGCGGCAACGCGATGTCCGCCTCGGCCGCACTGCGGCGTTGCGAAAAAGCCTACGGAGCACAGATCGCCGCCTTTCTACCGGAACTCGAGCTGGCCCGCGCCTGGGAGCGGGTGGTGCACGGTCAGACCTCCGATGCCCGAACGCACGCGCTGCGAGCCGCGCAGAGCGCCCGGCGCGCCGGGATGCACGCTGTCGAGATGCGGGCGCTGCACACCGCGGTCCGATTCGGCGAGCGCGCACACGCCGACCGGCTGGCAGAGCTCGCCGAGACACTGGACGCGCCGTTGCCCGATGCGGCTGCTGCCCATGCTCGCGGCCTGGCCGAGCACAACGCCGATCTGTTGAGCACCACCTCGGACCGATTCGCGGCCATGGGTGCGTTCGCACTCGCCGCCGATGCGGCGGCCCAGGCATCCGCCGAGTACGCGCGCAGCGGTCAACGCGGCAAGCAGTTGGAGTCGTCGACGCGAACGCAGTGGTTGGCCAAGCAGGGCGACATCCACACGCCGGCCATCGCGTCGGTGACTCAGCCCCTGCCGATCACCGATCGTGAACGCGAGATCGCGATGCTGGTGGCCGCCGGGCTTCCCAACCGTCAGATTGCCGATCGACTCTCCGTGTCGGTACGCACCGTGGACGGGCACCTGTACCGGATGTTCGCCAAACTCGGCATCGAACGGCGCGAGCAGCTGGTCCAGCTGTTCGCCGAGGGCCGGCCACGGGCCTGAGGTCCCCGGACACTGGAAAGGCCCGCCGCAGCGCGCCTCTTAGTTCCCGGGTTCTGGTGGCTCCGGGCATCGCCCCATGTTGCCGCCGGAGGCGACGGCGCTGATGCCGCCACCGTCGCCTCCGGCGCCCTCCCGCCCCCGCATTGCCGCCATCGCCACCGTCAGATGCGTAAAGCTCGCCAAGAAGCCTTAGGTTATTTCGGTGTTCGCGGGGGTTCATAGAGTAATCCACTACCCTAGTTTTTCCGGGAAAGCGCCCGCGCTTACTCGCCTCGGCGAGCGTGGGCAGCGATACGGCTGGTCCAGCTGGGCCAACGGCCTGCCAGGCGGCCTGCCAGAGCAGGGAATCAGACCGGCAGCAGCTGGTCGATGACCGCGGCCAATTGCTTGGCCGACCGGCATTCATGCATGGCGATGACGTCGGTATACCGCGGCACCGCCGAATCACCGCTGCCCCACAGGTGCCGCGGCTCGGGGTTGAGCCAGTGCGCATGGCGACTCGCGGTCACCAGATGCGACAGCACGTCGGTGCCCGGGTCGCGGTAGTTGGTGCGGCCGTCGCCGAGTACCAGGAGCGCCGTGCGCGGGGACACCACACTCGGGTACTTCTCGACGAACGAGCCGAAGGCATGGCCGTAGTCGGAGTGGCCGTCGCGGGTGTACACCGCGGACTCGCGGGTGATCCGTTGAATGGCCACCGCCAGGTCGGCCTCCGGCCCGAACAGATGCGTCACCTCGTCGGTCGTGTCGATGAACGCAAAGACACGAACCCGGGAGAACTGTTGGCGCAGTGCGTGTACCAACAGCAGAGTGAAGTGGCTGAACCCGGCGACCGACCCCGAGACGTCACACAACACCACCAGCTCGGGCCGGGCCGGGCGCGGCTTGCGCAGCACCACGTCGATCGGCACGCCGCCGGTGGACATCGAGCGGCGCAAGGTCTTTCGCAGGTCGATGGTGCCGGCGCGGGAGCGTCGCCGACGGGCGGCCAGCCGGGTGGCCAGGGTGCGGGCCAGCGGCGCCACCACCCGTCGCATCTGGCGCAGCTGCTCTCCGGAAGCGCGCAGGAACTCGACGTTCTCCGACAGTTGCGGGATGCCGTACATCTGCACGTGCTCGCGGCCGAGCTGCTCGGCGGTGCGCCGCTTGGTCTCAGCGTCGACGAGCTTGCGTAGCTGCGCGATCCGCTGCGCCGCAACAGCCTTGGCGATCTGCTCCTGAGTCGGGCTGGGCTCGTCGCCGTACGGGGCAAGCAGCCCCGCCAGCAGTCTGCCCTCCAGCTCGTCGAGTGCGAGCGCCTTGAGCGCCTGGTAGGCGGAGTAGGAGGGGCCGCGGCTGGAGCGGTATTGCCCGTAGGCCCCGACGATCGCCGCGATCATCGCCGACAACCGTGGGTCGGTATCGGCCAGGTCGGGGTTGTCGGTCAGCAGATCGACCAGCATCTCCCGCATGTCCTCGACGTCTTCGGGCAGCGGTGCGTCGTCGGCGGACTGCGGGTCATCGGAGACGATCACGGTGCGCCCGCCCAGGGCGGCGGGAAACCACAGATCGAACATGGCGTCATAGGTGTCGCGATGGTCGGGCCGGCGCAACACCGCGCAGGCCAGGCCTTCGCGCAGCACCTCCCGATCGCCCAGCCCGAGTGCGGCCAGCACCCGCCCGGCGTCGACGGTTTCCGATGGTCCCACCGAAATCCCTTGACCCCGTAGGGCTTCGACGAAGCCCACCAGGTGCCCCGGGATGCCGTGCGGGGCCAGCGGCTGCGGCGGACGGGTGCGGCGGACCATCAGGGGACCATCAGTTCAGTCGCAGTTCCCCGGATGCGCGCACCTGGTCGGACTGGTGCTTGAGCACCACCCCGAGGGTGGCGGCCACGGTGGCGTCGTCGATGGTGTCCAGGCCCAGCGCCAACAGCGTTCGGCCCCAGTCGATGGTCTCGGCCACCGAGGGAAGCTTCTTGAGCTGCATGCCGCGCAGCACGCCGATGATGCGCACCAGTTCGGCGGCCAGGTGTTCGGGCAACTCGGGTACCCGCGACAACAGAATGCGCCGTTCCAGGTCCGGGTCGGGGAAGTCGATGTGCAGGAACAGGCAACGGCGCTTGAGCGCCTCGGACAGCTCCCGGGTGGCGTTGGAGGTCAGCACGGTGAACGGCGCGCGGGTCGCGGTGATGGTGCCCAGTTCGGGGACGGTGACCGCGAAGTCGCTCAGCACCTCCAGCAGCAAGCCCTCGATCTCGATGTCGGCCTTGTCGGTCTCATCGACCAGCAGCACGGTGGGATCGGTGCGCCGGATCGCGGTCAGCAGCGGACGCGACAGCAAAAACTCCTCGGAGAACACGTCCATCTTGGTGGCGTCCCAATCAGCGGATCCGGAGCCTGATTGGATGCGCAGGATCTGCTTGGCGTGATTCCACTCATACAGCGCTCGGGCCTCGTCGACACCCTCGTAGCACTGCAGCCGTACCAGTCCGGCACCGGTGGCGGCGGCCACGGCGCGGGCCAGTTCGGTCTTTCCGACGCCGGCCGGTCCCTCCACCAGCAGCGGCTTGCCCAGCCGGTCGGCCAGGAACACCGCGGTGGTGGTGGCGGTGTCGGCCAGATACCCGGTCTCGGCCAGTCGGCGGGCGACGTCGTCGATATCGGTGAACAGCGAGGTGTGCTGAGCGGGGGTGGCGGGCAGGTCCATGCGGGGTACGGCTCCTTAGACGGGACGGGTGTGGCCGTCACCCCACACGATCCATTTGGTCGAGGTCAGCTCCGGCAGGCCCATCGGACCACGCGCGTGCAGTTTCTGGGTGGAGATGCCGATCTCGGCGCCGAAACCGAACTGCTCGCCGTCGGTGAACGCCGTCGAGGCATTGACCATGACCGCGGCGGCATCGACCTGCTCACTGAACCGCTGAGCGGCGGCCATGTTGGTGGTGACGATGGCCTCGGTGTGACCGGTGCCGTATTCGTTGATGTGCTCGATGGCGTCCTCGAGCCCGTCGACCACCGCGCACGCGATGTCCATCGCCAGGTACTCCCGACGCAGGTCGTCCTCGGCGGCGTCGCTGTGCACCGTGACCCCGGCGGCGGTCAGCGCATCCACCAGCCGGGGCAGCGCCGTCTCGGCGATGGACCTGTCGATCAGCAGGGTCTCGGCCGCGTTGCAGACGCTGGGCCGCCGGGTCTTGGAGTTCAGTAGCACCTGTTCGGCGACAGCCAGGTCGGCGGACTCGTGGACGTAGACGTGGCAGTTGCCGACGCCGGTCTCGATGGTCGGCACCAGCGCATCACGAACCACGGCCTCGATCAACCCGGCCCCGCCGCGCGGAATGACCACATCCACCAGGCCACGAGCCTGGATCAGGTGGGTGACACTTGCGCGGTCGGCCGCGGAGAGCAGCTGCACGGCGTCGGCCGGCAGATCCTCCGCGGTCAGGGCACCCCGCAGGACGTCGACCAGGGCTTGGTTGGAGTGCGCCGCCGACGAGCTGCCGCGCAGCAGCGCGGCGTTGCCGGACTTCAGCGTCAGCCCGAACGCGTCCACGGTGACGTTGGGCCGGCCCTCGTAGACCATTCCCACCACGCCGAGCGGCACCCGCTGCTGGCGCAGCTGCAGCCCGTTGGGCAAGGTATAGCCGCGCAGCACCTCGCCGACCGGATCGGGCAGCCCGGCAACCTGGCGCAGCCCGGCGGCGATTCCGTTGACCCGCTGGGGGTTCAGCACCAGCCGGTCCAGCATGGCCTCGGGTGTGCCGGCGGCCCGGGCGGCGGCCAGGTCTTCGGCATTGGCGGCCAGGATGTCATCGCTGTGAGCCAGCAGTGCATCGGCTGCGGCGTTCAGCGCACTGTTCTTGGCCGCGGTGGACAACGCCGTCAACGCGCGCGAGGCGATCCGGGCTCGGCGGGCGGCGTCGTGGACCTCTTGGCGCAGGTCGGGAAGCACAGGGACGCTCATCGCCCCAGGGTATCGGCGAAGGGCAGATCCGGCGAAACGGCCCCGGTCTGGTGCGGGCGTCGGCGCTGATCGATGATCCGGCCCAACTCCTGCAACAGCAGCGGCTTGGCCATCACCAGGTCTTCGATGTGGTCGCGGTCGATCACCACCGCGGTCACTTCCTCCAGCGCGTAGGCGTCGAACTGGCTGGCTTCTCGGGTCAGGGTGGTGACGCCCAGGAACGCGCCGTGCCGCAGCGTGGTGTCCGGGACGGCCGGATCCGTGCCGGTGATGCGGACGCTGCCTTCGGTCAGGAAGGTCATGGCGGCCGGCACCTGACCGGCCTGTTCGAGTGCTTCGTCGGTGCCGTAGCGGACCACGGTGGCATACGGCGCCAGGGCTTGTTGGTCGGCCTCGGTCAGCCGCAACGCGGGTGCCACCACCGTCCGCAGCGCCTCGGCGACCCGCTCCGGCGTCGAGAACTCATCGTCGGCGTCGTCGAGGTGCAGGCCTTCGCGCCGAGCGGCATACCAGAGCCACCGCAGGAAGGTGGCTTGCGCCGCACCGTCGTCGACCGGGGAGTCCAGCGCGATGGTGGTCCGGTATTGGCCACCGCCCAGCGCCACCGAGCCGGGCACCTCCCCGGCGGTGCGCAGCGGCAGTGCCGCGGCGATCCGCGATAATAAGGAACACACCCGGTCGGGTGGGTCGGCGGCGGCGAACGTGGTGGTGACCGAGACCCGGTGCACCCCACCGGAGCGGCTGATGTTGGTGAACGAGGTGCCCGCCAGCACCGAGTTCGGGGTGACCTGCAGCCCGTCGGAGGTCCTGATGTGTACCGCGCGCCAGTTCACCTCGACGACCTGGCCGCGCGCCGTGGGCGTGGACAGCCAGTCGCCGATCCGGAACGGCTGCTCGAACAGCATGAACAGACCCGAGACGATCTGGCCGACCGAATTCTGCAGCATCAAGCCGATGACCACCGACGTCACGCCCAGCGCGGTGAACAGTCCGCCGATCTTGGCGCCCCAGACGTGGGACAGGATCAGCGCCAGGCCCAGTCCGATCAGCAGGAAGCGGGCGACGTCGATGAAGATGGTCGGGATCCGGCCGCGCCACGAGCCTTTCGGAGCGCTCTGGAAGAAGGTGACGTTGAGTCCGGACAGCAGCAACACCAGCAACATGAAGCCGAACACGGTGAAGATGACCCGCACCGTCGGATCCTGAGTTGCTACCCCGGCTACCGGCACCAGCAGCACCAGCAAGGCGCCGAGCGGCAAGAGGTAATTGCGGATCAGCGCCACCGGCCGGGCCAGATAACTGGCCCGCCGCACCAGCGCGACATGCCATTCGGTGAACAGGATCAGGCCCGCAGGCAACCCGACCGCGACACCGAGCGCCCAGTAGAACCATGTCCCGAAGACGTTCACGATTTCTCCGACAAGCGCCAGGTCTGCTGTTCGGTGTCCCCGATCAGCACGGTGCCGGCCGGAGCGAACTCCTTGCTCTCGGCGAGCATGTCGCGCACCACCGTGGTGACATAGATGCCGGGTTCTGATGTGGCCCTACGTAACTGGTAGGTGAGGTTGACCGCCGAGCCCCACAGGTCGTAGGTGACCCCGGAGCGGCCCACCAGCCCGCTGACGACCTCCCCGGTGTTGACGCCGGCCCACAGGTTCAGCCGATGGCCGGTTTTGACGTCGAACCGGTCGACGATGCGCTGCATCTCGCAGGCGAACTCGACGATGCGGTGCACGCCGTCCAGCCGTGGGGTGGTCAAGCCGCAGCCGGCCAGGTAGCCGTTGTACATGGTGCGGATTCGTTCGACACCAACGACTTCGGCCGCCGCGTCGAACTGCCTGACCAGCTCGTCGACCATCGTCACCAATTCGTTCGCGGACACCTCGGCGGACAGGTCGTCGATCCCGTGCAGTTCGGCGTAGACGACGCTGACGTTGTGATGTTCCTCCGCGATCGCCTGTTCGCCGCCGCGATAGCGCCGCACCACCGACTCGGGCATCAACGACAGCAATAGCTCGTCGTTCTGCTTGCGCTGCTCGGTGAGCAACTCCTCCTTGATCCGCAGGCTGCGGCTCATGTCGTTGAACGCCTTGGTGAGATCGCCGATCTCATCGGCCGCCCGGGTCGACACCGCGGCGCTGTAGTCGCCGGCGCTGATCCGCTGGGCGGCGGTCTGCAGCCGCCGGATCGGACGCAGGAACAGCCGGGCGAGCACCATGGCCAGCACGCAGATGGCGAAGATGACCGCGGTGGTGGCCAGCACCACCCTCCGGCTGAACGACGTCACCCCGGCGTAGGCGTCGGAGTAGTCCCGGGTCGCCAGGATCGACCACTGCAGCTCCGAATTGGGGATCGTGAACGGCGCGTACGCCGTCAGCTCGCGGTTGCCCAGATAGTCGTATCCGGTATTGAGCGTGCCGGTCTGGCCGCGTTGGGCGGCATGCAGTCCCGGCGAGTCCACCGGCTGCACCAGGGTCGTGGTGCCCAGCCGCAGCGCCTTCTCCACCGTCGCCACCGCGGTGCCCGCGGCCACCGCTTCGCGGCGATAGGCCTCCGGGTCCTCCAGAAACAGCCGCGAATCCGAGCGCATCAACTCGTCCGGGCCGGCGAGGTAGGTCTCGGTGGTGTGCCCCACCCCGGCGGCTTTCCAGTCGCGGTTGGCGGTCATGATCCGGTTGACCTTCGCGCTGGGCAGCGGCAACGCCATCACGCCCTCGACGGTGCCGGCGTTGCCGACCGGCGAGACCAGCCAGGCGGTGGGAGCGTCCAGATTGGGTTGGTACGGCTGATAGTCGGTGATCCAGACGAAGTTGACGGCGTTGGACGCCAACGCTTTGCGGTAGGCGTCGCGCAGGCTCGACTCGCGGTAGGGGCCGGTCAGCACATTGGTGCCCAGGTCCACACCCTTGTTCACGCTGTAGACCACATTGCCGCGGGTGTCGAGCAGCAACGCGTCCAGGTATTCGTTGCGGTTGACGATCTCGGTGAAGAAGCGGTCGAACTGGGCGTTTGCCGCCTGCCACGCACTGGAGTCGCCGGTGTCGTCGGGCTTCTTCGGTTCTCCGGTGAAGCCGGCGGTATAGCGGGCCTGCAGGTGGCGCTGCGCGGCCGATGTCGGCAACAGCGCGGCGATGTCAGCCTGTTCGCCGGTCCGTTCGGCCAGCTCGGTGACGAACTGGTCGCGGTAGTAATTCGCGATCGCGCGCTGCTCTTCGGGACTGACCGGGGCGTGGGCGAGTTCGTCGAATCCGGCGGTGAACGCCTTGAGCGCGTCGGCCGCGGTCGCTG
The DNA here is from genome assembly GCF_001667945.1 of Mycolicibacter sinensis. GTDB lineage: Bacteria > Actinomycetota > Actinomycetes > Mycobacteriales > Mycobacteriaceae > Mycobacterium > Mycobacterium sinense_B. The sequence continues at coordinate 64,451 of NZ_LZJK01000059.1, read as the reverse complement.
TCCCGCTGAAAAGGACCAGCGAGTTCGTCATCTCGGCGAACAACGAGGTGACCGCACGGCGCTGCGCCTCCCGGGCCTGCACCAGCTTGCTCGTCGCGGCGCGCTGCAATTCGGCTGCGCCGTACTGGAATTCGACAAACCCGACGACGGCGACCGAGGCAATGCTGGTCAGCAGCAGGATCAGCATCAGCTTGGTCTGAATGCTGATCCGGGACGGCAAGCGCCGGCGTCGCCGTTCATCGCTCGTGCTGATATCCGACGGTGCCGAGCCCACTCGGCTGCTCCCTTCGATTAGGCGGACTGTCCCACCCTAGGGGATCTGCGACGTTGCGCGGCCGCGAATGGGAAGCTGGCAAGCATGGCGACCCGGGTGTGCGTAGTGGGCAGCGTCAATCTGGACACCGTGTTCACGGTGGCCGCACTGCCGGCCCCGGGCGAGACGGTGCTCGGCTCGGCACCGAGCACCCACCCCGGCGGCAAGGGCGCCAACCAGGCGGTCGCGGCCGCTCGGGCCGGTGCCCGGGTGCAGTTCGTCGGCGCGGTGGGCGACGACGACGCCGGCGTGCGGTTACGCCGGCACCTGCAGGGCAACGGTGTCGGCACCGAGGGGCTGCCGACGGTGCCGGGGCCCAGCGGGTCGGCGGTGATCACGGTGGACCCGGCCGGGGAGAACACCATCGTGGTGGCACCGGGCGCGAATGCCTCGCTGGCCTTGGATTCCGGCCAGCGCGCCCTGATCGCCGGCGCGCAGGTGCTGCTGGTGCAGTTGGAGATTCCGATCGACACGGCCACCGCGGCCGCGCGCCTGGCCCGGGCAGCCGGGGCGACGGTGATCGTCAATGTCTCCCCGATCGGCGCGGACCTGGAACTGGGCGAGTTGAGCGACCTGATCGACGTCGCCGTGGTCAACCAGACGGAGTCGGCGCAGTTCGACCACCCGGCACCGCACCGGGTGGTCACGCTGGGAGCGCGCGGTGCCCGTTATGCGGGGGCGGGCGGCACCGTCGAGATGCCGTCGCCGGTGGTCGATGCCGTCGACACCTCCGGCGCCGGTGATGTCTTCGCCGGCGTGCTGGCGGCCGAGTGGCCCGGCGGCGTCGCCCACGCGTTACGGCGCGCGTGTGCGGCCGGGGCACTGGCTACGTTGGTCGCCGGCGCCGGGGATTGCGCCCCGAATGCCGAGGCGATCAGCGCGGCGTTGGGCACCGACGAACCCGAACGTTGCACGTGATGTGCTCGATCCGAATACCGCAGTTCGATGTCCAGCACCTGAGCAAAGCGGTCACGCCTGCTTGCCCCGCACCCACTGGATGGTGCCGAAGTTCTTGGCCCGCACACTGGTGAAGCCGTAGCCCTCGAGGGTGTCGGCGATCTCGTCGTCGCCAAACACGCGCACGCCGGACTTCAACGGCAGCTGCCAGATCCGCGATGCCAAGCCGACCGTCGGCACCATCAGCGCGATCCGCCCCCCGGGCTTGAGCACCCGGGCCATCTCGCCCAGCGCCGCCATGGGGTCGGGGATCAACTGCAACACGGCGATCGAGACGACGGCGTCGACGGTGTTGTCGCGTAGCGGCAGCTGTTGGGCATCCGCGCGCAGGAATCCGGCCTGGGCGCCGGCTTGCACCCGCACCGCCCGGGCCAGCATCGGCTCGGAGACATCGACACCCAGCGCCAGGCCGTCGGCGCCGACGGCGCGGGCCAGCGAGGCGGTGATGCTGCCCGGACCGCAGCCGACATCGAGCGCCACCCCACCGGCCGGGATGTCCGGCCACTCGATCGGGTGCTGCCAGGCTTCGAGGAGTCGCCGCGCCAGCGTCTGGGCGTTGTCGTAGAACATCGACCCGAACGGCGAGGCCCACAGTCTCTGGATCGCACCGGTGTTCTGCGCCGAGCCGGAGTCCGCTTCTCCGCCCAGCAGGTCAAGATAGCCCCGGCTGACCACAGGATTCGACGGCGGATCGCTGAGCAACTCCATGGCCCGCTGCAACGCCGGTGACAACGGAAACCTTCGCATCTCGGCCATCGTCGGTGCTCCTCCCTACCCCTGCGGAATCTCCCGTTCGATTTCGTCGAGCCAGATCCGCGCCGACATGTCCGACGGCGCCCGCCATTCCCCCCGCGGCGACAGCGAGCCGCCGTGCGACACCTTCGGCCCGTTCGGCAATGCCGAGCGCTTGAACTGGCTGAACGAATAGAAGCGCTGCACAAAGACTTTCAGCCAGTGCCGGATGTCGGCCAGGGAATAGGCCTGCCGCTTGTCCGCCGGATACCCGGGCGGCCACGATCCGGCTTCCACGTCATGCCAGGCGTGCCAAGCCAAGAACGCGGTCTTGGCCGGCGAGAAACCGTGGCGCAGTGCCTGAAACAGTGCGAAGTCCTGTAACGAGTACGGCCCCACCTTGTCCTCGCTGCGCTGAATCTCCTCACCGTCGCTCGCCGGCACCAGCTCCGGGCTGATCTCGGTATTGAGCACCGAAGCCAGCACCGCGCAGACCTCGGCGTCGAACTCACCGGAGTTGATCACCCAGCGAATCAGGTGCTGGATCAGGGTTTTCGGCACTCCCCCGTTGACGTTGTAGTGCGACATCTGATCGCCCACCCCGTAGGTGGACCAACCCAGCGCCAACTCCGACAGGTCGCCGGTGCCCAGCACGATGCCGCCGCGCTGGTTGGCGATCCGGAACAGGTAATCGGTGCGCAGGCCGGCCTGCACATTCTCGAAGGTGACGTCGTAGACGGCTTCGCCACGGGCGAACGGATGCCCCAGCTCGGTCAGCATCAGCTTCGCGCTGTCGCGGATGTCGATCTCGGCGAACGTCACTCCCAGCGCCCTGCTCAGCGCGGCCGCGTTGGCCTTGGTGCGCTCACCGGTGGCGAAGCCGGGCAGGGTGAACGCCAGAATGTCACTGCGCGGCCGGTTTTCCCGGTCCATGGCCCGGGCGGCGACGATCAGGGCGTGGGTCGAGTCCAACCCGCCTGAGACCCCGAGGACCACTTTGGGATAGTTCAGCGCCCGCAGCCGCTGCTCGAGACCGGACACCTGGATGTTGTAGGCCTCGTAGCAATCCTGTTGCAGTCGCTGCGGATTGGAGGGCACGAACGGGAACCGCTCCACCACCCGTCGCAGCCCGATATTCCCGGCCGGCGGGTCCAGAACGAACTCCACCCGCCGGAAGGCCTGCACGGCATCCCGGTGGTGGCGGCGGTTGTCGTCAAAGGTGCCCATCCGCAGCCGCTCCGAGCGCAGCAGCCCGAGGTCGACATCGGCAACCGACCGGCGGGCTCCGCTGGGGAAGCGGTCACTGTCAGCGAGCAGTGTGCCGTTCTCCCAGATCATGGTCTGACCGTCCCAGGCCAGGTCGGTGGTCGACTCACCCTCGCCCGCGGCGGCATAGACGTAGGCGGCCAGGCAGCGCGCCGACGCCGACCGGGCCAGCAGGCAGCGGTCGTCGGCGCGCCCCACGGTGATCGGACTGCCGGACAGATTGGCCAACACCGTCGCGCCGGCCAGGGCGGCCTGGGCGCTGGGCGGCACGGGCACGAACATGTCCTCGCAGATCTCGACGTGCAGCACGAAGCCGGGCAGGTCGGTCGCGGCGAACAGCAGGTCCGGCCCGAACGGCACCTCGGCACCGCCCAGCCGGATCAGTCCGCGCTCATCGGCGCCGGCGGCCAACTGGCGGCCCTCGTAGAACTCCCGGTAGGTGGGCAGGTAGGACTTGGGCGCCACCCCGAGGATGCTCCCGCGATGGATGACCACGGCGGTGTTGTAGATGCGATGGGCGTAGCGCAGTGGCGCCCCCACCACCAGCACCGGCAATAGCTCCGTCGACGCCGCGGCCACCTCGAGCAGTGCCACCTCGACGGCGCCGAGCAAGCTGTCCTGCTGGACGATGTCGTCGATGGAGTATCCCGACAGCGTGAGCTCGGGAAAGACGGCCAGCGCGACGCCGTCGTCGTGGCACTCACGCGCCAACCGCAACACCGACTCGGCGTTGGCGGCCGGGTCGGCGAGCGTCGTGCGGTGGGTGCAGGCGGCGACGCGGACGAACCCGTGCCGGTAGGCGTTGTAGAAGTCCCCAGTAGAGTCCATTGCTCCCCATTGTCGCCCAGGACGGTGTCAACATGCAGCTTTCGGGTATCACCTAGGCCATGAGCGATACCGCCGTGGTCGTCGTCGACATGCTCAACGCCTACCGCCATGACGACGCAGCAGAACTGGCCGACAACGTCGCAAACATCATCGAACCGCTGGCCGACCTGGTCGAACGCAGCCGCGCCGACGACGACGTCGACCTGATCTATGTCAACGACAACCACGGCGACTTCACCGCCGGCTTCGCCGAGATCGTCACCTCGGCACTGCACGGCGCGCGTCCCGAGCTGGTGCGCCCCATCGTCCCGGCAACCGGCGATCGGCGGGTGACCAAGGTGCGCCACAGCGCCTTTTACTCGACTCCGCTGGAGTATTTGCTCGGCCGGCTCGGCACCCGGCGATTGATCCTGACCGGGCAGGTCACCGAGCAGTGCATCCTCTACACCGCCCTGGACGCCTACGTGCGGCATCTGCCGGTGGTGATCCCGGTCGATGCCGTCGCCCACATCGACGCCGGACTGGGCGCCGCGGCGCTGGAGATGATGTGCCGCAACATGGCTACCGAACGGTCGACCGCCGAAAAGTGCCTACGCTAGCCGGATGGGTGCATCCGAGCCGACGGTCTGCGACCTGCTGAGGCTGCTGGCGGGCCGGCGGGTCGCGGTGCTCACCGGTGCCGGCATCTCGACGGATTCCGGCATCCCGGACTATCGCGGCCCGGAGTCGCCGCCGAGCAACCCGATGACGATCGCGCAGTTCACCGGCGACCCGGTTTTTCGGCAACGCTACTGGGCCCGCAACCACTTGGGCTGGCGCCACATGGCCGACACCGCGCCCAACCCCGGGCACCTGGCGCTGGCCGCGCTGGAAGACGCGCGCGTGGTGAACGCGGTGATCACCCAGAACGTCGACCTGCTGCACACCAAAGCCGGGAGTCGCCGCGTCATCGATCTACACGGCAACTATGCGACGGTGGTGTGTCTGGGTTGCGGGAATTCGGTGAGCCGCGCAGTGCTGGCCGAGCAGTTGGAGCAGCTCAACCCGGGGTTTATCGAACGGGCGGGAAAGCTCGGTGGTATCGCCGTGGCGCCCGACGCAGACGCCGTCGTCACCGATACCGCATCCTTCCGTTTTGTCGATTGTCACCGCTGCGGCGGGATCCTCAAGCCAAACATCGTCTACTTCGGCGAAAGCGTCCCCAAAGACCGTGTCGCCCAGGCGTATTCGGTGGTCGACGAAGCCGACGCATTGCTGGTGGCGGGCTCGTCGCTGACGGTGTTCTCCGGCTACCGCTTCGTCAGGCACGCCGCGGCGCGCGGTGTGCCGGTCGCGATCGTCAACCGCGGTACTACCCGCGGCGATGAGCTGGCCGCGGTCAAGATCGACGGCGGCTGCTCCGCAGTGCTGGCGCTGTTGGCCGCCGAGCTGACCGGTGCGGTCTCGGCGCCGAGGCCATAAGGCACGATGTTCGGGTGAAACAGCGCCTGAACGCCGATCAGCGCAACGCGTTTCTAGCCGCCGTCCTGGGCTGGTCGATGGACGCCTTCGACTACTTCATCGTGGTGTTCGTCTACGCCGACATCGCCAAGACCTTCGGCCACACCAAAACCGAGGTGGCCTTTCTGACCACCGCCACGTTGGTGATGCGCCCGGTGGGGGCGCTGCTGTTCGGTTTGTGGGCCGACCGGGTCGGCCGGCGAATACCGCTGATGGTGGACGTGATCTTCTACTCGACGGTCGGATTCTTGTGCGCGTTCGCGCCCAACTTCACCGTGCTGGTGATCCTGCGCCTGCTCTACGGAATCGGCATGGGCGGCGAATGGGGGCTCGGCGCCGCACTGGCGATGGAGAAGATCCCACCCGAGCGTCGCGGCTTCTTCTCCGGGCTGCTGCAGGAGGGCTATCTGTTCGGCTATCTGGCCGCCACCCTGGCCTCCCTGCTGGTGACCGATTGGCTGGGACTGTCGTGGCGGTGGCTGTTCGGGCTTTCCATCCTGCCGGCAATGGTCAGCCTGCTGATCCGCTACCGGGTGTCGGAGTCCGAGGTGTGGCAGGCCACCCAGAATCGGATGCGGCTGACCCGCACCAGGATTCGCGATGTGTTCACCGACGCCAAGGTGATCCGCCGGTTCTGCTACCTGGTGTTGCTGATGACGGCGTTCAACTGGATGAGCCACGGCACCCAGGACATCTACCCGACCTTCCTGACGTCCACCGATGGCGCGGGCCTGTCCCATGTGACGGCCAAATGGATCGCGGTGATCTACAACATCGGCGGCATCATCGGCGGGCTGATCTTCGGTGCGCTGTCGCAGCGGTTGGGGCGTCGCTACGCGATCATCTGGTGCGCGGTGATGGGGTTGCCGATCGTGCCGCTGTTCGCGCTGTCGCAGAGCGCGGCGATGCTGTGCCTGGGCTCGTTTCTGATCCAGTTCTGCGTGCAGGGCGCCTGGGGGGTGATCCCGGCGCACCTGACCGAGATGTCGCCCGACGCGATCCGCGGCTTCTACCCGGGGGTGACCTACCAGCTCGGCAATCTGCTGGCCGCGTTCAACCTGCCGATCCAGGAGCACCTGGCTGCCTCCCACGGCTACCCGTTCGCGCTGGCGGTCACTTTGGTGCCGGTGCTGGTCGCTGTTGCAGTGCTGACCGCGGTCGGCAAAGACGCCACCGGGATCCGGTTCGGGACCGGCCACCCAACTCCCGCCGAACAGACGTGAAAGCACCCTTCTGCATGCAGAATGAGGGGTCTCGCGTCTGATCGTGCCCGCCTGAGCCGCCCTCGATCAGAACGTGCAGGGCATGGCACGAATGCCGTGAATGAAGCTGCCCGCCACGTACTCCGGCTCGCCGGCCTCGATACCCGGTAGCTGCCGCAGCAACTGGCCGAAGATGGCGCGCAGCTGAGCTCGCGCCACATGCGTTCCCAGGCAGTAATGCTGCCCGCCGCCGCCGAAGCCCAGGTGCGGGTTGGGATCGCGGCTCAGAAGCAGCCGGGCCGGCTCATCGAACACCGTCTCGTCCCAGTTGCCGGACGCATAGAACATCGCGACCTTGTCGCCAGCCCGAATGGTTTCGCCACCGAGCTCGTAATCGGTTGCGGCGGTGCGCCGAAACGTCATCACCGGGGTGGCGTAGCGAATGAACTCCTCGACGGCCGTCCCGATGCGGTGGTCGAAATCCTCCAGCAGCCAGGCCCGTTGCTCGGGGAAGTCGGTGAGCGCCTTGAGGGCGTGGCTGGTGGTCTGGCGGGTGGTGTCGTTACCGGCCACTGCGAGCAGCACGAAGTAGGCGGACACCTCAGCGTCGGTGAGCCGGTCACCGTCGACTTCGGTGTTCACCAGGCTGCTGAACAAGTCGTCGCCGGGGTGCTCGCGACGCTGCGCGGCCAGCGCACCGGCGACCTGATGTAAGTACATGATGTTCTCGCCCATCACCGCCAACGGGTCTCGCCCGGCGAGGAACACCGGGTCGCCCGCCGATACCAGCGCGTCGGCGGCATGGGCAACCTGTTCCCGCTCGGAAGGCGGAATTCCCATCATGTCCGACAGCGTGCGCAGCGGCAGTTCCTTGGCGCAGTAGTCGACGAAGTCGGCCCCGCTGCCGGCGGCCTTGAGTTCATCGACAATGGCCGTGGCGCTGGCGGTGATCGAGTCCTCGATGCGCCGGACCTGCCGGGGCGTGAACGCCGCGGTGGCCAGCTTGCGCAGTGTGGTGTGCCGCGGCGGATCCATGGCCAAGAAGGACTGCGTGGTTTCCAGCAGCTCCGGGGGAAAGTTCTCGAACTGCACACCCTTGCCGGACAGAAACACCTCGTTGGTGCGGCTCACCGTGACGATGTCGGCATGTCGGGTGACGGCCCAAAAGCCGTGATCGTCCGGATCGTTGAGCATGGCGTCTTCGACCGGCGGGTGCCAGCTCACCGGTCGCTCGGCACGCAGCACCGCGAATGAGCGTTCCCGCTCCGCGGCGGTACCTGCCCAGAACGCGCGGGACGACAAGTCGATCGGGTCGTAGCCGCGCAGCGGGGCGGATGGTTTTGTCATGGCTCCTCCTCGGCTTATGACGCCGGTCACAGTCAGCAATCCAGACAATAGGTCTAGACAGAATGTCTAGTCAAGCTGTTCCAGGGGCGGCTAAGCTTTGCTCCGTGGCTTCTGTGACCCGCAAGCCCCCGAGCAGCCGCCAGGAGCGGCGCGGTGAGATCGAGCGCCGCCTGCTGGATGCCACCGAGCGGTTGATGGGCGACGGTGCCAGCTTCACCGAACTCAGCGTGGACCGGCTCGCCACCGAGGCCGGGATGTCGCGCGCGAGCTTCTACATCTATTTCGAGGACAAGGGCCATCTGCTGCGCCGACTCGCCGACCAGGTATTCGGCGATCTCGCCGCGAGCGCCGAGCGCTGGTGGGGCGTGGCCGGGCGTCGTGATCCCGACGATGTCCGCGCTGCGATGGCCGCGATCATCGCCAGCTATCGACGGCACCAACCGCTGCTGATCGCGCTCAGCGAGATGGCCGGCTATGACCCGCTGGTGGCGGCCACGTATCGGGAGTTGCTGACCGGTATCTCCGGGCGGGTGGCGCAGGTGATCGAAGCCGGCCAGGCCGACGGCTCCATTCGCCGCGCGTTACCCGTCACCGCCACGGCCAGTGCCCTGACCTGGATGGTGGAGCGGGCGTGCCAGCAGAACCTGCCGGGCCGCGATACCGACTACGATTCCGAACTCGCCACCGCGCTGACCGAAATCGTCTGGGGCGCTTTGTATCTGAGTCCCGCCGGGAAATAGCGCGGGCACTACCTGTGCCAGGCTGAGCGGTCGTAGCAGGTCTCGATCCTACGACGCTGCTTTTTCAGCCGGGTGGGGAACAGCGCGGACAGGCCGCAGGCCGGCGGCAGGCGGGTCGGTGACAAGACGTAGGTGATGTTGCCGCGGTGCGTGCGCAGATTGTCGGGGCTGTTGATGTCGACTCGGAAATAGTTGTTGTGGACAGTCACAAGCCCCAGTAGAGCGTTGCGGACGCCCAGTGAACTGACCTGTGCTGCAGGACGATTGGGGAAGTCAGCCATGCCGTCGTACTGGCGGCACAGATCCGTCACCGCGAAGGGGGTGTCCGCCGGCACCCCGACGCCGCCGTAGTCGGGCAGTGTCATGAACCTGACCAGCTTGGGGTCAGCCCGATAAATGCCGTGGAACGGCTGTTCGGGGTTTGCCAGCAGCAGAAACGACACCTTGCCGGTGGGCACCGAGGAGGTGGGGCCGTACTCGCGCAGCCACTTGCAGGCAACCTGCGCCCCCATACTCACCGCGTAGACCAGCACATCGTCGGCTTCGGGGTGACCGTGAAAGTGCGCGGTCAGCATGTCGTCGAGGGCTTGTGCACCGCGTTGCACCGCGGTGACCGCAGGCACGTAACGCAGTCCTTCGAAGTAGGTGTTGGGGTACTTGACGGCTCGGATGGCCTTGCCCTTGGTGACCACACCCCGGCACATGAACCGCAGAAACCCGCTCCATCCCGCGCCGTCGATGGTGAAGACGGTGCTCACGGCGGCCGGCCCTACACGGCGACCAGGTCGTCGGCGTGCACGACCGGGCGGCGCGCATCCGGGGCCAGTTCGGCGGTGGAATGGCCGATCATCCCCGCCAGCTCCCCGGCGTCGTAGCCGACGACACCACGGGCCACCACCGACCCGTCCGGGCCGCACAGCTCGACCACGTCGCCGCCGTGGAACCGGCCCGACACTCCGGTGATGCCGGCCGCCAACAGGGAGCGCCGCCGGCTCAGCACCGCCTCAACCGCGCCGGCGTCCAGCGTCAACGTGCCCGCCGCATCGGCGGCGTGGCGCACCCAGAATTTGCGCGCCGACAACCGCTGCGAACGCGCTGCGAACACCGTGCCCACCGACGCATCCGACAGCGCGGCGGCGGCATCGGCGGCGGCGGCCAGCAACACCGGAACGCCCGCGTCGGCGGCCAGCAGCGCCGAGGACAGTTTCGACACCATGCCACCGGTGCCCAGGTGACTGCCTTCGCCGGCCACCACGCCGGTGAGGTCGTCCGGGCCGGTCACCTCGGGCACCAGGCGGGCCGGCCCCTTGCGGGGGTCGCCATCGTAGAGACCGTCGATGTCGGAGAGCAGCACCAGCGCATCGGCGCCGACCAGGTGCGCTACCAGCGCTGAGAGCCGGTCATTGTCGCCGAACCGGATCTCGTTGGTGGCCACCGTGTCGTTCTCGTTGACGATCGCCACCGCGTGCAGGGCACGCAACCGGTCCAGGGTGCGGGCAGCATTGGTGTGCGACACCCGCATCGATGTGTCCTGTGCGGTGAGCAGCACCTGCCCGACGGTTCGGCCAAACCGGCCGAACGCGGCACTCCAGGCGTTGACCAGCGCCACCTGGCCCACGCTGGCGGCCGCCTGCTTGGTGGCCAGATCGGTGGGCCGCTTGGATAACCCGAGCGGCTCCAGTCCCGCGGCGATGGCGCCGGACGACACGATCACCACGTCCGAGCCGGCCTTCATCCGGGCTTCGATCGCCTCGGCGAGCCCGGCGAGGCGGGCCGCGTCGAACATACCGTTCTCGGTGGTCAGTGCGGTGGTGCCGATCTTGACGACGACGCTGCGCGCGGTCCGGACCGCTTCGCGCGCCGCGGAACTCACGACTCCTCCGAGTGTTCACGGCGCTGCTTGCGCGCGGCTTTGCGTTCAGCGGCCCCGACCCGGTCGCTGCGCTCTACCCGAACATCGGTGCCCCGCCCGGACAACGTGACGTCGACCCCGGCCGGTGTGGCCGGCTCCCAGTCGAAGGTCATGTCCCCGATCGTCACCGCACAGCCCGGTGTGGCGCCCAGCCGCAGCAGCTCCTCCTCGACCCCGAGCCGGGCCAGCCGGTCACCGAGGTAGCCGACCGCCTCGTCGTTGTCGAAGTTGGTCTGGTGCACCCAGCGCTCGGGCCGTGAGCCGCGCACGATGAACCCACCGTCGCCGTCGGCTTCCACGGTGAACCCGGTCTCGCCCGCGGGTATCGGCCGGATCACCGGCCGGCGCGCCACCGGTTCCGGCTGCGCCGCACGATACGCCGACACCATCTCGGCCAGCGCGAAGATCAACGGGCGCAACCCTTCCCGGCTCACGGTCGACACCATGAACACCGGCCAGCCGCGCTCGGCCACGATGTCGTCACGGACAAACTCGGCCATCTCCCGCGCTTCGGGTACATCGATCTTGTTGAGCACGACCGCGCGCGGGCGGTCCACCAGGTCACCGAGGGCCGAATCCCCTTGCATGGTCGGCGTGTAGGCGGCCAGCTCGGCTTCGATGGCCTCGATGTCGGAGAGCGGGTCTCGGCCCGGTTCCGCGGTGGCACAGTCGATGACGTGTACCAGCACCGCACACCGTTCGATGTGGCGCAGAAAGTCCAATCCCAGCCCGCGGCCGGTCGACGCGCCCGGGATCAGCCCCGGGACGTCGGCGGCGGTAAAAGTGTTGTCCCCGGCGGAGACCACGCCCAGGTTCGGCGCCAGCGTGGTGAACGGGTAGTCGGCGATCTTCGGTTTGGCCGCCGAGATCACCGACACCAGGGCCGATTTGCCCGCCGAGGGAAATCCGATCAGGCCGACGTCGGCGACCGTCTTGAGTTCCAGGGTGAGGTCACGGGACTCGCCCTTCTCCCCCAGCAGCGCGAAGCCCGGCGCCTTACGGGCCCGCGACACCAGTGCGGCGTTGCCCAGCCCGCCGCGGCCGCCCGCGGCGGCTTCGAATCGGGCGCCCGCTCCCACCAGGTCGGCCAACAGCCGTCCGTGCTCGTCGAGCACCACGGTGCCGTCCGGCACCTTGATCTCCAGGTCGGATCCGGCGGCACCTTCTTTGTTGCTGCCCTGCCCCTGCTTTCCGGACGCAGCGTTGATGTGCGGCCGGAAATGGAAGTCCAGCAAGGTGTGCACCTGCGGATCGACGACCAGCACAACGCTGCCGCCGCGGCCACCGTTACCGCCGTCCGGGCCGCCGAGCGGCTTGAACTTCTCCCGGTGAATCGACGCGCAGCCGTTGCCCCCATTGCCCGCACGCACATGGATGACGACGCGGTCGACAAACCGGGACATCGGGCTTCCTCTCACCCATCCCACGCGTCGAGCGTGCAACCACTGCGAGTTTCGTCGCTCCTTCTCGCAGTCAGTACACGTTCGCGACGCAGGGCCGGTTGGTTAGCTCTCCGCGCGGGCGACAGGCACGATGTTGACGGTCTTGCGGCCACGCTTCAGGCCGAACTCGACCGCACCGGGCGCCGTGGCGAACAGCGTGTCGTCGCCGCCGCGCCCGACGTTGATGCCCGGGTGGAAGTGGGTTCCCCGCTGGCGGACCAGAATCTCGCCGGCCTTGACGACCTGGCCGCCGAACCGCTTGACGCCGAGTCGCTGCGCGTTGGAGTCGCGCCCATTGCGTGAGCTGGAAGCGCCCTTCTTGTGTGCCATCTCGTTCGCTCCCCTACTTGATTCCGGTGACCTTGAGCACGGTCAGCGGCTGACGGTGACCCTGCCGCTTGTGGTAGCCGGTCTTGTTCTTGAACTTGTGGATGCGGATCTTGGGGCCCTTGGTGTGCTCGAGCACCTCGCCGGTGACCGCGACCTTCGCCAGCTTGGCGGCGTCGGTGGTGACAGTGGAGCCGTCCACGACCAGCGCGACCGGCAGCGAAACCGATGCACCCGGCTCGGAATCGAGCTTCTCGACCTTGAGCACGTCACCGACGGCAACCTTGTACTGCTTGCCGCCGGTTTTGACGATTGCGTACGTCGCCATCGTTGGTGTCTTCCTCTTCTTTCCGAGCGCGCGCTATCGAGGCTCGCGTACAGCTGGGGTTTGTCGGCCGAGTCAGCCGGCCTGGTGACAACTGGTCTAGGGTACGTGACCAGCGACTACGGGGTCAAACCGGCCCTGCTCAGCTGGGCGGCCCGGCCGGCCGGGCCGCGGCCCGGCGCCGCCGGGGACGCTCGTAGGGCGCCGCGGCGACCACCGTGTCCCCATTGGACTCGTCGGACTCGTCGGACTCGTCGGACTCGTCGATGACATCCAGGTCATCGTCGTAGTCGTCGTCATCGTCGTCGAGATCGACCTCGACATCGTCATCGTCGGAGTCTTCCTCGGAGTCCTCGGTGTCCTCGTCGGTGTCGTCCTCGTCGATGTCTTCGTCCGCCGCCGCCTCCACGGCCTCGGCCGGCAGCTGCTCGTCGATCGCAACGTCGGGCTGCTCGTCAGGCTCCGTCGCGCCCTCCGGTTCCTCGACGTCGTCGTCGTGACGGTCGCTGGCCTTGGTCATAGTGGCCATCGCCTTGAACATCGGATGGTCACCGGGGGTGTGCACCGGAACCTTGGCCACCACCGGTTCGTCGGCCTTGGGCTTCTTCGAGCGCTTGCTGCGGCGGCTGCTCGGCTCGGCCTTACGGCCCGGCGCGGCCGAGTCGACCGGGTCGGCGTGCAGCATGATGCCGCGCCCGGCGCAGTGCTGACACGACGTGGAGAACGCCTCGATCAGCCCGGTGCCCAGTCGTTTGCGGGTCAACTGCACCAGCCCCAGCGACGTCACCTCCGAAACCTGGTGACGGGTGCGGTCCCGGCCCAGCGCCTCGGTCAGCCGGCGCAGCACCAGATCGCGGTTGGACTCCAACACCATGTCGATGAAGTCGATGACGATGATGCCGCCGATATCGCGCAGCCGCAGCTGCCGCACGATCTCCTCGGCCGCCTCCAGGTTGTTCTTGGTCACCGTCTCCTCGAGGTTGCCCCCGGACCCGGTGAATTTGCCGGTGTTGACGTCGACGACCGTCATGGCCTCGGTCCGATCGATCACCAGCGTCCCGCCCGAGGGCAGCCAGACCTTGCGGTCCATCGCCTTGGCCAGCTGCTCGTCGATGCGGTGCACGGCGAACACGTCCGGCCCGGCCTGACCGTCCGGCCCCTCCGGAGCCTGGTAGCGGGTCAGCTTCGGCATCAATTCCGGCGCCACCGAGCCGACGTACTCGGTGATCGTCGCCCAGGCGTCGTCACCAGATACCACCAGCTCGGAGAAGTCCTCGTTGAACAGGTCGCGGATCACCTTGACCAGCACATCGGGCTCTTCGTAGAGCGCCACCGCGGCACCGGCGGCTTTCGCCTTGGTCTCGGCGGCGGTGGCCTCGATCAGGTTCCAGCGTTCCTGGAGGCGTTCCACGTCGGCGCGGATGTCCTCTTCTTTGACGCCCTCCGACGCCGTGCGGATGATTACGCCGGCATCGGCGGGCACCACCTCGCGCAGAATCTCCTTGAGCCGCTGACGCTCGGTGTCGGGCAGCTTGCGGCTGATCCCGGTCGACGACGCCCCGGGCACGTACACCAGGTACCGGCCGGCCAACGAGACCTGGGTGGTCAGCCGGGCCCCTTTGTGCCCGATCGGATCCTTGCTGACCTGCACGACGACATAGTCACCGGGTTTGAGCGCCTGCTCGATCTTGCGATTGGCGCCACCCAGGCCGGCCGCCTCCCAGTTGACCTCACCGGCGTAGAGCACCCCGTTGCGGCCGCGGCCGATGTCGACGAATGCGGCCTCCATCGAGGGCAGCACATTCTGCACGATCCCCAGATAGACGTTGCCCACCAAGGAAGTAGAGGCGGCCGACGTGACGAAGTGCTCGACCATCACGCCGTCTTCCAGCACGGCGATCTGGGTGTAGCGGGCACCGGTGTGCGGCGGCTCGGTGCGGACCCGATCCCGGACCACCATCCGGCGTTCCACGGCCTCGCGGCGGGCCAGGAACTCGGCCTCGCTCAGGATCGGCGGGCGGCGGCGCCCGGCGTCGCGGCCGTCGCGGCGACGCTGACGTTTGGCCTCCAGCCGGGTCGATCCGGTGATGCCCTGGATCTCGTCGTCGGATGAGCTCTTCTCGCCCTTGGAGTTCCTGGCCGTCTTGGCGCGCGGAGTCCGCTCGTGCACGACGGTGTTGGGCGGGTCATCCGCGGAGCCGGTGTCCTCGTCCTCGCCGGTGCCGGACTTGCGCCGACGGCGACGGCGCCGACGCCGGGTGCCCGGCTCGTCGGCGGAGTCGGTGTCGTCGTCGCCGGACTCGTCGACATCCCCGGTCTCGTCGGATTCCGCGGCGGAATCGTCGTCGTCGGTGTCGTCGTCGGAGTCGGCCGCGTCGGCGGTGTCGTCGGCGGCTCCGCCGTCGGAGCCGCGGCCCCGTCCGCGGCCGCGGCGGCCGCGGCGGCGACGGCGGCTGGCGGGGCGGTCCCCGGTCTCGTCGTCGCCGTCGGGGCCGAGGTCGTCGTCCTCGTCGGATCCGTTGTCGTCGGACACCGGCGGCTCGAAGGAGATCGGCTGCGGTGCCACGAACAGCGGCATGTAGTCGACCCGCGTGCTGGCGGCCTCCGGGGCGGTCTCCAGCAGCAGCCGGGACTCGGGCTCCTCGGGAACCTCGGCGGACACCTCAGCTTCCGGCGCCACCTCTGCGGTGGGTTCCTCGACCGAACCCAGCAGATCACGGACCCGGACCGCCTCGACGCGGTCCACGCTGGAATGGGCGCTGCGTACCCGGCCGTCCAGCTCGGTCAGGGCATCCAGTACCCGCCTGCTGGTGGTGCCCAGTACCCGGGCGAGGGAGTGCACTCTCAGCCGGTCCGGCAACTCCTCCTGCTCGGCCGGCACCGCAGGTACATCTGAGTAAGGGCCCTTAAAAAGAGAGGGGTCTGCCACGTAGGTCTCCTCAAGCCCCCGGGCGCGTTGCTATGACGCGGCCACGCGAGGGCTTCTCGTTATTCGCCCGGCTCACTTCCCCGGGCTTGTGGTGGTCTCGCTCCGAGGGGTTCGGGTGGAACCGACTCGGTGCCTGGCTGAATGAGGACCGGCGATCGGCGCCGCATCACATATCGCGACCGTCGCACTCGCCTAAGTCTTCATTCGGGTGTCGGACACCGGTCCGGTGACGTTCACCCGATGGTCAGTATCCCACACAACCGGAGCAGCCCGGGCGAAAGGCATTAACTACGACGTCAGGCCAGTGTCATCGGAGACGTCGGCGCCGACGCCTTGAGGTCGGGGAACCACAGCGCGATCTCGCGCTCGGCCGACTCCGGCGAATCGGAGCCGTGCACCAGATTGAACTGGGTCTCCAGCCCGAAATCACCCCGGATCGTGCCCGGGGCGGCCTTGGCCACCGGGTCGGTGCCACCGGCCAGCTGCCGGAACGCCTCGATGGCCCGCGGGCCCTCCACCACGGCGGCGACCACCGGGCCGGAGGTGATGAAGTCCAGCAGCGAGGCGAAGAACGCCTTGCCCTCGTGCTCGCCGTAGTGCTGTCGGGCCACCGCCTGCTGCACCGGCCGCAGCTCCAGCGCCGCCAGCGTCAGGCCCTTCTTCTCGATCCGGCTGATGATCTCGCCCACCAACCGGCGATTGACACCGTCCGGCTTGATCAGCACCAAAGTCCGCTCAGTCATGAAGCGCCGCTCCTCCTCATCGCTGACGCTCTGCATCGTCGCCAGCGGCACCGCGTCAGCGTACCGAATAGCCGCCCCACTACGAGCGGCGCAGCACCTCGGCACGGAAGTAGGCGATCAGGGCCCACACCGCGGTGAACACCAGGCCCATCACCCCCACGCCCGGATAGACCGCGAACCCGGCGACCAGCACCAGCTGCAGCGCCAGATTGGCCCAGATCGCCCAGGAGCGGCCCTGGACTCCGGTGAACAGCAACAACACCAGCGCCAGGCCGAGCAGGTAGGCCAGCGACGCCGGTGTCAGCCCGCCCCCGACCACGTGGACCACCGGCAGCGCCAACAGCACCACGATCGCCTCGAGGATCAGCGTCGCGGCCATCACGCCGCGGAAGCCGCGCCAGGGGTCGGGCGCACCCGATTGGTCGGTCATGCCGGATCCTTCCCGAACAGGGTGCGGGCGGCCCCGGCGGTGACCACCGAACCGGTGATCACGATGCCGGTGCCCGCCGCGTCGCCCTCGGCGTCGAACTCATCGACGAGCGCGGTGGCGGTATCGATGGCGTCCCCGAGCGTCTCGGTGGTCACCACCCGGTCGTCGCCGAACCACCGCACCGCTGCCGCAGTCAGTGTCTCGACATCCACGGCACGCGGAGAACCATTGTGGGTCACCACGATTCGGTCAAAGACCGGTTCGAGGGCCGCGAGGATCCCGTCGACGTCCTTGTCGGCGAGCACGCTGACCACCCCGACCAGGAACCGGAAGTCGAACTCCTCGGCCAGCGCTTGAGCCAGGGCGGCCGCGCCCGCCGGGTTGTGCGCGGCGTCGACGAAAACCGTCGGCGAGCTGCGCATCCGCTCCAGCCGCCCGGGGCTCGCCGCCGCGGCGAAGCCGGCCCGAACCGTGTCGACGTCGAGCTGACGCTGCGCGCCCGCACCGAAGAACGCCTCCACCGCCGCCAGCGCCAGCACCGCGTTGTGCGCCTGGTGCTCGCCGTGCAGCGGCAGAAAGATATCGGAGTACACCCCGCCCAGGCCTTGCAGCTCCAGCAACTGACCTCCCACCGCCAGCTGGCGGCTGCGCACCGCGAACTCCGAGTTCTCCCGCGCCACCGCGGCATCCGCGCGCACCGACTGGGCCAGCAGCACCTCCATCGCCTCGGGCACCTGGCGGGCGATCACCGCCACGGTGTCGACGAGTTCATCAGCGGAGCGGTGGATGATGCCGGCCTTCTCCGCGGCGATGCCGGCGAGGTCGTCGCCGAGGTAGTCGACGTGGTCGATGCCGATCGGGGTGATCACCGCCACCGGCGCCGCGACGACATTGGTGGCGTCCCAGCGCCCGCCCATGCCGACCTCCACGACGGCCACGTCGATCGGGGCGTCAGCGAACGCCGCGAACGCCATCGCCGTGAGCACTTCGAACTTGCTCATCGCCGGCCCACCTTCGGCCTGCGAGGAGGCGTCCACCATCTGCACGAACGGCTCGATCTCGGCGTAGGTCTCGACGTACTTGGCCGGGCTGATCGGAACCCCGTCAATGGCGATGCGCTCGACCGCCGATTGCAGATGCGGGCTGGTGGTGCGCCCGGTACGACGGCTGAACGCCGTCAGCAGCGCGTCGATCATCCGCGCCACCGAGGTCTTGCCGTTGGTGCCGGCGACGTGGATCGACGGATAGCTGCGCTGCGGGGAGCCGAGCAGCTCCAGCAGTGCGTTGATCCGGGTCAGGCTCGGCTCGATCTTGGTCTCGCCCCACCGCTGGTCAAGCAGATGCTCGACTTGCAGCAGCGCCGCGATCTCATCCGGAGTGGGTTCGGTCATGCCAGATCCGCAAGGCGTGCCGTGATCCGGTCGACCTCCTCGCGGGCCAGCTGCTGGCGACCACGGATCTTCTCGACCACGGCGGTCGGGGCTTTGGCCAGAAACGCGTCGTTGCCGAGCTTGGCCGAGGTGGTGGCCAGTTCCTTTTGGGCGACCGCCAGATCCTTGTCCAACCGGCGACGTTCGGCAGCGACGTCGACGGTGCCCGAGGTGTCGAGTTCGACGACCACGGTGGCCGCGGACAGGCGCACCTCCACTGACGCCGATGGCGTGAAATCCGCTCCCGGCTCGGTCAACCAGGCTTGCGAGGTCACCGCGGCCACCTGGGTCGACAGATCAGCGCCGTCGATACCGGTCAGCCGGGCCGGAACCTTCTGCCGGTCGCGCAGGCCCTGATCGCTGCGGAACCGGCGCACCTCGGTCACCAGCTTCTGCATGTCGACAATCCGTTGGGCGGCAACCTGATCCAGGACGATTCCGGATGGCTCCGGCCAATCAGCGATCACCAGGGACTCTGCGCCGGTGAGCTCCTTCCACAGGGTCTCGGTGACGAACGGGATCACCGGGTGCAGCAGGCGCAGCAGGGTATCGAGCACCGCGGCCAGCACCGCCGTGGTGTGCGTAAGCCCTTCGGCCAGCTGAGTTTTGGCCAATTCGACGTACCAATCGCAGAATTCGTCCCAGGCGAAATGGTAGAGCGCCTCGCAGGCCCGGCCGAACTCGTAGCCGTCGAACGCCGAATCCACTTCGGCGCGCACTTCTTCCAACCGCCCCAGAATCCAGCGGTCGGCATCGGTCAACTCGTCGAGCGACGGTAGCGGCGCCGGTCGCGCGCCGTTGATCAGGGCGAACCGGGTGGCGTTGAACAACTTCGTGACGAAGTTACGCGATGCCCGGGCGTGGTCCTCGCCGATCGACAGGTCGCCGCCGGGACTGGCGCCGCGAGCCAGGGTGAACCGCAGCGCGTCGGCACCGAAGGCCTCCACCCAGTCCAGCGGATCGATACCGTTGCCCTTGGACTTGCTCATCTTCCGGCCGTGCTCGTCGCGGATCAGACCGTGCAGGAACACGTTTTGGAACGGAACCTTGGCATCGGGCAGCGCGGCGTCACCGCCGACGAAAGTGCCGAACATCATCATCCGAGCCACCCAGAAGAACAGGATGTCGTAGCCGGTCACCAGAACGCTGGTCGGATAGAACTTCTCCAGCTCAGGTGTCGCATCCGGCCAGCCCATCGTGGAGAACGGCCACAGCGCCGAGGAGAACCAGGTGTCCAGCACATCGGGGTCCTGTTCCCAGCCCTCCGGCGGTGTCTCATCCGGCCCGAGGCACACCTGCTGCCCGTCGGGGCCATGCCAGATCGGGATGCGGTGACCCCACCACAGCTGACGGGAGATGCACCAGTCGTGCATGTCGTCGACCCAGCCGAACCAGCGCGGCTCCAGGCTCTTCGGATGAATGACGGTGTCGCCGTGGCGAACCGCGTCACCGGCAGCCTTGGCCAGCGAGGACACATTGACCCACCACTGCATCGACAGCCGCGGTTCGATGACCTCGCCGCTGCGCTCGGAATGGCCGACGCTGTGCAGGTAGGGCCGCTTCTCGGCGACGATACGCCCCTGGGCGGCCAGCGCTTCGCGCACCGCGACGCGCGCCTCGAAGCGGTCCATGCCATCGAATTGCGTTCCGGTGCCGGTAATCCGGCCGCGGGTGTCCAGGATGGTCGGCATCGCCAGCTGGTGGCGCAGCCCGATCTCGAAGTCGTTGGGGTCATGCGCGGGCGTGACTTTGACCGCGCCGGTGCCGAATTCGGGATCGACGTGGGAGTCGGCGACCACGCGGATCTCCCGGTCCAAGAACGGGTGCGGCAGGCTGGTCCCGACCAGGTCGCGGTACCGATCGTCGTCGGGGTGCACCGCGATCGCGGTGTCGCCGAGCATGGTCTCGAGCCGGGTGGTGGCCACGACGATGTGCGGCTGTGTTTCCTCTAATGAGCCGTACCGGAATGAGATCAGCTCGCCTTCGATGTCTTCGTATTTGACCTCGAGGTCGCTGATCGCGGTCTCCAGCACGGGCGACCAGTTGACCAGCCGCTCGGCCTGATAGATCAGCCCGGCGTCGTAGAGCCGCTTGAAGATGGTGCGGACCGCACGCGACAGGCGCTCGTCCATGGTGAACCGTTCGCGGCTCCAGTCCACCCCATCGCCGATCCGGCGCATCTGGGTGCCGATGGTGCCGCCGGACTCACGTTTCCACTCCCAGACCTGCTCGACGAAACGTTCCCGGCCCAGCTCTTCCTTGGTCTGGCCATCGGCGGCCAGCTGCCGCTCCACCACGCTCTGGGTGGCGATGCCGGCGTGATCCATTCCCGGTAGCCACAGCACCTCATAGCCCTGCATGCGTTTGCGGCGGGTCAACGCGTCCATCAGGGTGTGGTCGAGCGCGTGCCCCATGTGCAGGCTGCCGGTGACGTTCGGCGGCGGCAGCACGATCGAATAACCGGGCTTGGCACTGCCCGGATCCGCGGTGAAGTAGCCGGCATCCACCCAGCGCTGGTAGATCGCCTCCTCGACCGCACCCGGCTCCCAGGATTTGGGCAGGCGATCGGTGTTGGCGGCGTTGGGGGTGAGGGTCACCGCTCAATTCTAGGAACGACGACCCGCACGACACGAAAGCCCCCGGACCGGGTGCTCGGTCCGGCGGCTTTTCGCGAGGCTATTACTTCTTGCCGCCGAGCAGTCCACCGAGGATGTCGCCGATGGCGCCGCCGGTCTTGCCACCGAGCATGTTGCCGAGGATGCTGCCCATCGACTGGTTCTTGGCGCCGCCGCCACCGGCCATGCCCCCCAGGATGCTGCCCAGAACGTCACCGAGGCCGCCGCCGGAGGCCTCCTGCTGGGCCGGCTCGGACTTCTGGCCGCTCAGTTGCTTGCCGATGTAGGCCAGCACGATCGGGGCGATGATCGGGAGCAGCTTTTGCACTAGGTCGTTGTTGCCGGCACCGGCGCCCGACAGCGCTGAGGCGACCTGGCTGGTGTCGTTGCCGCCGAAGATGGTCGAGATCACCTGCTGCCCCGCGGCCTGGTTGCCGCCGAGCACGTTGTCCAGCAGGCCCTGGGCGGCGAAACTGTTGGCGGTGCTGGCGATGTTGTCGGCCTGGCCCGGGTCCTGCGCGTTGTGGTTCAGCCCGCTGACCAGCACCGGGACCAGGGTGCGGATGGTGCTGTCCACCTCGCCCGAGTCGGCACCGAGCTGGTTGGCGATGTCCTGGATGGGGATCTGCGCGAACAGGTCGTCAAGGCCGGCCATGAGATATTCGTCCACCTTCGTCGCTCGGTGCTGCCGTGACAGGGTCGAAAAAGACACTAGCGGAAACACCAGCCTCCGCACCGGTCAATTCGGCACCGGTCAGCTCAGCCGGGACACCTGGCAGGGTGGCCTCGCCGCGGGCAGCCGGACCAGCAACGCGTCGCCCATTGCGGCCGCCGGGGTGTGCACTCCTGTAGTGATCGGAGGGCAGGTCGCGGTTCAGCGCCAGCGCGCTCTCGGCCAGCAGCACCGATCGCGAACCGCGCGCAACCTCTCCGCCGAGCGGCCCGCCAGCCCGATTCGGGCAGCGCCACCGGCACGGGACAGGTACTGGGCGGTCAACTTCCCGGCGAAGCCGGTCGCGCCGTAGATGATCAGGTCGAGCTCACGTGACGTTTCAGTCATATGTTTCTCGCTACCCGTCCACGAGCCGGTCCGACCGCGACGGCGCCGGGCCATCGGCCCGGCGCCGTCGTCTGCGCGATGCGGATGATCAGCCGCGACGGCCGCAGACCGGCCACGCGCCAATGCCCTGGCTGCGCAGCACGTTCTCGGCCACCCGGATCTGCTCGGCCCGGCTGGCGTTGTGCGGCAGTCCGGTGCCGCCGTTGGCACGCCAGGTGCCGGCGTTGAACTGCAGGCCGCCGTAGTAGCCGTTACCGGTGTTGATCGACCAGTTACCGCCCGACTCGCAGGCTGCGATGGCGTCCCAGTTGACGCTGTCCGCCTTGGCGGTGGCGTCGGACAGGGCGACCGCGCCGGTGATCAGGGCGCCGGCGATCGCGGCCAGGGTGAGGGGCTTCCGGACGTTCTTCAACATCGTTCCTTTCGCAGTGCGCGCGCCGAAGTGCCCGGGGGTCGGTGTGCCTGGCGTCCAGGCGGGGTGGTCTTCGAGACGTGCCTTCTCGGTCAGGCACGACAGCGGGGGCAGGAGTTGCCCGCCGGGTTGACACCCGGCACCGCGGAAGCATTCGTTGGGCCGCCCGCGGCCCCGCTCGCACGCGGTTCCGTGGATTCAATTTGTTTGCCCTGCGTTCGGGCGAAGGGAAATTTACGAAATAGCCAGACAACAAGTCCAACCGCATGACGGACGCATTTCGGGCAGATAACGAAACCATCACGGCTGCGAATCGGATGGTTTCAGCAGGTCAGCAATGCGTTTTTGCTTCCTGACCCGTTTGTCTTCGCGCCGACATTCGTGAGTCAAATCACGGCTATTTTGTGGGCTGGACCACTGTCAACGGTGCGGTTTTACGCCTGAGACGGCCTGCCGGGGTGGCCGAGTCAGCAGGCAATGCCAGTCCCAGCAGCATCACCTGTCCCAAAAACGCAGCTCATTAGCTTATCTAGCTGCGATGACGCCGGCTGCCGCCATGACGCCGGACATGCCAGCCCAGCAGGCCCGCGGCAATTGATAATCCCGCCCGTCGTCAAAAGAGTTTTACTTTGGCAGAAACGCCGTCGACATTATGGGCCCGGAATGACGGCGCTTCGGCGCCGTTCGCACCAGCCCACCCGACGGCAGGCGAACACCGTTTGGCCCCAAGGGCTTTCGCCCGCAGGTGACCGATGATCCCAACCGGCTGCGCGGCGCCCGGCCGAGGCCAATAATCACCCTATTGCGCTGAGATAACGGATTGGTTTGTCGATTTCTACGGAAGCGCCGCTGAAGCCATTAAAGAAACCGCAGCGTGATATTTGCTGTCGCCAGCTCAGGGAACCGGCTTCGGCGTTGCCCTCAGGACAGGCCGGCCAGGTCGTCCGGTGAGTTGAGGTTGGCCAGCGGGGAGTCGTCGGGCAGCACGACTCGTCGGACACCGACCATGTCGACCAGCGCACCCACGCGCCGCTCCCCTGCGGCGATCAGCGCATCGACGGTGTCGGCCAGGGCGGTGCGATACACCGCCGCCAGGTAATGGTCCCGGCCCACCCGGGGCAGCACGACGTCGGCCGGCGGCGCATCCGCCAACCGGTCGATCACCTCCGGCGTCAGGTTCGGCATGTCCACCGCGCAGACGAACGCGTGATCGGCGCCGGCGCCTGCCGCGGCGCGCAGGCCGAGCCCCATCGCCGGTAGCGGACCGAGTCCGGGCACCTCATCGCGCAGCACCTGGGCGGGAAGAACGGGCAAGGCCTGCCCTTGGGCGGCCACCACAAAGACCGGGTTGCAGCGCTGGGAGACGATCGACACCAGCTGCTCGACCAGGGTCCGTCCGCCGAACCGGCCGGCCACGGTCAGGGTGGCCTTGTCGCGGCCCATCCGGCGCGACGCGCCGCCGGCCAGTATGACACCGGCGAACCGGCCGGTCATGGCGTCAGGCTTCGCCTCAATCCACGGTCCAGGTGTCGCGGCCACGCAGCAGCGCCTGGAGTGCGGCGGTGTCGTGCGGGGTGGACTGCCGGGCTTGGGCGACCTGCGCGCGGGCCTGGTCGTCGTAGGTGGGCTTGTTGACCTTGCGGAAGATGCCCGTCGGGAAGTGCGACAGATCCTGTTCGGAAAGCCGCGACAGCGCGAACGCGTAGGAGGAGTCGGCCAGGGTGGCATCGTGTACCACGATCTGGTCGGCCGACACGTTGGCGGTCTTGGCGACCTCCAGGCCGAATCCGGACTTCACCACGCAGTATTCACCGTTGGCACCGAAGACGATCGGCTCGCCCTGCCGAAGGTTGATGATGCGGTTTTCGGCGCCGTCCTTGCGCAGCAGGTCGAAGGAGCCGTCGTTGAAGACCGGGCAGTCCTGCAGGATCTCCACCAGCGCCGAGCCGCGATGCTCCATCGCGCCCCGCAGCACCTCGGTCAGGCCCTTGCGGTCGGAGTCCAGGGCGCGCCCGACGAACGTCGCCTCGGCCCCGACCGCCAACGAGACCGGATTGAACGGGTTGTCCAGCGAACCGAACGGCGTCGACTTGGTGATCTTGCCGGTCTCCGACGTCGGCGAGTACTGGCCCTTGGTCAGGCCGTAGATCCGGTTGTTGAACAGCAGGATGGTGATGTTGACGTTGCGGCGCAGCGTGTGGATCAGGTGGTTGCCGCCGATCGACAGCGCGTCGCCGTCACCGGTGATCAGGAACACCTTCAGGTCCTCGCGGGCGGTCGCCAGCCCGGTGGCGAACGTCGGTCCGCGGCCGTGGATCGAGTGCACCCCGTAGGTGTTCATGTAGTACGGGAAGCGGCTGGAGCAGCCGATACCGCTGACGAACACCACGTTCTCCCGGCGCACCCCCAGCTCGGGCAGGAAGTTGCGCATCGTGTTGAGGATGGCGTAGTCGCCACAGCCCGGGCACCAGCGCACCTCCTGGTCGGAGGTGAAGTCCTTCGACTTCTGCGGCTCGTCGGTGGTGGGCACCCCGCTCAGGGCGGTCAGCCCCAACTCGGTGCCGACCAGGGATCCGGCGGCTTCGGTGGTAGTCATGCGTTCACTCCTGCTGTACCCGCAATGGTGACCGCCGCGGCCTTGGCCAGCGACGCCTTCTCGTTCTCCCGCTCGGCCAGCGTCCCGGCCAGCGCGTCGTCGATGATCGCCTCGACCTCGTCGGCGAGGAAGGCCTGACCGGCCACCTTGGTCACCGACTGGATATCGACCAGGTAGCGGCCGCGCAGCAGCAACGCCAACTGGCCCAGGTTCATCTCCGGCAGCACCACCTTCGGGTAGCGCCGCAGCACCTCACCCAGATTGGCCGGCAGCGGGTTGAGGTGGCGCAGGTGCGCCTGCGCGACCTTGACCCCGCCGCGCCGGGCCCGCCGGCACGCCTCGGCGATCGGGCCATAGGAGCTGCCCCAGCCCAGCATCAGCAGTTCGGCGTCGCCGCTCGGGTCGTCGACAACCAGGTCGGGAACCTTGATGCCGTCGATCTTGGCCTGCCGCAGCCGCACCATCAGGTCGTGGTTGGCCGGCTCGTAGGAGATCGCCCCGGAGCCGTTGGCCTTCTCCAGACCACCGATCCGGTGCTCCAGGCCCGGGGTGCCGGGGATGGCGAACTGCCGGGCCAGGGTCTCCGGGTCACGTGCATACGGCTGGAAGTCCTCGCCGGCCTGGGCCAGGTTGCGCTCGATGGGCTCCATCGCGGCGATGTCCGGGATGCGCCACGGCTCCGAGCCGTTGGCGATCGCCCCGTCGGAGAGCAGCACCACCGGCGTGCGATAGGTCAGCGCGATCCGGACGGCCTCGACGGCGACGTCGAAGCAGTCCGACGGCGTGCACGGGGCCAGCACCGCTACCGGCGACTCGCCGTTGCGGCCGTAGAGCGCCTGCATCAGGTCGGCCTGTTCGGTCTTGGTCGGCAGGCCGGTCGAGGGGCCGCCGCGCTGGACGTTGATCAGCACCAGCGGCAGCTCGGTCATCACGGCCAAGCCCAGCGCCTCGGCCTTGAGCGCCAGGCCCGGGCCGGAGGTGCTGGTGACGCCCAGCGCGCCGCCGTAGGAGGCGCCGATCGCCGCACCGATCCCGGCGATCTCGTCCTCGGCCTGGAAGGTCAGCACGTTGAAGTTCTTGTACTTGGACAGCTCGTGCAGGATGTCCGAGGCCGGGGTGATCGGGTAAGTGCCCAGCACCACCTGGGTGTCGGCCAAGTGGCCGGCGGCGATGACACCGTAGGCCAGCGCGGTGTTGCCCGAGATCTGGCGGTACTCGCCCGGCGGCAGCTTGGCCGGCGAGATCTCGTAGGTGGTGCCGAACGCCTCGGTGGTCTCGCCGTAATTCCAGCCAGCCTTGAGCGCCAGCACGTTGGCGTCGGCGACGTCGGGCTTCTTGGCGAACTTCTCGCGGATGAAGGTCTCGCTGTGCTCCAGCTCGCGACCGTACATCCAGGACAGCAGGCCGAGCGCGAACATGTTCTTGGCGCGCGCCCCGTCCTTCTTGGTGGCGCCGATCGCCTCGACCGCGCCGAGTGTCAGGGAGGTCATCGCGACCGGGACCACCACGTAGTCGGAGAGCTCGTCGGTCTCCAGCGGGCTGGTCTCGTACCCGATCTTGGCCAGATTGCGCTTGGTGAACTCGTCGGAGTTGACGATCACCATCCCGCCGCGGGGCAGGTCGCCGATGTTGGCTTTCAGGGCCGCGGGGTTCATCGCCACCAGCACATCGGGGCGGTCACCGGCGGTCAGGATGTCGAAGTCGGCGATCTGGATCTGGAACGACGACACTCCGGGCAGGGTGCCCTGCGGGGCGCGGATCTCGGCCGGGTAGTTGGGCTGGGTGGCCAAGTCGTTGCCGAACAGCGCCGCCTCGGAGGTGAAACGATCGCCGGTGAGCTGCATGCCGTCACCGGAGTCCCCGGCGAAACGGATCACGACTTTCTCGAGTTTTTGGCGCCCGGGCGCCGACCCGGCTCCGTTACCGCTCGGACCCACGGCCCCGCCTTCCATCACTGTCTCCCCGGGCCCGCACAGCGCGGCTGGCGCACCCACACTTTTTTCTGTCACTGGCGGTACCGATTATTGCACCGTTCTTAGAGACGATTCGACGCCACACCGTGTCGAAACCCCACCGACTTATTGTTAAACCCCGACGTCACGGCGGGGTTCTCGGCCAACTTCGGGCCGAAATGTGGTTTTGGTCACGTTTGGCGGCAGCTCAACTTTAAGAAAGTTTCGCTACCGGTGAGTAACCTTCGGCGGCGCACCTGGCCGCCGGGCATCAGGCGCTCTTGTCGCGACGCTCGGCGCGCGAGGTCTTGCGCGGAACGATGGTCGGCAACACGTTGTCCTGCACCGTTTCCTTGGTCACCACGACCTTGGCGACATCGTTGCGGCTGGGGATGTCGTACATCACCGGCAGCAGCACTTCCTCCATGATCGCCCGCAGGCCACGCGCCCCGGTGCCACGGTGGATGGCCTGATCGGCGATCGCCTCCAGCGCGTCTTGGGTGAACTCCAGTTCCACCCCGTCCATCTCGAACAGCCGGGTGTACTGCTTCACCAGAGCGTTCTTCGGCTCCGAGAGGATCTTGACCAACGACTCCATATCCAGGTTGGTCACCGAGGCCACCACCGGCAGCCGGCCGATGAACTCCGGGATCAATCCGAACTTGATCAGGTCTTCGGGCATCACCTCGGCGAAGTGGTCGACGGTGTCGACCTCCGCTTTGGAACGGACCTCGGCACCAAAACCCAAGCCGCGCTTGCCGACCCGGTCGGAGACGATCTTCTCCAGTCCGGCGAATGCCCCGGCGACGATGAACAGCACGTTGGTGGTGTCGATCTGGATGAACTCCTGGTGCGGGTGCTTGCGCCCGCCCTGCGGCGGAACCGACGCCTGGGTGCCCTCCAGGATCTTCAACAGCGCCTGCTGCACGCCCTCGCCGGAGACGTCGCGGGTGATCGACGGGTTCTCGCTCTTGCGGGCGATCTTGTCGACCTCGTCGATGTAGACGATCCCGGTCTCGGCGCGCTTGACGTCGTAGTCGGCGGCTTGAATCAGCTTGAGCAGAATGTTCTCCACGTCCTCACCGACGTAGCCCGCCTCGGTCAGCGCGGTGGCGTCGGCGATCGCGAACGGAACGTTGAGCATCTTGGCCAGGGTCTGGGCCAGGTAGGTCTTGCCGCAGCCGGTGGGACCCAGCATCAAGATGTTGGACTTGGTCAGCTCTACCGGTTCACCGGAGCGGGAATCGCGGCTCTTCTCGCCGGCCTGGATGCGCTTGTAGTGGTTGTAGACGGCCACCGCCAGCGTGCGCTTGGCGGTGTCCTGACCGATGACGTAGCCCTCCAGGAAGTCCCGGATCTCAGCGGGCTTGGGCAGCTCGTCGAGCTTGACGTCGTCGGCGTCGGCCAGCTCCTCTTCGATGATCTCGTTGCACAGGTCGATGCACTCATCGCAGATGTAAACGCCCGGCCCCGCAATGAGCTTTTTGACCTGCTTCTGGCTCTTCCCGCAGAACGAACATTTCAGCAAGTCACCGCCGTCTCCGATGCGCGCCATAGTGCGTAAGGACCTACTTCCTGTTCGCCGTCCGTCGTCGGGGTACCGGTGTCTGCCCCGACGCTACCCGCTCATTCCGGTGCGAGGCGACCGATAAGGCCGAATCGCGTCGTTGGTATTTCGTTTCTGGGCCTGTATGTCTGCTCCAAGAAGATATCGCCCGTACCGTCACACCGGTGCGTGACGCGCTGGCGTGGCGTGAGCGTGTCGCCGGCGTTACCCCGTCGTGAGACGGCCGGCGCCGGGGAGCCCTACAGTGGCGAACGTGGGGTTCGCCGTGCCCGACGATACCGTGCTCATTGCTGATGGGGGGCTGGCCACCGAACTGGAAGCCCGCGGTGCCGACCTGTCGGATCCGCTGTGGTCGGCCCGGCTGCTGCTCGACGCCCCCGACGACATTGCGGCGGTGCACGCGGCCTTCTTCGCCGCCGGCGCACAGATCGCCACCACCGCCAGCTATCAGGCGAGCTTCGACGGTTTCGCCACCCGCGGGATCGACCGTCGCGGCGCAGTCGCGCTCCTGCGCCGCAGCGTGGAACTGGCCCGCCGGGCAAGCCACGCCGCCGACGGCCGCCCCCGCTGGGTGGCGGCATCGATCGGCCCGTACGGCGCCGCCCGGGCTGACGGTTCGGAATACCTTGGCCGCTACGGGCTTTCGGTCGCCGAACTCACCGCGTGGCATCAGCCCCGGCTGGAGGTCTTGGCCGGCACCGACGCTGACGTACTCGCGTGCGAGACCGTGCCCGACATCGATGAGGCCGAGGCGCTGGTGGGCCTGGTCCGCCAAGCGCAGGTACCGGCCTGGCTCAGCTACACCATCGACGGCACCCGGACTCGCGCCGGGCAGCCGCTGACCGACGCCTTCGCCGTCGCCGCCGGAGTGCCACAGATCGTCGCGGTCGGGGTGAATTGCTGCGCGCCCGCGGATGTGCTGCCGGCCATCGAGATCGCCCGCGAGGTCACCGGCAAGCCGGTCATCGTCTACCCCAACAGCGGGGAGGGCTGGGACGGCCACCGGTGGGTGGGGCCGAAGACGTTTTCGGCGGCGTTGGCCACGCAGTGGGTGGCCGCCGGCGCCCGCATCATCGGCGGCTGTTGCCGGGTCGGGCCGGCCGAGATCGCCACGGCAGCGTCAGCCGTGCGCCGAACGTGTACTGAGCGCGAAAAACCAGCCGGCAATTCGCGCTGAGTGCACGCTCGGCGTGGCCGGGTTAACTGACCTGCGCCGAGAGCTTGCGGTACTCCAGCACGGTGTCGATGATCCCGTACTCCTTGGCCTCTTCGGCGGTGAGGATCTTGTCGCGGTCGGTGTCCTTACGGATCACCTCGGCGTCCTTGCCGGTGTGGCGGGCCAACGTCGACTCCATCAGGGTCCGCATCCGCTCGATCTCGGCGGCCTGGATCTCCAGGTCGGAGAACTGCCCCTGGATCACCCCGGACAGCGACGGCTGATGGATCAGCACCCGCGCGTTGGGCAGCGCCATCCGCTTGCCCGGCGTGCCGGCGGCCAGCAGCACCGCGGCGGCCGAGGCGGCCTGACCCAGACACACGGTCTGAATGTCGGCCCGCACGTACTGCATGGTGTCGTAGATCGCCATCAGCGAGGTGAAAGAGCCGCCGGGAGAGTTGATGTACATGGTGATGTCGCGGTCGGGGTCCAGCGACTCCAGCACCAGCAGCTGGGCCATGATGTCGTTGGCCGACGCATCGTCGACCTGCACGCCCAGGAAGATGATGCGCTCTTCGAACAGCTTGTTGTAGGGGTTGGACTCTTTGACGCCCCAGCTGGAGTGCTCGACGAACGACGGCAGGATGTAGCGGGCCTGCGGTGCGATAGCGCGCAAGGTTTCGGGGTTCATGATGCGGCTCCGTTGGTGTGGGCGCGGGTGATGATGTGGTCGACGAAGCCGTATTCCAGCGCTTCCTGGGCGGTGAACCAGCGGTCGCGGTCGGAGTCGGCCTCGATGCGCTCGATCGGCTGACCGGTGAATTCGGCGTTGAGCCGGAACATCTCCTTTTTGATGACCGCGAACTGCTCGGCCTGAATGGCGATGTCGGCGGCGCTACCGGTCACCCCGCCCAGCGGCTGGTGCATCAGGATCCGGGCGTGCGGCAGCGCGTAGCGCTTGCCCTTGGTGCCCGCCGCGAGCAGGAACTCGCCCATCGAGGCGGCCATGCCCATCGCGTAGGTGGCGACGTCGCACGGTGCCAGCACCATGGTGTCGTAGATCGCCATCCCGGCACTGATCGAACCGCCCGGGGAGTTGATGTACAGCGAGATGTCCTTGGTCGGGTCCTCGGCTGCCAGCAGCAGGATCTGGGCGCACAGCCGGTTGGCGATGTCGTCGTCCACCTGCGACCCCAGGAAGATGATGCGTTCTCGCAGGAGACGCTCGTATACCGAGTCGACGAGATTCAGTCCGGGCTGGCTCACAGTGGGATACCTGCTTTCTCGAGATTCATATGCACCGACCCTAACGAACCGGCGGCCCTGGGGGCGGCCCGAACCGGCTTCGTTCGCTTACAGCGTCACTCGTCGGTCGCCGCCTCGGCCTCGACCACGTCGTCTGCGGTCGCGTCGGCCTCCTCGGCCCCGGCGGGGGCCTTGCCGGTGCCGAAGAACTCTG
Source organism: Mycolicibacter sinensis (assembly GCF_001667945.1). GTDB lineage: Bacteria > Actinomycetota > Actinomycetes > Mycobacteriales > Mycobacteriaceae > Mycobacterium > Mycobacterium sinense_B. Next base: position 33,211 of record NZ_LZJK01000059.1, on the reverse strand, counting down.
CGGTGTCGATCTGGTTGCCGTCGGTGTCGCTGACCGACGCGGCACGCACCGCCGCTGCCAGCGCCATGCCCCGACGCACGTCGGCGAAGACCGCGGGCAGCTGGTTGTTCTGCTGCAGGAACTGCATCAGCTGCTGCGGGGCGACGCCGTACTGACGCGACATCAGCACCAGGTGCTGGGTGAGGTCGTTCTGGCCCACCTGGATCTCGAGCTTGTCGCCCAGCGCGTCGAGCAGCAGCTGCGTCTTGACCGACTTCTCGGCCTCGCTACGGGTCTCGGCGTCGAATTCGGCCCGTGAGGAGCCCTGGTCGGCCAGCGCCTCGGCGAACTTGTTCTCGTCGTGGTCGACACCGTGCAGGGCGTTGTGCAGCGCATTGTCCACGTGCGCCTGCACCACGGCCTCGGGAAGCGGCATCTCGACCTGCTCGACCAGCGCCTCCAGCGTCGCCTCCCGGACCTTCTCGGCCTGCTGGATGCGCTTGGTCCGGGCGACCTGCTCGCTGAGGTTCTCCCGCAGTTCGGCAACGGTGTCGAATTCGCTGGCCAATTGCGCGAAATCGTCGTCGGCCTCCGGCAACTCGCGTTCCTTGACCGCCTGAACCGTCACCGTCACTTCGGCTTCCTTGCCGGCCTGCGGGCCGGCGGCCAGGGTCGTGGTGAAGACCTTGCTCTCCCCTGCCGACAACCCGATGATCGCCTCGTCGAGTCCGTCGATGAGCTGTCCCGACCCGACCTCGTGGGACAAGCCCTCGGTGGCGGCCCCGGGAACCTGCTCGCCGTCGACCGTCGCATCGAGGTCGATCGAGACGAAGTCGCCGTCGGCGGCCGGCCGGTCGACGCCGGTCAGCGTGCCGAACCGGGCGCGCAGCGAGTTCAGTTCGGCCTCGACCTCGTCGTCCCCGACTTCGATCGGGTCCACGCTGATCGTGAGCTTCTCCAGGTCGGGCAGCGTGATCTCCGGCCGCACGTCGACCTCGGCGGTGAAGGCGATCTGGTCGCCGTCGTCGAGCTTGGTGACCTCGATGTCGGGCTGACCGAGCGGCTTGAGGTCCGAGCTGGTCACCGCCTCGCTGTAGCGACTGGGCAGCGCCTCGTTGACGACCTGCTGCAACACCGCGGCACGGCCGACGCGGGCCTCGATGAGCTTGGCCGGGGCCTTGCCCGGCCGGAAGCCCGGCATCCGCACCTGCTGCGCCAGCTGCTTGTAGGTCCGGTCGAAGTCCGGCTGCAGCTCGGTGAACGGCACCTCCACGTTGATGCGAACCCGGGTGGGGGTCAGCTGCTCGACGGTGCTCTTCACGGGCTTACTCCTCGATATCGTTGACGGTCAGTCGTGCCGGTGCGGCGCGCGCTGCTGGTCGGGGTGACAGGATTTGAACCTGCGGCCTTCCGCTCCCAAAGCGGATGCGCTACCAAGCTGCGCTACACCCCGCACTGACCAGGCGATCCTACGGCCCGGCGCCTACGGCAACACAGCCGCCCGCACCACACGGCCGCAATGGGAGTGCCAATTGGATTTGGGGCCGACTTCGCCGGTACAGTCTGCCCTGGATATTGCGGGCGTAGCTCAATGGTAGAGCCCTAGTCTTCCAAACTAGCTACGCGGGTTCGATTCCCGTCGCCCGCTCGAAACGGGGATTTTCCCTGGCAGGAAGGCACGCCATGGGCGGCACCCAGCGCGTCCAGATTCATGGGTCGTGCTCACCGCGCTTCGAGAAGGTGCGGTACGAGTTCGAGCGCAATTTCACGCTGCGCGACGAGCTCGGGGCGGCGGTCGCGGCGTATGTGGACGGCGAACTCGTCGTCAATCTGTGGGCCGGCTCAGTCGATGTCGAGGGCCAACGCCCCTGGGCGGAAGACACCCTGAGCACCGTGCTCTCGGGCACCAAGGGATTGACCAGCACCTGTGTGCACCGGCTCGCCGAGGCCGGCGAACTGGATCTGCGCGCGCCGGTGGCCCACTACTGGCCGGCGTTCGGCCGGGCCGGTAAGCAGGACATCTCGCTGGCGATGGTGCTGGCGCATCGCTCCGGGGCGATCGGCCCGCGCGAACCGATGCACTGGCGCGACGTCACCGACTGGGATCTGGTCTGCGAAAGACTGGCCGCCGCCGAACCGTGGTGGCGGCCGGGCACCGCCCAGGGCTATCACATGACGACCTACGGCTTCATCGTCGGCGAGGTCGTCCGGCGGGTAACCGGGATGACGGTGGGCCAGTACCTGCAGAAGGAGGTCGCCGGTCCGCTCGGCGCCGAAGTGCACATCGGCGTGCCGGCCGACCAGCAGCCCTACCGCTGCGCCGACCCGGTGGGCAAGCCGACGATCCGGGAGATGCTGGCCTCGGCCGGCGCGCCCAAGCGTCCGACCTCGCTGGACGACCACCCCAAGGCGGGGCTGGCGGTCGCGATGGGGTTCGCCCCCGACGACGAGATCGCCACCAACGACCTGACGCTGTGGCGGCAATTGGAGTTCCCCGGCACCAACGCCCAGGTCTCCGCGCTGGGCATGGCCACGTTCTACAACGCGCTGGTGCAGGAGAAGTTGCTCAGCCGGGCGGCCATGGACCGGCTTCGGGTGCTGCAGGGCGGCACCGAAACCGATCTGGTGCTCGGGCCCCGGGTCGCCGAGCACGGCTGGGGCCTGGGCTACATGCTCAACGCCCAGGGGGTCAACGGACCCAACCGGCGGATCTTCGGTCACGGTGGCCTGGGCGGCTCGTTCGCGTTCGTCGATCTGGAGCACCGGATCGGTTACGGCTATGTGATGAACCGGTTCGACCACACCCAAGCCAACGCCGACCCGCGCAGCGTGGTGCTGTCCAACGAGATCTACCGGGCCCTCGGCGTGCCGATCCGGCCCCGGCGGGAAACCGTGTACGACGACTAGCCCTGGCAGGCCGCACACCAGAACACGTTGCGGCCCTCCAGTTCCGCGGTGCGCACGGTTGTTCGGCACAGCCGGCACGGATCGCCGGCGCGGCGGTAGACGTAGGTGCGCGGCTTGCCGGGTGCATACGCCGGAGCCCCGTGGTCGTCCTCGGGCCGCACGACGACGATGTTGCCGCGGCGCAGCCCAACGTTCATCAACGTCACCAGATCGGCCCAGACCGCGGCGAATTCCGCTTCGCCGATGTCGGTGCCGGGCCGGTACGGGTCGATCCGATGGCGGAACAACACTTCGCTGCGGTAAACGTTGCCGACGCCGGCCAGCACCGACTGGTCCATCAGCAGTGCGGCAATTGGCCTGCGCGACTTTGCAATTCGTTTGAACGCCAGCGCCGGGTCGGCGTCGCGACGCAGCGGGTCCGGCCCGAGGCGGGCGATCACGTCGGTGACCTGCGCCTCGTCGACCACCTCACAAGCCGCCGGGCCCCGCAGGTCGGTGCCGTATGCCGAACCGTTTTTCAAGCCGATCATGCGCATGCGGACCTGCCCGACCGGGTCGGGCACGCCGCCCTCAGACAGCTGGAATTCGGTGAAGTGCCCGTAAATCCCCAGATGTACGTGCACGATCTGCCCGTGCGCGTAGCGGTGGAACAGATGCTTGCCCCACGCTTCGGCACGAACCAGCGGCTGCCCGTCGACCACGGCGGCACCGGCTGCGAACCGGCCCTGCGGACTGCACACCGCCACCGGGGCGCCGGCGAAGCGCCGCTGATGCAACCGGGCCAGCCGGTGCAGGATGTGCCCCTCGGGCATGTCGGTGCGGTCGGGGTCAAGCGGGCGCGCCGGGGACCGGGGGTGCCTCGTGCGTGGTTTCGTAGGCGGCCAGGATGTCGATGCGGCGCTGGTGGCGTTCGGCCTGCGACCACGGGGTGCTCAGGAAGGCGTCGACGATCGCGAGCGCCTCGGCCGTCGAGTGCATCCGGCCGCCGATACCGATCAGCTGCGCGTTGTTGTGTTCGCGGGCCAGCTGCGCGGTCTCGGTGCTCCACGCCAGCGCGCAGCGCGCCCCGGGCACCTTGTTGGCCGCGATCTGCTCACCGTTGCCGGACCCGCCGATCACGATTCCGAGACTGTCCGGGTCGGCGACCGTGCGCGATGCCGCGGCGATGCAGAACGCCGGGTAGTCGTCGTCGGCGTCGTAGCTGTAGGCCCCGCAGTCGACCGGCTCATGCCCGGCATGCCTCAGGTGCTCGATGATCTGTTCTTTGAGCTCATAGCCGGCGTGGTCACAACCCAGGTAGACGCGCATGGCGGCCATTGTCTCAGAGCCGGCGCACCGAACTTTCCCCAGCCTGCGCGCCGAACCGGAACCACACGACGCGTTTGCGGCGTGTCGCGTCGTGTGGTTCCGACTCGCGGGGAGAGGCGAGTCAGTCGAATTCGGGCGCCTCGGCGCGGGTGCGCTTGAGCTCCCAGAAATGCGGGTAGGACGCGAACGTCACCGACGCGTCCCACAGCTTGCCGGCCTGTTCGCCGCGGGGAATGCGGGACAGCACCGGACCGAAGAACGCCACCCCGTTGACGTGGATGGTCGGGGTGCCGACGTCCTTGCCGACGGCGTCCATCCCGGCGTGGTGGCTCTTGCGCAGCGCCTCGTCGTAGGTGTCGGTGGTGGCCGCGTCGGCCAGCTCGGCCGGCAAGCCCACCTCGGCCAGCGCACCCGCGATGACGTCCGCGAAGTCCTTGTTGTTCTGGTTGTGGATCCGGGTTCCCATCGCGGTGTACAGCGGGCGCAGGACCTCGTTGCCGCGCAGCTGTTCGGCGGCGATCGCCACCCGCACCGGGCCCCACGCCTGCTTGAGGCCGTCACGGTACTGCTCGGGGAGGTCGTCGCGGCCCTCGTTGAGCACGGCGAGGCTCATCACGTGGAAGGTGACGTCGATGTCGCGGACCTTCTCGACCTCCAGGATCCACCGCGAGGTGATCCAGCACCACGGGCACAGCGGGTCGAACCAGAATGCGGCTTGTGATTTCTCGGGCATGGGGATCCTCTCAACCGGCGACGGACGCTTCGTTGAGCACAACTATGCCCGCCGGGCCGGTGTTCCCGGCCCGCCGCAACTACTGTTGGCGGACGTGGCACTTCCTAACCTCACCCGCGACCAGGCCGCCGAACGGGCCGCGCTGGTCACTGTCGACAATTACCGGATCGCGCTGGACCTGACCGACGGCAGCGGCAACCCGGGCGAGCGCACGTTCCGTTCCACCACAACCGTCACGTTCGAGGCCCTGCCCGGCGCCGAGACGGTCATCGACCTCGCCGCCGAGACCGTTCGCAGCGCCACCCTCAACGGCCGCGCGCTCGACGTCTCGGCCTACGACGAGTCGACCGGCATCGTCTTGACCGGGCTGGATCAGCACAACGTTCTCGAGATCGACGCCGACTGCTACTACTCCAACACCGGTGAGGGCCTGCACCGCTTCGTCGATCCGGTCGACGACGAGGTGTACCTGTACTCCCAGTTCGAAACCGCCGACGCCAAGCGGATGTTCGCCTGTTTCGATCAGCCGGACCTCAAGGCCACCTTCGACATCACCGTCACCGCTCCGCAGCACTGGCAGGTGGTCTCCAATGGCGCCACAGTGAGCGTCGACGCCGGCGTACACACCTTCGCGACCACCCGCAAAATGAGCACCTACCTGGTGGCGCTGATCGCCGGGCCATATGCCCGATGGGACGACGTCTACCGCGACGAGCACGGCGAGATTCCGCTGGGCCTGTTCTGCCGCGCCTCGCTGGCGCCGCACATGGACGCCGAGCGTCTGTTCACCGAGACCAAGCAGGGCTTCGGCTTCTATCACCGCAACTTCGGCACCCCGTACGCGTTCGGTAAGTACGACCAGCTGTTCGTACCGGAGTTCAACGCCGGGGCGATGGAGAATGCCGGAGCCGTAACGTTTTTGGAGGACTACGTCTTTCGCAGCAAGGTGACCCGGGCGTCGTATGAGCGGCGCGCCGAGACGGTGCTGCACGAGATGGCGCACATGTGGTTCGGCGATCTGGTCACCATGCGCTGGTGGGACGATCTGTGGCTCAACGAGTCGTTCGCGACGTTCGCCTCCGTGCTGTGTCAGAGCGAGGCGACCGAATACACCAATGCCTGGACCACGTTCGCCAACGCGGAGAAGTCGTGGGCCTACCGCCAAGACCAGCTGCCGTCGACGCATCCGATCGCCGCCGACATCCCGGATCTGGCCGCCGTCGAAGTGAACTTCGACGGGATCACCTACGCCAAGGGCGCATCCGTGCTCAAACAGCTGGTGGCCTACGTCGGGCTGGAACACTTTTTGGCCGGGCTTCGCGACTACTTCGCCGCGCACGCCTTCGACAACGCGACCTTCGACGACCTGTTGGCGGCACTGGAGAAGGCCTCCGGCCGTGACCTGTCCGACTGGGGCCGGCAGTGGCTCAAGACCACCGGCCTGAACACCCTGCGCGCGAACTTCGACCTCGACGACGCCGGCAAATTCACCCGGTTCGCCATCACCCAGGACGGGGCCGCCCCGGGCGAAGGCGAGACCCGGGTGCACCGGTTGGCCGTCGGCATCTACGACGACGACCCGTCCGGTTCCGGCCGGCTGGTGCGGGTGCACCGGGAGGAACTCGACATCGAGGGGCCGGCGACAGCCGTGCCGGGCCTGGTCGGGGTTGCGCGCGGCAAGCTGATTCTGGTCAACGATGACGACCTGACCTACTGTGCCCTGCGGCTGGACCCGGAGTCGCTGGCGACCGCGTTGGAACGGATCGCTGATATCGCCGAACCGCTGCCGCGCACGCTGGTCTGGTCGGCGGCCTGGGAGATGACCCGCGAGGCCGAGATGCGCGCCCGCGATTTCCTGGCGCTGGTGCAAGGCGGAATTCAGGCCGAGACCGAGGTCGGCGTCGCCTCGCGGCTGCTGCTGCAGGCACAGACCGCGCTGGGGTTCTACGCCGACCCCGGCTGGGCCGCCGAGCACGGCTGGCCGGCGTTCGCCGACCGGCTGCTGGAATTGGCCCGCGCGGCCGAGGGCGGTTCGGATCACCAACTGGCCTACGTCAACGCGCTGTGTACGTCGGTACTGGCCGAGCGCCACACCGCGGTACTGACCAGCCTGCTGGATGCCGACCCGGCGGATCAGGGCCTGGCCGGACTGGCGGTCGACACCGATCTGCGCTGGCGGATCGTGGTGGCGTTGGCCCGCAGCGGCGTCCTCGACTCCGAGGCGATCGACGCCGAGATCGAACGCGACCCGACCGCGGCCGGCAAACGCCAGGGCGCCCAGGCCGCCGCGGCGCGGCCGCAAGCGGCGGTCAAACAGGCGGCTTGGCAGCAGGTGATCGAGGACGACACGCTGGCCAATATCACCGGCCGGGCGATCATCGCCGGCATCGTCCAGCCCGGACAGGGCGACCTGTTGGCGCCGTTCACCGAAAAGTACTTCGCGGCGATCCCCGGCGTGTGGGAGCGGCGCTCCAGCGAGGTGGCGCAGACGGTGGTGGTGGGCCTGTACCCGGGATGGGACGTCAGCGAGGCCGGGTTGGCCGCCGCCGATGCGTTCCTGGCCGATCCCGCGGTGCCACCGGCGCTTCGGCGGCTGGTGCTGGAGGGTCGGGCCGGGGTGGAGCGGTCACTGCGGGCGCGGACCTTCGATACCGCGTGAACAGCTGCCGGCTGATTCACCGTTCCGTCAGAACCGCGAGGGGCTCACCGGTATCCCCCGTCGGATAACCCGGCCGCCCGCTCAAAACTGTTGACGCCGCCGAGGATCCGTGCCTTTGCCTCTTCGGCGAGATAGCGCGCGGGCATCTGTATCGGCCCCAGGGCGGCCCACTGCTGGGCATGAATCTCCTCATGGTGCAGCAGCCTGTCCAGATCCGGCCCGCCGCTGCAGACCCGTCCGGATTCCACGATGTCCCGCAGCCGGCGAGCCGGGTCGGAGACACGAGTGAGGTTGAGCATGAACAAGTCGCCCCACATGGTGCCGGCCCGGCGGCTGAGCTGGGCGTGAAACCGATTGCCCGCCAACCCCATCAGGACGCCGTTGGGCGTGGTGACCAAGCAACCGCCGGTGTTGCCGATGCCCCGCACAGCCTCGTAGCTCCAGCGGTTGGCGCGCTGCCGCTCGGCGATCCGCCGCAGCTCTGCGGCGCCGTACGGTGTCTCGGGAAAGTCGTTGCGGCTACCGGTCCGGCCATAGCCGGTGCCGGCGTTGAGGATGTAGGTCAGCAGAGCCGCCCGACAGGCGTCCCTGCCGCCGATGCCGCGGGGAAGCAGGAAGAAGCTCTTACCGTCCGAGTCGGTGACCTGCTCCATCGCGTCGAGCGCCCGAAAGCTGTCGCGGGTGAGGCGCCGCTGACGGACGATGTCGGCTACCGCCTGCGGGGCGACCGCGTGCCGGTCGAGGTTTGCCAGCCAGCTGCGGTGCGCCGGGGACGCCGTGACCGCGACAGCGCGAGCTGAGACCCGCACGCGCGCGACCGATACGACCGGGGCTAGGCCGGGGTGATGCCGGCGCTGAGCACCTGCACCGCGCTGACCAGGCCGTCGATCAGGTTGCCGTCGGCGAAGGCCGCCGCCGCGGCAGCCACACCTTGCGGTGCCGCGGCCGGGGCGATGCGGCCGGTCAGGCCGGCGCCGTAGACCACCTCGATGGCCCGCTGGTCCGGCGAGACCGCGACCAGCACCGCGTCATTGGCGGTGGGCACCTTCGCCAGGATCTCGCGGGCCCGCGCGGCGGTGTCGGAACCCAGGTCGCCGATGTAGACGGCGAAACGCGCCTTCGACGCCCGCGACCCGTAGGTCAGGGCGTCATCGAGCGCCACCAGCTCCTTGACCGGGAACGGATAGTGCAGCGAGGCCTCACCGGGCTCGGTGACCCCGGAGATCCGACCGCTGTAAGTGATCGCCGACCCGTACGGCAGGTCCGCGGGATCGATCGTCGCGACCTCACCAGTTGCCACTGGCTCCACCCCCCACACTGAACTCGGACTTGCCGTGGCCGTGTCCGCCACCGATGACCTCATCGGTGGCCGCCCACAGGATCGGCGGGTGCGTCCAACGGTCCGACATCCGGTAGACGGCCGCACGCGGCCCCTTTTTCGACCAGATCCGCGCTGACAGCAGCAACACCAGCACAACCGGAATGCCGACGAAGTAGCCGAGGAATGACAACACGCTCACGCCGTAGACCGTATCCCACGGCGAATCGATCGGTGCGGGAACCCAGGCCCAGGCACCTGTCTTGCGCCGGTGCAGGGCCGTCTATATGGTGACGCCATACCTTCGCACTGGCAATCAGCGTGAGGAAGGGCTGCCCCGGGCAGTCATGGGAGGCCTGGCAACGGGCCTCGGCGATAGCACGATCACCCATTGCTGCGATGCCGGCGATGCCTTCTTCCTCCACGAGGCGGGCGCGCCGTTGGGCAGCAGGGGTCCTGCCAGTGGGAGTTCCATGAACGACGATCCACGGCCCGACGATGTGGTCGGCCGGATCAAGACCATCTTCCGTTACCCCATCAAGTCGGTCGGCGGTGAAAGCGTCGCCCGCGCCTACATCGACATCCACGGCGGGTTGGGAGATCACCGGTACGCCTTTGTCGACACCGAGACCGGCAATTTGTGCAACGCGAAGAACCCACGCAAGTACGGCAGCATGCTGGGCTGTCGCGCTTACTATCTCGACGAGCCACGGCTTGGGGAACCACTGCCCACCCTGGAAGTCGCCTTCCCCGACGGAAGCAGGCATCGAAACGTCGGCACCGATCTGGACGACGCCATGTCGCGCTACCTCGGCCGCGACGTGCGACTCGTCGACGCCGTGCCCAGCGACGCGACGACCGAGTTGGTCTGGGACGCAACCACCGGTCTGGCCAAAGACGGTGTGTACCGTTACACGACCAAGAATTCCGACGGCGACGACGTCCTGACCTACGGCCCGCTGCAAGCCGATAGGTTCTTCGACCTGACACCGCTGCACTTGATCACCACCTCGACGATCCAGCATTTCCGGCGCCTGGAACCCGGCGCGAACTTCGACCCGCGCCGCTACCGGCCGACGATGGTCATCGACACCCCTGCACCCGGTCTTGCCGAAGATGCCTGGGTGGGCGGACGACTCACCATCGGAGCGGCGATATCGGCCAAGGTCGACATGTGGACGCCACGATGTGTGATGTCCACGCTCGCGCACGCCAAGGATGTACCGCTGGATCGGGCGACCCTGCGCACCATCGCCAAGCACAACAGCAAGACCATTGCGGGTTTGGGTCAGCTGGCGTGCGCCGGCGTGTACGCCACCGTGACGGCGGCGGGCGCGATCGGCGTCGGTGACGCCGTGCAATTGCGGTCGGAAACCAATTGAGCGAGGGGAGATCACCATGATCCAGCGGCTCACGCCCGACGTCGGCTATCTGCCCCCGGCGATGTTCGACGAGTTGGGAATCTCCCAACTCGTGATCGCCGGCGGCATGGTCCACTGGTCGGGAATCGTTGCTGCCCAATCGGTCTCGGACGGTATCAGCATCGCTGCGGCTGACGTCTCCGGGCAGCTGGCGTTCATTCTGGACAAGCTGGACGTCATGTTGGCGGCGGTCGGCTCCGATCGAACGCAGATCGTGGCCATGACCATGTTCAGCACAGCGATCGACGACTTGTCGGTCGCGCTGACGCGGGTGTACGCACCGTGGGCCGGAGAGCACAGACCGGCTCTGACTTCGATCGGTGTCGCGCGGCTCTCCCTCCCCCAGGCGTTGCTCGAGGTACAGGGCTGCGCCATCGTTCCAGAAAGGTGACCACGATGGTTCTTGCCGCGGCTGTCCAGTTGGAGGCGGTGCTCGGCGATGTCCCCGCCAATCTGGCCGCCTGCGAGCGCCTTGCCGATGAGGCGGGCCGAGCGGGCGCCGCGATTATCGCGCTGCCGGAGTTCTTCACCACCGGGATCGGTTTCGAGCCATCGCTGGCCGCCGCCGCACTACCGCCCGATGGTGCGGCCACCGAGCTTCTCACCGCGCTGGCCCGCCGGCACCGAGCGCTGGTCGGCGGGTCGTTCCTGTGCCGCGATCCCGACGGCCACGTCCGCAACGCCTACCTGCTCGCTGATCCTGACGGGGTGGTGGGCCGCCACGACAAGGATCTGCCGACGATGTGGGAGAACGCGTTCTACACCGGCGGCGACGACGACGGGGTGCTCGCCGCCGGCGACCACACGGTCGGGGCCGCGGTGTGCTGGGAGCTGATGCGCACCCAGACGGTGCGCCGGCTGCGCGGCCGGGTGGACCTGGTGATGACGGGCTCGGGTTGGTGGTCCATACCGAGCTGGTCGCCGCGCCCGCTGTTCGAGCACCTCGAACGCAGAAACGCCGGCACCGCACGTCAGGCGGCGGCATCCTTCGCCCAGTATGTCGGGGCGCCGGTGGTGCACGCCGCCCATGCGGGTGCGCTGGACTGCGCCATGCCCTGGGCGCCCCTGCGCTATCGCGGCCACTTCGAAGGCGCCACGTTGATCGCCGCCGCGGACGGCACCGTCGTCGCGGAACGGCGCTTCGACGAGGGCGAAGGGGTCGCGCTCGGTGAGATCACCCTGGGGCGGCAGCCGGCCCGGCTGGCACCGCCGGCCGGCTTCTGGCTGCATCGCCGCGGGACGCTGCCCGCCGCGGTGTGGCACTACCAACGCTGGCATGGCCGTCGCTTTTACCGGCGCAACGTCGCGCAGAACGTCTGAGGAGGCGACATCGTGGAGTGGACCGGCCGGACACTGGGCGCCGACACGCTGGTAACGCTGCTGGCAGCGGGCCTGATCTTCCAGCTCGCGCTGGGTCTCGGGGTATGGAAATACCGGCAGATGGTGACCCGGCCGGAGCGCTTGGCGCATCCCTACGTCGACATCGCGCACCGCGCCGCGCTGCTGTATTCCTTCGCCACGCTGTTGACGGCGGTGTTCGTCGAGCTGAGCGCCTGGCCGACCTGGGTGAACCTGACCACGGCCATGGTGATGGTGTTCTACTTCCTGGCCGCCATCGTCAGCTACATCGTGCATGGCGCCCTGCAGGACACCACCAATCAGTTCGAGCAGCCCAGCACGGGCCTGCACGTCTCGATGGTGCTGCTCATCGTCGGTGAGATGGGCGGGTTCGCCGTTCTGCTCGCCGGGTTCGTCGCCGGATGGCTGCAGCGGGGCTAGCCGAGCTCAGGCGGCGCCTTCACCCAGGTAGCGTATCCACACCGGGTCGAGGTCGCTGATCACGGCCAGCAGCCGCCAATGTTGGCCCTTCGGTGACGTCGGCACCAGCCGCAGCGTCCACCCGAGCTCGGTGAGCAACCGGTCGGCCTTGCGGTGATTGCAGGTCGAACAGGCCGCCACGCAGTTCTCCCAGGAGTGGTCGCCGCCGCGGCTGCGCGGGACCACGTGGTCGACGGTGTCGGCCTTGCCGCCGCAGTAGGCGCAGCTGTGCCGGTCGCGGTGCATCAGCGCGGCGCGGGTCAGCGGGATACGGGCGCGGTAGGGCACGTGAACATAGGTCCGCAGCCGGATCACCGAGGGCACCGGCACCGACCGGGTCGCCGAATGGATGACCGGCCCGTTCGGATCGTCGTGCACCACATCGGCCTTGCCGCAGATCAGCATTACGACGGCGCGCCGCAACGGAAGCGCGGTCAGCGGTTCGAAGGTGGAATTCAGCAGCAACACCCGCCGCCGAGTCCAGATCGAGGCGGCGTCGGGCGCCGAACCGGAGGTCGCGACCGAGTGCAGGCATGGGGCGGCGGCAAGCCCGGACAGGCTCGCCGTGGGGGCACCGGGTCGGCGGTGGCCCCGGCGCTTCATGTCCGGCTTCGGGGGCGGCTTTTGTGCAGCACCATAAATCCTCCGCCGAACAGTTCACCATGATTCGGCGCTGGTCGCACGCCTATTTGCTGTGTGTTCATTGGCAGGAATCGTCGATGCCCCACAATGGTGGGCGATGCAGCCGATAGAAGAGCCCTCGTTTTATGACGCCGTCGGCGGTGCGGAGACCTTCCACGCCATCGTGTCGCGGTTTTATCAACTGGTCGCCCAGGACGCGATCCTGCGCCCGATGTACCCCGCCGACGACATGGCCGGCGCCGAGGAGCGGTTGCGGATGTTCCTCGAGCAGTACTGGGGCGGGCCGCGCACCTACACCGAACGCCGCGGCCACCCGCGGCTCCGGATGCGGCATATCCCCTACCGCATCGGTCCGCTGCAGCGCGACGCCTGGCTGCGCTGCATGGTCAGCGCGGTCGACGAGATCGACGCCGAGACCCTCGACGACGAACATCGCGCCGAACTGCTGCACTACCTGCATTCGGTGGCCGACTTCCTGGTCAACGCTCCGATCTGATGGGCGCCGGCAACCCGTGGTGGGCCAACAGCGTGTTCTATCAGGCCTATCCACGCTCGTTCGCCGACAGCAACGGTGACGGCGTCGGCGACCTGGACGGGGTGATCGCCCGCCTGGACTACCTGCGCGGGCTGGGGGTCGACGCGATCTGGCTGAACCCGGTGACGGTGTCGCCGATGGCGGACCACGGCTACGACGTCGCGGATCCGCGCGACATCGATCCGCTCTTCGGCGACCTGGCCGCGCTGGACCGGCTGGTGGCGGCCGCACACGAACGCGGCATCAAGCTGACCATGGACCTGGTGCCCAACCACACCAGTGCGGCGCACCCGTGGTTTGTCGAGGCCCTGGCCTCGGCGCCCGGCGGTTCAGCGAGCCTCGACGAAGGAGAGGCGAAGCTGGGACCGCCGCATAGGCCGGGCGGTTCAGCGAGCCTCGACGAAGGAGAGGCGAAGCTGGGACCGCCGCATAGGCCGGGCAGTCGGGCACGGGCGCGCTACTTCTTCCGTGACGGCCGCGGCCCGGCTGGGGAGCGACCGCCCAACAACTGGGTATCGGTGTTCGGCGGCCCGGCTTGGACCCGGGTCACCGAGCCCGATGGCCCCGGTCAGTGGTACCTGCACCTGTTCGACACGTCACAACCGGACCTGAACTGGGACAACCCGGAGGTCCTCGCTGATTTCGAGCAGACTCTGCGGTTCTGGCTGGACCGCGGCGTGGACGGTTTCCGCATCGACGTCTCCCACGGCATGGCCAAACCCCCCGGCCTGCCCGACATGCCCGTGACCGACGTGGAACTGCTCGCTCACCGCGACGACGACCCACGGTTCAACCAGCCGGGCGTCCATCGGATCCACCGCGCGATTCGCGCCGTCTTCGACGACTATCCGGACGCGGTGTCGGTCGGCGAGGTCTGGGTGCACGACAACGCGCTGTTCGCCGAGTACCTGCGCCCCGACGAACTGCACCTGGCCTTCAACTTCCGGTTGCTGCAGGCCGACTTCGACGCCGCCGGGATCCGCGACGCGATCGAGAACTCACTGGCCGCGGTCGCATCGGTGGGGGGCACCCCGACCTGGGCGCTGGAGAACCATGACGTGCAGCGATCCGTCACCCGCTACGGCGGCGGGGCGGCCGGACTGGCCCGGGCGCGGGCGATGGCGCTGGTGCTGCTGGCGCTTCCCGGCGCGGTGTTCGTCTACAACGGGCAGGAATTGGGCCTGCCGGAAGTCGAGTTGCCCGACGGGGCGCTGCAGGATCCGGTGTGGGAACGCTCCGGCCACACCAAACGCGGCCGGGACGGCTGCCGGGTGCCGGTGCCGTGGTCGGGTGACGCGCCGCCGTTCGGGTTCTCCGACAATCCCGACACCTGGTTGCCGATGCCGCGGGATTGGGCGCCGCTGACCGTCGAACGTCAACGCGGTGACGCCGGCTCCGCCCTGACGCTCTATCAGCAAGCGATCGCATTACGCCGGGAGCATGTCGGTTTCGGCAGTCGCGTCGAATGGCTGCCCGCCCCCGCGGACGTGGTGATGTTCCGGTGCGGCGGGCTGGTCTGCGCGCTCAACGCCGGTGACCAGCCGGTGGCCCGGCCGGAGGGGCAGCTGATCCTGGCCAGTGCGCCGGCGGCCGACGGTGTGCTGCCGGCCAACGCCGCGGCCTGGCTGATCTGACGGCCTAGCGGCGACCGCGGCCCCCGTGGCCGCTTGTGGCGACGGCGAATTCGGCCACCAGTTCGCCCAACCGGTCGGGTTGATCGATCATCGAGAAGGTACGGGCGTCGTCGACGAGCTCGAAACGGGCGTTGGGCAACGTATCGGCGAGCCGCTTGCCGTCGTCAACCGGGAAAAATCGGTCATCGGCCGACCACGCGATGAGAGCCGGCTTGGCGAATCCGCTGAGCCGCGCTCCGGCGTCCAGCGTGGTCTGCTGGTGCAGCGACTTGGTCAGGTGGCGAAGATCCTCCGCGATTGCCGCGTCGCGCAGACCCGGTTTCACCCACTGGGCCACCAGATCATCGATGTCCCGGTGTGCCAGCGCCCCGAAACCGCGCTTGCGGAAGATGCGCAGCCGCATCGGTTGTAACGCGGCGCGGAAGGTGAGGGGCGTCTTGGCGGCCAGGATGAACGGATTGAGAATCGGCGGCGGGAAATGCTCGAAGGCGTCGCAGCTGGTGAGCACCAGCCCGCCGAGTCGCTCCGGGTGGTTCACCGCGACCAACTGAGCGATCACACCCCCGGTGTCGTTGCCGACCAGCACCACGTCCTCGAGGGCGAGTGCGGCCATGAAGGCGTTGACCATCGCCGCGATGCCCGGCAGGGTCCGGTCTGCTCCGGGCCGCAACGCCGTCGGGTGCGCGCCCAGCGGCCAGGTCGGGGCGATGCAACGCAGATGCCGCGCCGCCAGTCGTGCGCTCAGCGGTTCCCACAGCGAAGAGCCCATGGCGTAGCCGTGGACGAACAGCACCGGACGGCCGTCTTGGGGGCCTGCGGTGTTGTAGTGGATTGTTCCGGCGTCAATGTCAACGGTGGGCATTGGGCGCTCCTAACATAGTTACGTGCAACCTGCCGATAACTTACCGACAGCCTGTACGGAAATCAAGCGCCGGACGCAGGCGGAGCGCTCCGCCGCGACGCGCGCTGCGCTGACCAGCGCCGCGCGCAAGCTGTGGGGCGCGCGCGGGTTCGCCGCCGTGGGCACCCCGGAGATCGCCGAGGCCGCCGGCGTGACCCGCGGCGCGATGTACCACCAGTTCCCGGACAAGGCAGCGCTATTCCGCGCGGTCGTGGAGGCGGTGGAGGCCGACGTCATGACACGCCTTGCCGAGGCGGTCGCCGCCTCGGCGGCCACTACCCCCGCCGCCGCATTACGGTCGGCGGCGGAAAACTGGCTGGTGGTGGCCAACGATCCGGAGATACGCCAGATCGTTCTGCTCGATGCGCCAAACGTTCTGGGCTGGGACGGTTTTCGCGATGTGGCCCAGCGTTACAGCCTCGGCATGACCGAGCAACTGCTCAGCGAAGCGATGAAGGCCGGCCAACTCCCCCGCCAGCCGGTCCGCGCACTGGCGCACGTCCTCATCGGCGCGCTCGACGAGGCCGCGATGCTCATCGCAACAGCGGACGACCCGGACCGGACGCGGACCGAGGTGAGCACGGTGGTGCACCGGCTGCTCGACGCCATGCTGAGCGAGGGCTGACCCGCTGAAGAGCGCGCGTTCAGCGAAGGAATTTCTCCAGGTAGCCGCGATGGTCCGCCGACAGCCGCACCAGCTTCTGTTCGTCGATGCTGAACGCGGCCAACTGGGTTTCGGCGATCACCGCCGGTTTGGAGTCCGGCGCGGCACTGACCGAGCGGACTTCGTAGCCGATGGTGAAGTCGACCGTGCGCAGCCGCGAGATCCACATCGTCACCTGCAGCGGCGAGTCCGTCAGCCGCAGCTGCCCTTTGTAGGCGACCCGGACTTCGGCGATCAACAGGCCGACGCTGGTGATGTCGACGGCGAAGGCCGGCGACAGGAACGGCACCCGCGCCTCTTCGAGGATGGTCACCATGGTCGCGTGGTTGATGTGTTGGTACATGTCGATGTCCGACCAGCGCACCGGAATCGAGGCAACAAACCCCGGCGTGCTCACGAGGCCGACCCCCGGCCGCTGGCGCGGGTCATGCTGCGGATCTGCCGCGCCGCCACCGACAACGTGGCCAGGTCCCGTTGGTCGGACTCATAGATCTGGCTCAACGTCCGCCGTGCCCGTGCCACCCGCGACCCGTTGGTCGATTCCCACTCGGTGATCTTCTGCATCCCATCCTCATCCGGTTCGCCGACCGCCAGCACATCCAGGCACAGCGACCGCACCGAATTGTAGATGTCGTCGCGGATCGCCAACCGCGCCAACGCATGCCAGCGGTCATCGCGGGGCAGGCGGGCCACCGCGGTCAGCAGTCCGTCGGTGCCGAGCCGATCCATCAACGCGAAGTAGGTGTCGGCGACCTCGCCCGCGTCGCGGTCGGTGATGTCGGCCACGTCGATGATGTCGAGCAGGCTGTAGCGGTACAGGCCCATGGCGATGTCGCCGGCGAGGTCCTCCGGCACACCCTGGGCGCGGAACTCCCCGATGTGTTCGGCCACGATGTCGGCGTCGTCGCCGCGCAGCCATTCCGACATTCGCGGCGTCAACTGGGCCACCTTGTCGGCGAACCGGTTGATCTCAGCGCCTACCGCCAGCGGCTGCGGACGGTAGTTGAGCAGCCAGCGCCCGGCACGGTCGATGAGCCGGCGCAGGTCCAGCGTCATCCGGTCGGTCACCGCCACCGGCAGGCCGTCGCGCTCACCGGCTTCCCGGATCCGGCGCCACAACCGGCCCACCCCGAAGATCGCGTCGGTCGCCACGTAGGCCCGGACCGCGTCGATGAGGTCGACGCCGACATCCTCGGTGATCCGGAAGGCGTAGGTGATGCCGGCGGTGTCCACCACATCATTGATCAGCATCGTGGTGACGATCTCGCGGCGCAGTTGGTGCGAGCGGATCTCGTGAGCGAATCGCTGCTGCAGCACCGACGGGAAGTACTGCGGCAACCGGGCGGCGAAAACGTCCTGATCCGGTAGATCGGTGGCCAGCACCGCCGCCTTGAGCGTCAGTTTGACGTGGGCCATCAGCGTCGCCAGCTCCGGTGAGGCCAGCCCCAGTCCGGCCTCGGCGCGCCGGGCGATCTCCTTCTCCGACGGCAGCGCCTCCAGCTCGCGGTTCAGGCCGCGGTCGGCCACCAGGTGCCGGATCTGGTCGGCGTGCACCGGCAGCAGGCTGGCGGCGTTGGCCCGGCTGGTGCCCATCAGGTCGTTCTGGGCGGTGTTGTCGGCCAGTACCAGCGCACTGACCTCGTCGGTCATCGATGCCAGCAGCGCCGGGCGCTCCTGCGCGTCGAGCTTGCCGAGGGTCACCAGGGCGTCGATCAGGATCTTGATGTTGACCTCGTGGTCGGAGCAGTCGACGCCGGCCGAGTTATCCAGCGCGTCGGTGTTGATCCGGCCGCCGGCCAGGTCGAACTCGACGCGGCCCAGCGGTGTGACGCCGAGGTTGCCGCCTTCCCCGATCACCTTGGCGCGCACTTGGTTTCCGTTGACCCGAACCTGGTCGTTGGCCCGGTCACCGACATCGCCGTCGGATTCGGATTCGGCTTTGACATAGGTGCCGATACCGCCGTTGAACAACAAGTCGACCGGCGCCCGCAGAATCGCCCTGATCAGCGCCGGCGGGGTCAGCTCGGTGATGTCGTCGTCGAGCCCCAGGACCGCTCGCACCTGCGGGCTGACCGGCACCGATTTCAGGTCGCGCGGGTAGACACCGCCGCCGGCACTGATCAGTGACTTGTCGTAGTCGTCCCAACTGGACCGGGGCAGGTCAAACATCCGCTGACGTTCGGCGAAGGACCGGGCCGGATCCGGATCCGGGTCCAAGAAGATGTGCCGGTGGTCGAAGGCGGCCACCAGGCGGATGTGTTCGCTGCGCAGCATTCCGTTGCCGAACACATCGCCGCTCATGTCCCCGACGCCGACGACGGTGAAGTCCTGGGTCTGGGTGTCGATGCCCATCTCCCGGAAGTGCCGCTTGACCGATTCCCAGGCACCCTTGGCGGTGATGCCCATCTCCTTGTGGTCGTAGCCGACCGATCCACCCGAGGCGAAGGCATCACCGAGCCAGTAGCCGTAGGACTGCGCGACCTCGTTGGCGATGTCGGAGAAGCTGGCGGTGCCCTTGTCGGCGGCCACCACCAGATAGGCGTCGTCGCCGTCGCGCCGGACCACCTGCGGTGGCGCACTGATGGCGCGGGTGGCGTGGTCGACGTTGTCGGTGACGTCGAGCATGCCGGAGATCAGCAGTTTGTAGCAGGCGATCCCCTCCGCGCGGGTCGCTTCCCGATCGGTCGCCGGGTCACCGGTGGGCAGCGGCGGGCGTTTGACCACGAATCCGCCCTTGGCACCTACAGGGACGATGACGGCGTTCTTGACCTCTTGGGCTTTGACCAGCCCGAGGATCTCGGTGCGGTAGTCCTCGCGGCGGTCCGACCAGCGCAGCCCGCCGCGGGATACGAAACCGAACCGCAGGTGCACCCCTTCGACCCGCGGCGAGTAGACGAAGATTTCGAACTTCGGGCGCGGCAGTGGCAACTCGTCGATCAGGCGGGCGTCCAGCTTGAACGCCAGAACATTCTGTGCGCGAGCCGAATTAGCGCGGGTGACGAAGTAGTTGGTGCGTAGCGTGGCCTGAATCAGGGAGGCGAACGCTCGCAGCACCCGGTCGGTGTCCAGGCTCACCACTGCGTCGATGCCGGCTGCGACATCAGCGGCCGCCAGCTGCGCATCCCGGCTGCGGGACTTCCGGGACGGGTCGAACAGCGCCTCGAACAACGCCACCAGCGCCCGTGCGGTGTCCGGATGCTCGTTGAGCACCGACGCGATGTGGCTTTCGCTGTAGGGAAAACGCGCCTGCCGCAGGTATTTGGCGTAGCCGCGCAGCACCACCACCTGCTGCCAGCTCAGCCCGGCCCGCAGCACCAGCTCATTGAACCGGTCGGTCTCGACCCGTCCCTCCCAGATCGCGGTGACCCCGTCGGCGAATCGCCTTTGGGCCGCATCACGTTCGGCGCCGGTCGCCGGAATCTCGATGGTGGGGTGCGGCGACACCTTGAACTTATAGATCCATACCGTCAGACCGTCGGCGCGCGCGACGGTGAACGGCCGCTCTTCGAGCACCACCACACCCATGGATTGCAGCATCGGCAGCAATTGACTCAATGACGCACCGTGGCCGCCGAGAAACCAGGTCAACGGGACCGCGTCGTCCGTGCCGTAGCCGGAGACCACCAACCGGACCGCGCCGTCGGCCAACTGCTCGATGGTGGCGATGTCGTCGATGGCCTCGGCCGGCGTGACGGCCTGTTTGTAGGTTTCGGCGAATGCCGCTGCGTAGTGCTGCGCCTGGGGCTCCGCCGGGGTTCCGCCCGCCGCAGCGATCAACCGGTCCGCCCAGGTGCGGCTGGCCTCGGTCAACCGGGCCTGGATCCGCACCCGGTTGGCTTCGGAGGTGTCAACGGTGCGTGCCTTGGGATCGTCGGGCAGCCGGACCATGAAATGGATCAACGCCCAGGGAGCTTCGCTGACCCGGGCGCTGTACTCCACACCGACACCGCCGAATTCGGCGGCCAGAATGTCTTCCATCTGCAGCCGGACCGGCGTGGTGTAGCGATCGCGCGGCAGGTAGACCAGACACGACACGAAACGCCCGGTCCGGTCGCCGCGCAGGAACAGCAACGTGCCGCGCCGCGTACCCAGATCGGCGACGGCCATCGCCATGTTCAGCAATTGCTCGGCGCTGATCGCGAAAAGCTCTGAGCGCGGGACCGTTTGGATGATGTCCAGGAGCAGCTGTCCCGGGTGGCCGGGCTCGCGCTCCGAGAGCGCCAGTGCCTGACGCACGGTCCGGGAGACGACCGGGATCTCGAAGACGTCGGCGTTCATGGCCCCGGCGGTGAACAGTCCGACGAACCGGTGCGCGACGATGTCATCGCCGGTGTCCTCCCGGATCACCACCACGTAGGTGTGTGACCCGAACCGCATGTAACTGGGCACGGTGGCCTGCGCCAGGGTCAGCAGATTGTCGCCGGTGAGCATGGGCCGCACGGACTTACGCAGCCGCAGCACCCCCAGCCGGTCCGCGTCGTCGACCAGCACCTGTCCGTCGCGCACCGCTCCGCGCTGGTAGCCGAGCAACACGAAGTGCCCATCGGCGAGCCAGCGCAGCAGCGCGGCCACGTCGTGGCGGTCCGGCGCGGTGTAGTGCCCGTGCGCATCGGATTCGACGTCACCGGCCAGTGCGGTGAGCGCGTCGTGCATCGCCTCGGAGTCCGTGGCGACCTGGCGGACGTCGGCCATCACATGCGGCAGCAGCCGTTTCGCCTCGGCCAGCGTCTCACGGCTGACCGACGGCGAGAGCTGGACGTGAATCCAGGTCTCGGCAGCGACGGCGCCCTCGGTCGAGGTCGGTTCGACGTCCGAGTCTTTCGGTTCGACGCAGCGCAGTTCGCCGTCCGCATCGCGCTGCACGGTGAACACCGGCGTCATGATGCCGATGTAGGCCACCCCGAGGCGGTGCAGCAGGACCGCGACGGAATCCACCAGCATCCCGGCATGCCCGGTCACCGCTTGCAGGGCGGGCCCGAACCCTGCCGCATCGTCGCCGGTGTAGACGCCGACCCGGGTCTCCCCGGCCGGCCGGTGTTGTGCCAGCCGCGCGTGGGCTGCCAGCAGCCCCGGAGTCACGACCGCCGTGGCCGCGGCCCGGCCGGCCGACTCAGCGCCGGATGCATCGTCGCCGCCGAGTGCGTCGCTGTGCGGGCCACGGTAGGTGGCGATATAGGCGCCCGCGACCCACTCGGGGATGCCCTGCGGCTGAGCGGGATCGGGAAACGTCGTCCATACGGCCGATCGCCGCTCGGTGGCATCCGTCATCCCCACCCCTCCTGACCAGGTGTCAGCTCCGGCAGCGCCGCTACCGGCCTTACCTTAATCGCGGGTGAGTCTGCGGTGGGTCACTCGATGCGGACGCGCCGCCTCGGCTCCCAGCCGTTCCACCTTGTTCTCCTCGTACGCGCCGAAGTTGCCCTCGAACCAGAACCACTTGGCCTCGTCGTCGGCGTCGCCCTCCCAGGCCAGGATGTGGGTGCAGGTGCGGTCGAGGAACCAGCGGTCGTGGGAGATCACCACCGCACAGCCGGGGAAGTTCACCAACGCGTTCTCCAGCGATCCCAGGGTTTCGACGTCCAGGTCGTTGGTCGGCTCGTCGAGCAGGATCAGGTTCCCGCCCTCTTTGAGGGTCAGGGCCAGGTTCAGCCGGTTGCGTTCCCCGCCGGAGAGCACCCCGGCCGGCTTCTGCTGGTCAGGTCCCTTGAAACCGAACGCCGAAACGTAGGCCCGGGACGGGATCTCGTTCTGCCCGACCTGGATGTGGTCGAGCCCATCGGAGACCACCTCCCAAACCGTCTTCTTGGGATCGATGCCCGCCCGGGACTGGTCGACGTAGCTCAGCTTGACCGTCTCGCCGACCTTGACCGTGCCGCTGTCGGGTTCCTCCAGGCCGACGATCGTCTTGAACAGCGTGGTCTTGCCGACACCGTTGGGGCCGATCACCCCGACGATGCCGTTGCGGGGCAGCGTGAACGACAGATCCTTGATCAGCAGCCGCCCGCCGAAGCCCTTGTCGAGGTGCTCGACCTCCACCACTTGGTTGCCCAACCGCGGACCGGTCGGGATCTGGATCTCCTCGAAGTCGAGCTTGCGGGTCTTCTCGGCCTCGGCGACCATCTCCTCGTAGCGCTGCAACCGGGCCTTGTTCTTGGCCTGGCGGGCCTTGGCGCCCGAGCGCACCCAGGCCAGCTCGTCCTGCAGCCGCTTCTGCAGCTTGGCGTCTTTGCGGCCCTGAACAGCGATCCGCTCGGCCTTCTTCTCCAGGTAGGTCGAGTAGTTGCCTTCGTAGGGGTAGGCCCGGCCGCGGTCGAGCTCCAGGATCCACTGCGCCACGTTGTCGAGGAAGTAGCGGTCGTGGGTGACCGCCAGGATCGCGCCGGGGTAACTGGCCAGGTGCGCTTCGAGCCACTGCACGCTCTCGGCGTCGAGGTGGTTGGTGGGCTCGTCGAGCAGCAACAGGTCGGGCTTGCTCAACAGCAGCTTGCACAGCGCGACGCGGCGCCGTTCCCCACCGGAGAGGTTGGTGACCGGCTCATCGGGCGGCGGGCAGCGCAACGCGTCCATGGCCTGCTCGAGTTGGGAGTCGATGTCCCACGCGTTGGCATGGTCGAGTTCCTCCTGCAGCCGGCCCATCTCCTCCATCAGCTCGTCGGAGTAGTCGGTGGCCATCAGCTCGGCGACCTCGTTGAAGCGGTCCAGCTTCACCTTGATGTCGCCCAGGCCCTCCTCCACGTTGCCGCGGACGGTCTTCTCCTCGTTCAGCGGCGGCTCCTGCTGCAGGATGCCCACGCTGGCCCCGGGGGTCAGAAATGCGTCGCCGTTGTTGGGGGTGTCCAGCCCCGCCATGATCCGCAAGACGCTCGACTTGCCGGCCCCGTTGGGGCCGACCACACCGATCTTGGCTCCCGGCAGGAAACTCAACGTGACGTCGTCGAGGATGACCTTGTCGCCGTGCGCCTTGCGGACCTTCCTCATCGTGTAGATGAACTCAGCCATGCCGCGGTGTCGCCTCCTGGTCTCGCGAATTTGCTCGCCGACCATCCTAGGTGGTGGTTTTCCCCGGCCGTCGGCTGCGCTCAGGCGGTCAGCGCCATGCCGTCCCGCTCGTCGCCGGGATCGGCATCGTCCTCGGCGGTATCGGGGCTGGTGGCCTCATCGGCGTGGACGGCAGCAGGCGGACTGTCCGGCCCCGCGGCGATGATCTTCTCCACCCGCGCCGCGCACCGCGCCAGATTGGGGCCGACCGCCGTTGCGCGCAGCTCCACCGACGAGCGGCGATTGCCGTCCTTGTCCTCGTATTCGCTGGTGAACACGTCACCGACCACGATCACCGGCAGCCCCTTGCTCAGCGACGCACCTACGCCGGTGACCAACTTGTCCCAGCAGGTGACCGTCATGTACAGCGAGTTGCCCGCCTCCCAGGTTCCGTCGGCGCGGCGTTTGCGCGAGTTGCTGGCGACCCGGAACTTGATCAGTTCATGGTCGCCCACCCGGCGGCGGACGGGGTCCGTGGCGACGTTGCCGATGATGGTGATAGGCGTTTCGTACATTGCACACTTCCTTCCTGGTTGCGGCGGGCGAACGGCTCGCCGGTGCTGCGACCAGTAGGCCCGGCGTCCCCGACAACGACGGCAGACAGCGCGTCCGGCGCAGCGGCAACTGTGGAAGAACGACGAACTGGGGATAAGACCCGAGCGGCTACATGCGTGGTTTGCCGACGCTCACCGGCGCATTCCAGTTCGAGAAGGTGAGCTGGACGGAGTTGTCGGCGCCGGAGGCCAGCTCAAGCCGCACCAGGTGATGATCACCGGTTTCCTGGATCCAGACGGTGCACGAGGTCCGCTTGTTGGCGTGCAGCTGGGGGACGATCTTCTTCGCCGCCGCGGCCGACACCTCGCCGGTGACCCGGACGGTGTGTACACCGTCGATCGTCTCGCGTCCACTGACCTCGGGATCGATGAAGTCGGTCAGCAGGTCGGCGAGTCCGGTGGCTGGACTCAGGATCGTCGCCGGATCATAGAAATTGCCGGCCGGTCCGTAATCGACCCACCGGTGCGACGACTGCGATACGTATAAATCGCCGCCGAACACCACGAATTTGACGTAGGCCGGAGCGCCTCGGTAGGCGATCTTGGCGTAGCCCTTCGCCGCGTCGTCAGGCCGGCGGGTCACGTCGCCGTCGAGCGCGGTGATCGCCAGGTTCTCGATGTTGCCGGTCACCGACATGCTCAGGTGCACGCTGTCGAGGTCGGCGGTGGTGGCGCTGGACTCCTTGAGGATCGCCGCGGCGTCGGGCAGCGGCTCGCTGGCCTTCTTCGATGACGTCGGCGACGGTGACGTGGGCGAGGACGTCGCCGGAGCCGCCGACGGCGGCACGGTCGTCGGGGAGGTCGCAGAGGACATGGCGGTGGCCGATGACGGCGTCGGAGCCGGCGGGGACGGGCTGGATGAGCAACCGGCGAACAGGACAGCGGCGGCGCTCACAACGGTCAGGACGGCTGGGAGCCTGCGCATGCCCGTCATCGTAGAGGGCGCCTGCCCGCCCGGGCAGGGCGTCCTGTGTCAACGAGAACTGTGCAGACAGTTGGTATACGTTGCTTGCGGTGGATACCAACGGCCTATCCGGCAGCGGTGCACACACGAGCCGCAGACAGTGGGCACGCGACGACATCCGGGTCTCGGATCCCGCGGCCATGCAACGCTCGATCGCGGGCACTGCTGTCGGCAACTTCATGGAGTGGTACGACTTCGGCATCTACGGTTTCCTGGCCACCACGATCGCGCAGGTGTTCTACCCCAGTGACAGTTCCAGCGCGGTGGGTCTGATCGCCACGTTCGGCACCCTGGCGGCGGCCTTCGCCGTGCGGCCGTTCGGCGGCATCGTCTTCGGCGCACTCGGTGACCGCATCGGCCGCAAGCGGGTGCTGATCATGACCGTCGCGCTGATGGCGATCGGCACCACGGTGACCGGGCTGCTGCCGTCCTACGACGAGATCGGGATCTGGGCGCCGGTCCTGCTGATCATCACCAAAATCATGCAGGGCTTCTCCACCGGCGGCGAGTACGTCGGCGCGATGACCTACGTCAGCGAGCACGCCCCGGACCGCAGCCGTGGAGCGCTCACCGGGTTCCTGCCGCTGGGCACGTTGGGCGGCTACATCACCGGAGCCGCGGTGGTGACGCTGATCAAATCCCAGCTGCCGGTCTCCGACATGCTGCACTGGGGCTGGCGGGTCCCCTTCTTGCTGGGTGTCCCGCTGGCCCTCGTCACGCTCTACATGCGGTTGCGCATCGACGAATCACCGGCCTTTGAAGAGCTAGGTGAGCACGGCGGCCGGGCCCGCGACAGCGGGTGGCAGCAGTTCCAGCAGACCATCGTGCGGCAACGCAAGGGACTGCTGATCTGCATGGGCCTGGTGCTGGCCGAGAACGTCACCAACTACATGCTCACCGGCTACCTGCCGACGTACTTCAAGCAGGTCGGACGCATCAGCGGCAGCCGCGGGCTGACGATGATCGTGGTGGCGCTGTTGCTGATGCTGGTTGCGGTGATTCCGCTGGCCAAGCTCTCCGACCGGATCGGCCGCAAACCGATCATGTGGACCGGCAGCCTGCTGCTGATCTTCGGCTCGGTGCCGGCCTTCTTGCTGATCCGGCATGGCGGAAACTATCCGCTGCGACTGCTCGGTGTGCTGCTCATCGGTGTGATGTTGCTGTGCTTCAACAGCACCACACCGTCGACCCTGCCGGCCCTGTTCCCCACCCAGGTGCGCCTGTTCACGGTGGCGATCGGATTCAACATCTCGGTCTCGATCTTCGGTGGCACCACTCCACTGGTCGCCGAGACGCTGGTCTCCGGTACCGGCAACGTGATGGTGCCGGCCTACATCCTCGTTGGCGCGGGCCTCATCGGCGCGATCACGCTGTGGTTCACCCCGGAGACGGCCGGCAAGAGACTCCCGGGTTCGGGGCCGTCGGTGGCCACCGAACAAGAGGCCGACGCCATCGCCGAGGCCGGGCTCCACGAATAGCTTCGACGAAGCGCGCCGACCAGGCCGACTCCACGTCGACTCGGGATGACGTAAGCACTGTTAACATTGTGCTGATCGGACCGGTGGACGTCGTGCTCGTGACACAGCCCACCCGACAAGGAATGGACCATGAGCATCCCTGACCGAACTGCCCGCCGCCCTTTCGATCTGGTGATCTTCGGCGCCACCGGCTTCACCGGTGGTCTGACCGCCGACTACCTCGCCGCCCAGCTGCCCGCCGGCGCCCGATGGGCCCTGGCCGGCCGCAACCAGGCCAAGCTCGAAGCCGTGCGCGACCGGCTCGCTGCCATCAATCCGGACGCGGCCACGCTGCAACTCCTGCTGGCCGACACCGGTGATCCGGATTCGCTGCGCGCGGTGGCCGAGTCGGCGCGGGTGGTGATCGCCACGGTCGGTCCGTATTTGGAGCACGGTGAGCCGCTGGTGGCGGCGTGCGCTGCAGCCGGCACCGACTACCTCGATCTCACCGGCGAGCCGGAGTTCGTCGACCGGATGTATCTGAACCACCACGCCACGGCCGTCCAGACCGGCGCCCGGCTGGTTCACGCCTGCGGCTTCGACTCCATCCCGCATGACCTGGGCGCCTTCTTCACCGTCCAGCAGCTGCCGCACGGGGTGCCGTTGACGGTGCGCGGCGTGGCGCGCGCCAACATGATGATCTCCGGCGGCACATTGCATTCCGCGCTGGCGCAGATGTCGCGGTTGCGGCAGATGCGCCAGGTCGAGGTGGCCCGCAAGAAAGCCGAGCCGCACACCGATGGCCGCCGGACGCGGGCACGCGTCGGAGTTCCGCGCCACGATGCCGAACTCGGTGTGTGGCTGCTGCCGCTGCCGACGGTCGACCCCCAGATAGTGCAGCGATCCGCAGCCGCCCGCGCCGATTACGGCCCCGACTTCACCTACATCCACTACGCGGGTATCCAGCGGGCCACCACGCTGGCCGCTGCCCTCGCGGGCGTCGGGGCATTCGTCGCCGCCGCACAGGTACCGCTGCTGCGTCGCGTGCTCGGCAGGCGAATACCGCAGGGCGAGGGTCCCTCGGAGTCCCGAAGGGCCGGTTCATGGTTCACCGTCGACTTCATCGGCGCCGGCGGCGGCAAGCAGGTGCACACCCAGGTCCGCGGCGGCGATCCGGGCTATAGCGAAACCGCGAAAATGCTCGCGGAGTCCGCCATGTGCCTGGCATTCGACGCCAACCCGCAGACCTCCGGTCAGCTCACCACGGTCGCCGCGATGGGCGAAAACCTCCTGCGCCGACTCACCGACGCCGGCATCGAATTTCGTGTCGTCGGGGAGAAGGGATGACCGCAACCCCCGGCCCGTTCGTACCCCCCGACGCCGTCGAGGCACTTGCGGGATTGAACATGCCGCTCGCCGAGGCCATGCGCTCCCAGCGGGCGATCCGCCGACTGCACTTCGACCCCGTCGACACCGACGTCCTGCGCGAGGTGCTGGCATTGGCGCTCAAGGCTCCCACCAGTTCGAACAGCCAAGACTGGGCATTCGTCGTCGTCAACGACGCCCAGCAGAAGCGGCGCTTGGTGCGCAGCTACCAACGGGCGTTCACCCTGTTCGGCTGGTTTGCCAGGCGCAGCGCCCCCGACGAACCGACGCTACGCCAGTTAAAGGTCTCCGAGTGGCAGCGTGAGCACTACCACGAACTGCCGACCCTCGTGGTGGCCTGCTACCGGCGCACCCTCAAGCATCAGCCCGTCGGGTGGCCGCAGATCAGGGTCTCGTCGTTCTACGGTTCGGTCTATCCCGCGGTGCAGAACCTGCTTCTGGCGTGCCGGGCCGTGGGCCTGGGCGCCTCACTGCAGACGCTGCCGTTGTGGTCGGTCCGCAACACCCGCCGCGTGCTGGAGCTGCCACCCGAGATGGTGCCGGTATGCATCATCCCGATCGGCTGGGCTCGTGGACGATACGGCCCGACCCAACGTCCGCCGATCGACGACGTGGTGCACGTCGATCGCTTCGGCCACCAGCCGTGGCGATCAGCCCAGACCGACGAGGCCGGCGGAGCTGGCCCAGAGCCCGTCGGCTAACGTGAGGAGCTCATGTAAGCGGCGTCAACACGGGATAGTACAGATGTCTGCGTCGACCAAGACGTACCACCACGGCGATCTGCCCGGGACGTTGGTGCGCGCCGCCATGGAGTTGCTCG
Organism: Mycolicibacter sinensis; assembly: GCF_001667945.1. Classification (GTDB taxonomy): domain Bacteria; phylum Actinomycetota; class Actinomycetes; order Mycobacteriales; family Mycobacteriaceae; genus Mycobacterium; species Mycobacterium sinense_B. The sequence continues at coordinate 4,473 of NZ_LZJK01000059.1, read as the reverse complement.
AGGACAACGGCGCCACGGAGTTGTCGCTGCGTGCCGCTGCGCGCCGCGCGGGTGTCTCGACCGCGGCGCCCTACCGCCATTTCGCCGACCGGAACGCCCTGCTGTCAGCGATCGCCGCGGTGGGATATCGCGAACTGGCCTCCGACCTGGTCGCGGCACATCCCGCACCGAAGACGGCGGACGACCTCGCGGGGATCGCCGTCGCCTACGTTCAGTTCGCACTGAGCCGGCCCGGGCTGTTCCGGGTGATGTTCACCGAACGATGTGATCCGAGCAACGCCGAGCGGGTGGCGGCAGTCACCGCAATCCAGGACTATCTGAACTTCGCTGTGCAGCAGGTGTTTCCATCGGCCGATCCGGGGGCCATGTCCACCGCCGTGTGGGGGTTGGTGCACGGGCTGGCCTTTCTGCACCTCGACGGCAAACTCGACGCGTCGTCGCCACAGGTCGTTGCCGATCAGGTGCGCGCGGCCGTGCGCACCGCGGCCGGCCCGATCGCCTAGGCCGGTCTCCGCGCCGGGCTCAGTGCTGCCCGAGCGCGTCCCGGCGGGCCGCCTCGGCCAGCATCGCGTTGTAGGCGACCAACTCGGCGTCCTCGTCCCGGTCGGCGGAGCGGTCGAGCCGCTTCGCGGTGCGACGGTCACTGCGCTGCCACTGCACCAACAGCGCGATCATCACCACCACCAGGGGCAGTTCCCCCGCCGCCCACGTGATGCCACCGCCTAGGTGCTGGTCTCCGGCCAGGTCGGTGTGCCAGGGCAGCCGCAGGCCGGCGTAGAACCACTCGCCGAGCACCTTGTGCATGCCCATCAGAAACACCCCGAAGAAGCCATGCAGCGGCAGCGAGGCGAACACCACCGCCAGCTTGGCCAGCGGTGAGATCGGCCGAGGTGTGGGGTCCACGCCGATCACCACCCAATAGAAGAGGTAGCCGCTGAGCAGGAAGTGCACGTTCATCGCGACGTGCCCCGCGTGACTGCCGACGATCGAGTCGAAGATGGTGGAAAAGTACAGCCCGTAGAAGCCGGCGACGAAGATCACCGCCGCGATGATCGGGTTGGTGAAGAACCGCGAGACCCGGCTGTGCAGCGCCGCCAGCAACCATTCGCGCATTGCGGGCGGCTCGCCGCGACCGGCCGCCGGCAGCGCCCGCAGGGCCAGCGTGGTCGGCCCGCCCAGCACCAGCAGGATCGGCACCAGCATGGACAGCAGCATGTGCACGACCATGTGCATGCTGAACATCGCCGGCATGTAGCGCCCGGTTCCCGACGAGGTGGCCACCAGCAGCGTCGCACAACCGAGCAGCCAGGCGGCGGTGCGGCCCACCGGCCAGGCGTCCCCGCGACGACGCAGCCGCCACACCCCGGCGAGGTAGACGGCCGCCAGCACGATCGCGGCGGTACCGAAGATCACGTCGAATCGCCAGTCGAACAGAATCCGCGCCACGGTAGGCGGGCCGGCGAAGTCGTAGCCGATCTTGACCATCGGGATCGACGGGTTCAGCACCGGCGGCGGGGGCGGCGGGGTGCGGCCCAAACCGACCGCAATGCCGAACGTGACCGCGAAGACACCGGCCTCGATCAGGGCCAGCCGGATCAGCGGTCCGCGTGCCTGGCCGTCGGCCTGCAGCGCTGCCACCCCGCGGCGCCGTTGCCGGACCCCGACCACACCGAGCACGCACAGCGCGATGAACTTGGCCAGCACCAAGCGGCCGTACTCGGTGGTCAGCAGGTCGGACGGGGCCAGCCGCACCAGCGCGTTGAGTACGCCGGACAGGCCCATGGCCACAAAGCACCACAGCGCCACCGTGGAGAACCGCCGGGCCGCCAGGTCGGCGTGCTCCGCGCCGCGCAGGGCGTGCACGAGCAGGGCCAACAGGCCGCCGGCCCACAACCCCGCAGCCACCAGGTGGATCAGCAGGCTGTTGGTGGCCAGGTCGTGAGAGCCGCCGGCCGCCGAATGCCCGGTCAATCCCAGCGGGACCAGGGTCAGCAACGAGCCCGCCAGCAGCACCGGTGTCCAGGACCAGCGCAGCACCGGCCGACTCGCCAGGGTCAGCGCCGCGGCCAGCAGTGCGGTCCACCGCCACGCGGACGCGGTGTCGATCAGGCCGGCCAGCGACCACGTCGTCACCGGGTCGAGGAGCTCGGACAGCGGGTGGCCGGAGACATCGGAGATGGTCAGCGGAACCAGCAGCGCCGCACACACCGCCCAGGTGCCCGAGGCCGCCGTGCCCAGCCGCAGCGCGCGGTAGCCGGCGGCGTCGAGCACGCCGCTGCCCTGCGGCGGGACCAGAAATGCGGCGAGCAGAAACGACCCCACCGCCAGCACCGCGGCGATCTCGCCGGCGGCCCGCACGAACGGCAGGCCCAGCGTGGTCACCGGGCCGGGATCAGGCAGACCGGTCGCGGTCAGCGCATCGGCCAACGACAGCGCGGCGATCCCGGCGGCGGTGCAACCGGCCAAGATCGCCACCCCGACCAGTACCGGCAGGTAGGTGGCCGAGCGGGCGCGGGTCGCCGGAATCGCCGTCATGGCCCCCAGCGTATGGCGCGCCCGCCAAGCACGGCATATCGAGGGCGCGGCCGCGCTACCGCTCGCCGCGAGCCCGCCGCAGTCGCCGTGCCTCGGCATCTCGGGCGAAGAACTCCCGGCGGGCGATCCCGGCGATGTGGTCGGAGTCTTTGAGGATGCGTCGCAATTCACCGCGGAACGCTCTGCGGCGTTCGGCCAAATCCGGTGCGTCCTGCAGCAGCTGCTGGTCGGCCACCACCTGGCGTGCGGTGGCGAACAGCAGGGTGGAGACCGACTCGCTGCTGCGGACCCGACCCTGCGCCACGTACTGGCGGCCGACACCCAAGGCCAGCTGGGTCAGCTCCTTCTCACCGATGTCGGCCGGCGCGTCGCAGAGCACGTCGGCGACGATCTCGTACGCCTCGAAGAACACCCGCAACATGACGTCGGACATCACCGGCTTCTTCTCCGACAAGATCCCGTCGATCTCAGCGCCACCGGCGGCGACCCGGGCTTCCCAATCGGTGAACCAGGACATCTCCTCGGCGATGTTGTCGCGGAACGTGGCCGAGTCGGCGAAGTAGAAGTCGAACTTGAGCAGGTCGCGCAGCCGCATCGCCTGATTCCAGAACGCGTCGAGCCGGTCGCCTTCGCCGCGGCCGGCGTGGGCCAACGCCAACTCGACGATCGAGGTCTCCAGGAAGGCATGGATCACCGAGTTGCGGTAGAACGACGCGGCGTGTTCGTCCTCCGGGGCGATCCGCCACACCGCTTCGCGCCCGCCGTCGACGCGCGTGACCGGATGCCCGTTCGATAGCGCGTCGACCGCCGCCCGCACCCCGTCCCGGCTGCGCAGCCGCAGCGCGCTGGTGGAGATCGGTGTCTGCTTGCGTTCCAGGTAGTCCAGGCCCTCCTGCAGCGAATGGTGGATCTGCTCCAGCGTCAACGCCAGCCCGTGCGTGGTCAGCAGCAGCGCGGACACCAGGCCGGTCGCGCTGATCGGGGTGACGCGCTGAATCCGCCAGGCCACCTCGATGGCCATCTTCTGCATCGCCAACCGTTTGGCGTCCGGGTCGATCGCGTCGGCGCCATCGCGCGGCCCGAGGTACTGGCGCATCGACACCGCCTCGGGGAAGCGGACGTAGATCTTGCCGTAGTTGCGTTCGCCCTGCGCCTTGATGAACCGGTACAGCCAGCCGAATCCCTCTGGCGTCTTCTCCCCACCTCGGGCGTAGGCGGCGTATTCGGCCGTCTCGTGCAGTTGGTCAAAGCTGATCGAGACGCCTTGCAGCAGAACGTCATCGGTGCGGTCGTCCAGGTAGGCGTCAGCGACGTAGGTCATCAGTCCGAGCTTGGGCGGCAGCATCTTGCCGGTACGCGACCGGGTTCCCTCGATGGACCAGCTCAGGTTGAACCGCTTCTCCATCACGTAGCCGACGTACTCCTTGAGCACGTACTTGTAGAGCGGGTTGTCACCGATGCTGCGCCGGATGAAGATGACTCCGGAGCGGCGCAGCAACGGTCCCATCAAGCCGAACGACAGGTTGATCCCGGCGAACACGTGCACCGGCGGCAGCCGATTCTCCTGCATGGCCACCGGCATGACCGCGCCGTCGATGTAGGACCGGTGGGAGAACAGCAACACCGCGGGATGGTTCTCCAGCGCGGTGCGCAGCGCGGCGACCTGGTATTCGTCGTAGTCGATCTCGGGATCGAAGCCGCGGCTGGTGAAGCCGGAGATCTTGGCCTCCACCCGTTTCCGGGAGGGCCTCGAGAACATCCCGGGGGCCACGGTCGACGAGGCGGGCAAGATGCTCGACGAACTGTCCACCGGGTGGAGCCGGGTCTCGGTCGATCTGGTCGGCGTACTGACCAGATTGCTCAGCCGCGGCTTCGATCCCGAGATCGACTACGACGAATACCAGGTCGCCGCGCTGCGCACCGCGCTGGAGAACCATC
>NZ_LZJK01000058.1 GCF_001667945.1 Mycolicibacter sinensis | reverse complement strand
AATCCCAAGCGCTGGCAGGACGTCGAGGAGCTGCTCGACGCCGGAATCACGGTGATCTCCACCGTCAACGTGCAGCAGTTGGAGAGCCTCAGCGACGTCGTCACCAAGATCACCGGCACCACCCAGGCCGACACCGTTCCGGACGCGGTCGTGCGTCAGGCGGCTCAGATCGAACTCATCGACGTCGCCCCGGAGGCGTTGCGCCGCAGACTCTCCCACGGCAACGTCTACCCGCCGGAGAAGGTCGACGCGGCACTGGCCAACTACTTTCGCGGCGAAACCCTAACCGCGCTGCGCGAACTGGCGCTGCTGTGGCTGGCCGGCCAGGTGGACGCCGCGCTGACGAAATACCGTGCCGACAAGAAGATCACCGAGACCTGGGAGGCGCGCGAACGCATCGTGGCGGCGGTGACCGGAGGCCCGGAATCGGAGACGCTGGTCCGCCGAGCCTCGCGGATCGCGTCGAAGTCCAGCGCCGAGTTGCTGGCGCTGCACGTGCTGCGCGGTGACGGGCGCTCGCCCTTGCCCGATGCCCGGATCGGCAAGATCCGCGAGTTGGCGGCCAGCCTCGGCGTCTCGCTGCACGTCGTCGTCGGCGACGATGTGCCGACCGCGCTGTTGGATTTCGCCCGGGACGTCAACGCCACCCAGCTGGTGATCGGGACGTCGCGGCGGTCCCGCTGGGCACGTTTGCTCGACGAGGGTATCGGTGCGACGGTGGTGCGGCTGTCCGGGAAGATCGATGTCCACATAGTGACTCATGAAGAGTCCGGGCAAGGCTTTCGCGGCGGAGCGCTCTCGGCTCGGCAACGCCGTGTGCTGCCATGGCTAGCGGCGGTGCTCGTGCCGTCGCTAGTCTGCTGGATCACAACCGCATGGCTGGATCCGGTGCTGCGCCTAGGCGGAGAGAGCGCGCTGTTCTTCGTCGGCGTGCTGGTGGTCGCCCTCCTCGGCGGCGTCGCCCCCGCAATGCTGTCGGCTGTGGTCTCGGGCCTGCTGCTCAACTACTTCCTGATCGACCCCCGACACAGTTTCACCATCGCCGAAACCGATTCGGCGATCACCGAAATCGTGCTGCTGCTGGT
>NZ_LZJK01000057.1 GCF_001667945.1 Mycolicibacter sinensis | reverse complement strand
CGGCCGGGTCGATCGCGATGGCGCAGCTGGCCCACGACGGCGTCCCCCCGGAGTTGCTGCACTTCGTGTTCATCGGCGATCCGTCCGACGCCGACGGCGTCACGCCTAACAACCACAGCGACACGCTCTTCGACAGGCTCTTCGACATGCCGATCCTCAACGGCATCCAGACACCCAACGAGGCGTACCCGGCCACCATTTACACATTCCCGGGTGACCCCGTCGCCGATGCCAGCTCCAACTCGATGCTCGGCTTGTTCTACGAGCACGTCATGTACCTGGGGCTCACCCCCGAACAGGTGGCCAACCACATCGCCACCACCGACGGCATGATCACCGACGTCGACATCTCCGGTGACTTCGACCAGTTCAGCGCCTGGCTCAACGCCTGGCCCCACGGGCTGGTCGACAGCGGCTGGTGGGAGGGCCTGTTCTACTCGGTGGTGGCGTTCTTCTACAGTGCCTTCGGCAACATCGAGGACTTCTTCGGCGACTGGATGGGCATCCCGTGGAGCGGCGTCGAGGACACCCTCGACTTCTGGTTCCCAGCGGAGGCCTAGCGCGGACCGGGTCAGTCGGCCTGGTCAGTCAACGAACTGGTAGCGCACACCGAGTGCGCGATAGGTGCGCTCCGCCCGACAGTCGCGGGTCAGCAGGACGCGCCGATTCGTCGAGGCGGCCTGACCGACAAGAGCGTCATAGACGGACCCGCCGACGATGCCGAGGTCGGCGAGCCGCTCGAAAAGATCGCCGGTCGCTCGTGCGTCAAGCCAACACGCGGCCGGGAATGCCTTCGCCAGTACCGAGCCGGCCTGAGTTGCGTTCAGGCGCAGCGGAAGGGGCAGGCGGGTCAGCACCGAATACGTCTCGAACGCCGCGTGACCCGCAAGCGCGGGTCGACGTTGAACAAGGGCGTGGCGGCAGGCCGCGTGGGCTTCGTGGGCCGAGTCAAGAGCGGCGACGGCAACGCTGGTGTCGCAGGCCCAAAGGTCATCGTTGGATGTCATCACGAAGTCGGCGCACATCTTCGTCGGTCAACACCGCACCCTCCACCCGGCCGAGTACCGGAAGACCGTCGCGGGTCTCGATCGGGCGGGCACGCCGCTGGACGGGCTCAATCCGTAGGCCAGCTCCGTCCGGAATCAGTTCGAGCTGCGTGTCGGGGGTGATCCCGAGCGCCACCCGCAGCGCTTTGGGGATGACCAGCCGTCCTAGTCGATCCACCGTCACAGTCATGGCACTAAATTACCATCTAATTGGCAAAAAGGGCGTGACCAGGCATCCTGCCGTGCAGCAGTTCTCACCGACGCCGTGCCCGGCTAGCGTCGACTCGTGGCGGTGTCGAGATTGTGCGTCGCTCGGGCCTGCGCCGTTGGAAGCGTCTTGTTCGCTCTTGCGGCGGCCCCGGCATGTGACCGCCTGGAGCCCCCACCACCTGCTGTCAGCACTGCGACAACCACCGCGGCGGCATTGGTGCCGCGTGCCGACGCGCCCTCCCTACCGCGCCCCGAGCTGATCGCTCCGGTCTCTCAGCTGATGAACGACGCGATCGCGGTTCCCCGGCTGCCGGGTGCGGTGGTCCGGATCGGGCACGCCGGCACGGTCGCCTTCAGCCAGGCTTTCGGCGCGCGCAGGCTGGCAGACGAACCCGCGCTTGACGGCTCGCCCGCACCGGCCGAGCCGATGACCGAGGACACGATCTTCGACATCGCGTCGTTGACGAAGTGCCTCGCGACGGCCGTCGCGGTCCTACAGCTCTATGAACAGGGCCGGGTGGCGATCGACGAACCCGTCCAGACCTATCTGCCGGAGTTCAACGAGGCAGGCGACCCCCGACGCGCCCAGGTGACGTTGCGCATGCTGCTCACCCACACCTCGGGCATCGGTGGGGATTTGAGCCACCAGGGGCCGTGGGGCCTGACCGAGGCCGACCAGGCCGGTGGTGTGCATCGGGCACTGACCGCGCCGCTGGAGTTCGGCCCCGGCGAGATATTCCACTACTCGGACATCGGTTTCATCGTCCTGGGCGTACTCGTCGAGACGATGACCGGCCAACCGTTGGACACCTACGTGCAGGACCACGTCTTTGCGCCGCTGGGCATGACCGACACCCGCTACCTGCCCGCCGTCAAAGCCTGTGGCCCCCACCGGATCCGCGGTACGGCCATCGCATTCGACACGAGCCTCGCTCAGGGCGGTGGGTGCCCGGCGGACAGCTGGAGCACCGACCTGTTGGCCCGGATCGCGCCGACGGCCCATGACGAAGACTCCCCCGGGATCAACCCCGACTACGACCAGCTGCTGCGTGGCACCGTGCAGGATCCGACGGCACGCCGCATGGGCGGGGTGGCCGGCAGCGCCGGAGTGTTCTCGACCGCCGCCGACGTCGGCAGGTACGCCCAGGCGCTGCTCGATCGGCTCGCCGGGCGCCCCAGCCCGTTTCCGTTGCGGCAATCGACCCTGGAGTTGATGACGACACCGCAGCAACCCGGGCACGACGCCGCACAGCTGGCGGGTGCGAACGCCGCTGCGCAACAGGCGAATGCAACGTCGCCCAACAGAGCCGATCCCCTGCTCTCCGCGCAGTATCCGGCGATCATCGGACAGGATCTCCGCGGTTTCGGCTGGGATATCGATACGCCGCACTCCCGGCCGCGCGGCATGATCTTTCCGATCGGCAGCTTCGGGCACACCGGATTCACCGGCGTGACGCTGTGGATCGACCCGGGATCGGATAGCTACGTGATCGTGCTCGCGAACGTGATCCATCAGCGCGGCGGTCCGCCCATCGCAGGGCTCAGCGGCGATGTGGCCACCGTGACCGGCCGGGCGCTGCATCTGTACGGCAGCTGAGGGACCTGCCACCCCGTGGTCGCAGCCGGCCGCGCGCACCTGGCGATAATGGCCGGGTGGCCGATCGCAACGCTCCCGCTATCCCCGTTATCGCGTTGACGGGGTATCTCGGGGCGGGCAAGACCACGCTGCTCAACCATGTGCTGCGCGCTCCGGGCGCTCGAATCGGAGTCATTATCAACGACTTCGGCGAACTCAACGTCGATGCCGGCCTGGTCACGGGCCAGGTCGACGAGCCGGTGTCGATCGCCGGTGGCTGCATCTGCCATCTGCCGGATGAGGGTGGGCTTGACCAGGCGCTGGAGAAGCTGGCCGACCCGAAGCTCGCGCTCGACGCGATCATCATCGAGGCGAGCGGGGTGGCCGAACCCGCCGACGTGTCGCGAGTGATTCGGTTCAGCGGGGTGGAGCGGATACGCCACGGCGGTGTTGTCGACGTCATCGACGCAGCGGAGCACTTCGACACGGTCGACACCGGATCCGCCCCGCCGCAGCGTTACGGCGTGGCCTCCCTGGTCGTGGTCAACAAGCTGGATCGGATCGCCGAGGATGCCCGCGAAGAGGCCCTCGCTCGGGTTGAAGCCCGTGTGCGAGAACTCAATCCGCACGCACACGTGGTGGGTGCGACAGGAGGACGCGTGGATCCCCGGTTGCTCTACGACGTCAGCGACGGCGGTGAGACCGGGCAGATGTCGTTTCGGGAACTGCTCCTCGACGCGGCCGCCGACGCCCACCAGGAGCACCACGATCACGTGCATGCGGCATCGGTGACCGTCGTCGGCGGCGGCACCGTTGACCCGGGACCGCTCATCGACCTGCTCGAACAGCCGCCGCAGGGCGTCTACCGGATGAAGGGAACGGTCGCGATCGGCAAGCGCCACTACCTGGTCAACGTTGTCGGCACCTCCGTCCATGTGGTGACCGCGCCTACGGGGTCAGGGGCCAGCCATCTCGTCGCGATTGGTACGCACCTCGACATTGCGGACGTTCGCGCACGACTTGAAGAAGCTCTTCGCCCGGCCGGCGAGAAGGTGGCCGCCGCCGGGATGCGACGGCTGCAACGGCTGCGGCGCTACAGCATCTAGGCCGCGTCGCCGCTAATGCGCGTAGGCAGGGGTGTTCGTGTCGCTGTCCAGACCGGAATCGCCGGCGGCGGCACTCGCCGATGGTTGCTCGACGCGCCAGCGCGGCAAAGCCGTGGGATGCGTGCGCTGCAGCCACTCGACCATGCCTTCACGGACAGCGCATCTGAGGTTGAACAGCGCACCGGAATCGGCCGCGCTCACCGTGATCCGCACCCGGAGGTAGCCGTCGACGGCGTCGGTGACCACCAACCCGCTGGATCGACCATCCCACATGTCGCTCGCTGAGAGCAGTCGGTCCAGCTCGGCGCGCATCGGCTCAACCGGTGCAGTGAAGTCCACATCGAGTTGAACGGTGCCGAGCAAGTCCGTCGTTCGGCGGGTCCAGTTTTCGAAGGGGGTCTTGGTGAAGTAGGTGGTCGGAAGGATCAGGCGTCGCTGATCCCAGATCTGGACCACGACATACGTCAGCGTGATCTCCTCGATGCGTCCCCACTCACCTTCGAGCACGACGACGTCGCCGACCCGGACGGCGTCGGAGAACGAAATCTGCATGCCGGCGAACACCGAGCCCAGGGAGGTCTGCGCGGCCAGGCCGGCGACCACCGAGAGAATCCCGGCCGAGGCGAACATCGTGGTGCCGATCTGGGTGAAGGACGGAAAAGTCATCAACGCCGCGGCCGTGCCGAGGACGACAACGACGGCGATCGCGAGCCGCCGCAACGTGGTGATCTGGGTTTTGACCCGCCGCTGGAGCCGGTCGGCATCGCTGACCTCCAGCTCGCCGCCGGCGAAGCGGGCGATGGCGCGCCGCTCCGCCAGCAGCGTGAACGCGGCAACCAACCAGGTCATGGCGGCAATCATCAGGATACGGAACAGTTGATCGACCCAGCCACGGCCCGGCGCCGATGCCAGAACAGTTGCACCGACCGCGATGCGCGCGGCAATCACCATCAGGATCACCCGAACCGGCATTCGGGTCAAAGCCGCGAAGTCGTTGACCAGGGCGCTACGCCGGCTGACGCGCTGCAGCAGCCAATACAGCGCCCAACCGAGCACCCAGGCGCCGGCGATCGCGCCCGCCAGCCACGCGGTGGTGGCAGCAAGGTGGATCGCGGAACCTCGATCGAGTTCTTCTGGCATAGCCATATCACCTCTTTCGGTCGGATTCGGATCGCCCGTGCGTCTCGGTGAGATCGCCGTTGCGCCGCCGATGCTGCGTGCCGGTGCGACGCGACAACGCCGGTGCGAAAATGCCCGTACCGCAATACCCCGTTGGGGGTGTTTTTCAAACGGTCGCGGGGCCGATGAACTCGACGCCCGCGCGAATTGCGGGACGGTGCCGCAAGATTCGGAAATGCGCCAGCCGGCCGAGACCCGACGTCGTCATCAAGTTGGCGCCAGGCCAGGACGCGACGACCCGTTCGCTCGTCTCGTAGGGCGTCTCGGGATCATCGGGGTCGTGGATGAGCAGCAGCGGAGGATAGCCGGTCTTCTTGGCGACCCGAACCATGTTGGTGTCCTCCAGCGACATGCCGATGCGGCGTTCCAGGCGTCGATGCAGGCCGGTGCGGATCCGTCGGCCGAAGTTGTGGCGCGCGGCGAACAGATCAAGGTAGATCGGGAACTCGCCCATCGGCGCGAGGAATACCAAACGTCCGACCGTCGCACCCCACGACGCCGCGAACGCGGTCGCGTTGGCCCCGAGGGAGTGGGCGACAACCGCGCGGGCCGGCCCATGGGTCCGGATCATGGCGGCAACCGCTTCGGCGCACTCGATGGCGGTGGTGCGGCCCGGTGCGAGCGCACCCGGATCTGACTCGTTATGGCTCGGCAGGTCGAACGCGATGACCCGATGCCCGGATTCGACGAGAGGTTTGATGAACATGCCGAGGTGCGGGCGACGCCCACCCCAGCCGTGCACCAGGTAGACCGGCGGCCCCTCGCCCCAGGCCTCGCCCACCACCCGGTGCCCGTCCCAGTGCGCCTCCAGCGGCTGACCGGGCGGCACGCCGGGCGGCATCCGCAGGCTGGACTCCATCACCGGTGGGGTGCACCACAGTTCAGTCGCCCACCGCGACCCGATTGCCGGGGCAACTCGCTCCAGCAGCCAGAAGGCCCGACGCACCCGCGGCGCGACCGGCGGTTGGACGCCGGAGCCTTCCACATCCAGAACGATGGGGCTGGGAGAACTGGCATCCCTTCGAGTGGGCGGGTTCGCTGGATCTGCCACACATCGAGGTTAGCGAGATGAGGCAGCCCGAGCCATCCTCCAGCCGGTAGCGGTTCACGCCTGAAGTGTTGGCGTGATCGCCGCATCGATGCTTGTGGTGTCGCGGATGACGGTGGTCAGATTGCGGCGTAGCGCCTCGGCGACGATGACCCGAGCGAACAGGTCGCGGTGTTCTGGTCGCTGAGGATCACGGCTGCCGGCCGAACCGCGCGGTGCCGCGCTGATCGAGACGAGCCGCGCGACGGGCCGACCATGGCTGGTGAGGGTGAATGACGCGCCGGCCTGGACGTCGGGGGATGACGCGATGTCAGAACGAAGTCGGTGCGTCGGAAGAACGCAGTTCACCGATCTGTTCGGGCTCGTCGCTCGCGGCTCCGAGGGCACGAGCAAGTTCTGGCAGGACGGCTCGGTCTTTCCGGTCGTGCCCGTCGAAGCAAATCACCTCGCCGTCCTGGTGGAACCTGACCCAGAGCTGGGGCCGGTCGCGCCAGGTCGACTCCCAGGATTCTTTCCACACGACGTAACGGACCGTCGCGCGATCAAGCTTCCACGCGTAGAGGCTCCCGCGGGGGCGTTCGGCGATGGCACCGTGCTCGAACACGTACACACGGGCGCCCTTGACCCGGACCATGCCGACCAGCAGCGGTACGGCGAGCCACACGGTGCAGCCGAGGAAGAACAATCCGGCGATGCCGGAGGCGACCATGCCGGGCAGGGACGGGGCATCGTTTCCGCTCCACGGCGAGGCGAACCACGCCATCCAGGAAAACACGCCGGCCCCAACCGGCAACATCAGCACCGCGATCGCCAAATGCCGGTCGCTCATACGGTTTACCCGAAACGATGCCTGATACGCCCCGTACCCTTGCTCTCGGGCGATCGCCGCCGCACGCGGGGTGAGGTCATCCTGCGGCGCTGGAAGTCGTGCAGTCATAAGGCCCGGTCTCGTCGGGTGCGGCGGCCCGGGTGGGCCACCCGGCCTAGTGTGCGCCTCTGTCCGACCACACCGCCGGTGCGCCTTCGCGTCATCGGCCAACGACGATACCGTTGAGCAGGTTTTCCAGGGCCACGAGGGAATCCTTGCTCGCGCGCTTCGGGTCCGCTGAGCGGGCAACCGTCATCGCGGCTTCGCACATCGCGCCGTGAATAAGGTGCGCCAGCGGCTCCACGCGCTGGCGGCCGAGGTGGCCGTCGGCGATCGCTTGCGACAGGCCCTGCCGCAGCAGGGAAGTGACATGCTCGTCCTCAAGCTTGCGCATCATCTCCCAGCCGAGGACAGCGGGCGCGTCGATCAGCGTGATGCGCTGAACCCCCGGATCCAGCACAGCGTCGAAGAACGCTCGGCAGCCGGCCAGGAAATTCTGCCAGCTGCTCTTGCCGCCTCGGGCAGCGCGCAGCACCGCCTGGCCGATCGCGGCCTGCTCGGCTTCGTAAACCGCGGCGAACAGCGCGCGTTTGCCGGCGAAGTGGTGGTAGAGGGCGCCCTTGGTCATGCCGGCACGTTCGACGATGCCATCGACGGAGGTGGCGTCGAAGCCGTCATCGGCGAATGCGCGGCGCGCCACCGACACGATTTGCTCGATGGTGACGCGCGTGCGTTCTGCCTGGGTACGCGGGCCGGTCACAGCGGTCAGCATAACGTACTTGCGGTACATACTTGCGGTACATACCGGCAGTCTGTTTATACTGCCGGTATGCAAATCCGACGGCATGTCTGTTCGCTCTGCGAGGCCGGTTGCGGTTTGGAGAGCAGCGTGGACGGGGGCGCGGTCGTCTCGATTCGCGGCAATCGTGACCACGTGTTGAGTCGCGGACATGTGTGCCCGAAAGCCCTCGGGCTCAAGGAGCTTCACGTCGATCCCGACCGGTTACGTACACCGCATCTTCGCGGCGCCGACGGGCGGCTCCAGCCCACGTCCTGGGAGGAGGCGTTCGCGGTCGTCGATCAACGACTCACCGCGGTGATCGACCGGCACGGTGCAGATGCCGTGGCCGTGTACCTCGGCAACCCGGTGGCACACGACTTCGCCACGACGCTGTATGCCAGTGCCGCGATGCGGGCCCTGGGCTCACGCAATATCTACACCGCCAACACCGTCGACGCGATGCCGAAATTCGTTTCCTGCCAGCTGATGTTCGGCGGGATGTACACGGTGCCGCTGCCCGACGTCGACCGCTGCTCCTATCTGTTGATCTTGGGCGCGAATCCGGTGGTGTCCAACGGAAGCCTGCTCACCGCTCCCGGGATGCGGGCCCGGCTACGCGCACTGCGTCACCGCGGCGGACGGTTGATCGTGGTCGACCCCAACCGAACTCGAACCGCCCAGGAGGCCGACGCGCACTACCCAATCCGGCCGGGGACCGACGCGCTGCTACTGGCGTCGTTAGCGCAGGTGCTGTTCAGTGAGGGTCGAATCGATCTTGGTCGGCTGGGCCCGCACGTTCGCGGCGTCAAGACCGTGGAGGAGGTCGTGCGCGAGTTTTCTCCGGAGACCGTTGCGCCCTATTGCGACATCCCGGCCGAGGAGATCCGCGGGCTCGCACGTGATCTCGCCGCCGCGCCGGCCGCGGCCGTGTACGGCCGTACCGGCACCTGCACTCAGCGATTCGGGACCGTGACGAGCTGGCTGGTCGACGTCCTCAATGTGCTGACCGGCAACCTCGATCGGCCCGGCGGTGCCATGTTCGCCCGCCCGGCGGCCGATCTGCGACTGGTGACGGCGGGGCGGACGGGCAGCACGATCGGGCGGTGGCGCAGCCGGGTGCGAGGCGCCCCCGAAACGCTCGGCGAGCTGCCGCTGGCGTGCCTTGCCGAGGAGATCGACACGCCGGGAGCAGGGCAGGTGAAGGCGCTGATCACCGTAGCCGGAAATCCGGCGCGCTCAGCCCCGAACAGCTCTCGCCTCGCGGCGGCGTTCGAGCAGCTCGAGCTCATGGTCAGCCTGGATCTGTACCGCAACGAAACGACCCGGCACGCGCACGTAGTGTTGCCGGCGCCCTCGCCGCTGACCAAGCCCCACTACGACTTGTTTTTCGGCCATTTCGCGATCCGCAACACCGCGACCTATTCGCCGCCGGTGCTGCCCGCGCAGCCCGGAGACCAGGCGGACTGGCAGATCTTGCTGCGCTTGATCGGAATCCTGGCACGGCAAGGCGCCGCAGCCGACCTGAATGTGATCGACGATATGGTCGCCGAAACGCTGAACCGTGCCGTCTACGGGGCCGGGGAAGCCGGCGTCGATTCGCCGGCCGAGCTGGGCGGCCCGGAACGTCTGCTGGACATGTTGTTGCGGGCCGGGCCGTACCGCGACGGTGACCAACCGCTGACCCTGGCCCGAGTGCGCGAGTACCCCGACGGGATGGATTTCGGCCCCCTGACCCCACAACTGCCCGGGATACTCAACACGCCGTCGGGGCAGATCGAGCTCGCCCCGCCACCGCTGGTCGACGATGTCGCCCAGCTGCGCACCAGGCTGCTCCGGTCCCCGAAACGCAGCATGGTGTTGATCGGGCGGCGTCACCTGCGGTCGAACAACTCCTGGATGCATAACCTGCCCACGCTGGCCAAAGGACCAGACCGGTGCACGTTGCAAATTCACCCGACCGACGCCGCACGCCTGCAGCTCAGCACGCACGCCCGGGTAAGGTCGCGCGCCGGCGTCGTCGACGCCCCGGTGGAGGTGACCGACGCGGTGCGCCCCGGCGTGGTCTCACTACCGCATGGGTGGGGACATGACGAACCCGGAACGGTTGCCGCTTTCGCGGCACAACAGCCGGGAGTCAACAGCAACATCCTGGCTGACGGTCTAGAACTCGATCCGCTATCCGGCACCGCGGTGCTCAATGGCATCCCGGTACAGCTCACTGCGGCCCCCGCACCGCCGACCAAACCGTAACTGAGGAGGCAACGTTCGTGCGCGCCATCATCCAACATGCGTGGGACGGCCCCGCCTCGGTACGGTTAGCGGAGGCCCCTGAACCGCGGCCGGCTCCGACCGAGGTGAAAGTCCGGGTCCACGCCGCAGGCGTCAACCCGGTTGACTACTACACAAGTGCAGGTCGGGCATACAATCGGGTGCTCACTCTCCCGTTCATTCACGGCTGGGACGTGGCAGGGGTCATCGAGGAGATCGGCTACGGCGTCAACCGATTCCAGGTCGGCGATCGGGTTTTCGGAATGCCGTGGTTCCCGCGGCAAGCGGGCGGGTACGCCGAGTTCGTCACCGGGCCGTCACGGCACTTCGCGGCGATGCCCGCCGGATTAGACTTCACCGAAGCAGCCGCCCTTCCGCTCGCCGGGCTCACCGCATGGCAGATGCTGGTCGACGTCGCCCACGTTGCGCCCGGCCAGCGCGTGCTGATATCGGGAGCCGCTGGGGGCGTTGGGCATTTGGCGGTCCAGATCGCCAAGGCGCGCGGCGCCTACGTCATCGGCACCGCCCGCGCCGCCAAACACCGTTTCCTTGCCGAGCTGGGTGTTGACCAGGCGGTGGATTACACCGTCACGCCGGTCCACGAGGCGGTCCGCGAGGTCGACGTGGTGATCCAGATGTTCGGGGGTGATGCCGGTATCGAGGCATTGGCGTGTCTTCGTCCCGGCGGGATCCTGGTCAACGCTCAAGCCGCCTGGACGCCAGGGCTTTACGAGCGTGCGAAGGAACTCGGCGTTCACGCCCGCGGCTACCTGGTCGAGCCCGACGCGGCCGGCCTGCAGAACCTCGCGCAACTCGTCGAATGCGGACAATTGCGGGTGCACATCGCCGAGCAGCTCCCGCTCTCCGCCGCCGCACGTGCCCTGACCATCAGCAGCCAGAGCCGCACCAGCGGCAAGATAATTCTCACGGTGGCGTGACCGACCATGACTTCTCATGCATTGCGTGTCGGGGTGGTGGCGCTGCTGGCCGCCGACCAGTGGCCGGGTACCGAACCTGGCCAACTCGTCCGTATGGTGCGAACCGTCGAGGATCTCGGCTTCGACTCGCTGTGGGCCAACGACTCGTTGATTGGCCCCCGTATCGAAGCACTGACATTCCTTGCGGCCGCCGCTTCGGTGGCTGAGCGGCTAACACTGGGCACCGCCGCGCTTCTTCCCGCATTACGCAGACCTGTGCAAGCCGCGCAAACGCTGGCCTCCCTCGATCGATTGGCGCAGGGTCGACTCGTCGTCGCCGTCGGTGCCGGCTTTCCGGGGCTATCGGAGACCGAATACGCGGTGTCGGAAGTATCCTGGCGACGCCGCTCCCGGCGGCTCGATGAGACCGTTGCGCTCTGGCGGCAGCTCTGGGCCGGAGCGGGCCCGAGCACGTTTCGCGGCGAAACGCTGAGTCTTAGTGACATCCCCTCTGGCATAACGCCGTTCAATTCGGGCGGGCCGCCGGTCTGGCTTGCCGGCGACACTGCGCGCGCCCGTGCCCGCGCGGGGTCGACCTATGACGGTTGGCTGCCCTACCCGCCGACACCATCGCGTTTCGCGACCGGTCTCGGTGAGGTTCACGCCGCAGCCGCGCTGGCTGGGCGAGCGACTGACGCCGTCACCCCGGCGCTCTTTGTGACGGTCCTGGTGACGGACTCGCCAGATGGCGGCCGATCCGAACTTGATCGATTCACCACCGCTACGTATGGATTTCCGCTGGCGGCCGTCGAAAGTATCCAGGCCTTCGCCGCCGGGTCCGCTGAGGCGGTTGCGGCCAAGCTGGCGACCTACATCGAGGCCGGAGCGCGTCACTTAGTCTGCCGTATCGGAGTGCTCACGCAGGACGCGTTCCAGGTGCAGCTGAGGCGGCTGCGAGATGTGCAGGAACGCTTGGAGGAGTCGTCCTGTGCTCACCCGTGAGCGCACGACGGCCGGCTTGCTCCGCGAGTACCAGAGCTTCGCGGATCTGCTGGCCACGCTCGATACATCGATGTGGACTTGTGCCAGCCGCTGCACCGGTTGGCAGGTGCGCGACGTCGCCGCCCATGTGGTGGGTCAGGCGCTCGACACCGTCACGGGCGCAAGCGGGACGCGCAACGCCGATAAGCAGGCGGCGTCGCTGCGCGCCCAACCGCCCACCGGCCTTGCCGCCCAGATGCGGAAGATCGGCGAGGCGATGGCCGAGCTGGTGGCCGCCTTCGACGACCACATCTGGGCCCGGCCCAGCCCCTTACCGCGTTTCACTATTGGTGAGGCGATACATGCGCTCTTGATGGACGCCTACGTGCACGCCGACGACATCCGCAACGCCATCAAGGCGCCATCGGATTTGGGCGAGGGGCTTTATGACAGCCTGGATTTCGTCCTTGGCGCCCTACGCCGCGACCCGATCGCTGCGGCCGACTCGGGCTTGGCCCGCCTGCTTGCGATACCGGCCGCGGCATTCCCGGAGGAAAGCGGAATCGACGCCCACGAATTCCTTCTCGCTGCTACCGGGCGCCACGACCCACGCACCCTGGGACTTCGCGAGACAGTCAACATCTTTCGGGTGTGACCGGTGACGGTGCCGGCAACTCCGTAGCCGAGATAATCGGGCACGGGGCGATGCGTTCCCAGCCTACGCGACATCCGCCGGCGCTTGCCGCATGGCCTTCCGGCTGCCGGGTCGCCCGATGACTGAGCCCCGCGCGCCGGCGGCGTTCCGTGCGGCGCATCGCAGGGAAGTTGGTTAGCCTGAGTCGGTGATCGTGGAGCTCAACGGGAGCCAACGGGGAGGGTGGCTCTATGCCGACGGCACCCCTTATGCGCAGCGATCGCTTCCTCCCAATCTAGCGATCAGAGAATTCTCTCGGTTCGAGCTCGCCAGTGGCAGCGAGCTTCCCCTCGGATGGCATATCGAGTCGTTCGTCGCGGCTCCATGGTTCGGCCAGCCTGGCGGTGGTACTGCGTATCGGCTGCTCGATCAGAACAACCACACCGGCCCCTTGTTACGGCTCATCGATGCCGGGCTCGCGAGACCGACGCGTGCCGAGATCGCGTCGCTCCCCCTACCCCCGGACCACATCGCAGTTCCCAGGGTCGATCTGCGTGCCTACCCCGAGCCGTACCGCCCTGTCGCCCAGGCGTGGTTTCAGTGGCGGATTATCGCGACCGAGGGCAGGCACCCGTTTTTCGACGCCGAACGATTTCCTTGGCTGCCTGCGGACTTTGGGCCTTTGTTGACGGCCAGCGAGAGACTGTGGGGTGAGGAGCACCCGTCAGTCACCGATGGCATGCTCACCTTCAGTCTGGGCGGTATTGAGTTCGGGTTATTTCTCAACTCCGACGACAGATGGGTTGTACAGCAACGTGATCGCAATACCTGGCGCCAGAATTGGGGGTTCCTCCTACTCGACGACGCTCAGAAGTTCCTGTTGTTCCTGATCGCAGAGGAAGCCAGAGCCTTGCGCGGACTACCGAACATCGGCACCAGCTGGTACCGCGACAAGCCGGCTCGCGGAATCGAATTCGTTCGATACCAGCAGGACTCGCGCGCAGGGGCGGTGTTCGTACGGACTGCGGGGTCCATGAGTGAGTACTTGGCGTGGATGGACGAGTGGGATGCCACCCGGTTCGCACCCGCTTTCGGGTACAGCTACGACGAACTGCACACGGTTCTCAGCCAAGATATTCCACCCGCGTGGTTCGTCGAACTCGAGTGAGCCGCTGCATGAAGACTGCCCCCGCCCGCATGACACGAGTTGAGACGTACGGCCAGGGCATGACACCGTCACGCCCCGTGAGGCACTAAAGAGCAACGTGCGCGACATCGCGTTCAATCTTGTCGAGCACGCCTTCTCCGCGACGATCCCGGCGTAATAGCCGACGCGATTGCGCCATCTCGCCGCTGGGCCGAGGACGCCAAGTGCCGTACCCGCACGTGTTGGTAGCACTTTATGTGCTACAGTCCGGGGCGTGAACGTTATTGGGGTCCGCGAGTTACGACAGAACGCGAGTAAGTACCTGGCCCGGGTCGACGCGGGTGAGGAGCTGTCGGTAACGATGCGGGGCCGGTTGGTAGCGCGGCTGGTTCCGGTCACCGCCACTGACCGCACCCGAGACAGCCTCATCGCCAGCGGTTCCATGAAGCCGGCCCGCCGGCGCGGCGGTCTCGCTTCGATCGAGACCGAGGGCCTGCCACGGCGGGACTTGAGTGCGGTCCTGACCGAGTTGCGCGAGGACCGATGATCTACATGGACACCTCCGCGCTGGTGAAGCTGATCGTGCGGGAGCCCGAGTCGGCCGATCTTCGGCGGTGGCTGGTCAACGCCCAGGACCGCGACCATGTCACCAGTGCGGTGGGGCGCGTGGAGTTGATGGGAACCGCGCTCCGGAGCGGGGACACCGAGATCGTCGCCACCGCGCGGCGCATCCTGGACGAGGATCTCGACATCCTTGCCGTCACCGACGAGGTGGTCGAGATGGCCCAAACGATCGGACCGGAGACGCTGCGCTCTCTGGACGCCATCCATCTCGCGTCCGCTGCCCAGCTGGGTGATGCGCTCACTGCTGTCGTGACCTACGACCACCGACTGATCGAGGGCTGCCGCGAGCTCGACTACCCGGTCGAAAGTCCTGGAGCAGTCCGGTGAGGCTACAGCCATCGGAGACCGACGTTTAGGCGCGGCCTCGAACGGAGCCCGGGCAGGCGCGCTCGAACGAAGCCGGGCATTTCACGCGGCTATCCTGGCTGCCGCCACGGACATCGGCCTTGCTTTGTAATCAATTCCATTTCTACTCATTCCTATTGGCGCCCGCTCGCGTCACGACTGCTAGCGGGGCCGGTGCGAGCTACATGGGTGCGGGCGCGCGACACGTTCGTGAGACACATGACAAGGACGTGACACGGCCGCGGAGAATATGACACGCAGCGTGAGACCCTACAAAACTGGCAGTCCCTAGTGCGCCATATTCGTAAACCGCGACAAGTGCAGTTGATGCGCCACCGTTACGGTCTTCGTCGGCCCATTGCGGTGCTTGGCCAAAATCAGGTCGGCCTCTCCCCCGCGGGGGTCGTCGCGCTCGAAGGCGTCAGGGCGGTGCAAAAGTATAACCATGTCCGCGTCTTGCTCCAAACTTCCACTTTCGCGAAGATCTGCCAGCATTGGCTTCTTGTCGGTGCGCTGCTCGGGGCCACGGTTGAGCTGGCTAAGGGCGATCACCGGCAGCTCCAGCTCCTTAGCCAAAAGCTTGAGATGCCTTGAGAATTCAGAGACCTCGATCTGCCGCGACTCCACCTTTTTGCCGGAGGTCATCAGCTGCAGGTAGTCGACGACCACCAGGCGCAGGTCGGCCTTCTGCTTGAGCCGGCGGGCCTTGGCGCGGATCTCCATCATGGTCAGGTTCGGCGAATCGTCGATATACAGTGGCGCTTCGCTGATTTCGCTCATCCGCCGCGCCAGCCGGGTCCAGTCGTCGTCGGTCATCCGGCCCGAGCGCATGTCGCCCAGCTTGATCTTTGCCTCGGCCGAGAGCAGCCGCATGACGATCTCGGACTTGCCCATTTCCAGCGAGAAGATGACGCTGGGCAGGCGGTGTTTGATCGAGCACGACCGCATAAAATCCAGTGCCAGAGTCGATTTGCCCATACCCGGCCTCGCCGCGATGATCACCATCTGCCCCGGGTGCAGCCCGTTGGTCACCTCGTCGAGGTCGGTGAAGCCCGTCGGCACGCCGCGTGCGATCCCGCCGTGCGAGGCGATCGCGTCGATCTCGTCCATGGTGGGCTGCAAAAGGTCTTCGAGCGGGACGAAGTCCTCGGACAGGCGCCGGTCGGCGACGTCGTAGATCTCGGCCTGGGCCCGATCGACGATCTCGGCCACATCGGCGCCCTCGGCGCCGGCGTAGCCGTACTGCACCACGCGGGTGCCGGCCTCCACCAGCCGGCGCAGCAGCGCCTTCTCGGCGACGATGCCGGCGTAGTAGCCGGCGTTGGCCGCCGTCGGCACCGTCGAGATCAGCGTGTGCAGATACGGAGCCCCACCCACCCGGCGCAGCAGGCCGCGGCGGTCGAGTTCGGCGGCCACCGTCACCGGGTCGGCCGGCTCGCCGCGCCCGTAGAGATCCAGAATCGCGTCGTAGATGTTCTGGTGCACCGGCCGGTAGAAGTCGCCGGGCCGCAGCCGCTCCAGCACGTCGGCGATGGCGTCCTTGCTCAGCAGCATGCCCCCGAGCACCGACTGTTCGGCGGCGACATCTTGGGGCGGCTGGCGGCCGACATCCTCGCGGGGCGGCTCCTCGAGCTCAGAGTGCCCACGATCGTCGACCACTGCCATACGCCCCACCTCCTCCGCGGCACGTTCGAACGTCTATTCGACGCTGATGCCGCGACCATAATCGCGGGCACCGACACCCCCGTCGCTTCGTGCCGGGTTGACGGTAGGCGTTGCTGGCGGACGCACCAAACGCGCTTGTTCACAAAGCTGTGGATGAAGTGTGCACACCGGTCCTCCACTTGTTTGGGACGGTGGGGAAGACCTGTGGATTGTTCCCTTCCGTTCCGCTATCTCCGCAGGTAAGCGCACCACACCGAGGCGTTCGAGCTGTGGAGGACAATCTCTTCGGCGTGTCGTTTCAGGTTGCCATCTTGGGCGTGTTGCCTTGCGAGCAGGTGGACGGCGCTCCACGACCCGGTAAATAGCACCAGGACTATGCACGTGCCCAAAAGTTAGCCAGAGTTAACCGACGTTAACCGGATCCGAGCACAGCAAAGCCCCGGCGGAGCCGACCAGGGCCCGCCGGGGCTGTGCGAGTAAGCGCTTAGTTCGCCGCGGTGACGTCGAGCGTGACGTCGACGTCGACGTCGGGGTGCAGGTGCACCGACACCGGGTGGCTGCCGACGGCCTTGATGTGGGCCTTGGGCAACCGGACGATCCGCCGGTCGAGGTTGGGCCCGCCGGCCTTCTTGATCGCCGCGACCACGTCGGCGGCGGTCACCGAACCGAACAGCTTGCCCGAGTCGGCGGCGGTCTTCATCGGCAGGGAAACGGTGCCCAGCGCCTGCAGAGCCTCCTTGAGCTCCTTGGCGTGGTCGAGGTCGCGCACCTGCTTGGTCTCGCGGGCCCGGCGGATGTCGTCGGCCTGCTTCTGCGCGCCGCGCGAGGCGACGATCGCCAGCCCCCGCGGGAGCAGGTAGTTGCGGCCGTATCCGTCCTTGACCTCGACGGTGTCTCCGGCCGCCCCGAGGTGATCCACCTCAGCGGTCAAAATCAGCTTCATCGTTTCGTACTTTCTCGGCTGGACTGATCGGCTAGCGCGCCGACGAGGTGAAGGGCAGCAACGCGACCTCGCGGGCGTTCTTCACCGCGAGCGCGATGTCGCGCTGGTGCTGAACGCAGTTGCCGGTCACACGGCGGGCGCGGATCTTGCCCCGCTCAGAAATGTAGGTGCGCAGCAGCGAGGTGTCCTTGTAGTCGATCACCTGCTTCTTGTTGGAGCAGAATGCGCACTTGCGGGTCTTGATCGGCTTTTCGGGAGCCGGCCGCCGCTTGTTGGATTTCGCCATCTATCTATCTCTTTCGTGCTGTGGTTCGTTGGTCTAAAAGGGCGGTTCGTCGTCGGCGCCGCCGAACGAGCCGGACGCCGGAGCACTGCCCCACGGGTCTTCGGCGGGCGCGCCGCCGGACGGGCCCGCCGAGGCCGGCATGCCGCCGCCCCCGCCGAAACCGCCTCCGCCGCCGCCGCGGCTGACCTTGTTGATCTTGGCGGTGGCGTACCGCAACGAGGGGCCGATCTCGTCGACCTCCACCTCGTAGACGGTGCGCTTCTCGCCCTCGCGGGTTTCGAAGGACCGCTGCCGCAGCCGCCCGGTGACGATCACCCGCGATCCGCGGGTGAGGCTCTCGGCGACGTTCTCCGCGGCCTCACGCCAGATATTGCACCGCAGGAACAGCGCGTCGCCGTCCTTCCACTCACCGCTCTGCCGGTCGTAGACCCGCGGGGTGGACGCCACCGTGAAGTTGGCGACCGCCGCCCCCGACGGGGTGAACCGCAGATCCGGGTCCGCGGTCAGGTTTCCGACGACGGTAATCGTGGTGTCACCAATAGCCACGGGGCCCTCCTAGGGTCGGTGTCGACGCTGCATGTGTCAGCTGAGCCTACGCAACGGCGGCGACAGCCTGCTACGACTTGTCGGTCCGCATCACCTTGGTGCGCAGCACTGCCTCGTTCAGGCTGAGCTGACGGTCAAGCTCGGACACCGTGGCCGGGGCGGCCTTGACGTCGATGACCGCGTAGATGCCCTCGGCATGCTTGGCGATCTCGTAGGCCAGCCGGCGCTTGCCCCAGATGTCGACCTTCTCGACCGTTCCGCCGTCCTTGCGGATGACGTTCAGGAACGTCTCCAGGGACGGGGCGACGGTGCGCTCGTCGAGGGTGGGGTCAAGGATGACCATGATTTCGTATGGACGCATGGGAACCTCATCACCTCCTATGGTCGTAGTGCGGCCGTGGATCTGACCACGGCAGGAGGGTCGCCTGCGTCGGCAACCCGGCTAGGTTACCGGAGGCAGACCGCCGGTGCGAAATCGGTCGGACCTGCCCCCCGATTAGGCTCACCGCCATGGTGAGACTCCGTCATGGCCGCGCTGTCCCGTCACGCCACCGCCGATCATGCGTCGTGGGGGCGATTGCCGCTGCGGCACTGGGCGCGTTTCCGGCTCCGGCGGTCGCCGACGACAACTGGGTGCAGCCCGGCCAGGTCATGACGCTGATCCCGTCCGACGACGAGGTCAGCGGCTACGCCGGGATGCCCATGTCCAGCACGGGTCCGGTGAGCATGGTGCCGGCGCCGCCGGAGCGGCTCCGCCAGCGAGATGACTGTCGGGCCTTCTACGAGGTGGGCACCACCGAGCTGGTGGGGAGCAACTATGCATCGCACCGATGGCAGCGGTGGGAGAACCGCTCCCAGGACGCAGCCGCGGTCGTCGCGGTGACGACCTTTCCGTCGGTGGCGGAGGCGGACGCGGCGTTCACCAACACCTACAACCGGCCCGCGATCGACCGCTGCCGCAATGCACGGCTGGCTGGGGCCGATGTCGATCCGGGCGTCACCATGGACCTGGTGCACATCGAATCCAACCCGGACGCGAGAGTGATCTCCTGGCTGCTCTCGGCTCGCCACAACGGCGCGAATATGGGATTCACCTCTGCGTTCCTCGTCGCCGTCGGCGCCAACTTCATGATCGAGGTGATGACCAGCCAGTGGGGCAACGCCGCGGTGACGATGGATCGGCTCAGCCAGCACGTCTTGGACCGGGTGCACTGACCCCGGCCGCGGGTCAGACGGCCGGGATCCAGACCATCAGCCGCTCGGCGAGTCGGGCCGCCTCCTCAGCCCCGCCGCCGTCGCGCCGGCACAGCGAGGTGTACAGCAGCACATTGCTTTTGACGTCGGCCTCATAGGCGCAACTCCAGTCGACCGGCTTACCGTCGACCAGCTGCACGCGACTCCACTGCGCGCGGGTGCCCTCGACGGTGGTGACGTGGAACTGCCAGCTGAGGTTGGCGGCGGTGTCCCGTGGGTTGTGCACCGCAACCCCGTCGCACTTGCGCAGCTCGGCGGGGAACGCCGCGGCGAACGCGGCGCGGGCCTTGTCCGGGTCGGGGTAGGACGCCACGCCCTGACCGACGACGGTGTCGGCGTTGTCTTCCCGGTCCTTCTGCTGGGCGCCCTTGTAGGCCGTCCACTCGAAGCCGAAGGCGGGCATGGCCGGGCCGAGCAGCACCGCGCACTCGGCGTGCTCGCCCAGATCCACCGGTGGGGCGGGCTGGTCGTAGCGCTTCTCGAAACCCAATGGTGACCCGACGATGGGGCCGGAGACGTCGGGCGGCAACAGCAGCGTGCGCAACCGATCCGGCAGCACCAGCGGTGGCGGAACCGGGGTCATCGAGGAACGGGCGGCGGGCTCCCCGGTGGGGGCCACCGCCTCGGACGTCTGGGCTTTGGTGGTCTCCCCCGGGGCCGGCAGCCGGACGGCCTGCGCGGGTTCGTCGGCCGGGTCACCGTTGTGCGAACACCCCAGCAGCGCCATCGCCGACAGAGCCGCCGCACCCATCCCTGCAAAAACCCGCTTCATCAGGCCACTCCTGGACGATTCGTCGTTCACCTAATCAGCCACCGATCCGGTCTGAGATCAGATCCGCCATCTGTTGTGCGGTTGCCACCGGGTTACCGAACTGGCATGCCCCAGCGCGCTGCATCACGTTGCGCTGCACGCGGATCCGCGTTGAGCAGCGCCATCCGGTCATCTGTTGGTGACGGATTTCCGACAGCGTCACGGACAATGCGGAGCCGGTCACCGTGAGCGAATCGACACGCCACGTCGTCTGCTCATCGTTCTCGGCGGGCAGCGTCGCCGTTTTGCAGCGCGCCTGCAGACCGGGGTTGATGCTGCGCTGAAACACCCGGGACGCGGTTCGGGTGTCCTCGTAGGTTGCGGCACCCTGCCACGCGAAGAAGTTCACCTCGTCGCTGTCCTGATGTGCGACCTGCCGGTAGGCGGTGAAGTCACTGGTCCACAGATCCTGGTCGGAGACCGTCAAGACCTTGCAGTCGTTGCGATCCCGCAGCGTGACCACAGCACCGGGCCTTTTCCAGCTGCCGGTCGGCTGCATCGGCAGCCCGACGATGTTGCTGATCGTGTCGTCGGAGAGCAGCAGGGCACCGAGGCGCCCGGGCGGCAGCCCGTCAGGGGGCGACGCGGCGGTGGTCTTGGCGGCCGAAGACACATCGGCCATCATCGCTTCGACGGGGACTCCTGCCGTGGTCGTGCTACAGCCGGCCGTCGCCAGCAAGACCAGCGAAGAGCACGCCGCGACACGAACTGCACGGTTCATCGGATATCCCATATCTCTCGGTAGCAGCGCCGGGTCAGATCGTCATGATCGTAGCGGCTACTCGACGGCGGAGGGCTGTTCTGCCATCGGGTTCATGCGGCGGTCCCGGCTTCAGCTCCCCGCCGTCGAGCCGCGCTGAACCGCCGGGCATCGGGCACCCGGTCGAACACCCCGCCGGCGGGGTCGTCGACGCCGCGCTCGCGCACCAGATCCAGCTGCGGGCGATAGATCTGCCGAATCACCAAGGCGCACAAGCCCAACACCGCCAGATCACGCACCAACACCGTGGTGGTGAACCACTGCTCGGGCAGACTGCGATCCGGGACGCTATAGAGGTAGTACATCCGCGGCACCCACACCAGCGCGTCGACGGTCATCCAGGCCAGCAGCAACCGGCGGTGCGGCAAGGCCAGCACGGCCAGCGGGACCAGCCACAGCGAAAACTGCGGACTCCACACCTTGTTGGTCAGCAGGAAGGCGGCGACTACCAGAAAGGCCAGCTGGGCCAGCCGTGGCCGCCGCGGCGCGGTCAACGCAATGTAGCCGATGCCGACGCAGCACAGCCCGAACAACACCATGACCACGATGTTGAGCACCGTCGGGGGTTCCCACAACCCCAGTTCGCCGTCGAACCCGCGCCAGCCGGTCAACGACTTCACCACGTTGTACAGCGAATCCATGTCGTCGCCGCGGCGGGAGTTCAGCCGGAAGAATTCACTCCAGCCGCGCGGGGCGAACACCAGCACCGGCAGGTTCACCACCGCCCAGGCCAACGCCGCCGCCACCGCCGTGCGCCTGACCTCACGCAGCCGCCCGGTCCTCAGCCCCAGCACCAGCAGCGGGAACAGCAGCAGCACCGGATACAGCTTGGCCGCGGTGCCCACCCCGAGCAGCACCCCGGCCGCCATCGGCCGCCGTCGCGCCCAGGCCAGCAGCCCGCACCCGGCGAACGCGGTGGCCAGCGCGTCGAAGTTGGTGAAGATCTGGAAGATGACCAGCGGTGAGGCGGCCACCAGCGCCGCATCCCACACCCGCCGCCCGGCCAGCCCGGCGGTGGACCACACCGTCGCCAGCCAGGCCAGGGCCAATCCCAGCGCGACGACGTCGAAGAACACCACCACTTCGGCAACCCCGCTGAGCGCCGGGATCTTCACCACTTTGCTGATCGCCGTGTAGGTCTTGGCCAGCGCCATCGCCGAGTACTGGTAGAGCCCGGTCACCACCGGATACTCCATGTAGCGCTTCGCGGGCTGCCCGTCGTAGCGGATCTGCTCCTTGCCCGAGGAGTCCTTCTCCACCCAGCTGGACTTGTAGGGGAACTTGCCCTGGTTCAACAGCTCGGCGGTGTAGAGCGGTACGACGTCGGAGTAACACAACTGGAAGTAGGCGCGTTCGTTGTTCCAGTTGGCCACCCGCTGATCGGGTCCGCCGCTGCCGATGCTCTGCAGGCATGGCGACTTGGTCGTCCAGCCCAACGCCAGGAACAGCACGGCGATCAGGAACATCACCCGCAGCGGCGTCATGAACCGACTGCGCCCGATCAGCGCGTGCCGGCCCACCGGCCCGCCGATGGTGTTGGACAGGGCGTGCACGATTGCGTCGGTGCGGCTGGGCAGGTCGCGGTCGTCGGCGCTGCGCAGATCAGCGGCCAACGGCTGCGGCGAGCAGACCGTGCGTTCCGTCACGGCAGAGCCTCCGGTGGCGGTGGCGGTGGCGGGAACATCTCCGGCAGCGGGAAGGGCGGCGGCGGAGGAAGTTCCGCCGGCTCGTCCGGTGGCGGTGGCGCATACCAGATCGGCGGCGGGGGCGGCGGCGCCGCGGGCACCCCGGCGAAGCCTCCGATCGCGGCGGGCTTGGGGAAGCCCCGGATGGGGGTGCCCGACAGCGCACCGTCCATGCTGGCCTTCCAGATCTGCGCCGGCAGGCCCGCGCCGTACACCGGCCCGCCCCACTTGTTCGTCAGCGGCTCATCTCCCTTGTCGGTGCCGACCCAGACCGCGGTCGACAGAGTCGGTGTGTAGCCGACCATCCAGGCGTCCCGGTTGGCACCGGTGTTACCGAGCTGGGTGGTGCCGGTCTTGGCGGCAGCGGGCCGCCCGCCGGCCAGCTCGTGCCCACCCGCCCAACCCGGGATCGCCTTCATGGCGTCGGTGACATTGTCGGCCACCGCCGTGGGGATGCGCTGCTCGCCGGTGTCCCGGGCGGTGACTGTGACGTCGAACAGTACCCGGCCGTCCGGCCCGGTGACCTTCTGGATGAAATGCGGCCGGTGATAGACGCCCGAGTCGGCCAGGGTGGCGTAGGCCGAGGCCATGTCGATCACCCTGGTCTGGTACTGGCCGAGCACGATGCCCGCCGCCGGCGGCCCGCCGCGGCCGTCCTCGGACAGCGTGTAGGGCACACCTGGGAAGCTCTCGGCGATGCCGGCGGCGTGGGCAGCATCGGCGACGTCTTGCGGGCCGTGCTCGAGCTTGAGCATCAACCGGTAGTAGGCGGTGTTCAAGGAGCGCTTGAGCGCCTCGGCGATGGTGCAGACCCCGCAGCTGGCGCCGCCCACGTTGGTGATCGTGGTCCCGCCGACCGTCAACGGTGCGCTATCGACTCGGTAGCCCAGGCCGAGGCCTTGCTCCAACGCGGCGACCAGCGCGAACACCTTGAACGACGACCCGGTCTGCAGCCCGGCCTGGGCGAAGTCGAAACCTGCCGGATCGGCTCCGCCGTAGTATGCCCGGACCGCGCCGCTGGTCGGGTCGATGGCGACCACCGCGGCGCGCAGCGCCGATTTCTGCCCGGCCATGACCGCGCCCACCGCCTTCTCCACCGCCCGTTGCGCTTTCATGTCGATGGTGGTGGTGATCCGCAGCCCCTGCATGTTCAGCGTCTGCTCGTCGATGCCGAACATATCGAGCAACTCGGCGATGACCTGACGCTGAATCAGCCCGCTGGGCCCGGACGCCTGGTCGGCGTTGCGCGCCTGGTCCGGTGGGATGGTGGCCGGGAACCGCTGCCGGGCCCGCTCGGCGAACGTCAACGCACCAGTCGTCACCATCCCGTCAAGCACCCAGTTCCACCGGTTGACAGCGCGTTCGGCGTTGATCGCGGGATCCAGGGCCGACGGCCGCTGGATCAGCGCCGCCAGCAGAGCACCCTCGGCGACGGTGAGGTCCTCGACGGGTTTGCCGAAATAAGCCCGTGCCGCCGCGGCGATCCCGTAGGCGGTGCGGCCGAAGTAGATGATGTTGAGGTAGGCCTCCAGCACCTCGTCCTTGGGCCACGCCTGCGACATCTTGGTGGCGACGACGAGCTCTTTGCCCTTGCGGACCACGCCGGCGACACCGGCGCGCTCGGAGCCGACCAGCGCGTTCTTCACGTACTGCTGGGTGATGGTCGAACCGCCCTGGGTGTCGCCGCCGAGCAGGTTGTTCTTGACCGCCCGGAACAGTCCCGGGAACGAGTAGCCGGAGTTGGTGTAGAAGTCGCGGTCCTCGGCGGCCAGCACCGCATCGCGCACATGGACCGGCACCTGGTTGATCATGACGTCGATCCGGTTGCCTTCCGGCGGAACGATTCTCGCCAGCTCGGTACCGTCGGCGGCGAGGATCGTCGATACCTGATCGGTGTGGATGTCGCCGGGGTCGGGAATCTCGACGGTGCGGTAGGCCATCCCGAAGGTCACCATCGGGGCCACCAGCACCGTCGCAGTGACGGCATAGAGGCCCCGCCGGATCCAACGCCAGTTGCCTCGCCGGCGGTCCACGGTTCCCCGGGAAACCCTTGCCGAACACGGCTTTTCGGGCAGCGGCCGCTCCAGGGCCGCGACGACCAGCTCGATGGGGTCGCGCAGATCCGGTTCGTCGGCGATGGTGCTGTCGAGACCCGGCGCCGCCGGGCCCCCGTTCTTCACCGCAGGTGCGCGCAGCGGCCGGAAGTCACCCCGGTCAACGGCGAAGCGCCTGGAAGCCCGTCCTCCCGCATGCGTCGCTGCAGTCGCATGCTCACCAGCGTACGTCTGCGGCGGCCGGCGTCGCGCTGAATCCAGACGCCGAAAGGCGCTGGCTAGGGCGCTGGAACCGCCGGTTCGGCCGGCGCGGGCGCGGACTGCTCGGGTCCCCCCGGAGACTGTGGTTCCTGGGCCGTGGAGGGCGCCGGTGGTACGGCCGAGATCGTGGTGGGCGGACCGATCGGGATGGTGATGCCCGGCGCGATCTCGATCGTCGGCTGGATGACTGTCTCCGAGGGTTCGGTCGGCGGCGCGGACTCCGGCGCCAGCGGCGGTGGCGCAGCGGCCGGCACGCCCGCGTAGCCGCCGATCTCGGTGGGCGTCGGGAAGGATTCGTTGGAGGTGCCGCGCAAGGCGCCGTCCATGGTGGCCTTCCAGATGTCGGCTGGAATGCCCGCGCCGTACACCGGCCCGCCCCACTGATTCACCAGTGGCTCATCGCCGCCGGTGGTGCCGACCCACACCGCGGTCGACAGCGACGGCGTGTAGCCGACCATCCAGCCGTCCCGGTTGGCCCCGGTGTCACCGAGCTGAGTGGTGCCGGTCTTGGCCGCCGACGGCCGGCCCCCGGCCAGGTTGTGCCCGCGCGACCAGCCGGCGATGGGCTGCATGGCCGCGGTGACGTTGTCGGCGACCGCCTTGGGGATGCGCTGCTCGCCGGTGTCTTCCGAGGTCTGCGCGTCGAACAGCACCTGGCCCTCGGCGTTGACCACCTTCGCGACGAAATGCGGCGGGTGGTAGACCCCCGAGTCGGCCAGCGTGGCGTACGCCGAGGCCATGTCGATCACCCTGGTCTGGTACTGGCCCAGAACGACGCCGCCTTCGGGCGGGCCGCCGTCTTGGGAAAGGGTGTGGGGCACACCGGGGAAACTCTTGGCGACGCCGGCGGCGTGCGCCGCGTCGGCGACGTCCTGCGCCCCGTTCTTGAGCTTGAGCATCAACCGGTAGTAGGCGGTGTTCAGGGAGCGTTTGAGGGCCTCGGCGATGTTGCAGACTCCGCAGCTCTCGCCCTCGGAATTGGTGATCTTGGTTCGGCCATTGTCGAGGGTCAGCGGCGAGCTGTCGATCTGATACCCCAGGCCGATGCCCTGTTCCAGCGCGGCCACCAGCGCGAACACCTTGAACGACGACCCGGTCTGCAGGCCGGCCTGGGCGAAGTCGAAGCCGTTGGCGTCCGAGCCCCCGTAGTAGGCGCGCACCGCGCCGTCGCGCGGGTCGATGGAGACCACCGCCGAGCGCATGTTGGGGATCTGGTCTTTGAGGTAGGTCTCCACCGCGTCCTCGGCGGCCTTCTGCGCCTGCGGGTCGATGGTGGTGGTGATCTGCAGGCCCTGGGTGTTCAGGGTCTGCTCGTCGATATTGAACAGCTCCAGCAGTTCCTTGGTGACCTGGCGCTGGATCAGCCCGTTGGGCCCGGTGGTGATGTTCTGGGAGCGGGCCAGCTCGGGCGACACCGTGTCCGGGAACTGTTGGGCGGCACGCTCACCGGCCGTCAACGCTCCGGTCTCCACCATGCCGTCGAGCACCCAGTTCCACCGATCGAGCGCACCTTCGGGGTCGACGGCCGGATCCAGGGTGGACGGACGCTGGATCAGCGCGGCCAGCAGCGCGCCCTCGGCGACGTCGAGCTGTTCGACGGGCTTGTCGAAATAGGCCTTGGAGGCCGCGGCGATCCCGTAGGCGCCGCGGCCGAAGTAGATGATGTTCAGGTAGGCCTGCAGCACATCGTCCTTGCGCCACGCGCTGGACATCTTGGTGGCGATCACGAGTTCTTTTGCCTTGCGGACCAACCCGCCCAGACCGGCGCGCTGCGATCCGACCAGCGCGTTCTTGACGTACTGCTGGGTGATCGTCGAACCGCCCTGGGTGTCACCGCCGAAGAGGTTGTTCTTGATCGCGCGGGCGAACCCGGACACCGAGAAGCCGGGGTTGGAGTAGAAGTCGCGGTCCTCGGCGGCCAGCACCGCGTTGCGCACGTGCACCGGCACCTGGTTGATGTCGATGTCGACCCGGTTGCCTTCCGGCGGAACGATTTTGGCCAGCTCGGAGCCGTCGTTGGCCAGGATCGTCGACACCTGGTTGGTTCGGATATCCCCCGGCGAGGGCACGTCGGTGATGGAGTAGGCCATCGCGAAGGTGATGATCGGCAGCAGCAGCATCACCGCGACGGCGATGTAGAGCCCGCGCCGGATCCACTGCCAGTTCGGTGGGTGCCGGCGCAGCCAGTCCCGCAGGTCGGGTGCAGCGGGCCGCTCCGTCTGCTCGGACCGCGTGGTTCGCCGCGGCAGCACCGGGGCCGGTTCCTCCGGCGGTGGCCGCCGGGAACTGCGTCCGCTCAACGCCTGCTCGCGTTGCCGCGGCGCACCGTCGAGAGCCGCCTTGACGGCGTCGATCGGGTCGCGCAGGTCGGCGGTGACGGCGTCGTCGACGGCCGGGATGATCGTGGTCTGCCGGTCATCGGGCGCCGCCGGCGCGCGGCGAGCCCCGACGTCGGAAGACCCGGCCGAGGAAGCCTCCGGCCGGTCGTCGCGGTGTTTACTCACTGGCGGTACGGGCTCCGCTGCGTGCCGTCCGCCGACCCCGGGACCCCTTCGGCGGGCGCGCGAGGCCCAGCACATATGACTTCACCAGATGATTCCAGCTGCAGGTCCGGCACACCTCGACCACGTGCACCGAGAACTCCGGGTAACGGGTGGCCAGCAGGACCAGTTCCTCGGCGGAACGCGCCGAACCCGACACCGGCCCCAGGTCGTCGCCGTAAACCCACGAGACCAGGGTGAGCTGCTCCTTGCGGCAGATGGGGCAGACCACCGCACTGGGCTTGCCGTGGAACTTGGCCGCCCGAAGCAGATACGGGTTGGCGTCGCACACCTCGGACACCCCGGTACGCCCGGAGTAGACCTCGGCCAGCAGGGAACGGCGCCGAAGCGCGTAGTCCACCACCTGTCGCTGCAATCGCACGGTGACCAGAGTACGTCGGGTCCGCGCGGGCGGGTGTGACGAACGCCCCTATCCCGCACCGACCGGCGGATTCGCCGGCCCTCGTTGGCCTCGGGCTTCTAGCATCATCGCCGTGGCAACGCGGCAGACGCCCGGAACCCGGGCCAAGGACAGTGACCGAGATGACACCTGCCGGATCCTCGATGCCGCTCTGGCCGACGGCCAGTTGTCGTCCGAGGAACACCGGGAACGGATCAGCGCGGCCACCCGCGCGGTCACCCTCGGCGAGCTGCGCGACCTGATCACCGATCTGCAGACCGCCAGCGCGCCGGTGCAGCTGCCGGTCCTGGCCAAGCCGTTGAAACTGCCTAGTCGCGGTATCGCCGCGGGGGCGTTGGTCGCCGCCGGCCTGCTCGGGATCGGGATCGGCTGGGGCGTCTACGGCAACACGAGTTCCCCGCTGGATTTCACCAGCGACCCCGGAGCCAAACCGGATGGCGTCACCCCGGTGGTGCTGACCGCGCCCCGGCAGCTGCATTCGCTGGGCGGGTTGAGCGGCCTGCTGGAGCAGGCACGCCAGAAGTTCGGTGACACCGTGGGATACCGGCTGGTCATCTACCCCGAATACGCGTCGCTGACCCGGCCCGATCCCGCCGAGGCCCGCCGCGAACTGAACTACACCTATCGCGGTGGCTGGGACGACCCGTCCAGCTCGGCCAAGAGCAGCGATGCCGTCGCGGTCGACCTGAGCGGGTTCGACCCCAAAGCCGCGGTCGGAATCCTGCGCGGAGCCCCCGAAACGCTGGGGATCAAGCCCTCCGACGTCAAATCCACCTATCTGATCGTCGAGCCGGCCCGGGATCCGACCACACCGGGCGCGGTATCGCTGTCGGTCTACGTCTCCAGTGACTACGGCAGCGGCTACATCGCCTTCGCCGGCGATGGCACCGTCAAGCGCATCAATTACCCGTCCTGACCGGCCGACTACGGCGGGCGGTGTAGTTCGGCGAGCACGAAATCCGGCTGGCAACCTCGCCCCGGTGAACGTTGGGCGAACGCTAGGCCACTTGGGTTCGGTTATATCGGCGCGATACTATGGCCCGAACCGTCGAACGGTCGTAGCTAACTCATCAAAACGGGAGGTGAATCGGTGCTTGAGCTTGCCATACTCGGCTTGCTGCTCGAGTCGCCGATGCACGGCTACGAGTTGCGGAAGCGGTTGACCGGTCTGCTGGGCGCGTTCCGGGCGTTCTCCTACGGCTCGCTGTATCCGGCGCTGCGGCGCATGCAGACGGCCGGGTTAATCGCCGAGGACGCTGCACCGGCCGGGACCCCGGTGCGCCGGGCCCGGCGGGTGTACCGGCTGACCGACGCCGGCCGTCAGCGCTTCAACGAGCTGGTGGCCGACACCGGACCGCAGAACTACACCGACGACGGCTTCGGGGTTCACCTGGCCTTCTTCAACCGCACCCCCGCCGAGGCGCGGATGCGGATCCTCGAAGGCCGCCGCCGCCAGGTGGAAGAACGCCGCGAGGGCCTGCGCAACGCCGTGACGCGGGCCAGCAACTCGTTGGACCGCTACACCCGCCAACTGCACCAGCTCGGGCTGGAA
Organism: Mycolicibacter sinensis; assembly: GCF_001667945.1. GTDB lineage: Bacteria > Actinomycetota > Actinomycetes > Mycobacteriales > Mycobacteriaceae > Mycobacterium > Mycobacterium sinense_B. The sequence goes on along the minus strand of NZ_LZJK01000057.1, from coordinate 35,126 downwards.
TCCAGTGAGCGGGAGGTCAAATGGCTCAACGAGCTGATCGCGGCCGAACGCGTCTCGCAGGGCCGAGCCGAATCCTCTTGAGCCTGCACGGCGCGGGTCTCAGGACAACACAAACAAGCACGTCAGCAGTGACAGCAGAAAAAGGAGAACGTCGGAAATGACTGAGCAAACGACGGATGTGCGGGTCGCCATTGTCGGCGTCGGTAACTGCGCCTCCTCGCTGGTCCAGGGCGTCCAGTACTACCAGAATGCCGACGACAGCTCGACGGTGCCCGGCCTGATGCACGTGCGATTCGGTCCCTATCACGTCCGCGACGTGAAGTTCGTCGCTGCGTTCGACGTGGACGCCAAGAAGGTCGGCTTCGACCTGTCCGAAGCCATCTTCGCCTCAGAGAACAACACCATCAAGATCGCCGACGTGCCGCCGACCAACGTGGTGGTGCAGCGTGGCCCGACCCTGGACGGTATCGGCAAGTACTACGCCGACACCATCGAGATCTCCGACGCCGACGCCGTCGACGTGGTCGCGGTGCTCAAGGAGGCCAAGGTCGACGTGCTGGTCTCCTACCTGCCAGTGGGCTCGGATGAGGCCGACAAGTTCTATGCCCAGTGCGCCATCGACGCCGGGGTGGCCTTCGTCAACGCGCTGCCGGTGTTCATCGCCTCGGACCCGGTCTGGGCCAAGAAGTTCACCGACGCCGGCGTGCCGATCGTCGGCGACGACATCAAGAGCCAGGTCGGCGCCACCATCACCCACCGGGTGATGGCCAAGCTGTTCGAGGACCGCGGCGTCACCCTAGACCGCACCTACCAGCTCAACGTCGGCGGCAACATGGACTTCAAGAACATGCTCGAGCGCGAGCGGCTGGAGTCGAAGAAGGTGTCCAAGACCCAGGCCGTCACCTCCAACCTGACCGGCTCGCTGGCCGGCAAGGTCGAGGACAAGAACGTGCACATCGGGCCGAGCGACCACGTGGCCTGGCTCGATGACCGCAAGTGGGCCTACGTGCGGCTGGAGGGCCGGGCCTTCGGTGACGCGCCGCTGAACCTGGAGTACAAGCTCGAGGTGTGGGACTCGCCGAACTCGGCCGGCATCATCATCGACGCGGTGCGCGCCGCCAAGATCGCCAAGGACCGCGGCATCGGCGGGCCGATCATCCCCGCCTCGGCATACCTGATGAAGAGCCCGCCCAAGCAGCTGCCCGACGACGTTGCCCGGGCCGAGCTCGAGCAGTTCATTGTCGGCTAGGCGTTGACTCTGCGCTGAGGGCCCGGTCTACTCGCACTTTTCCGCCGTGGACGCTGAGTCAACGCCCAAGATGACTGACGACGAGCTGGCCGGGCTGGGCGAGTTCGCGCTGCTGGCCGGCAACGCCGAACAGGCCGGCGTGACCGGTCCGTTGCCCGCCGTACAGCGCATTCAAACCGCAGACGTCAGCGCGCTGAGCTGGGGGACCGCGCCGCCGCGGGTGGTGTTCCTGCACGGTGGCGCGCAGAACGCCCACACCTGGGACACCGTCGTCCTGGGCCTCGGGCTTCCCGCGCTGGCGGTGGATCTGCCCGGTCACGGCCGTTCCGCCTGGCGCGACGACGGCGACTACTCCCCGCAGCGCAACGCCACTGCCCTGGCGCCGGTGCTGCGCGCGCTGGCGCCGTCCGCGGAGTTGGTGGTCGGAATGTCGCTGGGCGGGCTGACCGCGATCCGGCTGGCGGCCACCGCGCCGGAGCTGGTTCGCCGCTTGGTGCTCGTCGACGTGACTCCCTCGGCGCTGCAACGGCATTCGCAGATGAGCGCCGCCGACCGCGGCACCGTGGCGTTGGCCCAGGGCGATCGGACGTTCGATGATTTCGGCTCGATGCTGGCCGCGACCACGCTGGCCGCACCCCACCGCGACCCGGAATCGCTGCGCCGCGGGCTGTTCCACAACAGCCGGCGGCTGCCCGATGGCCGCTGGACCTGGCGGTACGACAACATCCGCAGCGTCGGAGATTTCAGCGAACTCTGGACCGACGTCTCGGCGATCACCGCACCGACCACCTTGATCCGCGGTGGTGACTCGGCGTTCGTGTCCGCCGAAGACATCGCCGAGTACGCCCGGCGCTCGCCGGGCCTGACCACCCACGTGGTGGCCGGCGCCGGCCATTCGGTGCAAAGCGATCAGCCCCGGGCCCTGGTCGAGTTGCTGCGTGCAGCACTCACCTGATAGCGGCCGATTCCGGGGATAGGGTGGCGAAATGACCCGACCTATCCGCATCGGGGTGCAACTGCAGCCCCAGCACGCCCCGCAATATCGCGCGATCCGCGACGCCGTCCGGCGCTGTGAGGATCTCGGTGTCGACATCGCCTTCAACTGGGACCATTTCTTCCCGCTCTACGGCGACCCCGACGGGCCGCATTTCGAATGCTGGACCATGCTGGCGGCCTGGGCTGAGCAGACCTCGCGCATCGAGATCGGCGCGCTGGTCTCCTGCAACTCCTATCGCAATCCGGAGCTGCTCGCCGACATGGCCCGCACCGTCGACCATATCGGCGGCGGCCGGCTGATCCTGGGCATCGGCTCGGGCTGGAAGGACCGGGACTACCACGAATACGGCTACGACTTCGGAACCGCCGGTAGCCGGCTCGATGACCTGGCGGCCGCACTCCCGCGAATCAAAACCCGGTTGGGGCAACTGAATCCGCCGCCGACCCGGGCGCTGCCGATACTGATCGGAGGTGGCGGCGAGCGCAAGACCCTGCGCCTGGTCGCCGAGCACGCCGATATGTGGCACAGTTTCGCCGACTCCGACGTCTATCCGCGCAAGGCGGCGATCTTGGCCGAGCACTGCGCCGCGGTCGGACGCGACCCGGCCAGCATCGAACACTCGGCCGCGTTAGGCGGCGACCAGACGCAGGGCAATGTGACCGACTTGCTCGCCGAGGCCGAGCTGTTGACCGGCCTCGGGGTGCGACTGCTGACCCTCGGCTGCAACGGCCCCGACTATGACCTGACCGCCGCCGAGGCGCTGTGCCGATGGCGCGACCAGAACTAGCCGCCCGCGTTAGCGTTGCCTAGTGAGGTCCCGCGCGCACCGGGTAGCGCTACTGGGCAGGAAACTGTCGGCCCTGATCGCCGCGTTGGTGATCGTGGGCAGCCTGGCAACGGCGCCACCGGCGGTTGCCGGACCCGATCAGTGCGCACCGCCGGGCATGGAGGGCGCCGTCGTGCTGCCCCACCAGCTGGCCACCGCCAAGCGGCCGCGCGAGGACAAATACACCACGGCCGGCGTCGAACCGTTGAGCTCGATCGACGTGACCAAACTGGGCCTGGCCACCCCCGGGGTGCTGACCGTCGGCACCCTGACCGAGAGCCCGCCGACCAACTGCATCAACGCCAAGGGCCGGTACACCGGCTTTGACAACGAGCTGCTGCGGGCCATCGCCAAAAAGCTGGGCCTGCGGATCCACTTCGTCGGCACCGATTTCTTCGGGCTGCTGGCCCAGGTGGAGTCGGGACGCTTCGACGTCGGTTCGGCCTCGATCAACGCCACCGACGAGCGCCGCCGCACCGTCGGGTTCACCAACGGCTACGACTTCGGGTACATGGCCCTGGTGGTTCCGGCCGGCTCGGAGATCACCGGCTTCGACAAGCTGACCGCCGGCCGGCGAATCGCGGTGGTGCAGGGCACCGTGGAGGACGCCTACGTTGTCGACACCCTGGAGCTGGAACCGGTGCGGTTCCCCGACTCGATCACGCTGTATGCCAGCTTGAAAAGCCATCAAGTCGACGCATGGGTGGCGCCGTCGCTGACCGCGATCAACCTCCAGCGGCCCGGCGACCCGACCGAGATCGTCGGCTACACCTTCAGCCCGGCCGGCTTCGAGGCGTACGCGGTGGCCAAAGAGAACCGGGCGCTGATCTCGGCGTTGAACTCGGGTCTGGATGCGGTGATCGCCGACGGCACCTGGCCGCAGCTCTACACCGACTGGGTGCCGCGGCCGTTGCCGCCGGACTGGCAGCCGGGCTCCAAGTCGGCGGCTACCCCGCACCTGCCGGACTTCGTGGCCATCGCCGCACGCCACCACAAGGCCGAGTCGCAGCCGTACGCGCCCAAATCGACTCTGGCGCAGCTGCGCGACTCCTTCTTCGACTGGCAGCTGTACCGCGAAGCCCTGCCCGACCTGCTCAAGACCGGCCTGCCCAACACCCTGCTGCTGACCGTGAGCGGCGGCATCATCGGCTTGGTGGCCGGGCTGGGCCTGGCCGTCGCCGGGATCTCGCGCACCCGGTGGCTGCGCTGGCCGGCCCGGGTCTACACCGACATCTTCCGTGGCCTGCCCGAGGTGCTGATCATCCTGCTCATCGGCTTGGCGGTCGGGCCGCTGGTGAGCGGGCTGACCCATAACAACCCGTACCCGCTGGGCATCGCGGCGCTGGGACTGACCGCCGCGGCCTACATCGGGGAGATCCTGCGCTCAGGCATCCAGAGCGTGGAGTCCGGCCAACTGGAGGCCGCCCGGGCGCTGGGGTTCGGCTACCCCGAGTCGATGCGCCTGGTGGTGATTCCGCAGGGCATCCGGCGGGTGCTGCCGGCGCTGGTCAACCAATTCATCGCGCTGCTGAAAGCCTCAGCGCTGCTGTATTTTTTGGGCCTGGTCGCCGGCCAGCGCGAACTGTTCCAAGTAGGCCGCGACTTCAACGCCCAGACCGGCAGCTTGTCCCCCCTGGTGGCGGCCGGTGTCGTGTACCTGGCGCTGACCATCCCGTTGACGCATCTGGTGAACGTCGTCGACCACCGGCTTCGGCGTGGGCGGCCCGCCGAGCCCGACGATTCGGTTGAGCTGAGCCCGGCGCTGTCCAGTCAGGAGATGACGTGACCGCGGCAGCCTCCCGTGAGCCGGTGTCGTTGGTGGCCAAAGGGATTCAGTTGTCCTTCGGGAAGAACGCCGTGTTGCGCGGCGTCGACCTCGACGTGCCGGCGGGCAGCACCGCGGCGGTGATCGGGCCGTCCGGCTCGGGTAAGTCGACGATGCTGCGCACGTTGAACCGGCTGCATGAGCCCGACGCCGGCGACATCCTGCTGGGCGGTCGATCGGTGCTCGGCGACGATCCCGACCAGCTGCGCCAACGGATCGGCATGGTGTTCCAGCATTTCAATCTGTTTCCGCACCGCAGTGTGCTGGACAACATCAGTCTCGGCCCGCGCAAGCTGCGCGGGATGTCCCATGAGGCCGCGCGCGAGCTCGCGCTGAGCCTGCTGGAGCGGGTCGGGCTCAAGAACAAGGCGGCCGCGCGGCCCGCGGCGCTCTCGGGCGGGCAGCAGCAGCGGGTGGCGATCGCCCGGGCGTTGGCGATGGCCCCCCAGGTGATGCTCTTCGACGAGGCCACCTCGGCGCTGGACCCCGAGTTGGTCAAGGGGATCCTGGCGCTGATCGCCGAACTCGGCGCGGACGGCATGACCATGGTGGTGGTCACCCACGAGATGGCCTTTGCCCGGTCGGCGTCGGACACCGTGGTGTTCATGGACCGCGGGAAGGTGGTGGAATCGGGTCCGCCGGAGCAGATCTTCGACAACGCCGAGACCGAGCGGCTGCAGAAGTTCTTGTCCCAGGTGCTCTGACAGCAACCTGCGCGACCTATCCCCCCTCATGAGAACCACAGGTTAGACTGGCGAACTATGGCGGAGAGCAAAGCCGATACGCCGCAGGTGACGGCGGTCGCAGAAGGCTTGCATCGTTCGCTGTCGAAGCTGTTCTCGATACTCCGGCGCGGCGAAATCAGCGGCGGCGAGAAGACCGGTGAATTGACGCTCGCTCAGCTGTCGATCCTGGTCACGCTGCTGGACCGTGGGCCGATCCGGATGACCGAACTGGCTGCCCATGAACGGGTGCGTACCCCGACCACCACGGTGGCGATCCGCCGGCTGGAGAAGATCGGCCTGGTCAAACGCAGCCGTGACCCCTCGGATCTGCGGGCGGTGCTGGTCGACATCACCGAGGAGGGTTTGGCGAGTCACCGTCAGTCGCTGGCCAACCGGCATGCAGCCCTCGCGGCGATGCTGAGCCGGCTCAGCCCGGAGGACTTGGACACCCTGACCCGGGCGCTGGAACCCCTGGAGCGGCTGGCCAACTGCGGTGCCGCCGACGTGGCCGCTGCGTCCGGGGACGATGCGGCGGACTGCCCGCTGGATTGCGGTTGATGCCGACCGCGCTGATCACCGGCGCCGGCGGCGGGATCGGTTCGGCGATCGCGACCGCCCTGGCGCCCACTCACACGCTGCTGCTGGCCGGCCGGCCGTCGGCACGCCTGGACGCCGTGGCCGAACGGCTCGGCGCTACCACCTGGCCGCTGGACCTCGCCGACGCCGAGGAGATCGAGTCGGCCACCGAGATCGTCGACCAGCTCGACGTGCTGGTGCACAACGCCGGGGTGATGCTGCCCGGCGCGGCCGGCGAGTCCTCGATCGAAGAGTGGCGGGCCACCTTCGAGGTCAACGTCTTCGGCGCGGTCGCCTTGACGTGCGCGCTTTTGCCCGCGCTGCGGCAGGCTCGCGGACAGGTGGTGTTCATCAACTCCGGTGCCGGACAACGGGTTTCGCCCGGGATGGCGTCGTATTCGGCCAGCAAGTTCGCGCTTCGGGCGTTCGCGGACTCGCTGCGCAACGACGAGCCTGCGCTGCGCGTGACCACGGTCTACCCCGGCCGCGTCGACACCGAGATGCAGCAAGACCTGGTCGCCTACGAGGGTGGTGAGTACGACTCGGGCCGCTTCCTGCGTCCCGACACCGTCGCCGAAGTGGTGGCTGCCGCGGTGCACACCCCGGCCGAGGCGCAGCTGCAGGAAGTGGTGGTGCGGCCGCGCTAGCAGGCCTCCGCCGGCAGTCGCCGCGGGTGGTGGTGCCGGCCGGAGATCAGCCGGTGATCTCCGCGCGGACCCGGTCCGCGACCTTCAGCGCCTGATCGGACATGATCCCGGTGGTGCACGCCAGCACCTCGATGGCCACATTGGCCTTGCCGGTGATCACATGTGAGCAGGTCGAGTGGTCCGATACCCGGTTGGTCCGCACCGCGAACGCGTCGCCGGCTTCGCCCGGCGTCTGCACATACCATTTCTCGTCGTCCTGGCCGGCCAACGTCAGGTTGACCTCTTCACCGCTGCAGTTCTGCCAGGACTGTCCGGTCTCGCTGACGAACGCCGTTGCGGCTTCCTCGGTGGGGAACGCCGCGATCGCCGTGGTGACCCGCACCCGGACCGGCCCGGTGGTGTCGCTGGTCAGGGTCTGCACATCGATCGCCCGGTAAGAACTGCCCCCGTAGGCCGATTCGGTCCCGGGGTAGACCGCCCCGACGCAGGCCCGCTCGGTGGACACGTAGTTCTGCAGCCCGGTGGAGTGGCCGGTGACCGTCAGCGACGGATTGCGCAGGCCCGGGCCGGCGAAGAGGTCGTTGAGTGCGGCCGGATCGGGCTGCAGACCGGCCAGGTCGCCGGTGTCGACCGGCGCCGCGAACGCCGGTGCGGCACACAGCAATCCAGCTGCGGCGATGACGGTGGTGAACATGCCGAGGGGGTGCGAATCGCGCATGGGGAAGCGGACCTTTCCTGGTTCGGAGGTTGCCGATTGCGGCTAGCCGAGGTTGCGGACGATCTGCGAGCGCAGGCTACGTCCCTTGCCGCCGGGGTTGGTGTCGTTGCAGAGCCGGACGTCGACGACGTAGTTGTTCTTGGCCTGCAATACCCGCTCGCAACCGGCGCTGCCCTTCATGGGATTGGTGAACAAGGTGGCGACCAGCTCCAGCCCTCCCGCGGTCACGACCCCGGCCTTCAAGTCCGCGGTCATGCCATTGGTGTATTCGGCGGTGAACGGGGTGCCCTTGCAGTTCTTCCAGATGCCGGCCTGCTCGTTGAGGTAGGTCTGCGCCGCTTTGGCGTCAGCGAATTCGGCTACGGCCTGAACCACATTGGGGCTCACCTCCCCCCCGGGCTGGCGAAGGGTCTGCACCACGATGTCGGTGTAGCCCGAGCCGTCGTAGCCCGCCGCGGATCCGGGCGCATACACCGAGGCGCAGTTGGCCGGCGTGGTGGTCGGGGTGGTCAGGGGACGGGTGCCGGACTCGGAGCTGATCACCTGCATCGGGGTGTCCATCCGCTCGCTGATGTCGTCGGCCGAGAGCAGCACCGTGGCCAGATCCGCCGCTTCCGGGGCGGCGTGCGCGTGCGCGCCGGTCAAAGTGCCACCGATCAACGCCGCGGCCGAGACTGCCACCATCGCGGCCAGCTGAATACGCATCGCACACCACTCCGTTTCGCCGTCCTGAGTCCCCGGCCGGCGGCCGGGGCTGTCCGCATGCTAACCCGGTGTTCGTGGTGGACCGCAGGCGAACCCACCCCCGAATATGGTTCTATTCGGTGGAGGAAAGGCCACAACCCCAACGTGAAGGACGTGCAATGCAACGGGACGACACTGACCGGCGGAGCGTCGGTTACCTGGCGCTCGCGGCCGTGACCTGCGCCGTCGGGGCGCTCACGGTTCTGCCCGGACCGGCCTCGGCCACCCCGGGAGCCCCCGGGATCGACAGCATCACCAGCGTCGACCTGGCCGCCCTGCAACTCACCTCCGCGGAGGCAGCGCCCATCGTCAAGTGGCCATCCGACCCGCCTCCGGAGCTGACGGTGTACAAGACCCAGACCGCGCCGATCACCGGTTCGGCCGGCACCTCCGATGCCCAGTGCGCCTCGGCGGTCTACGCCGGTTTGGACAGCACCTATGACGGCACCGGCTTCACCGACCTGAACTACCAGGAGCTCACCGGATTCGGGTCCAAGAACAGCTATTCGGTGGTCTCGGTGGCCTCAAGCTACGACGACGAGCACGCCGCGGCCAACATGGTCGCCAACACGATCCAGAAGTGGAATGACTGCAACCGCAAGAAGGTGACCGGCGATCTGAGCGGCGCAAGCGAGACCCGGACCGTCAACAACGTGGTCTCCACACCCGACGACATCTATCTGGTCAACAACGTCGCCGAAGGTGGCGCCTGCTCACACGCCATGACCTCGCAACGCAACGTGGTCGTGGAGGTCTCGGCCTGCCGGACCAATATCGGCCTGGTCAAACAGGGCCTACAACTGGCCAACAAGATGCTGGTGAAGCTGCCATGACACATCGACTTCTCGCCGCCTGCTGTGTTGGGCTGGCCGCTTGGGCGCTCGCCGGCTGTTCCGGGGACGACCCCGACCGCGACGACGCCGCCGCCGCGGTGGCACCCGCCGCCGCCGCGGCACCGAGCCTCCAGCAGGACCCGACGGCGCCAGCGGCGCCCGCCGCGGAACCGAGCGCACCGCGGGAGGCATCTCCGACGCCGGCGGCCGGACCCCGCCTGGTAACACCGGGCAAGCTCAGCGCCCTGCTGGTGCCGGTCGAGGAGCTCAACGACCTCGTCGGCGCGAAACTGGGCTTCGAGACGGTGTTCAACAGGCCCGCTGCGCCGGCCGGCGGACTCGGCGACAAATCGGGATGCGCGGTGTTGTTCGGATCGAACTCCGACAGCTACGCCAACCAGTACACGGGCTTCCGGCGGCAGAGCGTGCGGGACGGCGAGGACAGCTCGCAGCACTTCGTCGCCCAAGAAGTGGCCACCTTCGCCGATGTCGCCACCGCCACCGAGAACTTCGGCAAGGCCTTCGACAAGACCGCGCTGGCCGGCTGTGACGGTGCTGTTGTGCACCGCCAGGGCGACGACGACCGCATCACGTGGCGGATCAACGTGACCGGCATCGGCGCCGACGACGCCCGCTGGACGCTGACGCAGCACGCTGACGGCAAACCCAACGACTGGATCTGCGCCCACCAGGCCCGGACCCGTAGCAACGTCGAGTTCGCTGTTACCGTCTGCCAATTCGGCAATGGGGCACCCGCCGCCACCGCAATCGGCAACCAGATCGCCGACTGGATTCCGCAACCGTGACCGAGGAGATGGGGCAACCATGAAGGGACCGAAGCGTTCGCGTCTTGCGATAGGCGGCGTGGCGTGCCTGGCCGTGCTGTCCGCCGGCTTCCTGCCCACCGCCGCGGCCGACTCGGCCGATCCGTACGTGCCGGCCGGCAAAGTGGAGTCCCTGCTGGTGCCCGCCGAAAGGATCGGCGACATCGTCGGGGTGACCTTCGAATACCAGAAGTCCAATCGGCGGCCGTTCCGGTCCGACGACCTCGGCAAGGACTCGGCCTGCGCGATGATGATGGGCCCCGACGTCGAAACCTTCGGTCGGGACTTCACCGGATACCGGTTTCGGGTCGACCGGGACACCGCCGAGGACGCCGATTTCATCGTCCAGCAGCGGGTGGCGACCTACGAGGATTCCGCCACCGCGGCACAGGCCTTCGGCAAGACGTTCAACAAGGGCGTGCTGGCCAAATGCAACGGCAGCGTCGTCGCGATCAAGGGCGACGACACCGATACGCAGTACCGGCTGCGGATTCAGTCGATCACCCCTAACTCCGCGCGGTGGGTGAAAGACCAACTGCTGCGCGAAGAGCCGATGGGCTTCAGCTGCTCGAACGTCGCCGGGGTGAAAGGCAACGTGCTCTATAGCGCCAAGGTGTGCCAGTTTGGCAACGGCGCGCCCGCCGCGGCCACCATCGCCGAGCGCATCACCAGTCAGGTGGCCGGCGTCCGCGCCTGATCGGGCACATCAACCCTCCGAGAATCCATGGCCCCGAACAACTTCGAGCACCGCACCGCATCGCTGGGCCGGTGGCTGCGCGGCGAGCTCAGCCGGCTCAAGCTCGGCCAACTGCGCTCGGTTGCCGCCGGGTTGATCCTGGCCGTCGCCGGATTCTTCGGCGGGCTGGACACCGTCGATTCCGGCCCGACGGTGTTCGCCGCCGACGAACCCCACAGCGACGGCCAGTACACCCTGACCGTCGTGCGCGCCACGGTGGTCGACGAGCTGCGGGCCGGTCGGCGGCTCATGGCGCCGGCGCAACCCGGTCTCCGCTATCTCGGTGTGGTGAGTACCGTTCGCAACGACGGGACGATCCCCGGGCGGTTGCTGGGCGAATTGCAATTGGTCGGCCAGCCGCAAAGCACCCCCGTGGGGGTGTTCCGGCTGGCTGACGGCGCCCCCGCCACCCAGTTGGGGCCCGGCCTCGAGGACAAGCTGGTGTTCGTGTGGCGGATCCCGGACAGCGCGATCCATCCGGATCTCGAAGTGACCCTGCGGGTCCCGCAGAAGCGCTTCACCGAGTTGCTGGTCACCTACGGCAGGAATTGGGTGGACAGCCCGACCGACTACGCCGAGATCACTTTGCCGGTGACGGTCAAATGAACGCCCCCGTGCGGCGACCACCGCGGGGACTGACCGCCCTGTGGGCGGCGCCGATCCTGGTGGCCGCCGCGCTGCTCTGGCAGCACCTGCCGGACAGCACCCAGGTTTACGCGCCGTTCGACGTGTACGGCCGGTTCGGTGCCCCGGCGAGCGGGCGGGCTCTGACCGTCACCGTTGACGACGTGCGGCTGGCGCCGAGGGCCCAGGGATCGGCACGGTGGGCGCTGCCGCCGCCGGTCACCCCGGCCGGCCGGTGGTTGGTGGTGCGCGCGACCGTGTCGGCGACACGGCAGACGGTGCTAGCCAACGCGCAGCTTCGGGTCGGCCCCAACACCTACCGGCCGTCGGACCGGTTCCCCGGCTACGCGATGGGTGACCGGGTCGATCCGGGAATCAGCCAGCACGGCAGCTGGGTGTTCGATGTCCCGCCCGGCCTGTTCGACCCGCCCGGCCCCGACCCCTTCGAACTCCTGGTGTGGCCGGGCCTCGACGAGCGCCTCGATGACCGGCTGGTCATCACCCTGCGCGGCCACCTTCAGTCCGAATCGGACACCGTCACGGTCTTCGCCCCCGAGGTCAGCGGATGACGCCCCGCACGCTCATGCTGTGGCAGCGCAACGTGATCGGTCTCGCGGTGGCCGCTGTGGCCATGGTGGTTCTCGGTATCACCGACTTGTACCCGCACTGGTCGGCCTACCGCGCCGGCATCACCCCGGCCCGGGTGATCGCGAAAGGGGACACCGCGACCGTTGACGGACAGACGTGGCGGGTCGGGGCGATTCATCACCTCAACGCGGTGCCGCACGCTCGGGAGCGTCTGCCGGCCCATACCGCGCTAACGGTCGTCACCGTCGAGCGGACCGGTACCCCACCGCCCCCGGAATGCACTGCCGTCATCACCGACGGGCGGCGTCGCTGGCAGACCGCTGCCCTCTCGAATCGCGCGCCACTGGTCGGCGGCGCCACCGACCGGTGCAGCAGGCCCGGCCCACTGCAGCTGAGCTTCCTGCTGCCCTCCGATGCGGTCCCCACCGCCGTGGACCTGATCGATGCCAACAACGCCATCATGCTGCGAATCATGTTGTGAGCCGGTGACTTCACCGGCGGCGGCGTTGGCGCGGTACACGCAGTAGGCGAACATCGCGGCGATAAGGGTGATCCGCAGCGGTTGCACGATCAGCTGCGAGATCAGGCTCATGGTGCCGCCGAATGCCGACCAGAACTCCGGGCCGTGCGGTCCGACAAGCTTGGCCATGCCCCGGAATAGATAGCCTTCGGTCAACTGGGTCCGGTAGAAGCTGCCGCGCATGTCCAGCCACGCCAGCACGAGATAGGCCAGTATGTAACCCGACAGGGCGACCGGGCCGCCGTGCAGGATCAGCCGGGCGGCATCGACGATCGGGCCGAACCTCCCGGTCTTCGACCGGGCGTACTCCGACGCCCGCGACCGCAGCTGTTCCGGTGCCTGACGCCAGCGCTGCGCGAACCCGGCCGCCGCGTCGCCGGGAGCCGGCCGCCGCAGCATCGCCGGCCAGTGGATCTGCGTCGACACCCCATAGACGATTCCGGCTGCGGCCAGCCACATCAGCGGAACCGCGGCTCCGCCGAACGCCGTCCGCACCAGCCACATCAGGCCCTGCCATCCCGACTCCAACGGTTGAACGTGCGAGAACGCTTCCGCGCGTAGGTTGTTGAACCACACCACCAGCCGACGGTGACTGAGCCACTCTCCCGGCTTGATCAGGAAGGTGATGCCCGCCGCCAGCGAGAAGGTCAGCACCAGAAACACCCACAGCGCGTCGATGTAGACCCGCACCGCGGTCAGCGCGGCCGGCAGCCGACCGCTGAAGTGCGCCAACACGAATCGGGCTGCCAACGCAGCACCCACCACCACCCAGGTGACCCGGGAGATCGGCAGCATCTCGGTGTTGACCCCGCTCATCGCGTCGGCCACCCGATAGTTGAGCGCCAGGCGCTGGTAGGCCAGCCAGTCTTCCTTGAACATCTGCCAACCGAGATAGATCGCGAAGAACGGCACGATCACGCCGGTGAACAGATCGACGCTGCGCAGCGACCGGCGCGGCATCCCCGCCAACGCCGGGATTCCGGTCCGCAGCACCAAAAACATCGCCACATACGAGCCCAGCTGGGCCAGCCCGGCGCAGGGCATGATCAGTGCCGCCCAGAGCGGATTACTGTGTCCGGTCCAGGCGGCCGCGGCGATCACCACGCGGCGGACGACCAGGCCGACCAGATAGCACGCTGCCAGCTGCGGCCAGTACCGCCACCACAACGTGAAAGGCGTCAGTAGGTTCCGCAGCACCGGCATCGTTCTCACACCACCAGATTCACCAATCGGCCGGGCACCACGATCACCTTCTTCGGGGTGGCACCGGACAGGAACGCCTGCACCTTCTCGTCGGCCAGCGCAGCGGCCTTGATCTCGTCCTGGCCCGCGTCGGTGGCTACCGTGACCAGTCCACGCTTCTTGCCGTTGACCTGCACCGGGTATTCGACGGTGTCGGTTACCAGATAGGCCGGGTCGGCCACCGGGAACGGTCCGTGCGCCAGCGAAGACGCGTGGCCGAGCCGCTGCCACAGTTCCTCAGCCAGGTGCGGGGCCAGTGGCGCGAGCATCAGTGCCAACGGCTCGACAGCAGCGCGTGGAACGCCGTCCCGGTGCTCCTTGGTCAGGTGATTGGTGTACTCGATCAGCTTGGCTGCGGCGGTGTTGTTGCGCAGTGCGGCATAGTCTTCCGAAACGCCCACGATTGTCCGGTGCAGCAGGCGCAGCGTCTCGGTGTCCGGCTCGGAGTCGAGCACCCGGGTGGCGCCGGTCTCCTCGTCGACGACCAGGCGCCATACCCGCTGCAGGAAGCGATGCGCGCCGATCACGTCCTTGGTGGCCCACGGCCGCGACATGTCCAGCGGACCCATCGACATCTCATAGACCCGCAGGGTGTCGGCGCCGTAGCTGTCGCAGATCTCGTCGGGAGACACCGAATTCTTCAGGCTTTTACCCATTTTGCCGTATTCGGCGAAGACTTCGGTGTCACCGTCGGCGCCCGGGAGGTAGAACTTCCCGTCGCGTTCCACGACATCGGCGGCCGGCACATAGGACCCGCGGGAGTCGGTGTAGGCGGCCGCCTGGATGTAGCCCTGGTTGACCAGGCGGCGGTAGGGCTCACGCGAGCTGACGTGCCCGAGGTCGAACAACACCTTGTGCCAGAAACGGCAGTACAGCAGGTGCAGCACCGCGTGCTCGGCACCGCCGACGTAGAGGTCCACGCCGCCCGGATCATCGGGACCGTGCTCGGCAGGCCGCGGGCCCATCCAATACGCCTCGTTCTCCGGCGCGCAGAACTGCTCGGCGTTGTGCGGGTCGGCGTAACGCAGCTCGTACCAGGAGCTTCCAGCCCACTGCGGCATGACGTTGGTGTCTCGGGTGTAGGACTGCAGGCCGTCGCCGAGGTCCAGCTCGACGTGAACCCAGTCGGTGGCCTTGGCCAATGGCGGCGAGGGTTCGCTGGCGGCGTCGTCTGGGTCGAACAGCACCGGCGAGTAGTCGGCGACGTCGGGCAGCTCGACCGGCAATGCCGCGGAGTCCAGCGGGTGCGCGCGGCCGTCGGTGTCGAACACGATCGGGAACGGCTCGCCCCAGTACCGCTGCCGGGCGAAAAGCCAGTCCCGCAGCTTGTATTCGACGCGGGCCCATCCACGGCCATCGGCCTCCAGCCGTTGCGTCATCGCCTTCTTGGCGTCGGCGACGGTCATGCCGTCCAACGGGCCGGAATTGACCAGAGTGCCGTCCCCGGCATACGCGGCCTGCGAGATGTCGCCGCCGGCAATGACTTCCAGTACCGGCAGGCCGAATTCGGCGGCGAACTCCCAGTCCCGCTGATCGTGGCCCGGCACGGCCATGATGGCCCCGGTGCCGTAGCCGGCCAGCACATAGTCGGCAATGAAGATCGGTATCTGCTTGCCGTTGGCCGGGTTGGTGGCGTAACTGCCAAGGAACACCCCGGTTTTGGCCTTGTTCTCCTGGCGTTCCAGATCGGATTTCGCCGCGATCGCCTTGCGGTAGGCGGCCACGGCTTCCGGCGGCGTGGCGGCTCCGAACGTCCAGCGTTGATCAACTCCCGCTGGCCATTCCGCGACGGTCAACCGATCGACCAGGTCATGTTCGGGGGCGAGCACCAGGTAGCTGGCGCCAAACAGCGTGTCCGGACGGGTGGTGAATACCTCGATGTCCACTGCAGCGCAGTCGGTGGTGTCGGCGCCGAACAGCGCCGCCGCCCCGGTCGAGCGCCCGATCCAATTGCGCTGCATGGTCTTGACCTTCTCCGGCCAGTCCAGCACATCGAGGTCGTCGAGCAGCCGGTCGGAGTAAGCGGTGATCCGCATCATCCACTGCCGCAGCCGCTTCCGGAACACCGGGAAATTACCCCGGTCGCTTCGCCCGTCCGCGGTCACCTCTTCGTTGGCCAGCACGGTGCCCAGCCCCGGGCACCAGTTGACCATCGAGTCCGAGCGGTAGACCAGCCGGTAGCCGTCGATGATGTCGGCCCGCTCCCCGGCCGACAGCTGCGCCCAGTCCCGCCCGTCGTCGAGTGCCCGGGTGCCGGCATCGAATTCGGCGACCAACTCGGTGATCGGGCGGGCTTTGTTGGCGCTGGTGTCGAACCAGGCGTTGTAGATCTGCAGGAAGATCCACTGGGTCCATTTGTAGAAGTCGACGTCGGTGGTGGAGAAGCTGCGCCGACTGTCGTGGCCGAGCCCCAGGCGGCGCAGCTGCCGGCGGAAGTTCTCGATGTTGGCCTCGGTGCGGATACGCGGATGGGTGCCGGTCTGCACCGCGTACTGCTCGGCGGGCAGGCCGAACGCGTCGAAGCCCAGTGCATGCAGCACGTTGTGGCCGGTCATCCGGAAGTAGCGGGCGTAGACGTCGGTGGCGATGTAGCCGAGCGGGTGGCCGACATGCAGGCCGTCGCCGGACGGGTAGGGGAACATGTCCTGGACGAACATCTTGTCGGCGGGCACCGCGGAACCGTCCGACGGTGCCAGCGTGCCGACCGGGTTGGCGACGTTGAAGGTCCCCGCCCGCTCCCAGTGTTCCTGCCAGGCGCCTTCGATGCGCCCGGCCAGTGCCGCCGTGTAGCGATGCGGGGGTGCCTGGTCGCCGGGTTCCTGGGTGGTCGGGGCTTCGTTCACCTCAACAGGGTAAAGGGCGGGGTTCGCCAGGCCGCTCGCCACAGCTTGATATCGGTTGCGTTGCAGGCCGATGAGGGGTTCGTTCCAGCTCGGTTGCAGCCCTGGTGGGGTGCCGCACTGCTGGTTACCGTCGAGGCACGGTCGGGGCTCCCTTGCCCGGCCCGTCGGTGGAAGGACCTGAGGAGATGACGAACACCGTCCGCCGTTGGCGGCTACTGGTCGGCTTCGCGGCTGTCACAGCGGCAGGCTTCGGCGGCCCGGTGGGGATCCCGGCCGCCCTGGGCGACCCGCTGCTGCCGACGCCGCCCAACCCGTACGGCCCGGCTGCGCAACCGGCTGCCGTGCCGGTGACCCCGCCGCTCCCGGGGGTACCGCGGCTGGTGCCGCCGCTGCCGGCGGCGCCCGGACCGGCCGTCGTACCGGGATCTGCGGTGCCCGCCGCGGCCCCGGCTGCGCTGGTTCCGGCGACCTCGGGAACGTTGCGGGACTACTTCGCCGCCAAGAACGTGCAATTGGAGCCGCAGCAGGCCGCGGGCTTCACTGCACTCAACATCACCCTGCCGATGCCGGTGGGCTGGACCCACGTGCCCGACCCCAACGTGCCGGACGCGTTCGCGGTCATCGCCGACCGGCGCAGCGGGTCGCTCTACACCCCCAACGCGCAGGTGGTGGTCTACCGCCTGGTCGGGCAGTTCGACCCGAAAGAGGCGATCACCCACGGGTTCGTCGACAGTCAGAAGCTGATGGCCTGGCAGACCACCAATGCCTCGCTGGCCGACTTCAACGGGTTCCCATCCGCGGTGATCGAGGGCACGTACCGCGACGCCGACATGACCCTGAACACCTCCCGGCGCCACGTGATCGTGCCGACGGACGACACCGCCTACCTGGTGTCGCTGACCGTGACCACCGGGGCCGGGCGCGCGGTGGGCAATGCCCCGGCAACCGACGCGATCGTGAACGGCTTCCGGGTGGAGCGCCCCGGCGTCGCCCATCTACCGAACGCGCCGCACGGACCCGTGGCGCCGGCCCCGGGGCAGCTGCGGACGGGCACCGCAGGCTGACGGTCCGTCCCCTCGTATCCTGGAGCCCATGCTGATCATGGGTGTGTTGTGCCTGATTGGGGCCGTCGTGTCCCTGGTGTTCGGAGTGCGGACCCTGGCGCGCCCGCTCACCGGCGACCCCGAGCAGTTGGTGCTGCGGGCGGTCGCACCCGCTCAAGTCGCCGTCGGGGTGGTCCTGGCCGTGGGCGGGGCACTGGTACTGGCCGGCCCGCCCTCGCTGGCGCTGCTGGCCCTGATCATCTCGATCACCGGCGCGTTGGCCATCCTGGCGGCCGGCGCCTGGCAGGGAGCGCGCTACGCGGCGCGCCAGGCCGAGGCGGCGGCATCCGGTGGCTGCGGCTCGGGCTGCGGCTGCGGCGACAGCGCCCCCGCCGACGAGGTTGGCTGCGGACCCGGCTGCGGTTGTGCCGAGAGCGCACCGCCGGAGCCGGCGTCGGGCTGCGGCAGTGGTTGCGGCTGCTCGTAACCGGCTTGCCGGCGCCGCTCAGTTGCGGCTGATGTCGATCGGATGGGTGGCCAGCAGCGCCGTGGGCCACGGCTGGCGCCGCAGCGCCCGGCCCCACAGATCCACCCGCGGCGGCACCAGCACGTCCGACGGCAGCGCCGACAGCACGATCCAGTCATCGCGCTCGATCTCACCCTCGAGCTGGCCGATGGTCCAGCCGGCGTAGCCGGCGAAGATCCGCACCCCCTCCACATGGGGGGCGATCGTCTCGGGTTCGGCGTCAAGGTCGACCATCACCAGCCGGCCGTCGATGTGGCGCAGGCCCGGGACACCCTGGGGTTCGGCACCGACGCGCAACAAGCCGACACACAGTGCGGCGTCGCGTTTCACCGGGCCGCCGATGAACATCGTCTTGGGCTTGGCGGCCAGCTCCGACCATTGCGGCAGCACGTTGTAGACCGCGGTCTCGCTCGGGCGGTTGAGCACCACGCCCAGCGTGCCGCCGTCGTTGTGCTCGACCACATAGATCACGGTGCGGCGAAAGGTGGGTTCGAGCAGGTCGGTGTTGGCCAAGAGCAGCGTCCCGGCCCGGACCCGATGCGCAGCGGGCGCGACGTAGTCCTCGGGGTCTTCGGGATGCGCCACCCTCCCATAATGTCACCCGAACCCGGTGAACGTGGGTCAGCTGTGCCAAACGCCAAGCGACCTCGAAGATTTGTACTCTGGTTTGGGGCCGGTGCCGCGCCGCCGCCCGCGTCCGGAAGTAGGTCTTGTGGTGGACACCCGCGCACCCGCATCGCTGTGGCGATCGGCGCGCAGCCTGCCGGAATTCTGGCGGCTGCTGGAACTGCGGGCGGCAAGCCAGTTCGGTGACGGCCTGTTTCAGGCCGGCCTGGCCGGCGCCCTGCTGTTCAACCCGGACCGGGCCGCCGCCCCGTGGGCGATCGCCGGGGCCTTCGCGGTGCTGTTCCTGCCGTATTCGGTGTTGGGACCGTTCGCCGGCGCGCTGCTGGACCGCTGGGATCGGCGACTGGTGCTGGTGGTGGCCAATCTGGCCCGGCTGGTACTGGCGCTGGGCATCGCCGCGCTACTGGCGATCGGCGCCGGTGACCTGCCGGTGCTGTGTGCGGCGCTGATCGCCAACGGGTTCACCCGGTTCATCGCCTCCGGGTTGTCGGCGGCCCTGCCGCATGTGGTGCCACGTGAGCAGGTCGTCACGATGAACGCGCTGGCGATCGCCACCGGTGCGGTGGCGGCGTTCCTGGGCGCCAACTTCATGCTGGTGCCGCGCTGGCTGGTTGGCGCCGACGACCGCGGCGCGGCCTCCATCATCGCCGCGGTGGCGGTGCCGGTCACGATCGCGCTGGTGCTCGCGCTGCGCTTCGGATCCCGCGTACTCGGCCCCGACGACACCAAGCGCGCGATCCATGGATCGGTGCTCTATGCGGTGACCACCGGCTGGCTGCACGGCATCCGGACGGTGCGGGCCCGGCCCACCGTCGCGGCGACGCTGTCCGGGCTGGCCGCGCACCGGATGGCGTTCGGGATCAACACATTGCTGGTGCTGGTGCTGGTGCGCCACGTCGGCGAGCACACGGTGTCCGGGCTGGGGACCACGGCGTTGTTCGTAGCCGCCGCCGGCGCCGGCTCGTTTCTGGCCACCGTGCTCACCCCGCCGGCAGTGCACCGCTGGGGCCGGTACGCCACCGCCAACGGAGCGCTGGCGGCCGCGGCGGTGATACAGCTCGCCGGGGTCAGCCTGTATCTGCCGGTGCTGGTGCTCTGCGGATTCCTGCTGGGAGTGGCCGGGCAGGTGGTCAAACTCTGCGCTGACACCGCCATGCAGATCGATGTCGATGACGCCCTGCGCGGACACGTGTTCGCGGTGCAGGATTCGCTGTTTTGGGCGTCGTTCATTCTTGCGGTGGCCGGCGCCGCGGCGGTGGTGCCCCCCGATGGCCAAGCGCCGGTGCTGATCGTGGCCGGGACCCTGCTGTACCTGGCCGGTCTGGCCGGGCACAGCCTGATCGGGCGGCAACGGGATCCGGTGGGCGGCATACAGTACGGGCATGGCAGAAACTGAACCGATCGTTGCCGACCTGAGTGCCGAGAGCGACGACCTGGACACCTTGGTGGCTCCGCTCACCGACGGCCAGTGGGGGGCACCCACGCCGGCGGCGGGCTGGAGCATCGCCCATCAGATCGCTCATCTGCTGTGGACCGACCGGCTCTCGCTCAAGGCCATCACCGACGAGGCCGGGTTCGCCGAGGAACTCGCGGCGGCGATGGAGAACCCGACCGGGTTCGTCGACGCCGGGGCCGCCGAATTGGCGACGCGGGCGCCGGCCGAGCTGCTGGCGGACTGGCGCTCGACCCGGGCGCGGCTGCACGAGGCGCTGCTGGGCGTGCCCGACGGGCGCAAGCTGCCGTGGTTCGGTCCGCCGATGAGCGCGGCATCGATGGCCACCGCCCGGCTGATGGAGACCTGGGCCCACGGCCTGGATGTCGCCGATGCCCTCGGGATTCGGCGGGCCCCCACCGCGCGGTTGCGGTCGATCGCGCACCTGGGGGTGCGGACCCGCGACTATGCATTCACCGTCAACAACCTGACGCCACCGGCCGAACCGTTTCACGTGGAACTGCACGCCCCCGGCGGCGGGGTCTGGGCGTGGGGACCGGTGAACGCCGGGCAGCGGGTGACCGGGTCGGCCGAGCATTTCTGTTTCCTGGTCACCCAACGTCGTGCACTGGCTGATCTGGACGTCGCAGCGCACGGGGATGACGCCCAGCGCTGGTTGGAGATCGCTCAAGCCTTCGCGGGGCCTCCCGGCCGGGGGCGATGAGCGCGCCAGCGCGAAGAGAGACCCGGCCGCACCACCACCGCCGGGGGCGATGAGCGCGCCAGCGCAACTCCCCTCCCCGACTGGGAATTCGCCGAGGTACTCGCGGCGTGGCGCGTGGTCGGATTCCCACTCGGCGGTACCGTCGCAGCACTGGCGCCGCGCGGCTCAGAACCAGGCCAAGACTCCGCCCACGATCATTTCGGCCGAGTTCAGCAACGCCTGGAACATGTTCACGTTGGCGGAGTCGATCATGTGGTACGTCGTGTTTCCGATCACCTCGTCGGTTGCGGAGCTGATCTCCTCCGGCGACAAGCCCAGGTACGCCAGGTGATCGCTGAACATGCCGAACGTTTGGTGGCCCTCGTCCCAGTTGGCGAACCCGTCGCTGGACAGGGAGTACACATCGGTCGTGAAGAGGTCACTTGGGGTCACCAGGCCGATGACTGAGTCGATGTGCATCATCTCGGCAAACTGATAGACCATCTTGATCACGTCGTCATGCCACGACTCCGGAAACCAGCCGAGCAACGTGGGCAAAAACCCGCTCAGGAATCCGCCCTGCGCCGCGCTGTTCCCCACCATCACGAAATGCAGCGCATCCAAGGGCATGTCGGGATATTGCTGATGGAGTTGTTGCTCAGCCAGCCCTGCAGCGGCGTTGGCCTGCGAATAGCCGAAGATGTATAGCGGATCCTCTGCGCTGAAGCTGCCCTCTCCGTCGTTCCACCGCTCCGCGATGGCGTCGACCAGGATCTTGGTCGCACCGGTGATGCTCGCGTTCAGGTCAGAAGTCTCGGGCACCTGCAGGAACGTCGCGGTGCCATTGCTGGGAAACCCGTTCGGTTCCAGATACAACTCTTTGCTCAGATCGAGCCAGTTCTGGTTCATCGCCGGGATCATCACCAGGGCTTCGGCGGCCAGCGCGTAGTCCAGGATCAGATGATCGCTGCCGGCGGCGGGTGCCGGGGCAGCCGTCGCGCCCAAGACGACTACCGGTGCCGCCAGCAGTGCCCCCACGGTGGTCTTGTTCACTGGTCCTCCCCGTTGCGGCGTGTTTCTAAGAGCCAGCGGAATGTTCCGGCGCCGTCATTAACTTAGCCGATCCGACATGGTGGAGTCCACTAAAGCGATCTTGCGCCGCGGAATCCGCTCGAACTCCCACAAAAATGGTGGTGAGTGTCGCAAATGTGTTCGGCATCCGTCCGGAGCGTCGCGCCGGGCTCCCAGCCGCCGCGCAGAACCGGCGTTTTGGAGTTGTCCACGCCGGCTGCCTCAGCCGGCCGCAGGATCAGTATCCGCGTCCGGAGCGCTGCGATCAACGGAATGCAGCGGCGAAAACCGGCGACGCTTGCCGGCCTCACAAGCGGGCGGCGCCGTCAGCGGCGCCGTCACCGTCGGCATCGGTGAGTTTGACGTCCCACCGACCGTCGCCGTCGGTGTCGACGTAGGCCGCCCGGTAGCCGAGAGGCCCGTCCACGTCGTTGCCGATCAGCACCCGGTCGGCGCGTCCATCACCGTCGGAGTCGAGCAGCAGGTCATTGATGCGTCCATCGCCGTCGAAGTCCACCAGCGGCCCACCGGTGTGCTCGACCTCGTCGAGCCCCCACCAGCGCAACCCACCGGACCGGTCTGCTGAGCCCGCCGCGACACCGTGGCCCCAGGTGCCGGAACCGTCGTCGGTGAAGGAGGCCTCCGGGCTCCCGTCGTCGTCGAGATCGAGCATCAAGTGGTCGGCCACCCCGTCGCCGTCGAGGTCGACCAGCGCGTCGTCGCGCAGGCCATCGCCGTCGAAATCGAGGCTGATCGCATCGGCGATCCCGTCGCCGTCGAGATCAAGGTCGGGCGGGCCGGTCCACATCGTCGCCGCGCCATCACCATCGCCGAGGCAGTAGTCCATACCCGAATCAGACGAACTCGCGCGGCTATTGGTTCCCCTGGTCCTGCCACCACGCCAGCAGTTCGGCGGTGGCCTCCTCGCGCGACAGTGGCCCGCGCTCCAGGCGCAGCTCCTTGAGGTAGCTCCAGGCGCGGCCCACCTGCGGACCGGCCGGGATGCCGAGCAGTTCCATGATCTCGTTGCCGTCGAGATCCGGCCGCACCCGCTGCAGATCCTCCTGCTCGGCCAGCACGGCGATCCGTTCCTCGAGCTGGTCGTAGCTGGCCTGCAGGCGAGCCGCCCGCCGCTTGTTGCGGGTGGTGCAGTCCGCGCGGACCAGCTTGTGCAACCGGCCCAACAGCGGTCCGGCATCGGTGACGTAGCGGCGCACCGCCGAATCGGTCCACTTGCCGTCGCCGTACCCGTGGAAGCGCAGATGCAGATACACCAGCTGCGAGACGTCGTCGACCATCTGCTTGGAGTAGCGCAGCGCGCGCATCCGCTTGCGGACCATCTTCGCGCCCACCACCTCGTGGTGGTGAAAACTCACCCGGCCGTCGGCCTCATGGCGCCGGGTGTCCGGCTTGCCGATGTCGTGCAGCAGCGCCGCCCAGCGCAGCACTAGATCGGGGCCGTCATCCTCAAGGTCGATCGCTTGGCGCAGCACGGTCAGGGAATGCTGGTAGACGTCCTTGTGCTGGTGGTGCTCGTCGATCGCCATCCGCATGGCACCGACCTCGGGCAGCACCACCTCGCCCATCCCGGTGGCCACCATCAGGTCGATACCGGCGGCCGGGTCGGCGCCCAGCAGCAACTTGTCCAGTTCCGTGGCGACCCGCTCGGCGGTGATACGGGACAGCTCCTGGGCCATCTCCTCGATCGCCGCACGCACCCGCGGCGCCACGGTGAACCCGAGTTGGGCCACGAACCGGGCGGCGCGCAGCATCCGCAACGGGTCGTCGCCGAAGGAGTCCTGCGGCGCCGTCGGGGTGTCGAGCACCCCGTCTCGCAATGCGGCCAGCCCGCCCAGCGGGTCGAGGAACTCCCCCGGGCCGGCCGGGGTGATGCGGACGGCCATCGCGTTGGCGGTGAAATCCCGGCGCACCAGGTCTTCGTCGAGCGAATCGCCAAAGCGCACTTCGGGATTGCGGGACACCCGGTCGTACTGGTCGGCCCGGAAGGTGGTGATCTCCAGGCGCTGGCCGCCCAGGGCGGCACCGATAGTGCCGAACTCGATGCCGGTGTCCCACATCGCCTCGGCCCGGCCCCGCAGGATGCGCTGCACCTGCTCGGGGTGGGCGTCGGTGGTGAAATCCAGATCGGGGCTGGGCCGGCCCAGCAGGGCGTCGCGGACCGATCCACCGACCAGGTACAGCTGGTGGCCGGCGGCGTCGAACATGGCGCCGAGGTCACGCAGCAGCTCGGCGTGCCGGTTCAGCACGACGGCCGCCGTTGTCAGCAGGTCGACGTCCTGATGGGTTTCGGGCACGTTCGATGAGCCTAGCGGTGGTCGCAAGCGCGGCGGAGCCGGGCGCAGCGGGCCACCGCCGTCGACACTAGCGGTGGTCGCAAGCGCGGCGGAGCCGGGCGCAGCGGGCCACCGCCGTCGACACCAGCGGTGGTCGCAAGCGCGGCGGAGCCGGGCGCAGCGGGCCACCACCATCGACACCACCACCGCCAGAACCGTCAGCCCGGCGAGGGACGCGGGTTGACCCGCTGGTGCCAGCTACTATCGCATGGGTGTCGGCCGACGGCGGAGAAGCCAATTCGGGACGGCGCCGCAGGCGGCGCCGCGGTCGACGCACGTCAGGTCCGCAAACCAACCACACCGAGCCCACGGCCAGCGACGGCAACACCGGTGCGGCCGCGACAACGGCTCGCTCGGCGCAGCGCCGGCCCCGCAGCGCACGGCACGGGCCGGCGCGACTGCGCACCGTGCACGAAACCTCCGCCGGCGGTCTGGTCGTCGATGGCATCGACGGGCCGCGGGAGGATCAGGTCGCCGCGCTGATCGGGCGCGTCGACCGGCGGGGCCGGATGCTGTGGTCGCTGCCCAAGGGCCATATCGAGGTCGGCGAGACCGCCGAGCAGACGGCGATCCGCGAGGTCGCCGAGGAGACCGGCGTCCAGGGCGACGTGCTGGCGGCCCTGGGCAGCATCGACTACTGGTTCGTCACCGACGGCCGCCGGGTGCACAAGACGGTGCACCACTACCTGATGCGGTTCTCCAGCGGGGAGCTGTGCGACGACGACGTGGAGGTCACCGAGGTGGCGTGGGTGCCGATCCGGGAGCTGCCGTCCCGGTTGGCCTACGCCGACGAACGCCGCCTCGCCCTGGTCGCCGACGAACTGATCGACCGGCTGCAGGCCGACGGCCCGGCCGCGCTGCCGCCGCTGCCGGTGACCACGCCCTGGCGGCGCCAGCAGACCCATTCCCGCACCCGCCACTCTCGACCCGACGAGCACGCACCGGACCGGAAGAACGGTCGCGGGCTGGACCCGTGAGCCGCACCCGACGCAGCGGCCGGGGTCACGTGCCCGCCTTCGCGCGGCCCCGCACGGCCCCGCTGGCGGTGGTGGCCGCCTTCCTGATCGCCCTGGGCATGGCTCTCGGTGCCGCCGCCGCCCCACCCGCCACCGCCGGCGAGCCCGGCGCGGCACCGTTCGTCCAGATCCGCATCGACCGGGTCACCCCGGAGGTCGTCACCACCTCCAGCGACCCGGTCGTCACCGTCGCCGGCACAGTGAGCAACGTCGGCGACCGACCGGTGCGCGATGTGATGGTGCGCCTGGAGCAGGCCGCCGCCGTCGCGTCCTCGGCCGGCCTGCGCACCAACCTCAGCGGCGCCAACGACCAGTACCGGCCGGTCGGCCCATTCAACACGGTCGCGACCGAACTGCAACGCGGCCAGGAAGCCCGTTTCACGCTGTCGGCCCCGCTGCACTCGTCGAGCCAACCGGCACTGAACGTCGACCGTCCCGGCATCTACCCGGTGCTGGTCAACGTCAACGGCACCCCGGACTACGGCGAGCCGGCCCGCCTCGACGACGCCCGCTTCCTGCTCCCGGTGGCCGGCCTGCCGAAAGCCGAGGCCGACTCCGGTCCCCTGGCCGGCGCCATCGCGCCGGACACCTCCCAGCCGGTGCGACTCACCATGTTGTGGCCCCTGGCCGACCGTCCCCGGCTGACACCCGGGGCGCCCGGCGGCACACTGCCGGTTCGGCTCACCGACGATGACCTGGCGACCTCGCTGGCCCCGGGCGGCCGGCTCGACGCCCTGCTGTCCGCCGCCGAGTTCGCCACCAGCCCGACCGTCGACGGTGGCGGGGTGGTTAACCAGGCGCTGTGCCTGGCGATCGACCCCGACCTGCTGGTCACCGTCAACGCGATGACCGGGGGCTACGTCGTCGCCGACTCCCCCGAGGGCGCCACCTCCCACCCCGGCACCGGACGCGCGGCGGCCACGACGTGGCTGGAGCGACTGCGCCGGCTGGCGCGCCACACCTGTGTCACCGCGATCCCCTACGCGCAAGCCGACCTCGACGCACTGGCCCGCGTGGGCGACCCGAAACTCGACGCGATCGCGGTGAGCCGGCCGGCCGAGGTCGTCGACCGGATCCTGCAGGTGTCGTCGACCCGCGGCGCCGTGGTGCTCGGCGACGGGAAACTCACGGCCGGCGCCGCGAAACTGATCGGCGCGCAAGGCGATGCGGTGGTGATCACCGCCGGCGACTGCTCGGCCCACGACTCGGTCACCGGCGCGTCGGCCACCGCCGACGTCACCCCGCGGCGGCTGTCCCCGCAACTGGTGGCCGCGCCGTACGACCCGGCCGTCGGCGCCGCCCTGGCGGCGTTGGGCACCGACCCGGTGGCCCCGACCTACCTCGACGGTTCCCTGGCGGTCCGGTTGCATCACGACTCCGCGCTGGCTCGCCGGCAAGACGCCCTCGGGTCGATGTTGTGGCGCGCGCTGGAGGCCCCCGACGGTCCCGGCGCAGCACGCAACGAGATCCTGGTGCCACCGGCGTACTGGAAGCCGCGGGCCGACGACGCCCAGGCGGTGCTGACCACGTTGGCCACCGCACTGCGATCCGGACTGGCCGTGCCCCGTCCGCTCAGTGCGGTGATCAGCGAGTCCCGGGGCGTCACCGCGGCCCCAGCGCATCCGCTGCCGGCCGAGCAGACGGCGGGCGGTTTCGGCCCGGAGATCGTCGCCGCCGTGGCCAGTGACATCGGCCGGCTCTGGGGATTGACCTCCGCACTGACCACCGACGTCCGCACCGGCTTGACCGGCGAGGCCTACACCGCGCCGCTCGCCGAGGACATGCTGCGGGCGCTGAGTCAGTCCGAGCCGCTCGACGTGCGCGGCGGTGTGGCAGCGCAACGGCTGACGATCGTCGGCGACACCGTCGCGGATCTGATCAGCGCGGTCACCATCGTCAACCCGGCCGGCTCCTACACCCTGGCCACCGAGCACAGTCCGCTGCCGCTGGCGCTGCGCAACGATTTGGCGGTGCCCATCCGGGTGCGCCTGCACGTCGACGCGCCGCCCGGCATGACGGTGGCCGATATGGGAGACCTGGAGCTGCCGCCCGGTTACCTGCCGCTGCGGGTTCCGGTGGAGGTTCGGGTCAACCAACACTTCGTCGTCGACGTGGCCCTGCAAACGCCCGGCGGGCTGCCGCTGGGCGAGTCCGCGCGGTTGTCGGTGCATTCGAATGCCTACGGCATGGTGCTGTTCCTGCTCACCATGACGGCAGCGGCGGCGCTGACGGTACTGACCGGGCGGCGACTGTGGCACCGCTTCCGCGGCCAGCCCGACCGCGCCGACTTGGACCGCCCCCGCACGCCGGGCCCGGACCGCCCGCCCGCGGCAACCGTGGGCCGGCCCGACCGGGGTGCGGGCCGGTGAACGCGCCGGCGCCGCAGCCGGCGCGCCCGGAGCTGACCGACGCCGCAGTGGTGTCGCGGTCGTGGGGCATGGCGCTGGCCACCCTGATCAGCCGCATCACCGGGTTCGTCCGCATCGTATTGCTGGCCGCGATCCTGGGTGCGGCGCTCTCAAGCGCCTTCTCGGTGGCCAACCAGCTGCCGAACCAGATCGCCGCGCTGGTGCTCGAGGCGACGTTCACCGCGATCTTCGTGCCGGTGCTGGCCCGCGCTGAACGCGACGACCCCGACGGCGGCGCCGCGTTCGTACGGCGCCTGGTCACGCTGGCCACCGCGCTGCTGCTGGCCACCACGGTGATCTCGGTGGCCGCGGCGCCGTTGCTGGTCTCGTTGATGCTGGGCGGTGACCCGCAGGTCAACCAGCCGCTGACCACGGCGTTCGCCTATCTGCTGCTGCCGCAGGTGATCTGCTACGGACTGTCCTCGGTGTTCATGGCAATCCTGAACACCCGCAACATCTTCGGGGCGCCGGCCTGGGCGCCGGTGGTCAACAACGTCGTCGCGATCGCCACGCTGGTCGTCTACCTGCTGGTGCCCGGGGAACTGGCCGTCGACCCAGTGCGGATGGGCAACGCCAAGCTGCTGGTGCTGGGCGTGGGCACCACAGCCGGTGTGGTCGCCCAGACCGCGGTCCTGCTGGTGGCGATCCGGCGGGAGCGCATCAGCCTGCGCCCGCTGTGGGGTATCGACGACCGGCTCAAGCGTTTCGGGGCGATGGCCGCCGCGATGGTGCTCTACGTGCTGATCAGCCAGATCGGCCTGGTGGTGACCAACCAGATCGCAGCCACCTCGGCCGCCTCCGGCCCGGCGATCTACTACTACGCCTGGCTGCTGCTGCAACTGCCGTTCGGGATGATCGGGGTGACGGTGCTGACGGTGGTGATGCCGCGGCTGAGCCGCAACGCGGCCGCCGGCGACGACCCCGCGGTACTCGCCGATCTGTCGCTGGCCACCCGGTTGATGATGATCACGCTGATCCCGATCGTGGCGCTGATGACCGTGGGCGGGCCGGCGATCGGTAGCGCGCTGTTCGCCTACGGCAACTTCGGCGACGTCGACGCCGGCTATCTGGGCGCCGCCGTGACGATGTCGGCGTTCACCCTTATCCCCTATGCCCTGGTGCTGCTGCAGCTGCGGGTCTTCTACGCCCGCGAGCAGCCGTGGATCCCGATCGCGATGATCGTCGTGATCACGACGGTGAAAATCGTCGCCTCGGTGGCCGCCCCCCACCTGACCGACAATCCGGAGTTGGTGGCCGCCTACCTGGGCCTGGCCAACGGCGTGGGCTTCTTCGCCGGCGCCGCCGTCGGGCACGTCCTGTTGCGGCGCGCGCTACGCCCCGTCACCGGTCACCTCCTCGGCCCGGAGGTGGTGCGCACCGTGTTGGTCACGGTGACAGCATCCCTGCTGGCGGGGCTGGTCGCCGAGGTGCTCGACCGGGTGCTCGGGCTGCGCGGTCTGACCGATCACGGCGCAGCCGGATCGATGCTGCGCCTGGTGGTGCTGGCCGCGGTGATGCTGCCGATCATCGCGGCGGTCATGGTCCGCGCCCGGGTGCCCGAAGCCGAGGCGGCTCTGGCCGCGGTGCGCCGCAGGCTCGGTGCGCAACGCCTGGATATCAGCGCGTCAAACCGGCCGTCCCGCGATCCCCGCGTCCCGTACGCTGAGCACAACCATTTGCCCACACCGGGCGGGGACGTGACGAACGCTTCCGCCCGGCGCATGCCTCCGGAGCACGTCGCCGGGGGCTGGACACCGAAAGGTACGGAGGTGGCCAACAAACCTTCGGAGGGTCCCGGGGCTGGCGCGGCGTCGCGATCGGTTGCTCCGCCGCAAACCCCGCGGCCCGCCGGCGGCCCGGCCACCCCCGAGCCGGCCGTCGACGCTCAGGCCGGGGATCCGCTGACACCGGGGCTGAGCATCGCCGGCGGACGCTACCGGCTGCTGGTACGCCACGGCGGCACCGCGGTGCTGCAGTTCTGGCAGGCGCTGGACACCGCGCTGGAGCGGCAGGTGGCGCTGACCTTCGTCGACCCGGGGCAGACCATGGCCGAGGAGCAGTTGGCCGGCGTCCTGTCGCGCACCCAGCGGCTCAGCCAGATCGACCTGCCCGGGATCGCCCGCGTGCTCGACGTGGTGCGGATCGGCACGGGGGGGCTCGTCGTGTCCGAATGGGTCCGCGGCGCCTCCCTGCAAGAGGTCGCCGGCACGGCGCCGTCGCCGATCGGCGCGGCCCGCGCGATGCGGGCCCTGGCCACCGCCGCCGAGGCCGCCCACCACACCGGGGTCGCCCTGTCCATCGACCACCCGGCCCGGGTCCGGGTCAGCATCGACGGCGACGTCACCTTGGCCTTCCCCGCCACGCTGCCCGAGTCCAAGCCCGAGGACGACATCCGGGGCATCGGCGCCACCTTGTACGCGCTGCTGGTCAACCGGTGGCCCCTGGATTCCGGCGCCGGCTGCGGGATCGCCCCGGCCGACCGGGACGCCGCCGGTAATCCGGTCAACCCCGACGCGGTCAACCCGGAGATCCCGTTCCAGATCTCCGCGGCCGCCAGTCACGCGATCCAGCCGGACGGCGGCATCCGCGGCGCCTCGACGTTGTCGAACCTGCTACAGCAGGCCACCGCCCTGCACGAACAGACCGAGCTGCTGGGGCCGATCGACGACGAGCCGCCCGCGCCACGGCGCGAACCGCCGCCGTTGGATGCCGAGAAGCGCGCCGAGCGGCGCCGCCGGGTACTCATCGGGGCCGGGATCGGCGGCGCCGTCATCCTGGTCGCCCTGCTGGTGCTGGCCTCGGTGCTCAACCGGATCTTCGGCGACGTCAACGGGCTCGACAAGACGGAGCTGGGCCTGAGCAGCCCGTCGGTGTCGTCGTCGCGGTCGGGTTCGGCCAGCCCGGGCAGCACCGTGAAACCCGTGCAGGCGACGGTCTTCTCGCCCGGCGGCGAGGCCGACCGGCCCCAGGACGCCGGGCTGGCCATCGACGGAAACCCGGCCACCTTCTGGTCGACGGACACCTACTCCGATCCGGTGCCGTTTCCGAACTTCAAAAGCGGTGTCGGGCTGGTACTGCAGCTGCCCAAGCCCACGGTGATCGGCAGCGTCGGGATCAACGTCTCCAGCACCGGGACAAAGGTGGAGCTGCGCTCCGCCTCGACTCCGAAGCCGACCCGGCTCGAAGACACCACGCTGCTGGCGCCCGCCAAGGCGCTGCAACCCGGCGCCAACAAGATCTCGGTCGACTCGTCCTCGCCGACCTCCAACCTGCTGATCTGGATCACCACGATGGGCAGCACCGGCGGGGAGAGCCGCACCCAGATCTCCGAGATCACCGTGCAAGCGGCGTCGTAGGGCGACGATCGCACGCGGGTCGCCGAGACGGCTCACCCTGTGCATAGCCGAAGTGCCGTCTGGCCGCCGGCTGGTTAGTGTCCGGCCATGGGGCACCCAGACCGCAGCGACGCCGAACTGCTGGCCGCGCACATCGCCGGTGACCGCGACGCCTTCGGCGAGCTCTACCGCCGCCACCAGCGCCGGCTGCGCCGGCTGGCCCGGCTCACCACCGGCTGTCCCGAAGATGCCGAAGACGCCCTGCAGGAGGCGATGCTCTCGGCGCACCGGGGCGCCGGGTCGTTTCGCCACAACGCCGCCGTCGCCAGCTGGCTGCATCGCATCGTCATCAACGCCTGCCTGGATCGGCTGCGGCACAGCCGGATTCACCGCACCGAAGCGCTCGGCGAGCATGTCGCCGTCAGCGATCGCACTGCGGAGGTGGAGACCGCAATGGAGGTGCACGCCGCGCTGCGCCGGTTGCCGGCAGCACAGCGCGCCGCGGTGGTGACCGTCGACATGCACGGCTACTCGGTCGCCGATGCCGCCCGTGCCCTCGGCGTGGCGCAGGGCACGGTCAAGAGCCGCTGCG
This sequence comes from Mycolicibacter sinensis, assembly GCF_001667945.1. GTDB lineage: Bacteria > Actinomycetota > Actinomycetes > Mycobacteriales > Mycobacteriaceae > Mycobacterium > Mycobacterium sinense_B. Next base: position 3,502 of record NZ_LZJK01000057.1, on the reverse strand, counting down.
CCCGCGGCCGGGCCCGGCTCGCGGTGCTACTGAGCCAAGGCCATACCGGTGTGCCCGGCGGCGGCGGCCGGATAGCCTTGACAGCTGACGGCGCCATGCACAGCCGGATCGACGACTGCGCATAGCCACCAGGTCGAGCGGAAGCAGCGGCACTGCCATGGATGCAGGTGATCGAGAAGCCCCCGAACACGCAGGGCATCCGGCGCATGCCAGCCGGCCGCTGCCCCGGTTCAACCGGATCGCCGCGGCGGCCGGGACCGCGGCGGCCCTGCTCGCGATCGGATTGGGCACGACGGGCTTGATCCGCTTCCCCGCTGACACACCCAGCGGCCCGCGGTCCTTCGACGCGATTACGGTGGCGTCCGAACCGGACCCGGTGCTGCCGCTGACCGAAGCAGAGCTCCTCGAGTTGCTGGACCGCAGCCCCGAATACGGCGCGCTGGCCGACCCTGGGCGCCGCACCGGCTGCCTGGCCGGGCTGGGCTATCCGGCGTCGACCCGCGTGCTGGGCGCACGCGAAGTCGCCGTCAACGGGCATCCCGGGATCGTGCTGCTGCTGCCCGGCGCCGCGACCGGCACGATCGTCGCGCTGGCGGTGGCCCCCAACTGCAGTTCCGCCGATACCGGACTGCTGGCCGACACGACCGTTCGCCGACCGTAGCGGCTCGGGGAACAACCGCCGCCTACGCTGACGTTGATAGCCCCTGTAACCGACCCGAGCGGAAAGGCTCTCGATGCCCTCGCTGCCTGAGACACCGACCATCCACGATGTGATCATCATCGGTTCCGGCCCGGCCGGGTACACCGCGGCCATCTACGCCGCCCGGGCACAACTGGCTCCGCTGGTGTTCGAAGGAACCTCGTTCGGCGGGGCGCTGATGACCACCACTGAGGTGGAGAACTACCCCGGCTTCCGCAACGGCATCATGGGGCCCGACCTGATGGACGAGATGCGTGAACAGGCGCTGCGCTTCGGCGCCGACCTGCGCATGGAAGACATCGAATCGGTGGTCCTGGACGGCCCGGTCAAGTCCGTCGTCACCGCCGACGGCGAAACACACCGGGCGCGGGCGGTCATCCTGGCCATGGGGGCCGCCGCCCGCTACCTGAACATCCCGGGCGAGCAGGAACTGCTCGGCCGGGGCGTGAGCTCGTGCGCCACCTGTGACGGATTCTTCTTCCGGGACCAGGACATCGCCGTCATCGGCGGTGGTGACTCGGCGATGGAGGAAGCCACCTTCTTGACCCGGTTCGCCCGCAGTGTGACCCTGGTGCACCGCCGCGAGGAGTTCCGCGCCTCCAAGATCATGCTCAACCGGGCGCGCGAGAACGACAAGATCCGGTTCCTGACCAACACGGTCCCGGTCGCAGTGGAGGGCGAGAGCACGGTGACCGGGCTGCGGGTGCGCGACACGGTGACCGGTGCGGAGTCCACGCTGCCGGTGACCGGGGTGTTCGTCGCGATCGGCCACGACCCCCGTTCGGAGCTGGTGCGCGGAGCGGTCCAGCTCGACGCCGACGGCTACGTGCTGGTCCAGCAGCCGAGCTCGCGGACCTCCCTGGCGGGGGTGTTCGCCGCCGGCGACCTGGTGGACCGCAGCTACCGACAGGCGATCACCGCAGCCGGCACCGGCTGTACGGCCGCCATTGACGCCGAGCGCTGGCTGGCCGAATCGGCCGAGATCGACTATCCCCAGGACACCACTACCGAAACCTTGATGGGAGCACCACAGTGACTGACAACGGCCACCACACCGTCACCGTCTCCGACGCCACCTTCGCCACCGACGTGCTGGGCAGCAGTAAGCCGGTGCTGGTGGACTTCTGGGCGACCTGGTGCGGCCCCTGCAAGATGGTCGCACCGGTGCTCGAGGAGATCGCCGCCGAGCAGGCCGGCCAACTCACCGTCGCCAAGCTCGACGTGGACGCCAACCCCGAGACCGCTCGGGAGTTCAACGTCGTCTCCATCCCGACGCTGATCCTGTTCAAGGACGGTCAGCCGGTCAAGCGGATCGTCGGCGCCAAGGGCAAGGCGGCCCTGCTGCGAGAGCTTTCGGACGTCAGTTAGCGCCCCGAGCGGGCGGTTGCAACCGGCACCGTTCTGGCCTCGTCGTTTTCAATAATCCGGCCAGCATCTGAGACAATGCTGACTAACCCGCTGGTAACCGCCAGCGACGTTTTGGCAGCCACCAGCGACGACCGGAGGGCTCAGTGATGTCGGGTCGGCACCGCGGCGCGGACGACGTGCTGCGCCGCGGCGACCGCAGCAGCGCCGTGGTCGAGATCCGCGAGACGCTGGCCACGCTGGGCCTGCTCGATAGCCCGGATGCGGATCTGACCACCGGCAAACACGTCGCGCTGGATGTGTTCGACGACGATCTCGACCAGGCGGTGCGCGCCTTCCAGCAGCAGCGCGGGTTGCTCGTCGACGGGATCATCGGCGAGGCCACCTACCGCGCGCTCAAAGAGGCGTCGTATCGGCTGGGTGCGCGCATCCTCAATCACCAGTTCGGCGCGCCGATGTACGGCGACGATGTGGCCACGTTGCAGGCCCGCCTGCAGGATCTGGGCTTTTACACCGGAATGGTCGACGGCTACTTCGGCATCCAGACGCACAATGCGCTGATGTCCTACCAGCGGGAGTACGGCCTGTACGCGGACGGCATCTGCGGGCCGGAAACGTTGCGGTCCTTGAACTTTCTGGCTTCACGGGTGACCGGAGGATCGCCACACGCGATCCGTGAAGAAGAGTTGGTGCGGCGCTCGGGACCGCGGCTGTCCGGCAAGCGGATCGTCATCGATCCGGGCCGCGGCGGCAGCGACCACGGGCTGATCACCCAGACACCGTCGGGCCCGATCAGTGAAGCAGACATTTTGTGGGACTTGGCAAGTCGTTTGGAAGGCCGGATGACGGCCATCGGAATGGAGACCTTCCTGTCCCGCCCGAACGGCCGCAGCCCGTCGGATGCCGAACGCGCCGCCACCGCGAACGCCGTCGGCGCCGACTTGATGATCAGCCTGCGCTGCGCGACCCACAGCAGTCCGGCGGCCAACGGGGTCGCGTCGTTTCACTTCGGCAACTCCCACGGCTCGGTGTCCACCATCGGCCGTAACCTTGCCGACTTCATTCAACGAGAACTCGTGGCGCGCACCGGATTACAGGATTGCCGTGCCCACGGTCGGACGTGGGACCTGCTGCGCCTGACCCGGATGCCGACCGTCGAGGTGGACGTCGGCTACATCACCAGCCCGCGCGATCGCGGGATGCTGGTCTCCCCCGCGACGCGTGACGCCATCGCCGAGGGAATGCTGGCCGCGGTCAAGCGGCTGTACCTGCTCGGCAAGAACGACCGGCCCACCGGCACCTTCACTTTCGCCGAATTGCTGGCCCACGAGCTGTCGGTGGAGCGGACCGGCCGGCTCAGCGGCGGTTAGCTGGCTGTGGGTCGTGTCAAGTCATGCGGCCACGCGTGGGGCATTGTCGCCGGTGGTTGCTGGCGTT
>NZ_LZJK01000056.1 GCF_001667945.1 Mycolicibacter sinensis | reverse complement strand
CACCGGCTTCGGCGGCGGCGGCCAGCAGCCGTTCCACCGGCTCGTCCCACCGGTGCGGCGCCAGCCGGAACGTGCACCAGTGGATCGGCACCAGCGCGCCGCCCTTGACGTCGAGGTGGGCCCGGACGGCCTCCTCGGGGTTCATGTGCACGTCCGGCCAGGCGGTGTTGTAGGCGCCGATCGGCAGCAGGGTCACGTCGAACGGGCCGTGCTCAGCGCCGATCCGGCTGAAGCTGCCGGTGTAGCCGGAGTCGCCGCCGAAATACACCCGGTGGTGAGGTCCGGCGATCACCCACGACGCCCACAGGGTCAGGTTGCGGGTCAGGAACCGGCCGGAGAAGTGCCGGGCCGGGGTGCAGGTCAAGGTCAGTTCGCCGAGCCTGGTGTGCTCGTCCCAGTCGAGTTCGACGACCCGGTCCGAGGGGATGCCCCACGCCCGCAGGTGCGCGCCTACCCCCAGCGGGACGACGAACGGTGCCCGCTGGCTGCGGGCGAGCGCTGTGATGGTGTCGATGTCGAGATGGTCGTAGTGGTCGTGGCTGACCACGATCGCGTCGACCGCCGGCAGTGCCGCCAGCTCGACCGGCGGTGGGTGCAGCCGCCGGGGGCCGACGGCGTCCGACGGCGAGCAGCGGTCGCTCCACACCGGGTCGGTCAAGACCCGGTAGCCGTCGACTTCGACCAGCGCCGTGGCGTGGCCCAGCCAGGTGATCGCCAGCGGTTCGGCGGCGCCGGTGAAATCGGGGACCGCCAGTGGCACCGGGGCCGCGGGCCGGGCCGCGCCGCGATCGGCGAACAACTCCCGCAGCATCAGGCGCTGTTGTTCGCGATCCATGTTGACGACCGCGACCGGTTCGATGTTGTGGAAGACCCCGTCGCGGTAGTGCGGCGAGCGGGCGGCCACCGCCTCAATGACGTGCGGCGCGGCACCGAGTGCCCCGGAGGTGCCGCGCAGCGCGCGAAGCGTCCAGCCGCCGACGGCCAGGGAGGCCGTGCCCGCCACCAGCCGAAGTGCTCCGCGCAACATCACCGCGCCTCCCGCTAGGCGCCCTGGAACTTCGGCGGCCGCTTCTCGATGCGCGCCATCTGGGCTTCGATGACGTCCTGGCTGGCCCAGGCCCGGTCGAACAGTTCTTTGTGGATCGGTTCCTGCTCCTGCAGGGCACCGTCGTCGTTGAGCACCCGTTTGGCGTGCTGCAGCGCCAGCGGCGCCAGCCCGGCGATCTCGTGCGCCCAGGCCTGCGCGTCGGCCACGGTGCCGATCCGGTTGACCATGCCGGTCAGCAGCGCCGTCTCGGCGGTCAGCTTCTCGGCGGTCAGCAGCATGGCGCGGGCCCGTCCGTAGCCGGCCAGCGTCGAGAGCCGGCGGATGCTCCAGTTGTCCAGCGCCAGGCCGTACTTGGCGACCGGGAACTGGAAGTACGCCTCGTTTGTGGCGACCCGCAGATCGCAGACCATCGCCAGCTGCAGGCCGGCCCCGATCGCGGCGCCGTTGATCGCGCCGATCACCGGCACCGGCACGTCGCCGATGCTCTGGTGCAGCGCGCGCAGCTTGTCGGGGTAGTCGGCGGCGAACGCGTCGCCGGACAGGTCGGCGCCGGCGCAGAACACGGTGCCCTGCCCGGTCAGCACGATCGCCCGGACGTCGTGGTCGGCGGCGTCCACGATCGCCTCGCGCAGTTCGGTGACGAGCTGGGAGTTCAGTGCGTTGCGCCGCTCGGGGCGCTGCAACTCGATGGTGGTGACGGCTTCGTCGCGGGTAACACCGATCATGAGGTCCAAGCCTATTAGCCTGCTGTTGTGAGCCGGACCGGGGCCGACGAACTGCGCGAGGCGGTATTGGATCACGGCTCGTTCCTCAGCTGGGATGCCGCGCCGCTGCCGCTGCCGGTCAGCGACGATTTCGCCGCCGAGCTGGCCGCCGCCCGGGCCGCCACCGGCCGCGACGAGGCCGTCATCACCGGCGAGGGCCGGATCCACGGGCGGCGGGTCGCGGTGATCGCCAGCGACTTCGACTTCCTGGCCGGTTCGATCGGGGTGGCGGCCGCCGAGCGGATCACCTCGGCGATCCAGCGGGCCACCGCCGAGGGGTTGCCGCTGCTGGCATCCCCGAGTTCGGGTGGCACCCGGATGCAGGAGGGCACCGTCGCGTTCCTGCAGATGGTGAAGATCGCCGCCGCCGTCGAACTGCACAAGCGGGCCCACCTGCCCTATCTGGTGTACCTGCGCCACCCCACTACCGGCGGGGTGTTCGCTTCCTGGGGCTCACTCGGGCACATCACGCTGGCCGAGCCCGGGGCGCTGGTGGGTTTCTTGGGGCCGCGGGTCTACGAGCAGCTCTACGGCGCGCCGTTCCCGCCGGGCATCCAGACCGCGGAGAACCTGCAAGCGCACGGCGTGATCGATGGCGTGATCCCGGTGAAGTGGCTGCGGCGCACCTGCGCGCGGGCGCTCAAGGTGATCCTCGACGCCCCCGGCGGCGCACCTACACCACCGGCCCCCGAGCCGATTCCCGACGTGCCGGCGTGGAACTCGGTGTGCGCGTCGCGGCGCCCGGACCGGCCCGGCGTGGGATTCCTGCTGCGGCACGGCGCCACCGAGCGGGTCTTCCTGTCCGGCACCGGCAGCGCCGAACGCGGGGCCACCATGCTGCTGGCGCTGGCCCGCTTCGGTGGCCAGCCCGCGGTGGTGCTGGGCCAGCTGCGCGGCCCCGACCGCCTGACCGATCCGGTGGCGCTGCGCGACGCCCGCCGCGGCATGGCGTTGGCCGCGGGCCTTCGGCTGCCGCTGGTGCTGGCCATCGACACCCCGGGCCCCGCGCTGTCGGTGGAGGCCGAACAGGGCGGGCTGGCCGGGCAGATCGCGGCCTGCCTGGCGGAGCTGGTCACCCTCGAGGTGCCGACGGTGTCGGTGCTGCTGGGCCAGGGCAGCGGCGGGCCCGCATTGGCGATGGTGCCCGCGGACCGGGTGCTGGCGGCGTTGCACGGCTGGCTGGCGCCGCTGCCCCCCGAGGGCGCCAGCGCCATCGTGTTCCGCGACACCGCGCACGCCCCGGAGCTCTCAGACGCCCAGGGCATCCGATCGGCGGATCTGCAGGCGCACGGGATCGTCGACGTGATCGTGGCCGAGCACCCGGATGCCGCCGCGGAGCCGATCGACTTCGCCAAGCGGATGTCGGCGGCCATCGCCGCCGAGTTGCACGCGCTGCGCGGGGTGCCTGACGAGGCGCGGCTGGCCGCCCGGCTGGAGCGCTACCGGCGGATCGGGCTGCCGGGTTAAGCCAGCGACCGCTGCCAGGCCTCGTGCAGGGCGGCGTAATGCCCCTCGGCGCGGATCAGCTCGGCCGGCGGTCCGTCCTCGACGACGGCGCCGCCCTCGATCACCAGCACCCGGTCGGCGATCTCGACCGTGGAGAGCCGGTGAGCGATCACCAAAGCGGTGCGGTCGGCCAGCACGCTGCGCAGCGCCTGCTGCACCATCCGCTCACCGGGGATGTCCAGCGCCGAGGTGGCCTCGTCGAGGATCAGCACCGCCGGGTCGGCCAGGAACGCGCGGGCGAAGGCGACCAGCTGCCGTTGGCCCGCCGAGAGCCGGCCGCCGCGCTTGGCCACGTCGGTGTCATAGCCGTCGGGCAGCTCCGCGATGAACGCCTCGGCGCCCACCCGCGCCGCGGCCGCAGCCACCTCGGCGTCGGTCGCCCCGGGACGGCCGAAGCGGATGTTGTCGGCCAGCGTCCCGGAGAACAGGAAGTTCTCCTGGGTGACCATCACCACGTGCCGGCGCAGCTCGGCCTGGGTGAGGTGGCGCAGGTCGACCCCGTCGAGCGTCACCGAACCCGAGGTCGGGTCATAGAACCGGGCGATCAGCTTGGCGATGGTCGTCTTGCCGGCGCCGGTGCTGCCGACCAGCGCCACGGTCTGGCCGGCCGGGATCTGAAGCGACAAACCCGCCAGCACCGGCGCATCGGCGGAGTAGCTGAAACCCACCTGGCGCAAGGCGATCTCGCCGCGCACCTGGCCGAGGGCGGCCGGGGTGTGCGGGTCGGCCACCGCGGGCGTTTCGGCGAGGACCCCGGCCAGTTTCTGCAGCGCCGAGGTCGCCGAGGAGAAGGTGTTGAGGAATTGGGTGATCTCCTGCATCGGTTCGAAGAACATCCGCAGGTAGAGCAGGAACGCGGTGAACGTGCCGATCGTCATGTGCCCGTGCAGGACTCGCCAGCCGCCGTAGAGCAGCACCACCCCGGTGGTGAGGTTGCCGACCAGCTTGACGCCGGGGCTGAAGACGGCGACCAGTTTGAACGCCTTCTCGTTGACGGCACGGTAACGGTCGGCGACGGCTGCGAAGATCTGCTGGTTGCGGGCTTCGCGGCGGTAGGCCTGCACCGCTTTGATCCCGGTCATGGTCTCGACGAACTGCACGATCACCCGCGCGGCGTGTTCCCGGACCGCGGTATAGGTCTTCGACGACTCAGCCCGGAACCAGCGCAGCAGCGCGACCAGTGCCGGGAATGCACCCAGACACATCAGGCCCAGTCGCCAGTCCAGCACGACCAGCAGCACCGCGGTACCGGCCAGCGTGAGCGCGGCGCTGATCAGGCTGTCGAAGCCGCTCGTCAGCATCTCCTGGATCGCGTCGATGTCGTTAGTCAGCCGGCTGACCACCCGGCCCGGGGTATAGCGCTCGTGAAAGCCGATGTCGAGGCGCTGGAAATGGCGAAACACCCGCCGCCGCAACTCCAGCAGCACCCGCTGGCCGATCCGCCCCGACCATTGCAGAAACACCAGCCGGCTACTGGCCTGGGTGAGCACGACGGCCCCCAACGCGACCAGGATCACCGTCAGCATCCGGCTCGATCCGTCGCTGAGCGGCGGGATCCCGCGGTCGATCCCACGCTGAGTCAGCACCGGAACCGCAAGGCGGGCAGCGTTTTCCACCACGACGATCAACGCCAGCGCCACGACCGCGACGCGGTAGGGGCGCAGCAGTGACCACAGCAGGGCACGGGCGGCGGCGCGGCCCGGGTCGGCCGTCACCGCCGCGCCCAGTCGACGAGGTGTTCGGCGCCGTCGTCGAGTTCGTCGTCAGCGGCCAGCAGGTAGCGATACCGCGGCACGCTCGCCAACAGTTCGGCGTGGGTGCCGATCGCGCTGATGGCCCCGTCGGCAAGCAACGCCACCCGGTCGGCCAGCGCCACCGTGGAGGCCCGGTTGGCCACCACGATCCCGGTGATCGCCCCGTCCCGCAGCACCCGGCGCAGCGCCTCGGTCACGGCGGCTTCGGTGTGCACGTCCAGCGCTGAGAGGGTGTCGTCGAGCACCAGGATCGTCGGCGCCGCCACCAGCGCGCGGGCCAGCGACAACCGCTGCCGCTGCCCACCGGAGAGGCTCATCCCCTGCTCACCGATGCGGGTGTCGAGCCCGGCCGGCAGGTCATAGACGAAATCTGCCGACGCCACCTCGAGGGCGTGCGCCAACTCCGCGTCGCTGGCATCCGGCCGGCCGAGCCGCAGATTCTCGGCCACCGACATCGAGAACAGCGTCGGGTCGTCGAACGCGGTGATCACCGCCGAACGCAGCGCCGTCAGCGTCAGCGAACGGATATCCCGCCCACCGATGAGGATCTGCCCCTCGCACGCGTCGTAGAGCCGTGACAGCAGCATCGCCAGCACCGATTTACCCGATCCGGTGGCGCCCACCAGCGCGACGGTCTCGCCGGGCTCGACGGAGAGATTGACGCCGCGCAGCACCCAGCGGCCGTTGAAGCGGAACCCGACGTCGCGCAGCTCCAGGCGCCCGGACGGCGGCGCCGGATCGTCCCCGTCGGTGATCTCGACGGGCGCATCGAAGATCTCGGTGATCCGATCGGCGGCGGTCATCGCCTCCTGGGTGGCCGACAGCAGAAAGCCCAGCGACGACACCGGCCAGACCAGCGACAGCATCAAGGTGATGAACGCGACCAGGGTGCCCATCGTGACCAGGTGGTGCCCGGCCGCGAACGCACCGATCGCCAGCACCACGATCAGTGTCAGGTTGGGGATGACCTCCAGCAGCGTCCAGAACCTCGACGACACCACCACCTTGTCGATACCGAGGTCGCGCAGGGTCTTGGCTTGGGCGTCGAAGTGGGCGAACACGTGGTCCTCCCGGCCGAACGCCTTGATGGTGCGCAGCCCCAGCGCGGACTCCTCGACCACGGTCGCCACCTGGCCGGCCTGGTCTTGGGCGCGGCGCGACAGCCGGGTGTACTGGCGTCGGAAGTGCTGCACCGCCAGCGTCACCGGCACCATCGACACCGCGGCCACCACGCCCAGTGGCCAGTACAGCAGCAACAGAATGGTCGTCACCGCCACGATCTGCAGCGTGTTGAGCAGCAGGAACACCACCACGAACGACAGGAACCGGCGGATGGTGGCCAGGTCGTTCATGATCCGCGACAGCAGCTGCCCGGACTGCCAGCGGCCGTGAAACGTCATCGGCAGCACCTGCAGCCGGGCGTAGAGATCCTTGCGGAGGTCGGCTTCGACGCCCATGGTGGCGTGCGCGACCAGCCAGCGCCGCACCAGCCACAGCAGCGCCTCGCCGACCCCGAGCGCGGCGGCCGCCGTCCCCAGCAGCCACAGCCCGGGCTGGTCACGGTGGGCCACCGGCCCGTCGATGACGGCCTTGGTCATCAGCGGGATCGCCACGGTGGCGCCCAGGCTGACGACGGCCACCGTGATCATGGTGATCCACCGCGCCCGGTAGGGCCGCAGGTATGGCAGCAGGCTGCGCAGTGCGGAGGCCGGATTCACGCAATCGACCCTAGATCGGCGACGACGTGCGGCGCCCGACTTCGTCGCGCTTGCGATCGCCGCAAGAACCGCGCGGCGCCATCCCGCGCTTGGCGGCGACATTCAGGCAAAATGGCGACCATGAGCAACCCCGCCAACGCCGCTGCCTCCCCTCGAGTACTGGTCGTCGACGACGACTCCGATGTGCTCGCCTCGCTGGAACGCGGACTGCGGCTGTCCGGTTTCGAGGTGGCCACGGCGGCCGACGGCGCCGAAGCGCTGCGCAGCGCCAAGGAGGCCCGCCCGGACGCGATCGTGCTCGACATCAACATGCCGGTGCTCGACGGCGTGAGCGTGGTGACCGCACTGCGCGCGATGGGCGACGACGTGCCGGTCTGCGTATTGAGCGCCCGCAGTTCGGTCGACGACCGGGTCGCCGGTCTAGAAGCCGGCGCCGACGATTACCTGGTCAAGCCGTTCGTGCTCGCCGAGCTGGTGGCCCGGGTGCGGGCGATGCTGCGGCGGCGGGGGTCGTCGGCCAGCTCGTCGTCGGAGACCATCACCGTCGGCCCGCTGGAGGTCGACATCCCCGGCCGGCGCGCCCGGGTCAAGGGCGTCGACGTCGATCTGACCAAGCGGGAGTTCGACCTGTTGGCGGTGCTCGCCGAGCACAAGACCGCGGTGTTGTCGCGCGCCCAGCTCCTCGAGCTGGTCTGGGGTTATGACTTCGCCGCCGACACCAACGTCGTCGACGTGTTCATCGGCTACCTGCGGCGCAAGCTGGAAGCCGGCGGCGCGCCCCGGCTGCTGCACACCGTGCGCGGAGTCGGCTTCGTTCTGCGCACGCAGTGAGGACCACCATGAACGTCATGAACGCGCTGCGGCGCATCTTTGCCCGCACGCCCTCGCTGCGGACCCGGGTGGTGCTGGCGACCGCGATCGGCACCGCGATCGTGACGGTCATCATCGGCGCCATCGTGTGGGTCGGGATCACCAACGACCGCAAGTACTGGCTGGACCGCCGGCTCGACGAGGCGGCCGGTCTGACCGTCCCGCTGATCGGCCTGGGTGAGCTGCCCCGATCGGCCGGTGCCACCGATGCCGTGATCACCCTGCGCCGACCCACCGAGGTGACGTCGAACTCCGCGGTGGTGCTGCCGGAACTGGAGCCCGGCTACGCCGACACCGAGATCGACGGGGTGCGCTACCGGGTGCGGACGGTCGAGATTCCCGGGCCCGGCCCGCGGACACTGGCGGTCGGCGCCACCTACGACGCCACCGTCGCCGATACCAATAACCTGCACCGCCGGGTGTTGCTGCTGTGCACGTTCGCGATCGGCGCCGCCGCGGTGCTGGGCTGGCTGCTGGCCGCGTTCGCGGTGCGGCCACTGCGGCGGCTGGCCCAGCAGGCCCGGTCGATCGACGCCGGCGACGAGCGACCCGAGATCGAGGTGCGCGGCGCCACCGAGGCCGTGGAGATCGCCGAGGCGATGCGCGGCATGCTGCAGCGGATCTGGACCGAGCAGGACCGCACCAAAGAAGCGTTGGCCTCAGCGCGGGATTTCGCCGCGGTGTCCTCGCACGAGCTGCGCACCCCCCTGACCGCGATGCGCACCAATCTCGAGGTGCTGACCACCCTCGATCTGCCTGACGATCAGCGCAAGGAAGTTCTCAACGATGTCGTGCGCACCCAGACGCGGATCGAGGCCACCCTGTCGGCGCTGGAGCGGCTGGCCCAGGGGGAACTGTCCACGGCCGACGACCAGGTTCCGGTGGACATCACCGAGCTGCTCGACCGGGCGGCGCACGACGCGATGCGGGTCTTCCCCGACCTGAACGTCTCGCTGGTGCCATCGCCGACCTGCATCATCGTCGGGCTGCCGGCCGGCCTGCGGCTGGCGGTGGACAACGCGATCGCCAACGCGGTCAAGCACGGTGGCGCGACCCAGGTGCAGTTGTCGGCGGTCACCTCCCGCGCGGGCGTCGAGATCGCCATCGACGACAACGGCACCGGGGTTCCCGAGGAGGAACGCCAGGTGGTGTTCGAGCGGTTCTCCCGCGGGTCGACGGCCTCGCATTCGGGCTCCGGTCTCGGGCTGGCCCTGGTGGCACAGCAGGCCGGGCTGCACGGCGGCACCGCGTCGCTGGAAGACAGCCCGATGGGCGGGGTGCGGCTGATGCTGCGGCTGCCGCCGCCGCGCTGACTCAGCCGTCCCGGCGCGTCGAGTCCGGCTGCGCCGGCACCGTGACCCGCCGGATGCTGAAGGCGAAGGTCAGCAGCAGCCCGAGCGCAAAAGACAAGCCCATCAACCCGTAATGGACCCCGTGCATCAGCGGGTCCCAAGCTCAGCTGCGCCGGGTAGGTCCGCAATGGCATCCTCCCGGTTGGTGCGGCGAATCGACACAACGGTGAGTAGCCAGGCGATAGCCGAGCCCGCGACGAAGGCCAGCAGATACCACAGCCAGTGAATGACGAAATCCATTGAGAGTGCTCCTTAGCGGCCGTCGGGTGTGCTCATCGGGGCGGTGATGCCGGGGCCGGCACCGCATCAGGCAGCACCAGAATGTTGTTGGACAGCTCCAGGTTTGGCCACGCCGCCTTCGCGGCCGCCTCGACGGCGGATTTGACCGCGCCGGAGGCGGCGGTACCGATCAGCGTCACGGTGTCACCGTTGATTTTGAATCTGAAGTCCGGCATGGTCGACGCGGCCGTGAACACCGATGTCAGCGCGGCGATGTCGGGCACCTGGGCGCCAGGTTTGATGGTGAGGTTGTCGACCAGTTGGATCCGCTCGCCGTATGCCGCCTTGAGCATGTCGAACAGCCATGTCCGCGTAGCGATGTCGGACAACTCGCCGTTGACGGTGATGACATTGCCGTTGCGCAGAATCGACAATGGGGCGAACGATAGTCCCGACGGATCCACGGTGGGCACCGGTGGGGCGGCGACGCTGGATTCGGTGCTGTCGAGTTTCGAGCGATCCGCCATCCCGAGGCCGATCATCGCTAGTAGCAAGGGGATTACCGCCAGTGCCACGAGCCAGCCGGCGCCGGGAGGTCGCCGGTAAAAGCGCGATACCGAGCCTGGCATGGATCCTCCTTGAAGAGCGATAGGCACCTCGGTGTCCAAGTCACCGCGATCCTATGGGCTTCCGATTCGTCAGTGGAGGTCTTCAGCCGATCTTCGTGCTCTTATCGCGTCGCCGGCGAGCTGACCACGAGTTCGTTGAGGATCTCGGCCCGCGGCCAGGCGTCCTCGGCCGCGTCCGCCACGGCAGCCGCCTCTGGCGCCTTCGCCGCGGTGCCGGCCAGCGTCACGGTGTCACCGGTCATGCGGACGGTGAAATCGCCGATCACCGCAGCCGCTTCGAACACCGGAGCCGACACGGAGAAATCCGGTGCGGTGGCGCCCGGCGCCACGCGGAGCCGATCGATGACGGTGAGGTCCTCGGTCGAGGTGATCACCGCGTCCAACAGCGCCCGTTTGGCCGCCGGATCGGGCACGTCCCCGCTCAGCGTGATCTCGTTGCCGCGGCGGATGATCGACACCGGCGCCGCAGTGCCGGGATCAGTGCGGTCCGGTGAACCTTGTTGCGGCCCACAGCTGATCGCGCCGAACAGCACCGCAGCCAGCGCCGCCGTGACCCACCAGGCGCGCACTCAGCGGGTGCCGAGCAGATCGATCACGAAGACCAGGGTCTTGCCGGCCAGTTGATGTCCGGTGCCGGCCGGGCCGTAGGCCAGCTCAGGCGGGATCACCAATTGGCGCCGGCCACCGACCTTCATCCCCGGGATGCCGTCCTGCCACCCGGCGATCAGGCCGTCGAGCGGAAACTCCAAGGACTCACCGCGGTTCCACGAGCTGTCGAACTCTGCACCGGTGTCGTAGTCGACGCCCAGGTAGTGCACGTTGACCAGCGCCCCGGGCGCGGCCTCGGGTCCGTCTCCGACCACGATGTCGGAGATGACCAGTTCGGTCGGGGGCGGGCCGCTCGGAACGGTGATCTGGGGCTTGGCCGGGTTCGTCACGGCGGTTACCGCCCGCCGATGGTGACGTAGTCGCGTTCGGTGTAGCCGGTGTAGAGCTGACGCGGGCGGCCGATCTTGGAGTCGCCCTCGTCGTGCATCTCGCGCCAGTGGGCGATCCAGCCGGGCAGGCGGCCCAGCGCGAACAACACGGTGAACATCCGGGCCGGGAAACCGATCGCCCGATAGATCAGGCCGGTGTAGAAGTCGACGTTGGGGTAGAGCTTGCGCTCGATGAAGTAGTCGTCGGTCAGCGCCGCCTCTTCGAGGTCCTTGGCGATGTTGAGCAGTTCGTCGTCGCCGCCGAGCTTGCCGAGGATCTTGTCGGCCTGCTCCTTGACGATGCGCGCCCGCGGGTCGTAGTTCTTGTAGACCCGGTGACCGAAGCCCATCAGCTTGACGCCGTCTTCGCGGTCCTTGACCTTGCGGACGAAGTCGCCGACGTTGCCGTGCTCGTCGCGGATCTTCTCCAGCATCTCCAGCACCGCCTGGTTGGCACCGCCGTGCAGCGGGCCCCACAGCGCGTTGATGCCCCCGGAGATCGAGGTGAACAGGTTGGCCCGCGAGGAACCGACCAGCCGCACCGTCGACGTCGAGCAGTTCTGCTCGTGGTCGGCGTGCAGGATGAACAGCATGTCGAGGGCCCGGACCACCTCGGGGTCGACCTCGTAGGGCTCGGCCGGCAGGCCGAAGGTCATCCGCAGGAAGTTCTCCACCAAGGTCAGCGAGTTGTCCGGGTACAGGAACGGCTGCCCCTCGGACTTCTTGTAGGCGTAGGCGGCGATGGTGGGCAGTTTGCCCAGCAGCCGGATGGTCGACACCTCGACCTGCTCGTTGTCGGACGGGTCCAGCGAGTCCTGGTAGTAGGCCGACAGGGCGTTGACCACGCTGGACAGCACCGGCATGGGATGCGCGTTGCGCGGGAAGCCGTCGAAGAACCGCTTCAGATCCTCGTGCAGCATGGTGTGCCGCTGGATCTTGCCGGTGAAGGTCGCCAGCTGCTCGGCGGTCGGCAGTTCGCCGTAGATCAACAGGTAGCTGACCTCGATGAAGGTGGACTTCTCGGCGAGCTGCTCGATCGGGTAGCCGCGGTAGCGCAGGATGCCGGCGTCGCCGTCGATGTAGGTGATGGCGCTCTTGACCGGCGAGGTGTTGGCATAGCCGTTGTCGAACGTGGTGTATCCGGTCTTGGCGAGCAGCGAACCGATGGCCAGGCTGTCGGAGCCCTCGGTGGCGTGGACGATCGGCAGCTCCAGCTCGCCTCCCGGGTACTTCAGGGTGGCGGTTTCGTCGGTTGCGGCCACAGGAACCCCTTTGCGCTATTCGGCTAACCAGTCGATTGGGTGTGTATAGGAAAAGGTAGTCGGTTCGGGGCTGGCGCGCCCGCCCGGGGCCGGGTATCGCGGCCCGGTCATGACGCCGCCGCCGGTCCCGGCCGGCGGTAGCCGACGAAAGCCGGCGCCACGAGCGCGGCGAGCAGCACTCCGACGATCACCAGCGCGCCGCCGCCGGCCGCCGCGGCGGCGGTGCCCACCACGGCGCCGGCCGCCCCGTGCACGGCGTCGGCGAGCCGGGGACCACCGGCGACGATCACCGTGAACACCCCTTGCAGCCGGCCCCGGATCTCATCGGAGGCGACCTGCTGCAACATCGTCGAACGGAACGCCGCCGACACCATGTCCGCGGCGCCGCCGACCGCCAGGAACGCCAGCGCCACCCACAGCACTCGGCCGGTATGGCCGTCGGCGCGGGCGACCGCCAGCCCGAAACCGGCCATCGCCGCGCCCCAGACCACGATCGCGACGACGATCGCCAGGCCGTGGCGGGTGATCCGCGGCAACCAACCGGAAAACACCCCGCCGGCCACCGCCCCGACCGCCATCGCCGCGGCCAGCAGCGCCATCGTGGTGCCGCCCTCGACCGGTCCGCCGAAGTCCGCGGCGGCGATCTGCGGGAACAGCGCCCGCGGCATGCCCAGCACCATCGCGATCAGGTCCACCACGAACGACATCAGCACCACGGTGTTGCCGGCCAGGTAGCGAAACCCGTCCAGCACCGCCACCAGGCCGAACCGGGAAGCCTCGGGGGTGCCGGTGGGCGGCATCGGTGCCAGCCGGAATGTCGCCCAGATCGGAAAAATGCAGGTCAGCGCGTCGATCAGGTACAGCGTGGACAGGTCGACCCAGCCGAGCAGCAGGCCGGCCAGCAGCGGCCCCACGATCGCCCCGAACTGCATCACGGTCATGTTCAGCGAGTTGGCAGCGGGCAGGTCACCGCCGGCGACCATGCGCGGGATCGCCGCGGCGCGGGTGGGCGAGTTGATCGCGTAGAAGGCCTGCTGCACGGCCAGCAGACCCAGCACCAGCCAGACCCCGCCGCCGAGCACGGCCTGCACCCACAGCAGCAGCGAGGCCAGCCCCAGCCCGCAGGAGGCGATGATCAGCAGTTTCCGGCGGTCCATCGCGTCGGCCCAGGCGCCGCCGAGCAGCCCGAAAACCACCAACGGCACCAACGCGAACAGGCCGGCCAGCCCGACATAGGCCGAACTGCCGGTCAGCGCGTAGATCTGCACCGGGACCGCGAAGATGGTCAGGTTCGCGCCGATGACGGTCGGGATCCCGGCCAGCCACAGCCGACGGAAATCGGGGCTGCGCAGCGGGGTGGTGTCGGCGAATACTCTCAGTGAGCTGCCTCGGCTAGGTCCGGCACGGACGGAATTTTAGTCACGCGCCGGTATTTCGCCGGTACCCGCGAATATGCGATCGTCGATAGGTGCCCGTCCGATTCGGCTATCCGGTGGCCGCCGTGCTGCTGTCCGGTGCCGCGGCGCTGCCGGCGATCGGCCCCGCGGCTGCGGCACCGAGTCAGGACGAGCGTTTTCTGTCGTTGCTCGCCCGACAGCAGCCGGTGGCCATGGCGGATGCACCCGAACTCGTCGCCGCGGCGCACCGGGTGTGCGATCTGCTCGACGGCGGTATGTCGTTCAAGGACCTGGTCCACCAGCTGGGGACAACGCCGCCCGACGCCGGGGCCGCAGCGCCGGAGATTCCCACCCGCAGCACCAGCAGCATCGTCAGATTCGTCGCGGCGGCAGCGGCCGTGTACTGTCCGCTCGGTCACGACGGCGGCACTGCCTAGCCCTGACCCCGACCGGACCGCCTCAGGGCTGCAAGCGCTCGATGCGCCCGCCGCTCACCCGAATCCGGTTGTGCAGCCGGCCTTCCCGGCCCTGCCAGAACTCCACCACCTCCGGGGCGATGACGTACCCGGCCCAGGTGGGCGGGACCGGGACCTGTTCGGCGTCGGCGAATCGGGCGGTCACCTCGACGAGCTGTTCGAGCAACGCGGCGCGTGAGGCGATCGGTGTGGACTGCTGCGATGCCCAGAAGCCCAGCTGCGACGCCCGGGGCCGGTGCGCCCAGTACTCGGCGGGGATCGCGGCGTCGGTCTTGGTGACCCGGCCGCGGATGTGCACCTGGCGGCCCAGCTGGTACCACGGAAACGTCGCCGACGCGTAGGGTGTGGCGGCCAGTTGGGCAGCCTTGTCCGAGCCGTCGTCGGTGAAAAAGGTGACGCCGTTCTCGTCGAGGTTCTTGCACAGCACCGAGCGGCTGACCGGTCGGCCGTCTTCGACGGTGGCCAGCACCATGGCGTTGGGCTCGGGGATTCCGGCGCGTTCGGCGTCACCGATCCAGTTGCGCAGCAAAACCTCCCAGCCGTCCTCGAGCCAGTCCACGTCGAGGTCGCCGCTGTTGTCCTTCTCCCGGTATTCCACTCGCATCGCCGCCAGGTGCTCGTTGTCGGGGCCCGTCCTGTGCACCGCATAACGCTACGCCCGGCGCAGCCCGGTCGGTGTTACCGGCCGGTAGCAACCGCCGGGCGCACGGGTGGAAGAATCGGATGCATGACTGCTGCAGTCCCGGAGAACTTCGTCGCAGGCCTCGAGGGCACGGTGGCCTTCACCACCGAGATCGCCGAACCGGACAAGGACGGTGGCGCACTGCGCTACCGCGGCGTCGACATCGAGGACCTGGCCGGGAAGGTCAGCTTCGGCGACGTGTGGGCCCTGCTGGTCGACGGCGACTTCACCCGTCCCCTGGCCCCCGCCGAGCCGCTGGAGCTGTCGGTGCGCACCGGGGACGTGCGGGTCGACGCCCAGGCCGCGGTGGCGATGCTGGCGCCGCAGTGGGGCTTCAAGCCGCTGCTGGACACCGACGACGCCACCGCCCGCGACCAGTTGGCGCGCGCGGCGGTGATGGTGCTGTCCTACGTCGCCCAGTCGGCGCGCGGCACCCAGGCCGCGGTGCCGCAGTCGGCGATCGACGACTGCGCCACCATCACCGAGCGGTTCATGACCCGCTGGCGCGGCGAACCCGACCCGCGCCACGTCGAGGCCATCGACGCCTACTGGGTGTCGGCGGCCGAGCACGGGATGAACGCCTCGACGTTCACCGCGCGGGTGATCGCCTCCACCGGCGCCGATGTCGGTGCGGCGCTGTCCGGCGCGATCGGCGCGATGAGCGGCCCGCTGCACGGTGGCGCCCCGGCCCGGGTGATCCCGATGATCGCCGAGGTCGAGGACTCCGGCGACGCCCGGGCGGTGGTCAAGGGCATCCTGGATCGCGGCGAGAAGCTGATGGGTTTCGGACACCGGGTGTACCGCGCCGAGGACCCGCGCGCCCGGGTGCTGCGCGCCACCGCCAAGCGACTGGCGGCGCCCCGCTTCGAGGTGGCTGCGGCACTCGAGCAGGCGGCGCTGACCGAGCTGCGGGAACGCCGGCCGGACCGGGCCATCGAGACCAACGTCGAGTTCTGGGCGGCGGTGATCCTGGACTTCGCCGAGGTGCCCCCCGCGATGATGCCGGCAATGTTCACCTGCGGACGTACCGCGGGCTGGTGCGCCCACATCATGGAGCAGAAGCGGCTGGGCAAGCTGGTGCGCCCGTCGGCGATCTACGTCGGGCCCGGCCCGCGCAGCGCGGATTCGGTCGCCGGGTGGGAGCAGTTGGCCCGCCCGGTAGCCGGCTAGTCGCGGTCGGTCTCCGACGGCACCCGCTCGGCGGTCAACACCCCCAGCCAGTCATCGGTAGAGCACCACGGCTGCCCGTTCGGGGCGTATCGCTCGGCGAGGTCGGTGGTTCGCGCATGGTCGCGGACGACGAAACCGGCGTCTTCGGCAGCGCACGTGACTTCGGGCAGGGACAAGGCGGTAAGCCAGGGCTCGCCACGACGCCGCACCAGGCGCGCGGTGCGGCGCGCACCGGCGAGACGATGCTTTCCGGTGACCGTCTCCGGGTCACCGAAGTCAGTCACCAAGCGGCTTCCCGGCGCGCAGATCTCGGCCAGATCCGCTAACGTCTGGTCGATCGCCGGCCGGGTGAGGTAAACGGAGACACCGATCCAGACGACGACGCAGGGTCGCGTCGGGTCGAAACCGGCCTGAACGAGTCGCTCGGTCAGCCGGTCATGTTCGAAATCGCATGGAACCCAATGGACCTGCGAGCCGACAGCGCGGTTGGCGCACTCGAGCAGGCGTCGCTTCTCCTGTTGGGTGGTCGGCGCGTCGACCTCGAAAATCACCGGACCGCAAGCCATGGTGGCGGCGCGCAGACTCGTGGTGTCAAACCCGGCTCCCAGCAGGACAACCTGATCGATCCCAGCCGAAATGGCTTGCTGCAGCACATCATCGGTGTAGCGGACCCGAAGGACGATGTAGAGGTGCAGCCCCGGCAGGTAGCTGTCGAGAGCACGCAGCCAGGTCCGTGCGATAACCGGCCTGGCCAACAGCGGCCCGTACCGACCGGCGAACAACGCCGAATCGGGGTCGTCGAGCAACCTGCGATGAGGCGGTTGCAGAGATTCCGCGGCGCGCTCGAGGGCGCATGTCTGCGCAGTCAGACTGGCTTCCCGGTCCAATCGGCGGCGAGGCATCGATCCAACGTATTACAGCCAGCCGAGCCGGACCACCGACCCGCTCAGCGCCGGCGCAGCGCTCCCAGCAGGTTCTGCAGCAGCGGCACGTCGGAGTAGTCCTCCACCTGCTCGAGCATGTCGGGCACGCGGGTGAACTTCACCCGCGGCCGGTCTTGCGCGTCCCCGCGGGCGATCTCGGAGGAGTCGATGGCCTTCCAGCCGGCGGCATCGATCACCTTGGGCTGACGGGCGTGCACCATCCGCGCCACCGAGCGCGGCCCGCCGATGGGTTCGCTCAGCTGGCCGGCGTTGTAGTCGGCGACCAGGGCCTGGATCGTGTTCAGCGAGTCGGACTTGTTGGTGCCGATGAAGCCGTTCGTGCCACGCTTGATCCACCCGGACACGTACGCTCCGGCAACCGGCTGGCCGGTCGCCGGATCGATGACGCGGCCGCCCTCGTTCGGAACGACACCGGCGGCGTCGTCGAACGGCAGATCTGCGATCGGGGTGCCGTGGTAGCCGATCGAGGTCAGCACCAGCCCGGCATCGATCCGGCGCACCTGGTCGGTGCCGGTCACCGTGAATTCCACTGCGGCGGCCCGACCCTCACCGATCACCCGGGCCGGGGTCAGCTGGTAGGCGAAGCGGATGCGCGGCCGGGAAGGTTGCGCCGAGGCGCTATCAACACTGTCCAGCTTGGCCAGGATCTCCAATTTCTGCCGGGTGAAGTCGTCGCGGACGGTGGCGAGATCGTTGCGGACCCGGGCGTGGTCTTCGGCGTCGAGCACCACGTCGGCGGTCTGGGTCAGGCCGACCAGCTCGGGCAGGGTGAAGGCCGAGTCGATCGGTCCACGCCGGGCGGCGATCACCACTTCCTGCACGCGGGAATCGCGCAGCACCGCCAGGGCATGATCGGCGATGTCGGTGTCGGCCAGCTTGTCGGGATCGGAGGTGAGGATGCGGGCCACGTCGAGCGCCACATTGCCGTTGCCGACGATCACCACCCGCTCGTGGCTGAGATCGACTGGCAGATCGACGAAGTCGGGGTGACCGTTGTACCAGCCGACCAGCTCGGTGGCGGTGCCGGTGCCCGGCAGGCCCATGCCGTCGATTTCGAGCCGACGGTCGTGCAGCGCGCCGGAGGCATAGAGCACGGCATGGTGGTAGTCCAGCAGGTCGGCGTGGCTCAGGTGCTTGCCGACCTCGACGTTGAGGAAGAAGTTGAACCCCCGTCGCCGGGAGATCTCGTCGAACAGCCGGGTCACCAGCTTGGTGCGCTGGTGATCCGGGGCGACCCCGGCCCGCACCAGCCCGTAGGGGGTGGGCAGCTTCTCGAACACGTTGACCAGCACGCCGGGCTGGGTCAGCAGTTCGTCGGCGGCGTACATGGCCGCCGGTCCGGAGCCCACGATAGCCACCGTCAGCGGATACCGGCCGCGCTTGTGCACTTCAGCGGCCGGCAGGATCGGCGCCAGCTTGGACGTCGGCGGCAGCTTCACCCCCTCGGGGCGCTTGGGATAGTAGGACTTGTTGATCTCGATGAACGGCAGCTGCTCTTGCGGCAGCGCGGTGTCCGGGTAGATCGCACCGACCGGGCAGGCCCGGACGCAGGCGCCGCAGTCGACGCAGGCGTCCGGATCGATGTAGAGCATCTCCGAGGTGGCGAAGTCCGGTTCGTCCGGGCTGGGGTGAATGCAGTAGACCGGGCAGGCGAAGACGCAGGACGCGTCGTTACAGCATGCCTGGCTGATGACGTGCGGCATGAGACGGCGGGTTTCGCTGACTTATGCGACGCGCGACAGGTGGGCGCGCTGCGGCTGGGCACGGAAGCGCGCCGGCGCCCCGCTGATCCGGCACATCCGCCACACCAGCTTGGCGACCGGGTTCATCAGCCCGGTGTCGTGGCAGAGCATCCGCACGTCGGCGAACATGTCGGACAGCATCCGGCGGGCGTCGGCCGACCCGAAGAACACGTCCTTGCGCACCGAGCGGGGAATGTCGAACTCCACCCAGAATTCCTTCGGCGGAACGACAATCGCCGAGCACAGGATCCGCATGGTGACCGGCACGAACAGCGAGAGCCAGAACCGCTTGCGGCGCGGCAGGTGCGGGATGCGCTTGTTGAGGTACTCGTGCGCGAACGAGATGTGGCGCGCCTCTTCGGCGACGTGGATCGCCATCACCTTCTCCATGATCGGGTGCAGCGTCTTGCCCTCGCGCAGGATGTCCTTCTGAATGTGGTCGATGGGCTCCTCACCGGCGAGGATGCCGAACCAGAACGGGATTGGCAGCGGGCCGGCGACCAGCGGGATGAACGCGGCAAGCCACTTGAGGAACCGCGGCATGCCGGGTACGTCGGCGCCGATGTGGTTCACCATCTCCTGGAACATCAGGGTGTGGTTGCACTCCTCGACCGATTCGTGCAGGCAGTACCGGTATTCCGGTGAGCCGTTGGGCACCCAGAACGCGTAGTTGAGCAGGCCGCGGATCAGGATGGACTCGAAGTGCAGCCCCACCTTGGCCACGTTGGCCTGACGCCACATGCCGATCTTGATCTGGCGGTCCTCAGGCTGGGCCTGGTACCACGCGTGCTTACCGAGCGGGTCGGTGGCCGGCAGGATCCATCGCGGGTCGTTCTCGGTGACCTTGAACTCCGGGCTGTCCCAGTCGATGTCGACGTACGGGTTGAAGTGCCGGCGCACCGAGCCTTCCGACAGGGTGTTGAGCATGTCGACGTACTTGGTGTCGTCGAACACGTCCATGTTGGCCCGCCACCGCCGCACCATCCGGGTTCGGGCCGGCTTGTGAGCCATCTTCTGAGCCATCGGAGACACCCCCACTGACGTTTACATTTGGCCTGTCTATGTACAACGGTACCGCAGGTATCGACTACCCGTCCAGACCTTCCGCCGCCTTGTGGTGGTGACAGGTGTCGAGTGTCTCACGTGATCTACATCACGATAAACCTGCCATGCGGGCGGCCGCCGAGCGCTGTCTACGCTAGAGACCATGGCGCAGCAGCTCACGATCCCGGACAACATCAAGCCCGCCGACGGACGGTTCGGCTGTGGCCCCTCCAAGGTCCGGCCGGAGCAGCTGAACGCGCTGGTCACCACGGCGGCGCCGCTGTTCGGCACCTCGCACCGCCAGGCGCCGGTCAAAGACCTGGTCGGTCGGGTCCGCAGCGGGTTGCGCGAGCTGTTCTCGGTGCCCGACGGCTACGAGGTGGTGCTGGGCAACGGCGGCTCCACCGCGTTCTGGGACGCAGCGGCGTTCGGCCTGATCGACCAACGCTCCCTGCACCTGACCTACGGCGAGTTCAGCGCGAAGTTCGCCTCGGCGGTGGCCAAGAACCCCTTCGTCGGGGACCCGATCATCGTCACGGCCGACCCGGGCAGCGCGCCCGAGCCGACCTCCGACCCGTCGGTCGACGTCATCGCCTGGGCCCACAACGAGACCTCGACCGGGGTGGCGGTGCCGGTGCACCGGCCCAGCGGGTCCGACGGGGCGCTGGTCGTGATCGACGCGACGTCGGGTGCCGGCGGTCTGCCGGTCGACATCACCGAAACCGACGCCTACTACTTCGCGCCGCAGAAGAACTTCGCCTCCGACGGCGGTCTGTGGCTGGCGATCATGAGCCCGGCCGCGCTGGCCCGCATCGAGGCGATCGCCGCTTCGGGTCGCTGGGTGCCGGAGTTCCTGTCGCTGCCGATCGCGGTGGACAACAGCTCCAAGAACCAGACGTACAACACCCCGGCGATCGCGACCCTGGCGCTGATGGCCGAGCAGCTGGACTGGCTACTGGGCAACGGCGGGCTGGACTGGGCGGTCAAGCGCACCGCGGACTCGTCGCAACGGCTGTACTCCTGGGCCGAGTCGCGGCCGTTCACCACGCCGTTCGTCGCCGACCCCGCGCTGCGGTCGCAGGTGGTGGGCACCATCGACTTCGTCGACGGCGTGGATGCCGCCGCGGTGGCCAAGGTGCTGCGGGCCAACGGCATCGTCGACACCGAGCCCTACCGCAAACTGGGCCGCAACCAGCTGCGGATCGCCATGTTCCCGGCGGTGGATCCCGACGACGTCAGCGCCCTGACGCAGTGTGTGGACTGGGTCGTCGAACGGCTGTAGCGCGCGACTCACTCGGCGTTGCCGGGCGCCCATCGCCGGTGCGCGCCGTGAGTGGAAATCTGACGACGCGAGACGGGCGTGTCGCGTCGTCAAATTCTCCCTCGGCACCCGTAATCAACTCGTTATAACCCCAGCGTGTCACCGCGGCCGCGATCGGTTGCTGCACTAAAGTTCGCAGCTAACGGGCCTTCGCGAGGAGAAGTCATGAGGGAACTGACGGTCGTAGGTCTCGACGTCGACGGCAAACACATCATCTGCGAGAGCGTCTGCGGGGACGACGAACGCGCCGACATGTACCGGCTGCGCATCGACGACCGGCTGCGTTCGACAGTGCGCGGCGAGGGCAATCGGGTCGGGCAGACCCAGATCGATCTGGGCAGCACCATGTTGCGCCCGAAGGACATCCAGGCTCGCATCCGCGCCGGGGCGTCTGTCGAGCAGGTCGCCGCGGCGGCCGGCGTGGACGTCTCGCGGGTGGAGCGCTTCGCGCACCCGGTGCTGCTCGAGCGGTCCCGCGCCGCGGAACTGGCGGCCGCGGCCCACCCGGTGCTGGCCGACGGGCCGGCCGTGGCCACCTTGCTGGAGGTCGTCACCAGCGCACTGATGAGCCGCGGTCTGAACCCGGACCAGAACAGCTGGGACGCGTGGCGCAACGAGGACGGACGCTGGACGGTGCAGCTGGCGTGGAAGGCGGGCCGCTCGGACAACGTCGCCCACTTCCGATTCACCCCGGGCGCACACGGCGGCACGGTAACCGCCGTCGACGACGCGGCGATGGAGTTGATCGACCCGGGCTTCGACCGTCCGCTGCGGCCGGTTGCCACGGTCGCCGAACTCGACTTCGAAGAGCCCGCGGTCGCGCCGGTGGTCGAAGAGGAGCCGGTCCGCCAGCGCTCGGCGTCCCGGTCGCGCCGCAGCAAGCCGTCGGTTCCGGGTTGGGAGGACGTCCTGCTCGGGGTGCGCTCCACCGGTTCCGCCGGTCAGGGCTGAACCGGCCCGCTATCCCAGGTCGATCAGGTAGGCGAATCCTGCCGCCAACATCTCCGATGCGGTCTGGTTGAACGCTGACAACTCAGCCCATGCAGAGGCGAAATCGTTCGCGTCCAGCGTGTAGCTGCCGGCGTGCAGGAGCGCGACCCCCAGGTCGTCGCGGGCGTTCAGGAAGCCGGCGCCGATGCTGGTCGCCGGGTCGTTGAAGATCAGGTCGAGCACCGTTTGCAGAGCCGAGAACCGGTCGGCGAGCACCTCGCCCAGGTGACCGGTCGAGATGCCGTTGCTGAGCTCCTGGACGGTTTGACCGACGAACATGTCCATCCGCAACACCGCCAGAATCATGGGCAAGCTGATGTCCTTGACGGCCAGCGGCAGGTTGTTGATCAACGCCGACGCCGCGCCGGCCGGATCGGCCAGGGCGGACGAGAAGACCGACATGGTGTCAGGGCCCAACGCCGGTGTCATCAGCCGTTCCAGCACCGACGGCACATCCTGTTGAGCACCGAACAACGCATCGAACTGCTCGGGTCCCACTGCCGCCTTGAGCTGGTCGTACTCCAGGTTGGCGGTGATCCAGCCGCTGTCGTGGTCTTGGTGCTGGACGTAGAAGTATTCGAGCATGCGCTCCTGCAGATCGGCTGCCCGTTCCGCGGGGGTGACCAGGGGCATGTCGGCGGGCAGGTGCTCGCGGACATCAGCGATGTCAACGACCTGGGCGGTCGGCGCCACAGTCGGGACGGTGCCCGTCACGCCCTGCCAGCGCAGCACGGCCAATCCGTCACGCAGATCGCCGCTATCGAGCCAGTTGGCGACGCCCGGGTCCTTGCTGCTCACGACGTAGTAGACGAAGCCGTCGGAGCCATGGAACGCCTGGGTGTTGTTGAGACTCGACTGCGCCAGCGCCGCCGGAGCGCCCGTGGTCCAGGCGTCGTCGATCGAGATGCCCGAGTAGGAGGCGTCCAGAACAGGCACCTTGAGGATCAGCGCCTGATCGGGCTGAAGTTCGAAGTGCACCCCACTGCCGAACTGACCGGGGAGCAACGGCCCGCCGGGGGTGGCTTCGGTGGTACCCAATATCGGAGTGATGTAGTTCGGGGGCAGCGAATTCGTGGCTTGCTGAACCCCGAACAACAGGCTGCTGGCATTCGCCCCCGGCAGATCCGTCGCGATATTGGACAGCATCGACGAGATCTGCTCGTCCGACAGCACCGGAAGTGTGAACCCCGGCTGATTCTCCAATTCGAATTTCAATGTAGCGTGCGGCATTCCCCAGTCGCCGATGGAGTTGCGGATCGCCAGGGTTTCCGCGCCGGCCGAATTGACCCAGTTTCCGGCATGCTCGGTTGGGCTCACGTAGATCGTGTAGGTGCCATCGGCATTGGGAGTGAATTGCGACAGGTCGTAGGCGTGTAGCGAGGTGAAGCCGGTCGGCGTTCCGGTACCCGACATCGTCGTGAAACTCAGGTCCTCGGTTCCCGAGTTGGGCCTGATGGTGATCACCTGCGTTTCGTCACCGAGCGAGTTGAAATAGTACTGGGTGTCCGGATTCGGGTCGTTCAAGAAGTTCAGCGGCTCAGCCGCCGGAGCATTCCACAGGTACACGAATTTGTCCGCCGCCTGATCGAACCCGTTGGCGTGATTCAATTGCCCGAGATTGAAGTAGAGCTGCATCAGGGCGGAGCCCTGTACGTAGCCGGGCAACAATGTCTTGTCGAAGTCGGTGGCAAAGGGATATGCGCTGTTGGTTTCGATGATCTGCTGCTGGGCAGCGATGATCTGGTCGATCACCGATTGGTAGTGGCTGGCTGCTCCCGAGGCCGTCAGCGCCCAGGCCGGGACGGCGGCCTTCGCGGCGGCCGGCGCCTGCGGGACGACCGCAGGCGAAGCCATCAGCACCATTGCCGATGCACCCACTGCGAGTGCTGGCACCGCACCGGATCGCACCCCGCAGCGCCGGCTGCTGAGCTCGACGGCCGGAAGTCCTGCTGGCTGTGGATATGACATGTGATGCTCCTGTGCGTAACCAATGAATCTGCTTTGCGCTCCGCCAATTGTCGGCAGGCGGGCCGACCGCAGACAAGGACATCTCGCACCGATCACACGGTGCACATTGCACTGCGGTGGATACGCTGGGCCGGTGATCTGGGAGCCGCCGTCCGAGCGAGTGCGCGAGCTGATGCGGCAAGGCGCGGCGGAGATCGTCAACGGTTCTCAGCGGTGGCTCGACGAGTTGAACGAGGCCTCACTCGGGTCGCGGTATATGCGGACGTTGGTCGACGACCCGGTGCTTGCCGAAGCCATCCGCCGAGGCAATCGCTCGCACCTGTTGCACTGGGCAGTCGCCAACCTCGATCGTCCCGGCGAGCCGGTGCAGGCCAACAAGGGAGCCGAGCCGCTGGACCTCATCCGCCGCGCGATCCGTCGCGGCATGGACGAACGCGCGATCGTGGAGGCGTCCCGGATCGGCCAGGCCGTGACGTGGCGAACCTGGATGCGCACGGCGCTGGGGTTGACGACTGACCCTGATGAATTGCGCGAGCTTCTCGATGTCTCAGCACGCTCGATCACGTCGTTCACCGACGTGACTGTGGCCGAGACCTGCCGCCAGGTCCAGATCGAGCAGAACGCCGCCGCGCGCGGTAGACAGGCCGAACGCCGCGAGATCGTCACCGAGATCCTCGACGAGGCGCCGCTCGATGTGCAGCAGGCCGAGGCCAGGCTCGGCTACCGACTTGAGCAAAGCCACACCGCGGCCGTGATCTGGACCGACGAATCGACGGTCGACCCGGCAGGTTTCGGCCGCGCCACCGAAGCTGTGCTGCACGCCCTGGCGCGGCACCGGTCCCTGTCGGTGCCGGCCGACGACACCGCTCGGTGGGTGTGGTTTGCCGGCGCAGCCGGTCCGGACCTGGCCGCTATCGCCACCGCCATCGCTCCACTCGCCCCGGTGCAAGTCGCGATAGGGCCGACGGCGGCGGGGATCGACGGCTTCCGGCGCAGCCATCACGACGCCGTCAGAACCCAGCAGATGATGACCCAGTTCGGCTCCGCGCGACGGGTCGCCTCTTTCGCCGACGTCGAGCTGATCGCGCTGATCACCTCAGATGCCGAGCGGGCCGATCGCTTCATCGACCACACGCTCGGGGAATTCAAGTCCGCCGACGCCGAACTGCAGCGGACCGTCCTGACATTCATCCACGAACAGTGCAACGCCTCGCGGACCGCCACCCGGCTGTTCACCCATCGAAACACCCTGTCGCGCAGACTTGCCCGGGCAAATGAACTGCTACCGCAACCACTCGAGGTCTCTAGCGTCCGGGTGGCCGTAGCGTTGGAAGCGCTGCGCTGGCGAACCGAAGCGCCTTAACCGCTGACCGTCAGCACCACAAGCACCAGCCACGCCCCCGCCACGCCGAGTCCGGCGCCCAGCGCCAACCATCGCAGCACCGGGGTGCGCCGCCAGCCCCACACCGTGGGCGCCAGCCCGCCCACCGCGATCAGGTTGAGAACGACCGCCACCGCGGGGTGCACCCGGATCAATCCCAGGCTCAGCACCGCGATCGCGGTCCCGGACACCGCCGCGACGAACGCCGCCACAGTCAAACCCGTTGCCCACGGCGTGGTTTGGGTCGGACTCATTCCGGCAGCCTAGTGCGCTCGTAGAAGGCCAGCGCGGCCGCCGTCGCGACGTTGAGCGAGTCGGTGCCCCGCGACATCGGGATGCGCACCCGCATGTCACTGGCACGCATGGCCTTCTCCGACAGGCCCGGCCCCTCCGCTCCGACCAGCACGGCCACCGGCTCACCGCGCACCTTCGCCATGGCCGTGGACAGCGCGTCGGCCCGCGGGTCCGGAGTCATGGCGAGCAGCCGAAACCCGCGCTCGCGCAGCATCGCCAGATCCTTCGGCCAGTCCGCCGAACGGGCGAACGGCACCAGCAGGGCGTGCCCCATCGACACGCGCACCGCGCGGCGGTAGAGCGGGTCAGCGCAGCCGGGGCCGAACACCACCGCATCGACGCCCAGACCGGCGCCATTGCGGAAGATCGATCCCAGGTTCTCGTGATCGTTGACACCCTCGAGCACCGCGATGGTGCGGGCACCGGTGACCAGGTCGGCCACCGTGGGCTCGGACACCCGCGACGCGGCGGCCAGCACGCCGCGGTTGAGATGAAAGCCGACCACCTCGGCCATCACCTCGGCCGACACCCGGAAGTAGGGAGCATCGCATCCGGTCAGATCGTCGCCCAGCTCGGTGAGGCGGCGGTCGGTGCCCAGCAACGCGCGGGGCGTGAAGCGCGAGGCGAGCATCCGTTGCACCACCAGCACCCCTTCGGCGATCACCAGCCCCTTGCCGGTGGGCAGGTCCGGGCGGCGATCGATGCTGTTCAGATCGCGGAAATCGTCCAGCCGGGAATCGGCGGGGTCGGTGATGTCGACGACGTCGATGACCCTGGCCACTGCCGCGACATTACCGGCGAGGCGCTAACGTCAACGGCGATGCCCCCCGAGCTGCCGCCTGAGACCGCCCCCGAGCCGCCACCGCTGCCGGCCGCGCTGCTGCGGGTCTGGCCGGTGATCGGTGCCGGGGCCGCCGGCTTCTGCTGCGCGACCATCGCCGCGTTCGCGATACCGGGCCTGGAGTCGTGGCGGCCGGTGAGCGTGGCCGGGCTGGGGGTCGGCGTCCTGGGCACCACGATCTTTCTGGTGCAGCGCGAAGCGGCGCGCCGCGGTGCGCGCGGCGCCCAATCCGGACTGGAACACGAATAGAGTTGCGGCCGATCAAGGAGGAATGACATGGCAGCCCCGCTGTTGAAGGCAGAGATCGACATCAAGGCACCGGTCACCGAGGTATGGAACCTGATCTCCGACTTTCGGCGGATGCCGGAGTGGAGTCCGCAGTGCCGGTGGATGAAACCGCTCGGTGCGCTACGCCCGGGCACCCGCACCATCAACGTCAACCGGCGCGGCCGGTTGTTCTGGCCGACCACCTCGGTCATCACCGAATTCGTCCCGGATCGCAAGCTGGCCTTCCGGGTCACCGAGAACCACAGCGTGTGGAGCTACGAACTTGAGCCGACCGCCGACGGCACCCGGGTCACCGAGAGCCGCCGCGCCGACGACGGAATCACCTCGGTCTCCACGTTTTTGACGAACAAGTTCATGGGCGGGGTCGAGAGCTTCGAGCAGGAGTTGGTTGCCGGCATGAAGGCCTCGCTGGAGCGGATCAAGGCCGCCGCCGAACACCGCTGACCCGCACCGCAAGTGGAGTAGTATCCCAGCGTCGAAAGTGGGAGGGAGCCATGGAAACAACGCAATCCGGCCCGGGCATGCTGAGCGGCATCGCAGCGACGGCAGTACTGCTGGCCGCCGGGTTGGCTCCGGTGGCCGCACCCGAGGTCAGCACGCACGCGGTCACCGAGGCGTCCGCCCAGGTGTCGACCGAGGTGGCGTTGACCGGCAGCGCGTTGATCGACGGCATCGACGGCATCATCGCCGACCTCGCGGCCTCCGACGACACCCCCGGCCCGGCCGATGCGTTCGACATCGCCGGGCTGTTCAACGCGGAACTGGCTGCGGCCCAAGGGTTTTTCAATAGTCTGTTCAGCCTGCCCGGGACGTTGTTCAATGACGTCTCGAACGTGGTCACCAGCCTGGTCAACCTCGACTTCGGGATGGCCTTCAGTGAGGCGGTCACCATCCCGCAGGACATCATCAACTATGTGCTCGGGCTGCCCGGGCTGGTGATCAACACCGTCTTCAACATGGTCGTGGTGCTCCCGGGCGAGTACCTCTTCAACTTCGGCTAAGGAGTGCCCGGCTCCCCCGGTTCGGCCGGGGGTTCGGCAGGCGTTTCCGTGGCGGCAGCACCGGTGTCGGCTTCTGGTTCGAGCGGTTCGGTCTCGGCCGGGGCGACCGTGGCCGGCTCGGCCACCGCCTCAACCGGCTCGGCCGGCGCCTCAGCCGGTTCGGCAGTGCTGATCTCGGTGGCGGCATCGCTTTCGACGATCTCGAGCACCCCGTCGTCGTAGGGGTCGTAGGCCGGGGAACCAGTGCCCGCCGGTGCCGGGGTGTCACTGTGGGCGCCGCAGCCGTACTCCGCGTCGACCACCCGACCGTCTGCCGACATCTCGTTGCCGCACGCCCCGAACGCCGTGCCGAGCGCGCCGGCCAGCGGCAGATAGAAGCCGCAGTCACGACAGACCCGCTTGGTCGACCGCGCCATCGCCGAATCCGGGCCGTACTCGCCGTCATGCCAGCGCTGCGCCGCCTCGGCGCGGCCCAGTGGGCTCATCAGCCAGCGCCGGCCCAGACCGATCTCGCCGGCCACCTCGTCCAGCTCCGGGTCGCCGGTCGAGGTGTAGCCCGGAACCAGTCGCGGATCGTCAGCCGGCGGCGCCAGCAGATCCCCCGGTCCCAGGTCGCCAGGACGGATCCGCTGATCCCATGGCACCCATTCCGGCGCCAACAACGCCGTGGGTCCCGGAACCAACACCACCTCGCTGATTGTGGAGTGCGCAGCACCTGGGATGGCGGCGACGACGACCGCCCACTGCCAGCCCTGATAGCCGGGCAGCAGCGCGGCGAACCGGTGGGTGGCGGCGGTCGCGTCCTCATAGTCGACGCCCAGGTGTTCACCGACGGTGTCGGCGCCGCTGAACTCGGCGACGGCCGCCCGGGCCTGCTCGACGGCCGCGGCCAGCACCGCGGGCACCGCGACGGTCGCGGTCTGTGATTCTGCGCTGGGTCGCATCACGCGGGTCCCTTCCCTTCAATGACGTCCCTAATACTGCCGCAGCGCGGTCCGCTCAGCCACACGCAGGCACGAACGCGGCCTGCACGGCGGGGCGACGGTGATAGGGAAGAATTGAGTCGTGTCTGTACGGCGGCGTGATCTCCCCGACCCGGGCCGGCGCCGCGGGCCCCGCAACGGCTCGCCCGGCGAGCACCCCGGCATGGCCAATTACCCCAGCAACGGCCCCGGCGAGCAGCGCCATCGCAAGCCGATGCCCAGTGCCAACCGCTACCTGCCGCCGCTGCGCGAACACACTGAAGCACCCCGGCGGCACAGCCCGCCGGGCGACGCGGGCAGCGGTGACCGCGTCACCGTGACCCGGGCGGCTGCGGCCCGCAGCCGGGAAATGGGCTACCGGATGTATGGGCTGGTGCAGCGGGCCGCCACGGCCGACGGTGCCGACAAATCCGGGCTGACCGCGCTGACCTGGCCGGTGGTGGCCAACTTCGCGGTGGACGCGGCGATGGCCGTGGCGCTGGCGAACACGCTGTTCTTCGCTGCGGCCAGCGGGGAGAGCAAGGGCCGGGTGGCGCTGTACCTGCTGGTGACGATCGCGCCCTTCGCGGTGGTCGCGCCGCTGATCGGTCCCGCGCTGGACCGCATCCAGCACGGCCGGCGCGCGGCGCTGGCCTTGTCGTTCGCGCTGCGCACCGTGCTGGCGCTCGTGCTGATCGCCAACTACGACGGCGCCGCCGGCACCTTCGGCTCCTGGGTGCTCTACCCGTGCGCGCTGGCCATGATGGTGCTGTCGAAGTCGTTCACGGTGCTGCGCAGCGCGGTGACGCCGCGGGTGATGCCGCCGTCGATCGATCTGGTGCGGGTCAATTCCCGCTTGACGATGTTCGGTCTGCTCGGCGGGACGATCGTGGGCGGCGGCGTTGCCGCGGGCACCGAATACGTGTTCACCCGGCTGCTGGCGCAGCCGGGGGCGCTGTTCGTGGTCGTCGCGGTCTCGGTGGCGGGGGCGGGCCTGGCGATGCGGATCCCGCGGTGGGTGGAGGTGACCGCCGGTGAAGTCCCGACCACCCTGAGTTATCGCTTCGACGAACCTCGCCGCAGCTGGCCCGAACAGGTCAAGCGGGCCGGCGGGGCGCTGAGCCAACCGCTGCGTCAACCGCTGGGCCGCAACATCATCGCCGCGGTGTGGGGCAACTGCACCATCAAGGCCATGGTCGGCTTTCTGTTTCTCTACCCCGCGTTCGTGGCCAAGCAGCACGACGCCAACGGCTGGGTGCAGCTGGGCATTCTCGGGCTGATCGGCGCCGCCGCCGGGGCGGGGAACTTCGCGGGCAACTTCACCAGCGCCCGGCTGCAACTGGGCCGGCCCGCGGTGTTGGTGGTGCGCTGCACCATGGCAGTGACCGCCGTCGCGCTGGCGGCGGCGGTGGCCGGAACCCTGGTGATGGCAGCGATCGCCGCCCTGGTCACCTCCGCTGCCAGCGCGGTCGCGAAGGCGTCGCTGGACGCCGCGCTGCAGGACGACCTGCCCGAGGAGTCCCGGGCGTCGGCGTTCGGCCGCACCGAGTCCACCCTGCAGCTGGCCTGGGTGCTCGGCGGTGCACTGGGGGTCTTGGTATACACCGACCTGTGGGTGGGCTTCACCGCGATCACCGCGCTGCTGATCCCGGGGCTGGCCCAGACCATCCTTTCCTTCCACGGCGACTCGCTGATCCCCGGCCTGGGTGGCAACCGTCCGGTACGGATCGAGCAGGACGGCGCCCGCCGCGATCAGACAGGGGTGATGACCAGGTGAAACGCTCGACGGCCGTGCTGGTAACGGTGCTGGTGGTGATGGCGGCGGCGCTCGCCGGAATCGGGACCTGGTGGTTCACCCGCGGCGACGAGCCGACTCCGCCGCAGATCAGTGCCTACTCCAAGGGGCGCCTCACCCACGCCGGGCCCTACATGTACTGCGATGTGCTCGACCTCAACGAGTGCGTGCTCACCGAGGCGCGGGGCACGCTGACGGTCGACGCGCGCCATCCGGTCCAGCTGTCGGTGGACAGCGCCATCGGCCGGGCGCCGTGGCGGCTACTGCGGCTCTACGACGATCCGGCCGAAGCCACCGCCAAGTTGTATTCGCCGGGCAGCACCCTGGCGGTCACCGTCCCCACCGTCGACCCGCAGCGCGGGCCCCTGCGTGGTCTGGTGGTGCAGCTGCTCACCCTGGTCGTCGACCGGGACACCGGCGAGAAATTCGCCGTGCCGCACGCCGAATGGGCGCTGGGCCTGCAGTGGAGCCGTCAGACCGCTGCCGGTTGAGCTCCGTGCCCGGCGGTCACCCGCTCGGGCTCCGGCACCGGGCCCGGCGGGGTGCCGTCACCGAATGGCCTGCCGCCCAACGTTTCCCGGCCGTGCGGTGATAGCCAATTCGACAGATCCGGCCCGTCGGGAACGATCCCGGATGGATTGATGTCGGCGTGCACGATGTAGTAGTGCCGCTTGATCTGGACGAAGTCGATGGTGTCGCCGAACCCGGGCGTCTGGAACAGGTCGCGGGCATAAGCCCACAGCACCGGCAGCTCAGACAGCTTCTGCCGGTTGCACTTGAAATGCCCGTGATAGACCGCGTCGAAGCGGGCCAAGGTGGTGAACAGCCGCACGTCAGCCTCGGTGATGGTGTCGCCCACCAGGTAGCGCTGGTGCGTCAGACGATCACTGACCCAGTCCAGCGCGCTGAACAACCGGTCGTAGGCGGCGCTGTAGGCGTCCTGACTGCCGGCGAAGCCGCACCGGTAAACCCCATTGTTGATCTCGGTGTAGATCCTTTTACCCACCTCGTCGATCTCGGCGCGTAGCGGTTCGGGATACAGCTGCGGGGCGCCGTCGCGGTGATAGGCCGCCCATTCGGTGGAGAAGTCCAGGGTGATCTGGGCGAAGTCGTTGGTGACCACCGCACCGGTGGGCACGTCGACGATCGCGGGCACGGTGATGCCTTTGGGATAGTCGGGGAACCGTTTGAAGTAGGCGTCTTGCAGCCGCGGGATCTTCAACACCGGATCGACGCCGCCGGGGTCCAGATCGAAGGTCCAGCTGCGCTGATCGTGAGTAGGGCCGCAAAACCCAATGGAGAGAACGTTTTCCAGTCCGAGCAGCCGCCGCACGATGATGGTGCGGTTGGCCCACGGACAGGCCCGCGCGACGATCAGCCGGTACCGGCCGGGCTCGACGGGATACCCGTCGCGGCCATCGGCGGTGATCCGGGTGGTGATGTAGTCGGTGTCGCGTTCGTAGTCACCACCGGCGAGGTAGCTGGCCATGATTACCAGCGTGCCACAGTCGTGCAGCGCCGATCTCAGCTTCGGTGTGCGCTGGAGGCGGCCCCGGAACGTCGGGCCAGGTCGGTTTCGGTGGAGGGGCCCGGCTCCCAGTGCGCGATCCACGGTCCGGTGCCCTCGGACGGATCGAGGATGCCGGCCTCCAGCCAGGTGTAGCGGTCCTCGAGCACCGCGTGGGCCAACCGAACATCGCTGCGGTCGGTGTTGGTCCACAACGCGGCGAACAGCGCCTCGACCCGCAGCCGCGACTGCTGACAGAATGCATCGGCGAGCTGATAGGCCTGCTGCCCTTCACGCGGGTCAGCCACCCGCTGCGCCTCCGCGCGCACGCATGCCGCCGCCATCGCGAACAGCTCGGCGCCGATATCGACGACGCGACCCAGGAATCCCTGTTTTTTCTCCAGTCCGGCCTGCCAGCGCGCCATGCCGTAGAAGGTGTTGCGCGCCAGCTTGCGGGAGTGCCGTTCGACAAAGCGCAGATGCGGCGCCAGCCGGCCGAACTCTCGGTACCCGCCGGGGCGTTGACCGTCACCGAAGACCAGTTGCGGCAACCACTTTGAGTAGAAACCGCTGGCCCCGGCAGCCGATTTCGCCTTTTGCCGCAGACTCGCCTTGGGGTTGGCGAGATCACCGACGGCGCTCAGGTGTGGATCGACGGCTTCGCGCGCGATCAGCAGCCGCATGATCTCGCTGGATCCCTCGAAGATGCGGTTGATCCGCAGGTCGCGCACCAGCTGTTCCACCGCGACCGCCCGCTCCCCGCGGGCGGCAAGCGACTCCGCGGTCTCATAACCGCGGCCGCCGCGGATCTGTAGCAACTCGTCGGCGATGACGCAGGCCATTTCACTGGACCACAATTTGGCCAGCGCCGCCTCGATCCGGATGTCGTTGCGGCCTTCGTCGGCCATCTGACCGGAGAGCTCCAGCACCGACTCCAGCGCGTAACCGGTGGCGGCGATGAACGCGATCTTGGTGGCCACGGCCTCGTGCTCGCCGACCGGTTTGCCCCACTGGACCCGCTCACGCGACCACTCCCGGGCGATCTTCAGCGCCCACTTCGCCGATCCGGTCGCCATGGCGGGGATGGCCAACCGTCCGCCGTTGAGGGTGGTCAGTGCGATCTTCAGGCCGTCCCCCTCACGCCCGACCAGATTCTCGGCGGGCACCCGGACCCGGTGCAGCCGGGTCACGCCGTTCTCGATACCGCGCAACCCCATGAACGTGTTGCGGCGCTCGACGGTGATGCCGGGCGAATCGGCTTCCACGACAAAGGCGCTGATGCCTCCCCTGCGCCCCTGGTCTTTGGGCACCCGGGCCATCACCACCAGTAGCTCAGCGATAACGCCGTTGGTAGTCCAGAGTTTCACCCCGTCCAGTTCGTAGGCGGCACCGTCCTCGATCGGTGTCGCGGTCGCGGCCAGCCGCGCCGGATCAGAGCCCACGTCCGGCTCGGTCAGCAGGAACGCCGACACCGCCCCGGCCGCGCACCGCGGCAGGAACTTCTTCTTCTGCTCCTCGGTGCCGGCCAGTTTGAGCGGTTCGGGCACCCCGATCGACTG
Organism: Mycolicibacter sinensis; assembly: GCF_001667945.1. Taxonomy (GTDB): domain Bacteria; phylum Actinomycetota; class Actinomycetes; order Mycobacteriales; family Mycobacteriaceae; genus Mycobacterium; species Mycobacterium sinense_B. The sequence goes on along the minus strand of NZ_LZJK01000056.1, from coordinate 3,494 downwards.
ATGGGCGCTCAGCAACGCCCCCAGGCTGGGATGCACGCTGGACACCATCATCAGCGCCCGGTTGTAGGCGACCTGCGACATACTCAGACCGCCGTACTCGGCGGGAATCTTCAGCCCGAAACAGCCGAGCTCGGCCAGCCCTTTGACGTAAGCATCGGGGATCTGCCCGTCACGCTCGATGACGGTGCCGTCGAGGGTTTCGAGAAACTCCCGCAGCCGGCCCAGAAAGTCCTCGCTGCGGGCGGCGTCGGTCTCCGAGGGCCTGGGAAACGGGTGAATCAACTCAAGCGGGAACCGCCCCAAAAACAGTCCCTTGGCGAAGGACGGCTTATCCCAACCACTTTCGCGGGATTCCTCCGCGACAGCCCTGGCTTGTTCCTCGGTGACGCCTACCTGTTGTGCCATCGGGCACCTCCCGGTTCGACAGCGCTCGTTGAGCGACTACCAACCGGTGTTCCCCAAACGGGCCGGCCACTACACCTTGCGCGGCGCGGACTTAGGCGTCGAGCTCGCGGGCCACGGCCTTGACCACCTCGGACACCCGACGGGCGGTCTTGCGGTCCGGGTACCGCCCCTTACGCAGCTCCGGCTGCACCGTGCCTTCCAGCAGGGTGATCATGTCTTCGACCATGCCGTGCAGCTCGTCGGGGCTGTGCCGGTGCTCGGCGGGAGCCGCCTCGCGACGGGTGCGGGACAGGCTCGGCGGCGGGTCGATCAGCTTGAGCGTCAGCGCCTGAGGTCCACGACGGCCGGCGGCCACCCCGAATTCCACCCGCTGACCCGCCTTGAGACCCTCCACACCGTCCGGCAGAGCCGAGGCGCGGACATAGACGTCCTCACCTTCCTCTTGGGACAAGAAGCCGAAGCCCTTCGCGGCGTCGTACCACTTCACCTTGCCGGTCGGCACTGGTCTCACCTGCTGTCTTACTGATCACGTACCTGAGGGACATAAATGAAGCGTCCCGCCTGCGCAGGACGCGTCAAGAGCTGATCCTACTCGGAAGGCGGCCCGCGGAGCACCCCGGTTTCCTCGGTAAGCTGGTGGCGCCGCTGGAGAAGATATGCACCGGACGTTGAACCTGATCCGGGCGCTTGCCGGCCGACCGAATCGGACACGCATATGACGTTGAGGCAACGGGGTCTGCAGACACCACCACCGCAGGTGGACGCTGCCGGCGCGGACGACAAGAACGCCGCCCGGCAGGCCTTCGACGAAGCCGTGCAGCGAGCCATCGCCGAACAGATGCCGACCTCCGGGCCGCTGGTCGACACGTTCGGCCGGGTGCACACCGATCTGCGGATATCCCTGACCGACCGCTGCAACCTGCGCTGCACCTACTGCATGCCGGCCGAAGGCCTGGACTGGCTTCCCGGCCAGCACCTCCTGCAGGACGACGAGCTGATCCGGCTGATGCGTATCGGCGTCACCCGGCTGGGCATCACCGACATCCGGTTCACCGGCGGCGAGCCGTTGCTGGCCCGCCATCTCGAGGACGTGGTGGCCGCCGCGGCGAGCCTGCGGCCGCGTCCCGAGATCGCGCTGACCACCAACGGCCTGGGGCTCGCACGGCGAGCCGGTGCCCTGGTGGCCGCCGGGCTGGATCGGATCAACGTGTCGCTGGACACCGTCGACCGTGCCCACTTCGCCGAGATCACCCGGCGGGACCGGCTGCCCGACGTACTCGACGGTCTCGACGCCGCCGCGCGGGCCGGGATGAAGCCGATCAAGGTCAACGCCGTGCTCGCGCCCAAGGTCGCCGGCGAGGACATCATCAACCTGCTGCGCTTCTGCCTGCAGCACGGCTACCAGTTGCGGGTTATCGAGATGATGCCGCTGGACGCCGACCACAATTGGAACCGCCACGCCGGGCTCGGTGTCGAGCAACTCTTGGAGATGGTGCAGGCGCAGTTCGCCCTGCGGCCCGATCCGAAGCCACGGGGCTCCGCACCGGCCGAAGTGTGGCTGGTGGATGAGGGCCCGGACCACCCGGCCGGAACGTTTGGGATCATCGCCTCGGTGTCGCGCCCGTTCTGCGGTGACTGCGACCGGACCCGGCTCACCGCCGACGGCCAGATCCGCAACTGCCTGTTCGCCGCCGAGGAGTCCGATCTGCGGGCCCTGCTTCGCAACGGCTCTGACGATGACGCCATCGAGCACGCATGGCGTGCCGCGATGTGGACGAAGAAGGCCGGCCACGGCATCAACAATCCGGATTTCATCCAGCCGGACCGGCCGATGAGCGCGATAGGTGGTTGACCCATGACGCAGCAGACCGACAGCAGCACCGTCGTTGCGGTGACCGTCCGCTACTTCGCCGCGGCGCGAGCGGCCGCCGGCGTCGAATCGGAAATCGTCCAGGTGCCCTCCGGGGCCGGCGTGGCCGAGCTGGCCGAGACGCTCGCGGGCGGAAATGAGCGGCTGGCGACGGTGCTGGATCGCTGCTCCTACCTCCGGGACGGGGTCGCGGTGCGCGACCACGCGGCGGCGCTAAAGCCCGGCGAGACCATCGACGTACTGCCCCCGTTCGCCGGCGGATAGCATGATCTACGTCACATAACGAATTGATCACGGACCGACAACGGCTTGATACATAGCGCTTTGACCTGCGCAAACGCTGGCGTTTCCTGGTGTTTTGAGAAGAACCGGCAGAGAAAACACCCCGCGCGCCTTAGCGTGACGATGCCGGTAAGACCGGTTACGGTACATCTCCGGGTGCATCGAAAACCTTCCGGTCGATCCACCTTTCCCCTCCCGTAGCGCCGAACTCCATCCAACGGGCGAGGAACACCAACGAATACCTGATGGATGGAGGCGGGGGACCCGACCGGTCCGCCGCGAGCGGACCTGGGGCCACCCTCGGCCCCTTGGGGCGAAGCCGTAGGACGCACCGCGGTGCGCCAAGGCCGGGCAGTCTTCTCCAGCCCGAACCCGACGCTGACCTCGCAGGCGTAGACAGAGAGGAATTCACCACCGTATGAGTGGACGGCATCGCAAGCCCACCCAGTCAAACGTCAACATCGCCAAAATCGCCTTCACCGGAGCCGTGATCGGTGGCGGCAGCCTTGCCCTCGCCGGGCACGCCGCCGCAGCCACCGATGACGAATGGGACAGCGTCGCCCGCTGCGAATCCGGTAACAACTGGGGCATCAACACCGGCAACGGCTACCAGGGCGGCCTACAGTTCGCCCCGAGCACCTGGAGCGCGCACGGCGGCGGCAAGTACGCCCCGTCGGCGCACCTGGCCAGCCGGGAGCAGCAGATCGCGATCGCCGAGCACGTGCTGGCGACCCAGGGACGCGGTGCGTGGCCGGTCTGCGGCCGCGGCCTGTCCGGCGCGAGCCCGCGGGAGGTTCCCGCGACCCCGGCTGACGCTCCCATCGACAACCCGGACGTCAACGGCCAGACCGTCGCCATGGACAACCCGATGGCTCCGCCGCCGGCCCCCGAGCCGGCACCCTGGTGGGCCCCGCCGGCCCCGGAGGGCACCTGGACG
>NZ_LZJK01000055.1 GCF_001667945.1 Mycolicibacter sinensis | reverse complement strand
GAAGTCCTCGAAATCGGCGTTGGCCACCGGCGCCGCCGCCAAGGGCGCCATCCCGAACGCCAAAAACGCCCCCACCGTGGTGGCGGCACCCACCGTGCGCTTGCCCCGACGCGACCGCATCCGACTCTTGCCCTCTTCACGCCGACCAGCCATCATCCCCGCATCCCTTCCCACAAAAATCGCTCAGCTTCCCTTAAGCAACGCAGCGTAAACGAAGTTAGGTTCAGTGATCGCGAATTCGCGAAATCGGCACCGAATTTGACCGGAGCTCCGCGAGCCGAAAACGTCCTCTAAGCACTTCTCGTTTTAGCTACGCGCCCACGAAAAGCACCGATGGAGCAGCCTCCAGCCCCCGGCAGGCCCCGCATGCCCTCCACCACGCAAAAAACGGGCTCTTATCCGTCGGCCACCGCGAAGAATTTACGTGGAAAATAATTTACAAGATAGTTCTAAGTTTCCGCAAGGGGGCATCTTCGTCCAGCGGGAGCCGCCGCGCCCGTCGGTTGCAAATCACGGGGCTATCGCGCCCACTTGCTGTGTGCCACCCATGGAGAAGCGGTCGCGGCCACCGACCACGCCCACTCCTCCGGCACGTCGATCACCCGGTAGGCCTTGACACCGGCGGCGGTCGCCGCGATCAGGGTGGCGACTCCGACACGGCGCTGAAACCAGCTCTGGCGCACCGTCCAGCCGATGATGCCCGCGGTGGCGATACAGTAGCGGCGCTGTTCCCAACTACCGGTGCGGGCCGAAAGCCATTGCGGGTCAACGCGATGCCCGAGCGCACGCGCCCGATCGGCGGCCAGCAGCGCCGCGCATACCGTCAGCGCCGCCCAGACCGGCCAGTACCACAGCGGCACACCGTCGACCGCCGCCAGCACCGCCCCACCCGCCACCGGCAGCATCATCGCGCGGGTCCAGCGTCGGCGGGCCGCCGCCGGGCCGTGCCGGCGCAGCGGGCCGGTGACCACGACGGGGTCGGCGACCAGCCCGGCCAGCACCTGCTCGGCGGTGGCTCGCGGGCACGGCGGCAACAGGACCGAGGATTCACCTGCCCCGGTGACACCGGTCATGGCCGCGTCCAACCGCGCGCCGCCGAACAGCCGCACCAACAGCGGCCGTCGCAGCGTTCCACCGCGCAGCCGGCGCATGTCGTAGCTGTGCTGCCGCACGCGCAGCAGTCCGTAGCTCAACTCCAACACGTCGCCGGCCGCCCCGGAGCTGCGGGACAACACCAGGTTGCCGTAGGTCAGCGCCGATCGCAGCACCGCCAGTAGGATCGCCGCCACCAGTACCAGACCCGCGATCACCGCCGCGGTCTGCTGCGCCCCGAACCGCCCGGCGGCGTCACGCCAGGCCCCGCTCAGCGCCGAATC
>NZ_LZJK01000054.1 GCF_001667945.1 Mycolicibacter sinensis | reverse complement strand
TCGTCGCCACTCTGGTGAGCGAGGCGTGAGCAGCCATCCCGGCGACCCGTGCCTGATGGCCGCGACCCGCTTCGCCCGGCTTCGCCGCGCTCGCGATCGCGGCTGATTTGATGGCCGCGACCCGCTTCGCCCGGCTTCGCCGCGCTCGCGATCGCGGCTAGGGTCTGAGCTCATGCGGGTTTACATCCCGGCGACGCTGGCCATGCTGACCCAGTTGGTCGCCGACGGTTCACTGCGGCCGGTCAGCGGGACCGCGTTCGCCGTGACGCCGGCGCTGCGGGAGTCCTACGCGCACGGCGACGACGAGGAACTGGCCGAGGTGGCCCTGGGCGAAGCGGGTCGCGGCCATCAGGCACGGGTCGCCGGGATGGCTGCTCACGCCTCGCTCACCAGAGTGGCGGCGTAGTCGGGTACGTAGTGGTAGCTCCCGCGGTCCGGGCGCTGATAGTCACCGGTGACGACCGGCCGGTCCGGCAACTCCAGCGGCGGAAGCGCTACCTCGGAGTAGGGAATCGTCGACAGCAGGTGCGCCATCATGTTCAGCCGCGCGTGCTTCTTGATCTCCGCCTCGACCACATACCACGGGCTCGCCGCGACGTCGGTGTGCGCCATCATCTCGTCGCGGGCCCGGGAATAGTCCTCCCAGCGGTTCACCGCCTCGAGGTCCATGGGAGACAGCTTCCAGCGCCGCAGCGGATCGTTGCGCCGCTTGCGGAACCGGCGCAGCTGCTCGCGTTGCGAGACCGAGAACCAGTACTTGCGCAACAGGATTCCGTCGTCGATCAACAGCTGCTCGAAAACCGGGGCCTGCGCCAGGAACTGCGCGTGCTCGTCCGGCGTGCAGAATCCCATCACCTTCTCCACGCCGGCGCGGTTGTACCAGGACCGGTCGAAAAGCGTCACCTCGCCGCGGGCCGGCAACGCTGCGACGTAGCGCTGGAAGTACCACTGCCCACGTTCGCGTTCAGTGGGCGCCGGAAGTGCCGCCACGTGCACCACGCGCGGACTCAGGCTCTCGGTGATGCGTTTGATGGCACCGCCTTTGCCGGCCGCGTCGCGGCCCTCGAAGAGCACCACGATCCGGGCGCCGGTAGCCCGCGCCCATTCCTGCAGTTTGACGAATTCGATTTGCAGGCGCTGCAACTCGGCTTCGTAGACGTCGTCGGCGATCCGGCGCTCGGCGAGCTCACCGCTCACGTGGCCGCCTCCAGCAGCTCAGCGAGGGCTTCGTCCAACAGCGCCGAGACCAGCCCCACGTCGCTCATGGACTTGCGGTCGGCGTTGACCCCGTAGTACAGCGTGCCGTTGTAGGAGGTGACCCCGATGGTAAACGCCTTGTTGGGCAACAGCGGTGGCACGCTGTAGGTCTCGAGCAGTTTGGCACCGCAGACGTAGAGCTGGCGCTGCGCACCGGGGGCATTGGTGATCAACAGATTGAACACCCGCCCGGAGAACCCGGCGAAGGCGGTCGCGACCCGCACACCCATCGCGTGCAGCGTCGGCGGGGCGAACCCCGACACGGTCAGGATGGTGCGGGCGTCGACCAATCCGGTCGAGGTGGGGTGGGATTCGGTGGCGTAGGCGATCTGGGAGAGCCGCACCACCGGATTGGGTTCTCCGACCGGCAGATCCACCAGGAACGGGGTGACCGCACCGATGGGCTGCCCCGCGGTGTCGTATTCGTGGTCGGGGTAGACCGACAGCGGCGCCATGGCGCGCACCGTCCGGGTCGAGCCGACCGGCTCGCCGCGGGACAGCAGCCAGTTACGCAGCGCCCCGGTGATCACGGCGAGCACAACGTCGTTGATGGCGCAGTCATAGCGAGCCCGCACCGTGCGATAGTCCTCCAGCGCGCCCTTCGCCACCGTGAACAGTCGGTTCTGCGACACCTGAGTGTTGAGCGGACTGTGCGGCGCCGTGCCGCGCGCGATCGCCCGCGCCGTGTCGAAAGCCTTGCGGCCCAACCAGGTCAGCGGGCTGCCGGCGGTCGATCCCACCGCCTGCAGCTGCGTGCGCGGCGCCGCCACCCAATCCCCGACCGCGCCGAGGACCAGTTCGACGGCGCCGGGCTCGCGCCGCGGAACCCAGATGTCCTCGTCGAACGGCGGTGGCCGCTGCGTCCGGTCGACCAGGACGTGGCCGAGGGCCGGCGCCGCCATCCCGTTGACCAGCGTCTGATGCGACTTGATGTACAGCGCGATCCGGTTGCCGGCCAGCCCCTCGATCAGGTACATCTCCCACAGCGGCCGGAACCGGTCCAGCGGCTGCTGGCTGAGATAGGCGATCAGCTCGTGCAACTGCCGGTCACTGCCGGGTGACGGCACCGCGAGATGGCGCACGTGATAGGTGATGTCGAACTCGTGGTCGTCCACCCACACCGGGCGGGCCAGACTCATCGTGACTTCGCGGATCTTCTGCCGGTAACGCGGGGTCTGGGGCAGCCGTTGCTCGACGGTCGCCAGCAACTTCTCGTAGCCCAGTCCGCCACGCGGGTTACGCAGGATGTACAGCGACTGCACGTACATCGGCGTGGTGGTGTTGTCCAGGCGGTAGAAGGACGCATCCGTCGCCGACAACCGGTTCACCATGCGGCCCGCCCTCCCTGCTGACTCGATCCGAACGGGCGCCGCCAGCGCCCCGAACCCGAGAAAAGTACTGCCGCTCACGGTAGCCCGCCCCACGCGCGAAGCGCACACCGATACGGCCGCGCGGCGCACGCGGATACGGCCGCGCCGCGATTGTGCAATGATCGCGCAGACAGACCCCTGCCACTCTCCAGCAGGACCCCGATCGGATCGACCGTGGAGAGCTGCCGTGACCACCGACCCCACCCCGCCCGTGCGTTGCACTGTCGTGCCGGTGACCGACTACGAACCACCAGCCCGCGCGGCGGTGCCGCGCCGAGGCGCACCGCGGGCATCGGCGCTGTGCTCGCGGCCCCACCGCGCCCATCCGGCGGGACCGGGGCCGGACCGGCCCGCACGGGGCGGGCTGCCGGCGCCGTTACAGTCAGCCGCCGTGTTCGCCGACGCCGCGCTGCGCCGGGTGTTGGAGGTCATCGATGGGCGGCGCCCACCGGCGCATATGCACCCGCTGTTGGCCGCCGGGCTGGCCGAATCGGTGCTGTCGGTGCGCCGCGGGGCGGCCGCGGCCCGCGGCGGGCCGGCGACCTTGGAGCGGGTGCGCGTCCAACCGGCCGGCCCCGCCGACCCGGCCACCGCCGTCGAGGCGTTCGGCACCTACCGGCGCGGCCGGCGTACCCATGCGCTGGCCTGCCGCATCGAGCGGGTGGCCCGGGCCGGACCCGGCACCCGAGTCGGCATGGCCTGGCAGATCGTCGCCCTGCACATCGGCTGAGGGCGGGCCTCAGCTCTTGCGCGGCGTCTTAGGCGGCTTGGGTCCCTTGCCTTCGCGGCGGGCCGCTTCGCGGCGCTCCCGGCGAGAACTCGCTCCCGCCGGCTGCAGGTCACGGTTGCGCCGCACCTGCGCGGAGCCGTCCTCGTCGGGACCGGAGTAGGTCAGCCCGGCCGCGCCGTCGGCGCCGTTGGCGCCGTTGGCGCCGTCGATTCCCTTGGCGCGCAAGCCGAATTCCGCCAGTCCCTCGGGGGCGTCCACCGGTGCCACCGACGGTGCCGGCGCGGCCTCGACGGCGACGTTGAACAGGAAGCCGACCGACTCCTCTTTGAGCCCCTCGAGCATGCCGGTGAACATGTCGTAGCCCTCCCGCTGGTACTCCACCAGCGGGTCGCGCTGAGCCATCGCCCGCAGACCGATGCCCTCCTTGAGGTAGTCCATCTCGTAGAGGTGCTCACGCCATTTGCGGTCCAGCACGGACAGCAGCACGCCGCGTTCCAGCTCCCGCATCGCCCCGGGACCGGCGGTGGCGTCGACCTGCGCCTCACGCGCCGCGTAGGCGTTCTCGGCGTCGGCGAGCAGTGCCTCCAGCAGCTCCTCGCGGGTCAGGTCATCGGCCTCACCGACGTCGTCGGCGTGCAGCAGTTCGTGGTAGTCGATGCCGACCGGGTACAGCGTCTTCAGCGCCGTCCACAGCTGTTCGAGGTCCCAGTCCTCGGCGTAGCCCTCACTGGTGGCGCCGTTGACGTAGGCGGTGATCACGTCGACGAGCATGTCGTGGGCCTGCTCGGCCAGGTTCTCGCCATCGAGGATGCGGCGGCGCTCGGCGTAGATCACCTTGCGCTGCTGGTTCATCACCTCGTCGTACTTGAGGACGTTCTTGCGGATCTCGAAGTTCTGCTGCTCGACCTGGGTCTGGGCGCTCTTGATCGCCCGGTTGACCATCTTCGCCTCGATGGGCACATCGTCGGGCAGGTTCAGCCGGGTCAGCAGGGATTCCAGTGCCGCCCCGTTGAACCGTCGCATCAGCTCGTCCCCCAGCGACAGGTAGAACCGCGACTCCCCCGGGTCGCCCTGCCGGCCGGACCGGCCGCGCAGCTGGTTGTCGATACGTCGCGATTCGTGCCGCTCGGTGCCGAGTACGTAGAGCCCGCCGGCCTCGATCACTTCCTTGGCCTCGGCGGCCGCCTCCGCCTTGATCGCGGTGAGCGTGTCGTCCCAGGCGGCCTCGTACTCCTCGGGGGTTTCGACCGGGTCCAGGCCCTGGCTGCGCAGCTTCTGGTCGGCCAGAAAGTCCGGGTTGCCGCCGAGTACGATGTCGGTGCCGCGACCGGCCATGTTGGTCGCCACGGTGATCGCCCCGCGCCGGCCGGCCTCGGCGATGATGTGCGCCTCGCGCTCGTGCTGCTTGGCGTTGAGGACATTGTGCGGGATGCGCCGCTTGGTCAGCTGCTTGGACAGGTACTCCGAGCGTTCCACACTGGTGGTGCCGATCAACACCGGCTGGCCCTTCTCGTAGCGTTCGGCGATGTCGTCGACGACCGCGGCGAACTTGGCCTCTTCGGTCTTGTAGATGAGGTCGATCTGGTCGGTCCGGGCCATCGGCTTGTTCGTCGGGATCGGCACCACGCCCAGCTTGTAGATCTCGTGCAGCTCGGCGGCTTCGGTCTCGGCGGTGCCGGTCATCCCGGCGAGCTTGTCGTAGAGCCGGAAGTAGTTCTGCAGCGTGATGGTGGCCAGCGTCTGGTTCTCGGCCTTGATCTCGACGCGCTCCTTGGCCTCGATGGCCTGGTGCATGCCCTCGTTGTAGCGCCGCCCGACCAGCACCCGGCCGGTGAACTCGTCGACGATGAAAACTTCGCCGTTGCGGACGATGTAGTCCTTGTCGCGATTGAACAGCTCCTTGGCCTTCAAGGCGTTGTTGAGGTAGCTGACCAGCGGCGAGTTGGCCGCCTCGTAGAGGTTGTCGATGCCGAGCTGGTCCTCGACGAACTCCACCCCGAGCTCATGTACCCCGATGGTGCGCTTGCGCAGGTCCACTTCGTAGTGGACGTCCTTTTCCATCAGCGGCACGATCCGGGCGAACTCGGTGTACCAGTTGGAGCTGCCGTCGGCGGGCCCGGAGATGATCAGCGGGGTGCGGGCCTCGTCGATCAGGATGGAGTCGACCTCGTCGACGATGGCGAAGTTGTGCGGGCGCTGCACCAGCTGGTCGAGCGAATGCGCCATGTTGTCGCGCAGGTAGTCGAAGCCGAACTCGTTGTTGGTGCCGTAGGTGACGTCGGCGTTGTAGGCGGCCCGCCGCTCGTCGGGGGTCATCTGGGACAGGATCACCCCGACCTCCAGCCCCAGGAAGCGGTGCACCCGCCCCATCCACTCGCTGTCGCGTTTGGCCAGATAGTCGTTGACGGTGACGACATGCACGCCTTTGCCGGAGATGGCGTTGAGGTAGGCCGGCAGCACACAGGTCAGGGTCTTGCCCTCACCGGTCTTCATCTCCGCGACGTTGCCGTAGTGCAGGGCCGCACCGCCCATCAGCTGGACGTGGAACGGCCGCTGGCTCAGCACCCGCCAGGCCGCCTCGCGAGCCACCGCGAACGCCTCGGGCAGCAGGTCGTCGAGGGATTCGCCGTCGGCGTGACGCGCGCGGAACTCGTCGGTTTTGGCCCGCAGTTCGGCGTCGGTCAGACTCTCCACATCGCCGGAGAGGGTGTCGATATAGTCGGCGACCTTCCTGAGCCGTTTGACCATGCGGCCCTCACCAAAACGCAGCAACTTGGACAGCACGGCTATGTCCCCTACTCAGTCTTCTTCCATTACGAGCGTCACCCATGGTAGGCGACACCGCCGCACAGCCCGGCTTTGCCGCGGCTGAGCAGTGTTTCGGGGGGCCCGACAAACGGTGTCAGACTAAACGGATCAGACCGTAGTCATAAGCGTGCCGCCGATAGACCACCGAGGGCTGGTCGGTCTCCTTGTCATGGAAGAGAAAGAAGTCGTGGCCCACCAGCTCCATCTCATAGAGCGCGTCGTCGACCGACATCGGCGTGGCGGGGTGCTCCTTGGTGCGGACGATCCGGCCCGGCTCGTGGTCGTGGCCATCGAGTAAGGAACCATCGCCTTCGGCCGCCCCGTCGCGCCGGTCGGGCTCGGCGATGCCATCCCGCTTGAACGCCGCGGCCAGAAACGCCGGGTCCAGCGCGGTGGCCCCGGTCGCCTCGGCCACCGAGACCGGGGTCTTGTCACCGTAGGAGACGTTGCGGCGGTCTTTGCCGCGGCGTAACCGGCCCTCCAGGCGGTCGATCGCGGCCTCGAACGCGGCATAGAAACTGTCGGCGCGGGCCTCACCGCGCACCACCGGTCCACGGCCGTGCGCGGTGATGTCGATCTGCTGGCAGGACTTTCGCTGCCGGCGGTTGTTCGCGTGCTTGAGCTCGACGTCGAAGAGCCGAATGGAGCGGTCCAATCGCTCCAGGCGGGCCAGCTTCTGCGAGACATAAACGCGGAAGTGGTCCGGGATTTCGACATTGCGGCCCTTGACCACGACTTCGGCGCCCGCCACCTGAGCGGGGCGCTCGCCGGTGTCGACCGGCGTACGGCTGGTTTCCATGAATTGACTCACCATGCTCGACACTCTCTTCTCGTCGTCTCGACCACGTACTCCCACGGTTCCCCGTCCTTGATGACGACCGTAGCCATGCCACCGGATACGTGCCACTGGTTTGACGCACCCGTTGCCAGTTGGTAGCCGCGCCGGCATCAAGCCGCCGCGATCACCAGCGCGGCGGCCACGGGAACCCCGCCGTTCCGCAGCACCCGCACCGACTCCGCCAGGGTGGCGCCGGTGGTGACGACGTCGTCGACGAGCAGGACGTCACCGCCGCGACCGGCGGCGGTCAGCCGGCGCCGGTTCAACAGCACCCGGCCGGCGATGTTGCGTTCGCGGGCGCCGCTGCCCAGCCCGACCGAGTCCCGGGTCAATGCCCGCATCCGCAGCGCCGGCGCCACCGTCATGCCGGGATGCCTCGCCGACGCCGCGGCCGCGATCCGCCGGATCGGGTCGCCGCCGCGCCGGCGGGCGGCGCTAGGCCGGGTGGGCGCGGGGACGATCGTCAGCGGCAGCTCGAGCATCCGCCAGCACAGCAGCCGGTCCAGCGCGAGCGCCAGCGTCAAGGCCAGCGGAGCGATGAGATCGGTGCGCCCACGCTCCTTCACCGCGACGATCGCCTGCCGGCGGGCTCCGGCGTAGCGGCCGAGCGCGAACACCGGCACCTGCGGGTCGAGCCGCGGACTGGCCAGCCGGGGCTCGCCCGGACCGACGGCGAGCTGCGCCGCGCAGCCGGCGCACCAACCGGTCGCCGGGGCGCCGCAGCCACCGCACTGGCGGGGCAGCATCAGATCCAATCCGGCGTCGAGCACATCGCCGAGGCTGCCATCGGCCACCGACAGCCCGACCCGAAAATGCCTACTACGTCATGTCGTAACCGCATGTCAAGGGGCATTTAGTCCACAATGACGTGGACGCCGGACCCCAAAACCGTGAGGTCCCTAACAGATTCACGAATTTTGTTCCTCGATACTGTTAGCGTCCGGGTCCATGACCGCCAAACCAACCCAGATCGGTACTCCCACCAGCGATTCCGGCCGCGCTGGGGCGCTGGTCGGCAAAGGCTGGGCGCAGGGCGTGGCCCTGGTGATGATCTTCGGATTCCTGGTGATGGGCATCTTGGCCTATCGCACCTACACCGCCTCGATGCCGATGCCCCAGAAGGTTGTCACCGAGACCGGACAGCAACTGTTCACCGGGGAGGACATCACCCGCGGCCAGGAGTTGTTCCAGGCCCGCGGACTGATGCAATACGGGTCGGTGCTGGGCCACGGCGCCTACCTCGGCCCGGACTACACCGCCGAGTACCTGCGGATGGCCACCGAGAACGTGGCCGGCCAGTTCGAGGCGCAGGGCGTGGTCAATCCGCACGACGAGGTGGTGGCCGAATTCCGCACCAACCGCTACAACGCCGACACCGGCACCCTGGTCTTCACCGACAAGCAGGCCCGGGCATTCGCTGACATCCAGCGCCACTACGCCGAATACTTCGGCGAAGGCTCCACCAAGTACGGCCTGCTGCCGCACCTGATCACCGACTCCGGCGAGATCCGCGACCTGACCGCGTTCTTCGCCTGGACCGCCTGGGCGTCGGCGGCCGACCGGCCCGGCCACACCTACAGCTACACCAACAACTGGCCCTCGGAGCCCCGCGTCGACAACGGCCCCACCGGATCGGTCGTGGTGTGGTCGGTGCTGTCACTGATCGCGCTGCTGGGCGGGATCGGAATCATGTTCACCGTCTACGGCCGCTGGAGCCAGAACATCGGCTGGCACGGCACGGAGATGACCAAGCTCGAGTTCCGTCAGCCCGGTGACGTGGCGCTGACCCGGTCGCAGCGCGCCGCGATCTGGATCTTCGCCGTGGTCGCAGTGCTGTTCCTGGCCCAGACCCTGCTGGGCGGCGCCGTCGAGCACTACCGGGCGGACCTGTCGGAGTTCTACGGCATCGACCTGGCCAAGATCCTGCCCTACAACCTGGCCCGGACGTGGCACCTTCAGCTGTCGCTGTTCTGGACCGCGGCGGCGTTCCTGGCCGGCGGAATCTTCCTGGTGCCGTTCATCACCCGCCGTGAGCCCGGCAAGCAGTCGGTGTTGGTCTACGGTCTGCTCGGCGCACTCGCGGTGGTGGTCTTCGGATCCATGGCGTTCGAGGCGCTGTCGATCTTCGGCGTGATCAAGCCCGGCACCGTGTGGTCGCAGCAGTGGGAGTTCCTGGACCTGCCGCGGTTGTTCCAGGTGCTGCTGATCGTCGGGCTGTTCCTGTGGATCGTCATCATCTGGCGCGGCATGCGCGCCAAGCTGTCGACCACCTCGAAGATGAACCTGCCGTGGCTGTTCTTCTTCACCGGCCTGGCCATCCCGACCTTCTACGCGGTCAGCCTGCTTGCAGGCAGCGAGACGCATTTCTCGGTCGCCGACTTCTGGCGGTTCTGGATGGTGCACCTGTGGGTGGAGGACTTCCTGGAACTGTTCACCACGGCGATGGTGGCCTATATCTTCGTTCAGCTCGGGGTGGTGCGGGAGAAGGTCGCGCTGCTGGTGATCTTCCTCGACATCATCTTGTACTCGGCCGGCGGGGTGATCGGCACCATGCACCACCTGTACTTCTCCGGCACCCCGGTCGAACACATGGCGCTGGGTGCGTTCTTCTCAGCCGCCGAGGTGATCCCGCTGACCTTCCTGACCGTGGAGGCCTGGGCATTCCTGCAGTTGGGCGCTCGGCAAGAGGCCGGTGGCCAGCACAACTTCCCCGCCCGCTGGGCGGTGATGTTCCTGGTCGCGGTGGGGTTCTGGAACTTCCTGGGCGCCGGCATCTTCGGCTTCCTGATCAACCTGCCGGTGGTGTCCTACTACGAGATCGGCACCGCGCTCACCGCCAACCACGCGCACGCGGCGATGTTCGGGGTCTACGGCATGCTCGCGGTGGCCCTGGCCATGTTCGCCTTCCGGTACGTGATCCCGGCGGACGAGTGGCCGAACAAGCTCGCCCGAATCTCGTTCTGGGGCATGAACATCGGCCTGGCGTGGATGGTGTTCGTCACCTTGCTGCCGCTGGGTGTGCTGCAGCTGTTCCACTCGGTCAACGCCGGCTATTTCGAGGCGCGCTCCCTGGGCTACATCACCCAGCCCGGCAACGCCGTGCTGGAATGGCTGCGGCTGCCCGGCGACTTGATCGTCATCATCGCCGGGGTGCTTCCGTTCTGCTGGATCGCATGGACGGCACTGCGCAACTTCCGCTCCGGTGAGACCGTCGACGAACTGCCGGAGCACCCGCTGTACACCTCGGTGGAGAGCGACACCGAGACCGCGACCAAGGGCTGATCGACGATGACGATGCCGGGAGCATGGGTGTGGCTGATCTCCGGCTACGCCCTGCTTCTGCTCGTCTTCGCGTGGGGCTTCGATGCCATGGCCAAGCGGACCTCTGAGCGCGCCGCCCAATGGCGCACCGGAAAATTCGCCTACCACGAAGATCACGACGCCTGGAAGTGCCCACAGGATCAGTGGCTCTGGCCGACCGCCTTCGACCCGGCCAACCGGGTGATGCGGTATCGGGCCACACCGTCGATCTGCAACGCCTGCCCGGTCAAGGACACCTGCACCACGTCGAACCACGGCCGCGAGATCAGCCGGCCGGTGGACCCGTGGCCGCATTCGGAGGCGGGCCGCTTCCACCGCGGTATTGCCTGCGCGGTGGCCGGATTCGGGGTGGTCATGCCGCTGGCGACGCTGATCGCCAACCACCGGCCCGCCGACGTGCTGGTGCTCGGCGCCACGATGGCGCTCGTGCTGGCCGGCGGGTCCCCGCTGCTGCGCCATCTGTGGAACACTCCGTCGAACGCCCCGGATGACATAGCGCACCGGATCAGTCCACAACAGCGGACCGAGAAGGTGGAGGCGGCCATCGACCGGTACTCCACCCGATGGGGCGGCTTTGCCGATAGCTCGAGGAGGCAGCGCAATGAGTGAAGCCCTCATCACCGTCTTGGTGATCGTGATCGCGTTGCTGGCCGCGCTGGCCTACTTCTCGGTCAAAGTGCTGCCGGAGTACGAACGCGGCGTCGTCTTCCGGTTCGGCCACGCCCGTCCGCTGTATGAACCCGGGCTGCGGTTCCTGATTCCCCTGGTGGACAAGATGGTCCGCGTCGATGAGCGGGTGGTGACCCTCACCATCCCCCCGCAGGAGGTGATCACCCGCGACAACGTGCCCGCCCGGGTGAACGCGGTGGTGATGTTCCAGGTGGTCGATCCACTCAAGGCGATTCTGGCGGTGGAGAACTACGCCGTGGCCACCTCCCAGATCGCCCAGACGACACTGCGCTCGCTGCTGGGCCGCGCCGACCTGGACACCCTGCTGGCGCACCGTGACGACCTCAACGCCGACCTGCGCACCATCATCGACACCCAGACCGAGCCGTGGGGTGTGCAGGTCCGGGTGGTCGAGATCAAGGACGTGGAGATCCCGGAATCTATGCAGCGGGCGATGGCCCGGGAGGCCGAAGCCGAGCGCGAACGCCGGGCGAAGGTGATCAACGCCCGCGGTGAACTGCAGGCCTCCGAGGAACTGAGCCAGGCCGCCGAGACGCTGTCACGCAATCCCGCGTCGCTGCAACTGCGTTACCTGCAAACCCTTTTAGAACTCGGCGCCGACCAGAACTCGACGGTGGTCTTCCCGCTGCCGGTGGACATCATCACCCCGTTTCTGGGCGGCGGTTCGCCCAGGCGCTGATATGGACCAATGGCCCTGCAGCTGCTCTGTTCACGCGGTTACCCTGGGCAGTGCCGGGCGCGGTCGACGCCCGGCCGGCGATTCGGGAGCCACCATGGGTGATCGGAAGTCAACACACGCGGTCGTCGTCGGGATCGACGGATCACCGGCCGCGCGCAGCGCCGCGGTCTGGGCCGCCCGCGAAGCGGCCGATCGGAACCTGCCGTTGAAGCTGGTCTATGTCATCGGCCCTGGTGGCGACCCGGCCGATCCCCCCGACCCGCAGGCCGCCGCCTCCAGCGCCCTGTCGCAGGCCCGCGAGGCGGTGCAGGCCAGCACCGGAGTGCAGGCCGAAACCGAGTCGCTGCACGGCAACCCGCTCGCCACCTTGATCGAACTGTCGCGTTCGGCGGCGATGGTCGCGGTGGGCTCGGTCGGGGTGGCCCACACCTGCCACCGCGCCGGTTCGACCGCGGCCGCGCTGGCCGGGTCGGCCCGCTGCCCGGTCGCGGTGATCCGCAGTCCCGACGCCCCACGACGCGGCGGGGCGATCGTCGCCGAAGTGGATGCGTCACCGGACAATAGGGCCGTGCTGGGTTGGGCGATGGCCGAAGCCAAGCTGCGTCACGCGCCCTTGCGGGTGGTCACCTGCGATGAGCAGGTGCGGCGCCGGCTCGACGACTGGGCGCAGCGTCACCCCGACCTGCCGATCGATGCCATCACCGCCGGCGACGCCGCCGGCTACCTCGCCTCCTGCCTGGCCGAGGAAGCCGAGTCGGTCCAGTTGTTCGTCTCGGGCACCCGCGACCGGCGCAGTCTGGGCTGGGCCGGCGGCACCGGCGGCTGTTCGGTGCTCACGGTGGGCGGGACGCCGCGGTGACGGCCGCGGCGAAAAGACGCGGCATGGTCACAGTCTTCCTGGTCGACGATCACGAAGTGGTGCGCCGCGGCCTGATCGACTTGCTCGGCGCCGATCCGGAGCTCGACGTGGTGGGTGAGGCCGGCTCGGTGGCAGAGGCGCTGGCGCGCATCCCGGCCCTGCGTCCCGACGTGGCGGTGCTCGACGTACGGCTGCCGGACGGCAACGGCATCGAGCTGTGCCGCGATCTGCTGTCGCGCATGCCCGAGCTGCGCTGCCTGATCCTGACCTCGTTCACCTCCGACGAGGCGATGCTCGACGCCATCCTGGCCGGCGCCAGTGGCTACATCGTCAAAGACATCAAGGGGATGGAGCTGGCCCGTGCCGTCAAGGACGTCGGCGCCGGACGGTCCCTGCTCGACAACCGCGCGGCGGCGGCATTGATGGCCAAACTGCGCGGCGCCGCCGCCAAGCCCGACCCGTTGTCGGGGCTGTCGGAACAGGAACGCACCTTGCTGGGCCTGCTCGCCGAGGGCCTGACCAACAGGCAGATCGCCGACCGGATGTTCTTGGCGGAGAAGACCGTCAAGAACTATGTGTCGCGGCTGTTGGCCAAGCTGGGCATGGAACGCCGAACCCAGGCCGCGGTGTTCGCCACGAAGCTCGAGCGCTCCCGGAATGACTGATCACGTACCCGCGGACGGTCCGAATCCCTTGCGCGACACACTTTCCCAGTTGCGGCTGCGCGAACTGCTGGTCGGCGTCCAGGACCGGGTCGAGCAGATCGTCGAAGGACGCGACAGGCTCGATGGCCTGCTGGCGGCCATGCTGGTGGTCACCTCCGGGCTGGAACTCGACGCCACCCTGCGCTCCATCGTGCAGACCGCCACCAACCTGGTCGAAGCCAAATACGGTGCACTGGAGGTGCACGATCACGACCGGCGCATGGTGGAGTTCGTCTACGAGGGCATCGACGACGACACCGTCGGGCGGATCGGGCGGCTACCCGAAGGAGTCGGTGTGGTGGGCCTGCTGATCGACGATCCCCACCCGCTGCGGTTGGATGACCTGACCAAACACCCCGCGTCGGTGGGTTTTCCGGCGTACCACCCGACGATGCGCACATTCCTCGGTGTGCCGGTAGGTGTGCAGGACGAGGTCTTCGGCAACCTGTATCTCACCGAGAAGACAGGAGGGCAGCCGTTCAGCGAGGACGACGAGGTGCTGGTGCAGGCACTGGCGGCGGCCGCCGGCATCGCCATCGCCAACGCCCGGTTGTATGCCCAGGCCAAGGCGCGGCAATCCTGGATCGAATCCACCCGCGACATCGCCACCGAACTGCTCTCCGGCACCGATCCCACGACGGTGTTCCGGCTGATCGCCGAGGAGGCCAGCAAGCTCACCGGCGCCGAGTCGGCGCTGGTTGCCATCCCCCTGGACGAGGACCTCCCCGAAGCCGAGGTCAACGAGCTGTTGGTGGTCGAGACCGTCGGTGCGGCAATGGGTTCGGTGTCCGGAGACACCATCCCGGTCGCGGGGACCCCGGTCGGCGAGGCATTCTCCCGGCGGATGCCGCGCAAGGTGGATCGGCTGCGGTTGGCCGGCGTCGACATGGTCGGCCCGGCGCTGATCCTGCCGTTGCGCGCCGCGGACGCGGTGGCCGGCGTCGTCGTGGTGGTGCGCCACGCGGGCGCCAACCCGTTCAGCGGCGAGCAACTCGACATGATGGCCGCGTTCGCCGACCAGGCCGCGCTGGCCTGGCAGTTGGCCACCTCGCAGCGCCGCATGCACGAACTCGACGTGCTCACCGACCGGGACCGGATCGCGCGCGACCTACACGACCACGTGATCCAGCGGCTGTTCGCCGTCGGATTGTCCTTGCAGGGCACCATTCCTCGGGCCCGGTCTGCCGCGGTGCAGCGCCGGCTGAGCGACGCGGTTGACGACTTGCAGGAGATCATCGGCGAGATCCGCACCACCATCTTCGATCTGCACGGCACCTCCTCGGGGGTGACCCGGCTGCGGCAGCGGCTGGACAACGCCGTCGCCCAGTTCTCCGGTTCGGGACTGCACACCACCGTCGCGTTCGTCGGCCCGCTGTCGGTGGTGGAGCCGGCGCTGGCCGATCACGCCGAGGCGGTGGTCTCCGAAGCCGTCAGCAATGCGGTGCGGCATTCCGGCGCCACTGCATTGAGCGTGCAGATCAAGGTCGAAGACGACCTGTCCATCGAGGTGACCGACAACGGCCGCGGGATGCCGCAGGTGGTCACCCGCAGTGGCCTGGCCAATCTGAAACAGCGCGCCGAGCAGGCCGGCGGCGCCTTCGGCGTCGAATCGGCCCCGGGCGGCGGCACCGTGCTGCGCTGGTCGGCCCCGCTGATGACATAGCCGCTAGGGGCCGCCTCGGCCGCCTTCGCGTCGCTTGTCGGAGCCCGCTGTTAGCTTGTTGCTCGCCTGGGCGCTCCCGGACGGGAGGCCGCAGAGAACGGAGAAAAAATGCCTTCCTATTCAGCAGTCCCCGAGTTGGTGCTCGGCGGACGTCCCTTTCCAGTTGCTCTCGACCGAGTCCGCCGGTACTGCGGACTCAGCTGGAGCGGCGGGGCGCCGGAAACGTGGGCCTTCGCCTACTACGACGCGATCCGAACCGATCCCGGCCGGCTGACGCCGGTGGACGTCATCAGTACCGCAGCCCTGCACCCCGGAATCAGCCGCAGCAACCTGGCCTTCTTTGCCGAGCAACGTGACCTGATCCAGGAGTGGCTCGACGAAGCTCCGGTCGGCGTCCCGCTACAGGAAGCATCCGACGATCTGGTGACACACCTGGCGGCGCTGGCGAAATGGTCACCGGCACCGTACTTATCACTTGTGACGAAGGTCTTGCACCGCAAGCGACCTGAACTCATCCCCCTCGTCGACCGCCATATCGTCGACCACTACCGCCCGTTGACCGGACAGCGACGCGCCGAAGCCGCCTGGCCGCGGCTCCTGCACGAGATCCAGGCGGACCTGCAGGGACCGGCCGGCACGGCGCTGGCGGGGTGGGCCGGCCAGATCGGCTCCGAGACCGGCGTTTCCGTCAGTGCGCTGCGGATTCTCGACATCGCGGTGTGGATGGACGGTGAGCGATGACCGGCACGATCACCCCCGCCGTACCGGTGCACGGCGTGCATCATGAAATCCGCGGGTTCGACGGCCACATCCAGACGATGGAAGCGGCCTTCCACACCAATGTCCTCGACGGCACCCAGCCGTTCGTCCGAGCTGTAACCGTCACGCGCGCCACCGAATCAACGCTGCAGCTACCCCCGGATCTGCTGGTCGAGCGGCGCTGGCGCCTGCCCCGCTCGACGCATGTCCTAGCACGCACCGCGGATGCAAGCGTGCTACTCGAATTCCGTGACCAATCGGTCTCTGTCAAAGTCAGCGCCGACCGCATGGAGCGCGCTGATGAGATCGCGGAAGCCTTCGTCGCGCAAAAGGGCACACCCCGGTCATCGGAGACCGTCACCTTGAAGATGGTCGCCTCCACCGATATCGGCGTGCGGACCCGGCGGAACGACATCGAGGCACCGGCATGGGAGGACATCGCACGCAACTACCCTGCCGACGTCGAGCGGCGCCTCGCCGATCTCGTGGGGCTCGACGGACCGGGATCGCGCGGACGCCTGGTGCTGTGGCACGGTCCGCCCGGAACCGGGAAAAGCACCGCACTGCGCGCTCTCGCCCGGAAGTGGAGATCGTGGTGCGACACCGTCTATGTGGTCGATCCCGAGCAGATGTTCCGAAATGCGGGCTACCTCCTGGAGGTGCTGTCCGGTGAGCCATCCGAGCGTGAGAACACACCGCGCTGGCAGCTCATCATCGCCGAAGATACCGATGAATACCTGCGGGTGACCGCCCGGCAAGACGCCGGCGCGGCCCTCGGACGCCTGCTCAACGTGACCGACGGGATACTCGGCCAGGGGATGCGAACCATCATCTTGCTGACCACCAACGAGGACATCAGCAAACTGCATCCCGCGCTCACGCGGCCCGGTCGTTGCCTGGCCGAAGTCGGGTTTCAGAAGTTCACCGTGGCGCAGGCACGCGCCTGGCTGCCCGCGGACGCACCGGCACCGACAGCACCGTCGTCGCTGGCCGAACTCTACGAAAGACTGGGCACCAACAGTCGGATCAGTACCGCTCCGACCCAGGAACCAAGCAACACGGGGATGTACCTATGACCGGACAGACCACACTGCGCATACCGGCCGTACTGGACGAGCGGTCCACCGACGACGCGGTGAAACTGCTTCAGGACTACCGCAATCACTACACCGGCTGGCACTTCGAGACGCTGGGCCACCCGTGGAACGCGCCCGCGACGATCAACACGGTGACAGCCGCCGACTTGCTCGCCCTGAACACATTGTCCGTCCAGGGCTCCGCTCGGGCCTCCATCGAAATTCTGGGCACCGGTCTGGCCCAGGAGTTCACCGAACTGCTCAAGCAGATCAGTCCCGATCTCGACCTGGTCGACGCGACCGACGCCGATATCGGAAACGACTCGCCCGCGAATCGGCTGTGGCAGCTGTGCCGCCCCGACGGCACCAGCCGATGGGGCCATTTCGGCCCGGTGACCACCAGCAAATTGCTGGCACGCAAACGCCCCCGGCTGGTGCCGATCTACGATTCGGTGGTCCGCGACCAGTACGGTTTGCCCGACTCTCGTGGGCTGTGGTCCGGGATGCGGGCAGCGCTGCAAGCAGATGACCGGCGCCTGCACCGCCACGCGGAAATGCTGCGCCGCAGAGCGGACCTGCCCGACACCGTCACACCGTTACGTGTGATCGACATCGTGGTGTGGATGCAGGGTCAAACACCCGACTCGCAGTAGCTCAGGCGAACACGTTTTGAGCGTCGCGCGGATGCGTGGTCACCCATTCCACGGTGTCGTCGAGGAAGCGGCGCGGGGTCGCCGGCAGCGGGTCGGCGTTGATCGGCGCCCAGCCCACCCGCAGCAGCATCTGCGGATAGCCGCTGGTGCCGAAGACATCGCGGCGTACCGCGGCGCGGGTTTCGGCGATCTCGAGCGGCTCGGTGACCGGGCAACTGGCCAGCCCCAGCGCCGTCGCGGTGAGCAACACCACGCTGGTGGCCTCACCGGCGCGCAGTTGCGCCAGCCGGTCGTCATCTCCGGTGCCCAGCGCCAGCATCACCGCGCGGTCCTCGGCGGGGGCGGCCCCGGGTGGCTGGGCCAGCAGCGGGTCGGCGAACAGCCGCCCCGGAATC
>NZ_LZJK01000053.1 GCF_001667945.1 Mycolicibacter sinensis | reverse complement strand
TCTTTCAACGCCAGCAACCACCGGCGACAATGCCCCACGCGTGGCCGCATGACTTGACACGACCCACAGCCAGCTAACCGCCGGGGCTGGTTCGGCGGTTCAGCGTCGCCTCTCCTTCGTCGAGGCTCGCTAACCGCCGGGGCTGGTTCGGCGGTCCAGCTTCGCCTCTCCTTTGTCGAGGCTCGCTAACCGCCGGGGCTGGTTCGGCTCGGCCCGCAGTAGGAATGGGCTGCCGGTTGCTTTAGCCTGGCGATGAGCAAGCCCACGCGAAAGGAACCTCATGCCCGGAGTGCAGGATCGTGTTGTCGTCGTCACCGGAGCCGGTGGGGGCCTGGGCCGTGAGTACGCCCTGACCCTGGCCCGCGAGGGTGCCGCGGTGGTGGTCAACGATCTCGGCGGCGCCCGCGACGGCACCGGAGCCGGCCACAACATGGCCGATCAAGTGGTCGCCGAGATCAAAGAGGCCGGCGGGCGGGCCGTCGCCAACTACGACAGCGTCGCCGACGCCGACGGGGCGGCCAACATCATCAAGACCGCGATCGACGAGTTCGGCAAGGTCGACGGGGTGGTCAGCAACGCGGGCATCCTGCGTGACGGCACCTTCCACAAGATGACCTTCGACAACTGGAACGCCGTGCTGCAGGTGCATCTCTACGGCGGGTACAACGTGGTTCGGGCCGCTTGGCCGCACTTCCGCGAGCAGAGCTACGGCCGGGTCGTGGTCGCCACCTCCACCAGCGGACTGTTCGGCAACTTCGGGCAGGCCAACTACGGGGCAGCCAAGCTCGGCCTGGTCGGCATGATCAACACGCTGGCCATCGAGGGCGCCAAGTACAACATCAAGGCCAACGCGATCGCCCCGATCGCCGCCACCCGGATGACTGAGGACATCCTGCCGCCGGAGGTGCTGGAGAAGCTCAAGCCCGAGTACGTCGCACCGGTGGTCGCCTACCTGTGCACCGAAGAGGTCGCCGAGACCGGTTCGGTGTTCATCGCCGGCGGCGGCAAGGTGCAGCGGGCGGCGCTGTTCGAGAACGCCGGCGCGGTCTTCGAGAACCCGCCGTCGGTCGATGACGTCGCGGCCCAGTGGTCGACGATCGCCGACCTGTCGGCGGCCAAGGCGGCCAGCTTCTCACTGCAGTAGCCGCTCTACCTCAGAAGCCGAGGCCGGCGAACGCGGCGTTGATCTCTGCGATCGTGTTGGTGATGAGCTGGACCTCGAAACCGGCTGCCAGCGTGTAGATCGCGGTGTTGGCCGCCATCGGCAGTCCGAACGCGTCGAGTAGATCACCGTTTTGCAGGTTGGTGGTGAGCAGGCTCAGATCGTAGGACGGCACGCTGGTGACCAGGGCGTTGATGATGTCCGAGGTCCCCGACAGCGCGCCGTTGATCGCCGATGTCGCGCTGGTGAACGCGTCGACGATGTCGCTGAACGACGGCAGGGTCGTGGCCGCCGCGTGGGTGACCGCGTCGGCGACCGCGGGGGAGAACGCCGCCATCATCGCCGCCGGGTTCGCCAGATCGGCCTGAAATGCCGTCCAGCCTTGCTCGACCCGGTCGACGAGGTCGTTGAACACCGTCGTCGGGTCGACGTCGGGGAACAGCCCGAACGGGGTGGCCACGTTGGCCGGTGCGGTCGAGTAGCCGAAGTCGCCGTCGCCGTAGCCGAGGTTGATCAGGTACGTCAGGGCCGGACCCAGCAGGTCCTGCAGTGGTTTCGGCAGCAGCGCCACCAGCGGCGCGGTTATGGGCTGCCCGCCCAGCGTGTCGATCATGTAGTAGTCGGTGAGGCTGCCCGTGGTGCCCAGGGACTGCGAGCCGGGCAGAAGATGCGCGTTGGCGATGTCTTCGGCGGTTGGTCCGCTGCCGTCGACGCCGCCGTTCAGGTACGTGCCGTGCAGTGTCCGGATGCCCAGAAAGGCGTTCAGGTCGGCCAGGAAGTTCAACGGGTAGCGGGGGAAGTCGGTGAAGCCGTCGTACTCCATCGAATAGATGGACGTCTGGAAGGCATCCGACGGGGTGGAGCTGTCGAAGCTGAAACCCAGGCTCGGCAGGTTGAGCGGCAGGTCGTGTACCTGTCCCGACGTCGTCTCGAAGCCGCTGAAGCGCTCCAGGATGCCGCCGTTGGGGGCGCTGGGGTCGCCGATCAGCAGGAACTGCACGGGCGAGTTGCCGAGGCCTTCGCCCTGGAGCTTCTCCATCTCCAGGCTGGCGATGGTCGCGCTCTGCGAGTATCCGAACACGGTGGTGGCGGCCCCGGCCGCATTGTTGGCCTTGATCCAGTCGTCCAGAATCGTCAGGCCCTGGCCCACCGAGGTGCTCTGGGCCGGAAAACCGCTGGCATCGTTGGGGTAGTTGAAGCGCAACACGTTGATGCCGTCGAGCGGATACAGCCCCTCCGGGGTGAAGACGCCGTTGGCGAGCACCCCGGGGTAGGTGGTGCCCGGATAGATGGGATGCAGCGGATTGTCGATGTAGAGCTGGTCTGCGGCGCCCACATACTGGGAGCCGGGGATCGGTACGCCGCTGCCGCCGATCACCAACCCGATCGACGGATCGGCGGAGGGATCGCCGGCCGTGAGTCGCACGGCGTGGGACTGGAGGTCCGGGGGTGCGATCGGGCTGACGACGACGATGCCGGCGCCGACCAGGGCGCATCCGATCATCAGATAGGGGCGATGTGCAGCTTTCATGAGAAACCCCCTAGGCGAACCTCAAATATCGACGCTAACTTTCCGGTTCGGTGGAGGCAAGGGGGAATTTCAGGCGGGAGGGATTCCCAAGCCGATCAGGCCACCAGCGCGGCGCGCAGCCCCTCCCGGTCGGCGTCGGTGACCCCCGAGGCGCCCAGGAAGCCGTCCAACGAACCGAAGTTCTGCTCGATCGAGCGTTGCGCGGCTTCCAGGTAGTCGGCGCGTACGCCGAGCACCTCGTCGGAGAGCCGGGCCTCGGTGAAGGTCAGCACCTCGGGGGTGATCTCGTCCTCCGGGCGCTGCCGGATCATGTCCATGATCCGCTCCCGCAAGATCGGTACCGCGGTGTTGCTGCGGAGGTAGTCGGCCACCACCGCGTCCCAGTCGACCCCGGCCGCCTGCAGCACCACCGCGATGACGAACCCGGTGCGGTCCTTGCCGGCGAAGCAGTGTGCCAGCACCGGCCGGCCCGCAGCCAGCAACGACACCACCCGCTGCACCGCCCGGCGGGAGCCGCCCAGCGTCGGGAAGCGCTGGTACTCCTCGAGCATGTAGCGGGCGGCGACGTCAGCGGCCGAGTCGGCGTCGGGCTTCTCGGCCATCATCTTGCGGAAGGCGTCCTCGTGCGGCGAGGAACTGTCGGGCGACTGGTCGCCGGCCAGGTCGGGGAAGGGCAGCAGGTGGATATCGACCCCCTCGGGTACCAGGCCGGGCCCGCGACGTGTCACCTCCCGCGGGGATCGCAGGTCTGCGACATCGGAGACGCCGATCCGCAGCAGCTGTTCGCGGCCGCGATCGTCGAGGCGGCTCAACTCGCTAGAACGAAACAGGCGGCCCGGGCGCAGCGCGCCGGTGGCCTGGGAAACGTCGCGGAAATTCCACGCTCCGGGCAGTTCCGGCTGGGAGGTCACCTGGCCACGATAAGACACGGCCCAGCCGGCCCCGCCGGCCAGACGTAATCGGCCCCCGATCCGCTGGGTGGATCGGGGGCCGTGACGTGTGCTCGTGGAACTAGATCGGCGGGTAGTTCTGCGGGGGGTAACCGCCACCCCCGTCGACACCGCGCAAGCCCCAGGTGAGGTACTTGAAGAAGAACTCGGCTTCGTCGGTTATCTCATAATCCGGATTCGGATCGTAACCGTAACCAGGACCCATGTCATCAACCCCTCAGCTCGGATGGCACCAGTTTAGTCGGCTCGTCAACGGTCCAACACCGGACTGCATAGAATCCTTCCAACCAGTTGATTGAGTCCGGGTAGCTCCGGCGGCCGAATAGCGAGTGCACATGTCAAACGACAAGGGCGGGTCGGGGAACTCCGCCCAGGGACCCTCCCGCCGCGAGGAGCTGCTCGCGGTCGCCACCAAGCTATTCGCCGCCCGCGGTTACCACGGCACCCGCATGGACGACGTCGCCGATGTGGTCGGCCTGAACAAGGCGACCGTCTACCACTACTACGCGAGCAAGTCGCTGATCCTCTACGACATTTACCAGCAGGCCGCCGAACGCACGCTGGCCGCCGTGCACGATGACCCGTCCTGGACCGCGCGGGAGGCGCTCTACCAGTACACGGTGCGGTTGCTCGACCAGATCGCCGTCAACCCGGAGGGCGCGGCGGTCTACTTCCAGGAACAGCCCTACATCACCGAATGGTTCACCGAGGAACAGGTCGCCGAGGTCCGCGAGAAGGAGGCCCAGGTCTACGAGCACGTGCACGGGCTGATCGACCGGGGCATCGCCAGCGGGGAGTTCTACCAATGCGATTCGCATGTGCTGGCGCTCGGCTACATCGGGATGACGCTGGGGGCCTATCGCTGGTTGCGGCCCAGCGGCCGGCGCAGCGCCAAGGAGATCGCCGCGGAGTTCTCTACGGCGCTGCTGCGCGGGCTGATCCGCGACGAGGCGATCCGGGTCGAGTCACCGCTGGGTAATGGCGACTCGGGGGCGGCTAAGGCGCCGGTGCTTTGAGGTTGCGGTCCAGGAACTCGATCTGGTCGGCGACCACCCGCTCGAAGGCCTCGCCGACGTAGATGTCGAAATGCCCCTCGGCGTAGCGCTTCACCGTGGCGCGGGGCGCCTGCGCGGCGTAGCGCAACGTCGGGCCCGCCGGGGCGACGGAGTCGGTGTCGCAGACGCAGAACAGAATCGGGCAGCTGACCTTGGCCGCCTCACGGCCCGGCCGGTAGGTCAGGACCTTCATGCCGATCCGCGCGGCGACCTCGTTGCGCACAGGCTGTCCTTCCGGCATCAGCTTCAGGTAGCCCGGGTAGGCGTCGGGTGTGCTCATCAGCGCGACCTCCCCGGGCCGGCCGGCGGTGGCCACCATCACCGGCGGGTTGCCCAGCCGGGCCGCGGCCAGATCACGCAGGGCCAGCAGGGTGATCCGCGCGGTGGTCAACGGCGGAATGGTGCGCGCCGAGGCGATCCCGTCGGTGAACGGGCACTGCGCCACCACCGCCGCCACCGGTAGTCGGGCCGCGGTGGCGATGACGTGCCCGCCGGCAAACGAGGTGCCCCACAAGCCGATTCGGGCCGGGTCGACGCCGGCCAGGGTGTGTGCGAAGTCGACGGCGGCGGCCCAGTCCGCCAACTGCATGCCCACATCGAGCAGCTGGCGCGGGGCGCCGCCGCTGGCCCCGAAGTTGCGGTAGTCGAAGACCAGGCAGGCGTAGCCGGCTGCGGCGAACCGCTCGGCGTAGGCGTCCAGGCGCATGGTGCGGACCGCACCCAGTCCGTGCGCCATGACCAGCAGCGGCGCCCCGTTCGGGCCGCCTGCGCCGGCCGGGTCGGGCCGGTACAGCCAGGCGCTGATGGAGGCATTGCCGGATCGGAAGGAGACGTCGTCGCGGGTAGCCATAGGGAAAAAGGTAGCGCGGCATGTGGTAGACCGGGGCGGTGACAGCGAGCCTGCTGCAGCGCCTGGCCGATGTGGTGGGTTCCGCCTATGTCACCGACGATCCCGATGTGCTGGCCGGACGCAGCGTCGACTACACCGGCCGCTACCGGGGCCGGGCCAGTGCGCTGGTGCGGCCGGGGTCGCCCGACCAGGTCGCCGCGGTGCTGCGGATCTGCCGGGACGGCGGCGCGCACGTCACCGTGCAGGGCGGCCGCACCTCGCTGGTGGCCGGCACCGTCCCCGAACACGACGACGTGCTGCTGTCCACCGAGCGGCTCAACGCACTCGGCGACGTCGACGCGACCGAGCGCCGGGTCGCGGTGGGCTCCGGCGTCACGCTCGCCGCGGTGCAGCATGCCGCCGCGGCAGCCGGCCTGCTGTTCGGGGTCGACCTGACCGCCCGCGACACCGCCACCGTCGGCGGGATGGCCTCGACCAACGCCGGGGGGCTGTGCACCGTGCACTACGGCAACATGGCCGAGCAGGTGCTCGGCGTCGAGGTGGCGCTGCCCGATGGCTCGCTGCTGTCTCGGCACAGCGCGGTGCGCGCGGACAACACCGGCTACAACCTGCCGGCGCTGTTCGTCGGCGCCGAGGGCACCCTGGGCGTGATCACCGGCCTGGATCTGCGGCTGCGCCCAGCCCCGGCGCACCGGGTCACCGCGGTCTGCGGCTTCACCGAGCTCGACGCCCTGGTCGATGCCGCGCGGGTCTTCCGCGACCTGGCGGGCATCGCAACGCTGGAATTGGTCGACGCCCGCGTCGCCGCGCTCACCGCCGAGCGGCTCGGTGTCCCCGCGCCGGTGGACGGCGCGTGGCTGCTGCTGGTCGAGCTGGCCGGCGACACCGACCAGACCGAGCGCCTCGTCGGGCTGCTGCAGCGGGTGTCCTGCACCGGTGAGCCGGCGGTCGGCGTGGACACCGCCACGCGGCAGCGGCTGTGGCGGGTGCGTGAGGCGGTGGCCGACGTGCTGGGGGCGTTCGGCCCGCCGCTGAAGTTCGACGTCTCACTTCCGTTGGCCGCCGTCGCCGGATTCGCCGCCGCGGCGGCCACCGTGGTGGGCAGGCACGCACCCGAGGCGCTGCCGGTGTTGTTCGGCCATATCGGCGAGGGCAACCTGCATCTCAACGTGCTGCGCTGCGCGGCAGCGGCCGAACCTGCGCTGTATGCGGCGATGATGGAGCTCATCGCCGAGTGCGGCGGCAACGTCAGTTCCGAACATGGGGTGGGCAGCCGCAAGCGGGCCTACCTGTCGATGTCGCGCGGGCGGGCCGATATCGCCGCGATGCGGACGGTCAAAGCCGCGTTCGATCCGACCGGCTACCTCAACGCCGCGGTGCTCTTCGACTGACCGGGGTTCTCAGTCGTGGTGTTTGATCCCGACGGCCTGGCGCAGCTGGGCGAGGAACTGGTCGGAGTCGTCACTGCGGATGATGTAGTGCGAGATGGCAATCCGGATCGCTGCCGCCGCCTTCACCGCGGCATCCGGACCGGACAGCATCCGCTGCAGCCCCTCGCGCATCGGGACGATGATCCGGGAGAAGTCGCTGAGCACATGCTTGGGTTCGATGTCGATCATCCGCACCCCGGTGGAGGAATGCTGATAGTCGACAATGAAACGCAGTGCGGCATCAAGCTTTTCGGCTCCCTTGAGACCCTCGGTGGCCTTGCTGAGGCCGCTGTCGAAGATGTGCCGCTCATAGCGGGAGAACGCCGAGATCAGTTCCTCTTTCGACGGGAACCACCGGTACAGGGTGGGGCGTGACACCCCGGCCTGGGCGGCCACCTCCGACAGGCTGAGCTTGGTCATCCCGTTGCGGCCGAGCACTTCGGCGGTGGCCGCGAGGATCCGCTGCCGGGTTGAACTGTCGGGGCCGTCCACCGTGCTGCGGGTCATGGGAGAGACTTTACAAAAAATAGCGAGAGTGTCACGCTGGTTCGGTGTCTGACCATCGTTCCTCACCGTCGCGGGACCACCCTGGCTAGTCCGGTAGGGCAATTATCGTGATCGAAGCGCCACAAGTCACGTGCGAGGAACGCAGCCACCCACCGCGTGTCGTCATGATCATCGTTGACGCGTCCGGGATCGGGCGGGCGGCCGCGGCCCGCCTGGCCGGCCACGGCCACCTGGTGCTGATCGGGAGCCGCGAGCTGGAGAGCACCGAACGCTTGGCGGCGCAGCTTCGCGCGCGCGGGGGCAGTGCGTTCGCCGCCCGCCTGGATCTGACCGACCCGCACTCGATCAACGGGTTCCTGGCCGCCGCGGAGTATCTCATCGGCACCCCCGACGTGCTCATCACCGATCTCGGCCTCGCGGCCCCGGGCTCTCGCGCGCACGGGGTCCGGGTGGGAGCGCAAATCCTTGCCGCCCGGGTGATTCCGGCGATGATCGCGCGGGGGCGTGGTGATGTGGTGTTGGTCGGCCCGGAATTGGCCGGGGCGCGCGGCGCCGCGGCCCGCCGCGAGTTCGACGCCTGGTCCGCGGCCTTGGACGCCGAGTTCGTCGGAACCCAGATGCGGGCGTCGACCGTTCGGTCGGCACAGCCCGGCGCCGCATCGAGCGCCGACGCCGGGCATCTGCTCGCCGCGATGATCACCGGCGCGCGGCTGTGTCTGGTCGAGCTGCTCCCGCCGGCGGTACCGGCCCGCTAGCGCCGCCGCACCAGCACCGATTGCTGGATGCCCGCCACCGCGCCCTGCTCGTCGAACAAGGTGCCGATGGTCGTGCCGATGCCGTCCGGCCCGTAGTTGGTCTCGGCGCGGATCCCGATCCACTCGCCGTCGGGGATCCGGTGCACGTGCACCACCAGGTCGGTGTTGAGGAACGTCCACGTTCTGATGTCGAGTTTGGCTCCGACACCGTTGGCGTCGTCGGCGACCGCGAACAGCCGCTGCAGCGGGGTCATCGCCTCGCCGGCCACCAGGTCCACGGTCGGGGAGATCCAGGACTCCCCGGCGCCGGGGGCGAGCGGCTGGGTCAGCCACCGCCAGTCCAGGCTGTGCACGTAATTGCGGTCCCAGTTCGCCGCCATGTTGTTGCTGCGTGCCTCGCTGAGCGGCCGCAGCGGCGGAGCCGAGGCGTGCATGAGCTCCTCGGTGTCCAGGGTCTGCAGCCGCCAACCGGTCGCCCGAGCAACCGGCCGCGGGTGTTGGTCGGGGCCCGGCGCCAGCATCTCGGCGCTGATGAGTTCGATCTGCTTCCCGGCCCGCTCGACCTGGGCGCGGACCCACAGCGCACCTTCGACCGGGACCGGCCCCAACAGATCGATGGCGACGCGGCTCAATCGGGTGTCGTCCCGCGTCTCCTGGCGCTCCAGCGCGCGCACCAGCAGCGCCGAAACCGGTGCGGCGTGCTGGATCTGAGCCGACCAGGTGCCGCGCACCAGGTCGGTGGCACCGAACTTCTCGCCCCGGGGATCGGCGGTGTCCAGCAGTTCGTAGTACGAGTCGGACATGCGTTCGCCTTTCAGGGCCGCCCGGCGCCGGGTATCTCCACGGTCACCGTGTCCAGCCGGGAGTCGCGGGTCCCGATCAGGCGCTGGGGGTAGGCGTCGGTGCTGGACAGCAGAAACAGGGTGCGGCGCGCCGGACCGCCCAGGGTGCAGGCGATCGCGGCCCGGTCGCCGATGTCGATGCGGTGGGTGACGGTGCCGCCCTGCGTGATGCGCTCGAACTGGTGGGCCAGCGTCATCGACGTCCAGACTCCGCCCGCCGCGTCGAGCGCGATGCCGTCGGGCGGCCCGTCGAGCCCGTCGGCGAAGATTCGGCGGTCACGCAGCTCGCCGGCGGCGCCGATGGTGAACGCGGTGAGCCGGCGGCCCATCGATTCGGCGACGATCAGCGTGTCACCGTCGCCGGTGATCACCATCCCGTTGGGAAAGTCGAGGTCCTCTGCGACGGTGTGCACGCCGGCATCCGGATCGATCCGCACGATCACCCCACCGGTGTAGGCCTGCGAACCGATGTAGCTGCGCCCGGCCGTATCGACCACCATGTCGCCGAGGGCCGCGGGCACCTCGGCGCGCAGGTCGGCCAGCGTGGTGACCGTGTCGCCGTTGTAGCAGAGCACCTGCCGGTCCTCGGCGGAGGCGATGAGCAGCGATCCGTCCGGCCGGAACCCCAGCCCGGTGGGGGTGTGCCCGGGCAGCGGCACCGTGGTCATCGAGCCCTGCAGGTCAACGGTGTGGATCGCTTCGCCGAGCATGTCGGAGAACCACAGCAGGCCTTCGAACCAGCGCGGGCCCTCGCCGAAGCAGAAGCCGCCGGCCAGTGGTGACGCAGTCAGGCCGGTGGCCGGTGTGCCGGGCCCGGAGCCTGTTTCGGTGGTGCTCGACACGGGCGTCCTCCTGTCCGGCGGTCGCGGGTGCGACCAGGCCTACTTTACAAAACGTGGCTTAAATGTCACGCTCGCAAAATGTCGGAGCCGAGCATCGAGACGTCCCCATCCACCCACTGGTCAGTCAGCGGCCTGCTCGACCTGTTCGACGTGACGCCGCAGGGCCCGGACCGGTTCACCGGTGCGACCGGCCTGGCCGCCGACGACGAACGGCAGGTGGTGGAAGGCACCCAGCTTCTGGCGCAGGCCATCGTCGGGACGGCGAAACGCTTCGGCGACAAGTCGATCCGTTCGGCGCACGCCGTATTCGCCCGCGCCGTGCTGGTGGGCGCGCCGGCGGAGTACACCATCGACGTGGTCAACGAGGGCCGCTCGACGGCCACCGCGGTCATTTCCGTGCTGCAGAACGGCAAGCGCTGCGCGACGATGACCGTACTCGCCGATGTCCCGTCGGCCGACGTCATCACCCACCACCTGCCGCGCCCGGACGTCGCCCCCCCGGCGCAGGCCCACCCCTGCCAGATGCCGATGGCGGGCCGCCAAGTGCGGCTGGTCGACGTCGTCGACGTCAACAGTCCCGACGAGGTGGGCCCGCCCGAGCTCTACGCCTGGCTGCACTACGACCCCATTCCCACCCGCGACGATCTCGCCAAGGCGCTGATCGCCTATTTCACCGGCCATTTGGGGATCTCGACCACGATGCGCGCACACGCCGGCATCGGCACCAGCCAGTCGCATCTGACGGTGTCCACCGCGCCGATGACCGTCACGGTCAGTTTCCACGAACCGGTGCGCTGGGACGGCTGGATTCTCTACGGGCACGAGAGCACCCAGGTGGGCGCGGGCATGTCCTACGTCCGCGGCACCGTGCACACCCAAGCGGGTGACCTCATCGCCTCGTTCGCCCAGGACGGTCTCATCCGCCCGCTGCGCACCAGCGACGGCAAGATCGCCGAACAGGCCCGGCTATAGGCCGGCGGGCAGTTCGGCGAAGCCGTCGACGCGGGTCATGTCGAAGCTGAAAAACCCTGCGACAGGGAGGCTTTCGGGCGGCGGATCCGGGTAGCTCCAGGCCACGTCCTCGACGACGGTCTCGCCGACGACCGCCGACCAATACCTGGCGTAGCCCTTGTAGTTGCAGTAGCTCGAGGTCGTCGACGCCTGCAGCAGATCGGTGCGGACGTGGTCCGGGGCGACGTATAACCGCGGCGCAAGGGCCGTCTCGAACAGGATCACGGTGTCATCGGTGTCCACGAGGCCCACTCCGGCGACCTCGACCCGCAAGGCGCGACGGGTGCGCCGGCAGTCGACCCGGTGATAGGGGTTGGGCGGGTAGTGCACCAGCTCGCGACCCTCTTCAAACCAGGTGTCCACCGCATCCCACGGGATTTGGACGAACCCCGGCGCCTCCGGCACCGCCCGATGCGGCAGATCCCCGACCACGTCGGCCGGGAAGGCATAGCTCAGCGGCTGGCCTCGGCGGTGCACCAGCAGGACACGTTCGGTGTCGAGCACGGTGCGGTCGCCGCGAAGCGCCTGCACCCGGCGCGGGTGCGGCTCGACATAGACCAGGTCTGCGGTGATCGCGGGAGCGAACCAGCCGGCTCGCTCGGTGCTGAGCGGGCCGTGCCCGGCGACCAGACTCACGGCGGTTCCCCCCTTTGTTCAACAATTCGTGACTTTACAACTTCAGCGTCAACTGTAATATCTCCCAGAGTTGGGCTCCGCGGTCGAGCGGAGCGCATCCGGCCGGTGGTGCCGTCCGGATTCTCACGACGAGCTGGGATGATGCGATGACAAGCACCGCTGCGGCGCTGGACCCGCCGTCCGAGGAGCCGCATCTGCGCTATCACCTTGATGTCATGGCACTCGACGTCACCGCGCTGGTGCAGGCGGCCGGCGGGTGGCTGTATCACCGGGTGGCCACCGGGTGGGACGTCACCGTGATGGTGCCGGCGCACCAGAACCTCCGGGCGTTGCAGATCCTCGGCGTGCACACCGCCGACCTGGAGGCCGAGCTGTCCGCAGCGACCGGCGACGTGGCCGGACACGGCCTGGCTGTCGCCGCCGACGCGTCCGCCAGAGATCCCCGGATCCGCCAGCGGGTGCAGGCGGCGCTGCGGTGCCGTGTGACCGAGGTCGTCCTGTGGGGCGAAAGCGGGCCGGTGGCGGTGAATCACCGCCTCTGCGCCGTGCGGCACGTGCTCACCGTGGCAGGGCGCGCCTTCAAACGGCAAGCCCTGCTGGCCGCCGACGCCCCGGCCGACGGCCGAATCGACGCGCCGGAGATGTTCCGGAGCGACCAGAAGCGCTGCCTGCCGGTCCGTTCCGATCTGGTGCCGGTCGATTGATGCGCAAACACTACGACCACACGCTGCTGTATCTGCACGAGACCATCGAGCTTGGCCGTGGCGGGAGCGCCGAATTCACCGGCGCGTTCACCGACCTCTACCAGCCGATGATGAGCGAGCTGGGCGCGCGGCTGTTCGGGCTATGGGAGACCACCCGCTACAACGGTCACTGGCCGCAGGTCACGATCCTCTGGGAGATCGACGCCTTCGCCGACTACGCCCGCATCGGGCGGGCGCAGGGCCGCGGTGGCAGCCATGAGCACACCGCCACCGAGTGGGCGAAGTACCTCACCGGCATCGGCGCATCCGGGGAGGGCCGCATCATGTATCCCGGCCCGCACAACAAGACCCTGGCACAGCTGCGCGACATCGACTTCGATGCCACCCTGGTGATCCAGGAGATCATGCAGACCAAGCCCGGCCGCCAGGACGACTACATCCGGGAACTGGAGCGCCTGTACGTGCCATGGTCAGAACGCACCGGCAAACGCTGGCTCGGTTCGTTCACCACCACGTTCCGTTTCAACGAGGTCATCCACTACTGGGCGCTCGACGGCGACTGGGATTGCTTCGCGCAGCACTACCCGTCCTGGAAGGATCAACCGCCGGCTGAGATCGTCACCTGGATGAGCATGGCGCCGGCACTGCGGGACGGCTGGGAGGACGCCATCCTGCAGGCGCTGCCGCCGTGTCCGCTCCAGGGTGGCGCCGAATGAAAACGGCTGCGCCTCCGGACTTCTCGTATGATCCGTTCGACCCGGCGGTGATGGCCGACCCGCTGCCGTACTATCGCGTGCTGCGCGATCACCACCCGGTGTACTACGTGCCCAAATGGGACCTGTACGCGCTTTCCCGATTCGACGACATCTGGGAGGTGCTCGCGGTCAGCGACGGCACGTTCGTCGCCTCCGAGGGAACGCTGCCCGCGGCCAACGTCCTGGCCCACCACAACAGCGGACCGGTGCCGGATCCCCCGCTGCACCCCCTGCCGTTCCACGCGGTGTTCGACAAACCGATCTACGACGACATCCGCCGGCTGCAGTCACCGGCATTTCGGCCCCGGTCGGTGAACGACTGGGCGGACCGGATCCGCACGCTGGCCAATCAACGGCTCGATGAGCTGCTGCCACAGGGCAGCTTCGACCTGACCGGTGACTACGGCGGAATCGTGGTGGCCCAAGTGGTCTGCGAGTTACTCGGCATCCCCCTCGAGCTCGCCGCCGACGTGCTGGCGGCGGTGAACGCCGGCAGCCTCGCGCAGGCCGGCAGCGGGGTCGACACCGCCGCCGCGCGGCCCAACTACCTGGAATACCTCATCCCGGCCGTGCAAGCCCGGCGCGCCGAGCATCGGCAGGACGACCTGCCGATCGTCGACGGGATGCTGCACTACCGGCTACCGGACGGCCGTGCGCTCGATGACGTCGAAGCGGCAACACAACTGCTGTGCATCTTCATCGGCGGTACCGAGACGGTGCCCAAGATCGTCGCGCACGGGCTGTGGGAGCTGGCGCGGCGACCCGAGCAGCTCGCCGCGGTGCGCGCCGACCTGAACAGAGTGGAACAAGCCCGCGAGGAGATGATCCGCTACTGCGCTCCGGCGCAATGGTTTGCGCGCACCGCCCGCAAACCGTTCACGGTGCACGACACCACGATCGCACCGGGGCAGCGCATCATCACCTTGCTGGCCTCGGCCAGCCGCGATGAACGCCAGTACCCCGACCCCG
The DNA here is from genome assembly GCF_001667945.1 of Mycolicibacter sinensis. GTDB lineage: Bacteria > Actinomycetota > Actinomycetes > Mycobacteriales > Mycobacteriaceae > Mycobacterium > Mycobacterium sinense_B. The sequence goes on along the minus strand of NZ_LZJK01000053.1, from coordinate 69,425 downwards.
ACAAATTCCACTGGGATCGCCCGATTACCCGATCGCTGGCGTTCGGCCGTGGACAGCACTTCTGCATCGGCTACCACCTGGCCCGCCTCGAAGTCACTGTGCTGGTGGCCGAATGGCTGCGCCGCGTCGGCGACTACCGCATCGTCGAAGACGGGGCGACCAGGCTGCCGTCGAGCTTCCAGTGGGGCTGGAACACCATCCCGGTGGAGGTCTGAGCCATGTGGGCCCACCGGCTGATCGCCCCTTACCAATTCGAGCGGATCGAGGTCCCCGACCTCACCGAGCACCAGGTCGGCGACGGGCAGGTGCTGCTGGCCTTCGTCGCCGCCGGGGTGTGCGGCAGCGACTTGCCCGCGTTCCGTGGGGCGCAGGGCCGGCTGCCGGGGGACAGCGGTGCCAGCGCGGCGGAGAAGAACGGCTTCCCGATCCACGAGATCGTCGGGGATGTGCTCGCCAGCCGGCATCCGCGGCACCGCCCCGGCGACCGGGTCGTCGGGTGGGCATCCGGTTTCGACGGCCTGATGCAGCGGGTCATCGCCGACGGTGACGGACTCGCCCGCTACGACCCGGCGCTGGCGCCCGCGCAGGCGGTGGGACTGCAACCGCTGGCCTGTGTGCTCTACGCCGTCGAACAGCTTCCCGACCTGGCCGGCCGCCATGTGGCGGTGCTCGGCCAGGGCTCGATCGGCCTGCTGTTCAGTGCGGTCGCCAACGCCGCGGGCGCCCGGCGGGTCACCGGCGTCGACCCCGTCGACCGGCGCGCCGTCGCAGCCGCCTTCGGCGTCGACACCGCGGTGCGGTCCACCAGCGATCGCTGGGTACAGCGCCTCGATGCCGACGACCGCCCCGAGATCGTGATCGAGGCGGTCGGCCACCAGGTCGCCACCTTGAGCCACGCCATCGAAGCCGTCGCGCCCGGCGGCACCGTCTTGTACTTCGGAGTTCCCGACGACGACAGCTACCCGATCAGCATGCGCACGATGCTGCGCAACAACCTGACGTTGATATCGGGGGTGACCCGCGACCGCGCGCGGATGCTGGAGGCCGCCGGTAGGTTCGCCGCCGAGCAGCCCGCACTACTGGGCGACTACGTCACCCACATCTTCGGTTGCAACGACGTGCAGGCCGCGTTCGAACTGGCGACCCGTCCGGTACCGGATCGGGTCAAGATCGCGATCGTCGCATGATGCCCGCGTTGCGGGCCGCCCTCGGCGACCGGACACCGCTGTGGGGCGGCTGGATCACCGGGCCCACGGTGCTGGGGCCGGAGGAATTCGCCCGGGCGGGCTACGACTACGTGGGTTTCGACGCCCAGCACAGCTACCTCGACGACGCCGCGATCGCCGGCATGCTGCGCCAGATCGAACACCTGCCGATCGCCACCGCGGTGCGGTTGCCGAATGCGGATGCCGCGCCGATCGGCCGGGTGCTCGACGCCGGGGCCGACGCGGTCATCATCGCGCTGATCGAGACCGCCGAGCAGGCGGCGGCCGCGGTGTCCGCCACGCGGTACCCGCCGGACGGGGTCCGCAGCTTCGGTCCGTTGCGGCCCGCGCTGGGCCGCGACCTGTCCGCTCTCGAATCACGCGCGGAGGTGTTCGCGATGATCGAGACCGCCGCCGCCCTGGCCGATGTGGACCGGATCTGTGCGGTGCCCGGGCTGGCCGGAGTCTACGTCGGGCCCGCCGATCTGGCGATCTCGATGGGGGTGCCGGTAGCGCAGGCCACCACCCACCCCGGCCTACGGGAGGCGATGACCCGGATCCAGCGCGCGGCGTCGGCGGCGGGGGTCATCGCCGCGATCCACGGCGGATCCGGTGCGGCCGGACGCATGCTGGCCGGGCTGGGTTATCAGATGATCACGCTGGCCGCCGAAGCCCAGGCGCTGCGGTGCGGGGCGCTCGAGCATCTCAACGAGGCTCGGGGCAGCCACGAATGACGCACGCACGGGTCGCCCTGGTCACCGGCGCCGCCCGCGGGCAGGGCTGGGCGATCGTGGAACGGCTGCGCGCCGACGGGTTCGCCGTCGCCGCCTGCGACATCGATGAAGCGGAATTGGCGGCCGCCCTGCAAAGCCGTGCCGGCCGGGTCGACGACGCGGTGATCGGGCTTCCGCTCGATGTGACCTCCCCGCCGCAGTGGCAGGCCGCGGTGGCCGCGACCGTAGCTCGCTTCGGGGCGCTGACCGCGCTGATCAACAACGCCGGCATCCTGCACCGGGCGGCGATCGCCGAGGAGACCCCGGGCGGCTTCGAAAGCGCCTGGCGGGTCAACTGTCTGGGCCCGTTCCTGGGGATCCAGGCGGCGCTGGCGCAACTTCGCGCCGCCGAGGGCGCCGCCATCGTGAACACCTGCAGCACCGGGGCGATCCGGCCCTTCCCGCAGCACGCCGCCTACGGGTCGTCGAAGTGGGCGTTGCGCGGGCTGACCCAGACGGTCGCCGCCGAGCTCGCCCCGACCGGGATACGGGTCAACGCGGTGTTTCCCGGGCCGATCGCCACGCCGATGCTCGATGACACCACCCAACAGCGGCTTGCCGCGGTGGCCGCGACCGGTCGGCTCGGCCGCCCGGGCGAGGTGGCCGACGCGGTGTCGTTCCTGGTCTCTGATGCGGCGTCGTTCATCACCGGCGCCGAACTCGTCGTGGACGGTGGCCAATGCCTGCAGATCCGGTGAACATCGGCATCATCGGCGCCGGGCCGGGCGGGCTCGCGCTGGGAATCCTGTTGCGGCGCGCCGGCTTTACCGACTTCACCATCTTCGACCGGGAGGACGGCGTCGGCGGCACCTGGCGGATCAACACCTATCCGGGGCTGGCGTGCGACGTCAAATCGCACCTGTACTCCTACTCGTTCGACCTCAACCCGCACTGGTCGCGGCAGTGGTCCAAGCAACCCGAGATCCTGGCCTACTTCGAACGCTGCGCCACCGAGCACGGTCTCGGGCCGCACCTGATGCTGCGCACCGAGATCCGCTCCGCCCGGTGGGAGCAAGACCGTCGTCAGTGGTGCCTGACCACCAGCGACGGCGCCGAGTACCGGTACCGCTTCGTGGTCTCGGCGGTCGGCCTGTTCACCCAGCCAGTGCTGCCCGACCTTGCCGAGGAGCAGCCGTTCACCGGCACCGTGATGCACTCGGCGCGCTGGGACCATTCGGTGCGACTCGACGGCGCCCGAATCGCGGTGCTGGGAACCGGTTCGACCGCGGCGCAGCTGGTGCCGGAGCTGGCCCGGGTCGCCGAGAAGGTCTATTCGGTGCAGCGGTCGCCGACCTGGATCCTGCCGAAACCGGATCGCCGCTACACCGCCCGCGAGCACTGGGTGTTCACCCGCATCCCACTGGCCAAGCGGCTGTATCGGATTCGGCTATGGCTGCGCAGCGAGGCCAACATCGCGGTGATCGAGAACGGCAGCGACAAGACGGCTGCGTTCACCGCCACCGCGCGCGCCCTGCTGGACACCAGCATCAGCGACTCGCGGCTCCGCGCCATGCTGACCCCCGACCACCCGCTGGGCTGCAAACGGCTGGTGTTCTCCTCGGACTACCTGCCCGCGCTGGGTCGGCCCAATGTCGAGGTGGTCACCAGCCCGGCCAAGGCGTTGCGGTCCCGGTCCCTGGTCACCGAGGACGGCACCGAGTGCGAGGTCGACGTGGTGGTCTGCGCCACCGGATACGCCGCGGCGGACTACCTCGGTCAGATCGAGGTGGTGGGCGAGGGCGGCAGTCTGCGGCAGGCGTGGCGCGACGGGCCGCGCGCCTACCTGGGCATGGCGGTGCCCGGGTTCCCCAACTTCTTCATGCTGTATGGACCCAACACCAACGTCGGCTCCAACAGCGTCATCTTCGTGCTGGAAGCCCAGGCGCGCTACATCGTCCGGGTGCTGCGGTACCTGCGGCGCAGACGCCACACCTATGTCGCGGTGCGGCCCGCCGCGTTGGCCGACTTCATCGCCAAGATCGACCGCTGGATGCACGGCACGGTCTGGACCACCCGGTGCAGCAACTATTTCCGCGCGGCCAACGGCCGGGTGGTCACCCAGTGGCCGCGTAGCGCCGGTGCGTTCTGGGCGATGACCCGACGGTTCCGGGCCGGCGACTTCGTCTTCGAACCCGACCCGGTCAGGCCTGGCCGAACGTGATGACCTGGCGCACCGCGGCGCCGTCAGCGAGCCGGTCCATCGCCTCGTTGATGTCGTCGAGGGTGATGGTCGCCGACACCAGCTGCTGCACCGGCAGCCGGCCGGCGCGCCACAGCGCGACGAATTTCGGGATGTCGCGCGCGGGCACCGCCGACCCGAGATAGCTGCCGATCAGCGAGCGACCCTCGGCGACGAAACCCAGCGGGGACAGGCTGATCCGGGCATCGGGTGCAGGCAGGCCCACCGCGATGGTGCGGCCCCCGGGGGCGGTCAGATCGATCGCGGTCTGCAGCGCCGCCGGATGACCGACCGCCTCGATCACCATCGGAGCGCGCACCCCGGCGTCAACGGCCTGCTGCGGGGTGTAAGTGCGTTGCACGCCCAGACCACTGGCCGCGGCGAGCTTCTCGGGGAGCTGATCGATCGCGATCACATCCACACCGTCGTGCGCCAGCACGGTCAGCACCGCCGCCATGCCGACCCCGCCGAGCCCCACCACGGCCACCGTCTGCCCGGCCACCGGGCGGGCCACGTTGAGCACCGCCCCGCCACCGGTCAGCACCGCGCATCCCAGCAGCGCCGCCACCGACGGGGGAACGTCGTGGGGCACCGGCACGGCGCTGGCCGCGCTGACCACCGCATGGGTGGCGAAACCGGAGACACCGAGGTGGTGGAAGACCGGCTGCCCGGCCCGGCGCAACCGGATCCCGCCGTCGAGCAGGGTGCCGGCGCCGTTGGCCGCGGTGCCCGGCCCGCACGGGGTCAGGCCCTCGGTGGCGCACGCCGGGCACTGCCCGCACCGCGGCAGAAACGTCAGCACCACCCGCTGCCCGGGCGCGATGGTGACGCCGGCGCCGATCGCCTCGACGATGCCGGCCGCTTCGTGGCCGAGCAGCATCGGCACCGGCCGCACCCGGTTGCCGTCGACCACCGACAGATCCGAGTGGCAGACCCCGGCGGCTTCCACCCGGACCAGCAGCTCCCCCGGGCCCGGCGGCGCCAGGTCCAGCTCTGTCACCGTGAGCGGCCGAGACCGGGCATACGGTCGTGGCGCCCCGATCCGCTCCAGCACCGCGCCGCGGATGGCAACCATGTTGGAATACAACCATGAGTTCGCCGCCAGCGCCGGAAGGGTTGACCAGCCAGGACTTTCCGGTGCACTGGCCGGTGTTGACCCGCTGGGCCGACAACGACATGTTCGGTCACCTCAACAACGCGGTCTACTACCAACTGTTCGACACCGCGATCAACGGCTGGATCGCCGCCAACGTGCCAGACCTGGACCCGGTCGCGATGCCGGAACTCGGGGTGGTGGCGGAGTCGGGCTGCCGCTTTCTGGGGGAACTCGGCTTCCCGGACCGGCTGGCGGTCGGCCTGGCGGTCACCCGGCTGGGGCGCAGCAGCGTCACCTATCGGCTCGCGGTGTTCCGGGCCCCCAGCGCCGGTGACACCGCCGCTCCGTTGGCCGCGCTCGGACATTGGGTGCACGTCTACGTCGACCGCAGCACCCGGCGGCCGGTGCCGATCCCCGAGGGCATCCGGGCCTTGCTGGCCACCGCGCAGGTGTAGCGCGAAACCGACGTTTGGCAGCCAAACTGCGAGTGGACGCCTGCAAAACGCCGGTCTCGGCGGTGGTTATGCTCGGCGGGTGCCGCTTGTGAGCAAGACCGTCGAAGTCGCCGCCGACGCCGCCACCATCATGGGGATCGTCGCGGACTTCGAGGCGTACCCGCAGTGGAACGACGAGGTCAAGGGCATCTGGGTGCTGGCCCGCTACGCCGACGGCCGGCCCAGCCAGCTGCGGCTGGACGCGTCGTACTCCGGCTTCGACGGCACCTTCATCCAGGCCGTCTACTACCCGAGCGGCACCCAGATCCAGACCGTGCTCCAGCAGGGCGACCTGTTCACCAAGCAGGAGCAGTTGTTCTCGGTGGTCGAAATGGGCGCCACCTCACTGCTCACCGTCGACATGGACATCGAGACCGAGATGGCGGTGCCCAAGCCGATGGTCAAGAAGGCCGTCAACAACGCCCTGGAGTATCTGGCCGACAATCTCAAACGGCGCGCCGAAGAGCTGGCGGCGGGTTAGCCTCAGCGTCGATCGCAAACGCGGCGGAGCCGGGTGCAGCGGGTCGGCGCCGTCCGCACAGTGTCGTCACGAAGCGGGAGATCCGAATTGACCCATCTGACAGTCGATCCCGCCGAGCAGCCCTACCGCGCGCGACGCCAGAACTGGGTCAACCAACTGGACCGGCACGCCCTGATGCAACCGGACGCCCCGGCGCTGCGGTTCCTCGGCCAGACCACCACCTGGGCGCAGCTGCGGGAAAGGGTCGGCGCGCTGGCCGATGCGCTCAGCCGCCGCGGAGTCGGCTTCGGCGACCGGGTGATGATCCTGATGCTCAACCGCACCGAGTTCGTCGAGGCGGTGCTGGCCGCGAACATGCTGGGCGCGATCGCCGTCCCGGTGAACTTCCGGCTCACCCCGCCGGAGCTGGCGTTCCTGGTCACCGACTGCGAGGCGCGGGTGCTGATCACCGAGACGGCGCTGGTGCCGGTGGCCGCCGGGGTGCGCGAGCTGACCGGCCTGCTGGAAACGGTAGTGGTGGCCGGTGATGCGGCCAGCGATGACACCGACGGTCTGATCGGCTACGAGGACCTGATCACCGAGACCGGTGAGCCGCACGCGCCGGTGGACATCCCCAATGACTCGCCCGCGCTGATCATGTACACCTCGGGAACCACCGGCCGGCCCAAGGGCGCGGTGCTCACCCACACCAACCTCACCGGCCAGGCCATGACCGCGCTCTACACCGCCGGCACCGGCCCCGGCGACGTCGCGTTCATCGGGGTGCCGTTCTTTCACATCGCCGGCGTCGGCAACCTGCTGCCGGGGATGTGGCTGGGCATCCCGACGGTGATCAACGCGCTCGGCGCGTTCGACGCCGGTCAACTGCTCGATGTGCTGGCCGCCGAGAAGGTCACCGGCATCTTCCTGGTGCCGGCGCAGTGGCAGGCGGTCTGCGCCCAACAACGGGCCAAGCCGCGCGACATCCGGTTACGGACCATGTCCTGGGGCGCGGCGCCGGCCTCCGATGCGCTGCTGCGGCAGATGGCGGAGACCTTTCCGGGCACCAAGATCCTGGCGGCTTTCGGGCAGACCGAGATGTCGCCGGTCACCTGCATGCTGCTCGGCGAGGACGCCATCCGCAAGCTCGGATCGGTCGGCACCGTCATTCCGACCGTCGCCGCGCGGGTGGTCGACGAGAACATGAACGATGTCGCCGTCGGTGAGGTCGGTGAGATCGTCTACCGGGCGCCCACCTTGATGAGCGGCTATTGGAACAACCCGGAGGCCACCGCCGAGGCCTTCGCCGGCGGCTGGTTCCACTCCGGGGACTTGGTCCGGATGGACGCCGAGGGCTACGTCTGGGTGGTCGACCGCAAGAAGGACATGATCATCTCCGGCGGGGAGAACGTGTACTGCGCCGAGGTGGAAAACGTCCTGGCCGGTCATCCCGACATCGCCGAGGTCGCCGTGATCGGCCGCCCGCACGAGCGGTGGGGCGAGGTCCCGATCGCCGTCGCCGCGGTCACCCGGCCGGATCTGGTCCTGGCCGATCTCGACGACTATCTGACCGAGCGACTGGCGCGTTATAAGCACCCGAAAGGGTTGGAGATCGTCGACGCTCTGCCGCGAAACCCGGCCGGCAAGGTGCTCAAGACCGAGCTGCGGAGCCGCTATGGCAGCGCCCCCGGATCGGAGTCGGTCACCGCCGCAAGCGATACCGCCTAGACCACGACCGGTGAGGTGGCGGCACGTTACTGTCCGGTAGGAAACCTGCGCACGTTGCACCGAATCGATGCCACTCTCACGCGGCCATCAGGTATGGTCCGATGGTCGCCAACGGCACGTTGGGCCGCTAAGGTGACGCGGGTCTCGTAGGAACACATGGACGGACGGAGAGACACTGTGCGACGCGATCCCCTGCTGCGTCGTAACGCGGGGTCTCCGGTGAGGGGGGTGTTGTGACGGCTCCTGCACGTCCCCGCCTGGCTGATTTCGCCCGTGACCGGCTGGTGCCGCCGCTGGTCATGGTCGGCGGGTTTTTCCGGATGTGTGCACTGACCGCGCGGGCACTGTTCGTGCCGCCGTTCCAGTGGCGCGAGACCCTGCAACAGGGCTGGTTCATCACCAGCGTCGCCATCATTCCGACCATCGCGGTCGCCATCCCGCTGACCGTGCTGTTGGTCTTCACCCTGAATATTCTGTTGGCGCAGTTCGGTGCTGCCGACGTCTCCGGCGCCGGCGCAGGCATCGCCGCGGTTACGCAGCTGGGGCCATTGGTCACCGTGCTGGTGGTCGCCGGCGCCGGCTCCACCGCGATCTGCGCGGACCTGGGCGCGCGCACCATCCGCGAGGAGATCGACGCGATGGAGGTGCTCGGGATCGACCCGATCCATCGGCTGGTGGTGCCCCGGGTCATCGCCGCCACCGTGGTCGCCTTGCTGCTCAACGCGCTGGTGATCGTGATCGGCCTCGCCGGCGGCTTTTTGTTCGGTGTCTACCTGCAGAACGTGTCCGGCGGCGCCTACCTGTCCACGCTGACGCTGCTGACCGGCCTGCCCGAAGTCGTCATCTCAACCGTCAAGGCGAGCGTCTTCGGTCTTATCGCAGGCTTGGTCGGTTGTTATCGGGGTCTTACCGTTCGGGGCGGGTCCAAGGGACTCGGCACCGCCGTCAACGAGACGGTGGTGCTCTGCGTGCTCGCGCTGTTCGCCGTGAACGTGGTGCTGACCACCATCGGCGTGAAGTTCGGAACGGGGACCTGACATGTCGACATCGGCAGTGCTGCGGGGCCGGTTTCCCGGCCTGATCGCGAACTATCAGCGCTACGTCGGGGCCGCAGGGCGCTCCCTGGAGAAGAGCGGTCAGCTGGGCTGGTTCTCGCTGACCGCCATGCGGCAGATCCCTTGGGCGCTGCGCCGGTATCGCACCGAGACCCTGCGCCTGGTCGCCGAGTTGGGGATGGGCACCGGCGCGATGGCCGTGATCGGCGGCACCGTGGCCATCATGGGCTTCGTGATGCTGGCCGGCGGCTCACTGATCGCGATCCAGGGCTTCACCTCGTTGGGCAACATCGGGGTGGAGACCTACACCGGTTTCGCGGCGGCGCTGGTCAACGTCCGCGTCGTCGGCCCGGTCAACGCCGGCATCGCCTTGGCGGCCACGGTGGGAGCCGGAGCCACCGCCGAACTCGGCGCGATGCGGATCAGCGAGGAGATCGACGCCCTTGAGGTGATGGGCATCAACTCCATCTCCTACCTGGTGTCGACCCGGGTCGTGGCCGGCTTCACCGTGATCATCCCGCTGTACGCGCTCGCGCTGATCATGGCGTTCGCCTCACCGCAGATCGTCACCACCTTGTTCTTCGGTCAGTCCTCGGGCACCTACGAGCACTACTTCCGTACCTTCCTGCGTCCCGACGACGTGTTCTGGTCGTTTCTGGAAACCATTTTGATCGCGGTGGTGGTCATGGTCACCCACTGCTACTACGGCTTCAATGCCAGCGGTGGCCCGGTCGGTGTCGGCAGCGCCGTCGGCCAGTCCATGCGACTGTCGCTGGTGACGGTGCCCACGGTTGTCCTGCTCGCAGCGTTGGCGCTCTACGGCGTCGACCCCAACTTCAACCTGACGATGTGACGGCCATGGCAACCGGGAAGCAGAACAAGGTGCATAACCCGCCATACCGAGTGGCGGGAGTGGTGACCTTCGCGGTCCTGGCGCTGATCGCCGGGCTGGTGTACGGCCAGTTCCGCGGGGCCTTCACCAAGACCACGTCGCTGACCATGGTGGCGCCGCGTGCCGGTCTGGTGATGGACCCGGGCGGGCCGGTCACGTACAACGGCGTCCAGATCGGGCGGGTGGCCAACATCGCGCCGACGGAGTACGACGACAAGCCGGCGGCCAAGTTCACCCTCGACGTGGACCCGAAGTACCTCAAGCTGATCCCGTCGAATGTCAAAGCCGACATCTTGGCGACCACGCTGTTCGGCAACAAGTACGTGTCGCTGACCGCGCCGGAGCACCCCTCACCGGAGCGCATCACCGCCAAGCACATCATCGCGACCTCGGTGACCACCGAGCTCAACACGCTGTTCGAGACGGTCAACAACCTCTCCGAGCACGTCGACCCGATCAAACTGAACCTGACGTTGCACGCCGCCGCGGAGGCGTTGACCGGGCTCGGCGACAAGCTCGGCGAATCCCTGGTCAACGGCAACAAGATTCTCGACGACGCCAACGCGTACATGCCGTCGTTCCGCCGCGACCTCAAGGGTTTCGCGACCCTGGGTGAGGTCTACGCCGACGGCGCGCCGGACCTGGTCGGCTTCCTGGACACCTCGGTCGTCACCGTCAAGACGATCACCAACCAGCAGAAGGAACTGGACGCCGCACTGCTGGGCGCTGCCGGCGTGGGCAACCTGGGGGCGGACGTCACTCAGCGGTTCGGGCCGTACTTCCGGGCCCAGTTCTCCGATCTGGTTCCGGTGTCGGCGCTGCTGGACGAGTACAGCCCGGAGTTGTTCTGCGCCATCCGCAACCTCGCGCAGGGCGCCCCCAAGGTCTACCAATTCCTTGGCGGCGGTGACGGTTACGCGCTCGACACGGTCAGTGAACTGGTCGGTCCGGCCAACCCGTACATCTACCCCGATAACCTGCCGCGTTACAACGCCCGCGGTGGACCCGGCGGCGCGCCGGGCTGCTGGCAGGAGATCACCCACGACTTCTGGCCGGCGCCTTACCTGGTGGCCGACACCGGAGTCAGCCAAGCGCCCTACAACCACTTTGATACCGGATCGCCCTTCGCCGTTGATTACGTCTGGGGTCGCCAAGTCGGGGATAACACGATCAACCCATGAACATCACCAGAACCGCTATCAAACTCGGCGCCGTCGGCTCGGTGCTGCTGCTCTTCACGGTCGGCTTGGTCGTGGTGTTCGGCCAGGTCCGATTCGACCGGACGGCCGGCTATTCGGCCGAATTCACCAATGCCAGCGGCCTGCGCCAGGGACAGTTCGTGCGCGCCTCCGGCGTGGAGATCGGCAAGGTCAAAAAGGTGCGCCTGGTCGACGGCGGGCGTCGGGTGGTGGTGGATTTCAACGTCGACCGTTCCGTGCCGCTGTTCCAGTCGACCACCGCGCAGATCCGGTACTCCGACCTCATCGGTAACCGCTACCTGGAGCTCAAGCGGGGCGAGGGCGAAGGGGCCGACCAGCGGTTGCCGGTCGGCGGATTCATCCCGTCGTCCCGCACCGAGCCGGCACTGGACCTGGACGCCTTGATCGGTGGCTTCAAGCCGGTGTTCCGTGCGCTGGATCCCGACAAGATCAACACCATCGCGTCGACTATCGTCACCGTCTTCCAGGGCCAGGGCGGCACCATCAACGACATCCTGGAGCAGACCGCCCAGCTGACCTCACACATCGCCGAGCGGGATGCCGCGATCGGTGAGGTGGTCAAGAACCTGAACGTGGTGCTCGACACCGCGGTGCGCCACCGCCAGACGTTCGACGAAACCGTCGACAACTTCGACAAACTCGTCAAGGGCTTGAACGCGAACAACACCGGCCTGGCCAACGGCACCGCCGAATTCGGCAATGCCGCCGGCAATCTGGCCGATCTGCTGGCCGACAACCGGCAGCAGTTGCACAGCCTGTTCCCGGTGGCCGGGCCAGAGCCGCCGGACCGGCTCAACGACATCGATGAACTGCTGCAGAAGATTCCGCGGGCGCTGAAGCTGATCGGGCGCACCGGTGTCTACGGCGACTTCTTCAACTTCTACATCTGCGACGCGACGATCAAGCTTCCCGGATTGCAGCCAGGCGGGCCGGTGCGCAATGTCCGGTTGTGGCAGCAACCGACGGGGAGGTGCACGCCGCAGTGAGGACCCTGGAACCGCCCAACCGGGCACGGATCGGCATCATCGGCGTCGTCACGACGGCGCTGGTGACCCTGGTGGGGCAGAGCTTCACCACCGCGCCGATGCTCTTCGCCGAGCCGAGTTATTACGGGCAGCTCGCCGACACCGGCGGGCTCAACGCCGGTGACAAGGTGCGCATCTCGGGTGTGGACGTCGGCAAGGTCCAGGACCTGTCGATCGAGAACGACCACGTGCTGGTGAAGTTCTCGGTCGGCGCCCACCCGATCGGCAGTGACAGCCGGATCGGGGTCAAGACCGACACCATCCTGGGCAAAAAGATTCTGGCGATCGAGCCCAAAGGCGAGCGCCGGATCGCGCCGGGGGGCGTCCTGCCGTTGGGTCAGAGCACGACGCCGTATCAGCTCTACGATGCGGTCTTCGACGTCACCAAAGCCGCGTCCGGGTGGGACATCGACACGGTCAAGAAGTCGCTGAAGGTGCTCTCGGAGACCGTCGATGAGACCTACCCCGACCTGAGCGCCGCGCTCGACGGTGTCGCGAAGTTCTCCGACACCGTCGGCAAGCGTGACGAGGAGATCACCCACCTGCTCGCCCAGGCCAATCAGGTCGCGGCCGTGATCGGCGACCGCAGCGACCAGGTCGACGCGCTGCTGCGCAACACCCAGACCCTGCTGGCCGCGTTCAACCAACGCAGCCAGGCGATCTCGGCGTTGCTGGGAAACATCGCCTACTTCGGCGAACAGGTTCAGGGCCTGGTCCGCGACAACCCGGGCCTGGATCTGCGGCATGTGTTCGAAGAGGCCGCCAACATCACCGACATGCTGGTGCGCCGGCAAGACGATCTCCGCGAGATGTTCACCATCTTGGGCAGGTACCTGACCATCGTCAACGACGCGGTGGCATCGGGGCCGTACTTCAAGGTCTCCACCTTGAACCTCATCCCGTTCTGGATCCTGCAGCCGTGGGTCGATGCCGCGTTCAAGAAGCGCGGCATCTCGCCGGAGGAGTTCTGGCGCAACGCCGGACTGCCGGAGTTCCGCTACCCCGACCCCAACGGAACCCGGTTCGCCAACGGTGCCCCGCCGCCCGCCCCGCAAGTCCTCGAAGGCACACCCGAGCACCCCGGGCCGGCGGTCGCGCCGGGCTCACCGTGCTCGTATGCACCGGCGGCCGGGATGTTCCCGACACCGGGCAACCCGCTGCCCTGCGCGAACCTGGATCCGAACTCCGGGCCGTTCGGCCCGAGCGGCCCGTACCCGGGTCCGGTCGACGTGTTGTTCTCACCGCCGAACCCCGACGGCGTGCCGTCGTCCCCGGGGATCCCGATCGCCGGCCGGCCGGGCGAGACGCCGCCGGTGGTGCCGGGCACCCCGGTGCCGATGCCGGACGCCAACCCCGGCGCGCGCTCCGAACCGATGGGTCCGATGCCCGGGCCGGCTCCGGCCAACCCGGGCGCGGCGCCTCCTCCGGCGCCCAGGGCACCTGGCCCGCCGGCTCCGCCCGGACCGGGCAACCAGTTGCCGGCGCCGTTCATCACCCCCGGTGAAGGCGGAAACAGCCAGCCCGGCGGTGGCGGCGGCTCACTGGAGGGAAGGTAGCCGGACGTGAGTACCGTCTTTGATGTTCGCAACCTGCGACTGCCCGAACGGTCGCGGGCGACCGTGATCGTCGGATCACTGCTGCTGGTGCTGGCGCTGCTGGCCGGCTTCGGCGGCGTGCAGCTGTTCCGCAAGCTCAACAGCACCACCGTGGTCGCCTACTTCCCCCAGACCGACGCGCTCTACCCCGGCGACGCGGTGCAGATCATGGGGGTCCGGGTGGGCGCGATCGACAAGATCGAGCCGGCCGGCGACAAGATGAAGGTCACCTTGCACTTCAACAACAAGTACAAGGTTCCCGCCGACGCCAAGGCGATCATCTTGAACCCGACCCTGGTCGCCTCGCGGACCATCCAGTTGGAGCCGCCGTACCGGGGCGGGCCGGTGCTGGCCGACAAGGCCGTCATCCCCGAGGAACGCACCGAGGTCCCGGTGGAGTGGGACACGCTGCGCAACGACGTCACCAACATCATCAACAAGCTGGGGCCGACGCCCGAACAGCCCAAGGGGCCGATCGGGGACGCCATCGAGTCGTTCGCCGACGGGTTGAGCGGCAAGGGCCAGCAGATCAACACCGCGTTCAACAACTTGTCGGAGGCGCTGACCGCGCTGAACAAGGGGCGCGGCGACTTCTTCGCCGTGGTGCGCAGCCTGTCACTGTTCGTCAAGGCGCTCGACCACAACGACCAACAGTTCGTCGCGCTCAACCGGGACCTGGCCAAGTTCACCAACAACCTGACCGGCACCGACCAGGAACTCGCGCGCGCCGCCGACCAGTTCTACGCGACCATGACGATCGTGAAGGCGTTCCTCAACCAGAACGCCGACCTGCTGGTCCGCAACATCGACAACGTCGAGAAGATCACGACCGCGATCACCCAACCGGACCCGCTGGACGGCTTCGAAACCTCGCTGCACATCCTGCCGAACGTGTTGGCGGCGACCGGCGAGATCTACCACCCGGCGCAGGGCATGGTCCTCGGGTCCCCGGTGCTGGTGAACTTCGCCAACCCGATGGAGTTCATCTGCAGCGCGATCCAGGCCGGAAGCCGGCTGGGCTACCAGGACTCCGCCGAACTGTGTGCCGAGTACCTGGCTCCGGTGGCCGATGCGATCAAGTTCAACTATCTGCCGTTCGGGATCAACATCTGGACCAGCGCCTTCACCACGCCCAAGCAGATCGCCTACTCCGAGCCGCGGCTGCAGCCGCCCCCGGGGTACAAGGACACCACCGTTCCGGGTATCTGGGTGCCCGACACCCCGTTCTCGCACCGCAACACCCAACCCGGGTGGATCACCGCACCGGGCATGCAGGGCGTGGAGCCCGGCCACGACACCGCCCGGCTGCTGACCCCGGAGTCGCTGGCGCAGTTGATGGGCGGCCCGGACCCGGCGCCGGTCCAGTCGCAGTACCAGACGCCGCCCGGCCCGCCGAACTCCTACGACGAGGCTCCCGGTCCGCTGCCGTTCATCGGCCAGCCTCCCGGGGTGGCTCCGATCCCGCCGCCCCCGCCGGGACCCAACGTGATACCCGGCCCGGTGGCGCCGCTTCCCCCGCGGGGTGAGGGCTGATGAGACGGAGGACTGCGATGAAGACGGTCAGCCGGCGCAGCTGGCAGGGGCTGGTGCTGCTGATGGCCGCCCTGACCTTGACGTCGTGCAGCAGCTGGCGCGGTATCGCCAACGTGTCGTTGCCGGGCGGCCCCGGCAGTGGTCCGGGCGCCTACACCGTCTATGTCCAGGTGCCGGACACGCTGGCGCTCAACGGCAACAGCCGGGTCCTGGTCGCCGACGTCTTCGTCGGCGCGGTGGAGCGGATCGAGTTGAAGAACTGGATCGCGACGCTGAAGCTGAAGCTGAACAAGGACGTCCATCTGCCGCGCAACGCCACGGCGAAGATCGGCCAGACCAGCTTGCTGGGTTCGCAACACATCGAGCTGACGTCGCCGCCGAACCCGGAGGGCGAACTGCGCAACGGCGACACCATCGCCTTGAACAACTCGTCGTCGTACCCGACGATCGAACGCACGCTGGCCGGTATCGCACTGCTGCTGCAGCGCGGCGGGCTATCCGACCTGGACACCATCACCACGGAGTTCGCTGCGCTGTCGCACGGGCGGGCCGATCAGATCCGGGCCTTCCTGACCAAACTGGACACGTTCATCGGCAACCTCAACGACCAGCGTGAGGACATCACCCGGGCGATCGACTCGTCCAACCGGCTGCTGAGCTACTTCGGTGCGCACAACGACAGCATCGAGAAGGCCTTGAACGACTTCCCGCCGCTGTTCAAGTACTTCAACGCCCAGCAGCAGATCTTCATCAACGCGGTCGACGCGTTGGGCGCGATGGGCACCCAGGTCAACGAGCAGATCATTCCCGCGCGGTCCGATCTGCACAAGGTGCTGACCTCGTTCCAGTGCCCGGCGCGGGAACTCCGCAAGGCGTCGCCCTACATCCCCGACCTGATGCAGGTGATGATCACCGCGCCGTATCACGTCGACGGTGCGTTCAAGGCGGTCCGCGGCGACTTCATCAACACCTCGCTGGTGGTCGACCTGACCTACGCGTCCATCGACAACGCGATCCTGACCGGAACCGGCTTCTCCGGGATGCTGCGCGCCCTGGAGCAGTCCTTCGGCCACGACCCCGAGAAGATGATTCCGGACGTGCGGTACACGCCGAACCCCGCTACCGCACCCGGCGGTCCGTATGTGGAAAGGGCTGACCGGAATTGCTGAAACCTGCGATCAAACGTCAACTGGTCATCTTCACCGTCCTGACGACGGCGGCGTTGCTGGTGTTGGGCATCTACTACCTGCGGTTGCCGACCATGGCGGGCCTCGGCCAGTACACCTTGAAGGCGAATCTGCCCGAGGCCGGCGGTTTGTACAAGACCGCGAACGTGACCTACCGCGGCACCATCATCGGCCGGGTCACCGCCGTCGAGCCCACCGAGACGGGCGCGCAGGCGACGATGCAGATCTCCAGTAAGTACAAGATCCCCGTCGACGCCACCGCCAATGTGCATTCGGTTTCGGCGATCGGTGAGCAGTACCTGGACCTGGTGTCCACCGATAACCCGGGGCAGTACCTGAAAGCGGGCCAGACCATCACCAAGGGCACGGTGCCGGCCGCCATCGGCCCGGCACTGGACACCGCCAACCGTGGTCTGGCCGCGTTGCCGGCCGGCAAGATCTCGGCGCTGCTGGACGAGACGGCGACCGCCGTCGGCGGGTTGGGCCCGGCCCTGCAGCGGCTGGTCGATTCCACCCAGTTGATCGTCAGTGACTTCAAGTCGAATCTCGCCGACGTCAACGACGTCGTGAACAAGTCGGCACCGATCATCGAGAGTCAGGTCGACTCCGGCGATGCCATCCACCAGTGGGCGCGCAACCTCAACATTCTCGGTGCGCAGGCGGCTAGCAGAGATGAGACGGCCAAGCACATCCTCTCGGACCTGCCGCCGCTGATCGACCAGGTGCACACGGTGTTCAACGACACCAAGGACTCGCTGCCGCAGCTGATGGCCAACGCGGCCATCCTGACCGAGATGGCCCGGCGCTACAACCGCAACACCGAGCAGGTCTTGGTGTTCCTGCCCCAGGCCGGATCGATCATCCAGACGGTCAGCTCGACCTTCCCGGGGCGGGCGTCACTGGGCGTGGCGCTGGGCGCGTTCCCCGGCCCGGTCTTCCCGGTGCCGGTTCCGGGTCTGAGCCTGAACTATCCGCCGCCGTGCCTGACCGGTTACCTGCCAGCCTCGGAATGGCGGGCGTTCGCCGACACCAGCCCCGCCGAGCTGCCGGACGTCGCCTGCCGGATTCCGCAGGACACCCCGGCCAACAACGTCCGCGGCGTGCGCAACATCCCATGTGTGGACGTGCCGGGCAAGCGGGCCCCGACGCCCAAGGAATGCCGCAGCGACAAGCCGTACATCCCGATGGGCACCAACCCCTGGTACGGCGACCCGAACCAGATCCGGAACTGCCCGGCGCTGGGCGCGCGCTGTGACCAGCCGGTCGAGCCGGGCCACGTGATCCCGGCGCCGTCGGTCAACACCGGCCTCAACCCGCTGCCGGCGGATATGGTGCCACCGACACCACCGCCGCTCAACGACCCGCTGACCCGGCCGGGCACCGGTAGCGTGCAGTGCAACGGGCAACAGCCCAACCCCTGCATCTACACCCCGGCCGGCGGACCAGCGGCAATCTACAATCCGCAGAGTGGCCAGGCGGTCGGGCCGGACGGCGTCGAATACTCCGTCGAGAACTCGATGAACATAGGAGACGACGCATGGAAGGGGATGCTGGCACCGTTCCGGTGAGCACGGACGGGGAGCAGCAGACCGCAGACACCGCCGATACCGCAGCGTCGACGGACGAGGACACCGCAGTCCAAGCGGCTACGACCGACGCGGTCCCGGCCGACGGGGCAGACGCCGGCCCGCCGTCCCGCCTCGGCCGGCGCGCGCTGATCGGGATCTGTGCGTTGCTGGTGCTGTTGGCCGCCGGCCTGTCGGCGGTCGGCTACCAGGCCCTGCGTGACCACGCTGCCAGTCAGGCGATGGCCCGCGACAACGCCGAAGCCATCGAGGCGGCGAAAACCTGCGTGCTGGCGACCCAGGCCCCGGATCCGGGCGATGTGGCGTTGGCCCAGCAGAAGATGATCAACTGCACGGCCGGGGAATTCCGCACCCAGGCCGCGCTGTACGCCCAGATCCTTCCGCCTGCCTATCAGGCGGCCAAAGTCCACGTCGAGCTCACCGAGATGGGTGCCGCGGTGGAACGCAACAATCCGGACGGCTCGATCGACATCCTGGTCGCATTCCGGATCAAGGTCGACAACGTCGAGGCCAAGGGCCGCGAGGCCGGCTACCGGTTGCGCGCCCAGATGGTCCGGGAGGACGGCCAGTTCCGGATCGGCAAGCTCGATCAGGTGGCCCGGTGACCGAAGCCGTTGACGCCGTGCCGGTCAGCCCTCCGGCGCGGTGGCGTCACCGCCTGATCGCCTTCGGGATCGACCTGCTCCCGGGCGCGGTCGTGGTGGCGGCGATGGTTCTTGTGGCGATGTGCTTCCCGCGGGGCGGGGCGTGGTGGTGGCTGGCCATGACGGTCATCGGGGTGGTGATCCTGGCGACCGCGGTCAACCGGGTGCTGCTGCCGGTGATCACCGGGTGGAGCCTGGGCCGCGCCTTCGCCGGACTCGAGGTGACGCGCACCGGCGAGAACACCGGCGCTGTGGGCGCTGGACGGCTGTTGCTGCGCGAAGGGGCGCACCTGCTCGACGCCGTGTTCGCCGGCTGGCTCTGGCCGCTACGGGACCGCCGGGGGCGGACCTTCGCCGACCTGGTGGCGCGCACCGAGGTTCGGCCGGCACGGCGCCGGCCACCGGCGCGCATCCGGGGGAAGGTGATGGCGGTCTTCGTGGCCGCGGCCGTCCTAAGTACGGCCGGGGCGGGCGCGGCCTACGCGGTGGTCTACCGGGGTGAGCACAACTCGGATCTGGCCCGGGTCCAGATCGCCCGGCAGGGCCCGAAGATCGTGGCGGACATGTTGTCCTACGACCCGGCGACGTTGCAGGACGACTTCGACCGTGCGCAGTCACTGGCCACCGAGAAGTACCGCGAGCAGCTGGTGCCCCAGCTGGACGCGATCCGCAACGCGACGCCGGTTCCCAATTTCTACCGGGTGACCGATGCCGCGGTGCTCGACGCCACGGCGCACCGCGCGACGATGCTCATGTTCCTGCAGGGCCAGCGCGGCACACCCGGCAAGGAGCGTTTGATCAGCGCCACCGTGCGGGTGGTGTTCGCCGAAGCGGCCGGAAACTGGCGTGTCGACGACCTGTCGGTGGTCAGCAAGCCGCTGCCCGCCGAGGGGGACAAATGAGCCCGCGGCGGCGCGTCCAGGCCGACGCCAAGCCGCTCTTCGCGGAGCGGAAGGTGCCTGACCGGCGGCTGCCGACGGTGATCGGCAGTGCGCTGCTGGCCGCCGCCGCAGCGATCGCCGTCTGCGCCGCCACGCTGGTCACCCATGAGCAACACCGGCGCGCCGCCCTACGCGATGTCGAGGCGCTGGCGGCGGTCGAATCGTTCATGACGATGTTCACCTCACCGGATCCGTTCCATGCCAACGACTACCTCAACAGCGTCCTCGACCACGCCACCGGGGAGTTCGCCCAGCAATACCAGGACAAGGCCAATCAGATCCTGGTCGCGGTGGCGCGCAGTGAGCCGACCGCCGGGACGGTGATCGCGGCAGGGGTGGAGCGGTGGAACGACGACGGCAGCGTCAGCATGCTGGTGGCCGTCGAGAACAGCGGTAAGTCGCCGGACGGTAAACAGGATGTCAAGGTCGCGACTCGCTGGTTGGCGACGGCGCAGAAGGAAGGGGACCAGTGGAAGATCAGCAATCTGAACCAGGTGCTGTGACCGATCCCGCCGCCGAATCCGCCGACGACGCCGAGTCGGCGGCCGAGGCCACCGGCGTGGAGGCCGACGGCGAAGCCGACACCCAGGCGGATCCCGACGCCGACGCCGAGACCGAGGCCGCGGGTGAACCCGAGACGACGGCGGAGGCCCGCCCCGGGCGCCGGAAGGCCGGCATCCGAATCGCGGTCGCAGCGGCGGCGGCGCTGTTCGTCGGCTCCGCGGCCTTCGCGGCGGCCGCAGCCCAGCCCTATCTGATCGACCGGGCGGAGGTGGCCACCAAACTGGACATCGCCCGGACCGCAGCCCGAGCGATCCACACGCTGTGGAACTACACGCCGGAGAACATGGACACGCTGCCGGACCGGGCGTCGATCTACCTCAGTGGCGACCTGGAAGCCCAGTATCGCAAGTTCATCGACGCGATCGCCGAGAGCACGGCCGCGGCCAGGGCGATCACCGGCGCCACGAAGGCATGCGTCAGCGTCGCTCCGACGACGGCGCCGGCGATCATCGTCAACACCTCGGCCACCAGCGAACTGACCAAGACCATCCCGCAGATCAAGTACCTGACCTACCGGCTGCACATGAAACGCGACCACAACCGCTGGGTGGTCACGAGGATGCCGACGATCACCTCGCTGGATCTGACGCCACGGTTCCAGAGCTGACCCATGGCTGTCGTGTCGCCGCTGTCGCAACGGCGCACGATGGTGGCATTGCTGCTGTTGACCTTTGCCACCGGCGTGGTCGACGGGGTCAGCGTATTGGTGCTCGGGCGCGTGTTCGTGGCCAATATGACCGGCAACGCGATCTTTCTGGGCTTCTTGTTCGTCGCCCACACCGGCATCGACCTGACTGCCGCAGCGGTCGCGGTCGGCGGCTTCCTGCTCGGTGCGATCATCGGCGGTCGCCTGGTGCGGTGCCTGGGCGAGCGTTCTCGAACCTGGGTCACCACCGCCCTGGGCACCGAGGTGGTCTTGCTGCTGGTGCTGGCCGCGCTGGCCGGCGCCGGTGTGCTGAACTACGAGGACGCCAGCAAGCTGGTTCTGATCGTCGGCCTCGCGGTGGCCTTCGGCGTGCAGAACTCGACCGCGCGCCAGTTCGGCATCCAGGAGCTCTACACCACCGTGCTCACTTCGACCATCGTCGGTATCGGGTTGGACAGCAGGCTGGCCGGCGGCACCGGCCAGCGCGAAAAGCTGCGCTACGGAGTGGTGTTGACGATGATCGCCGGCGCCGTCGTCGGAGCGACGCTGACGCATGCCTTCGTGGCGCCGGTGATCGCCCTGGCCGCGGCCGTGGTCTTGGCGAGCCTGCTGCTGTTCCGCTACGGCTAAGGGAAATCACCTGCGCAGGTGCAATCTCGGCGAACGGCAGGCGGGCAGCTTCCGCACTATTGTTGCGGCGGTCCCAGCGCCGCCTCTCCTTCGTCGACGCTGGCTGAACCGCCGTACTCCGGACGCAGGATCGAACGCAGCGCCGACAGCGGGATGTGCGCCTGGACGTTGCCGCCGTCCATGTACCACTGCATCTGGTTGTACTGGATCGGCGAATCATGGCTCACCGGATAGTCGGGCATGTAGAGGATCAGCTCATCGGGGGTCAGCGCCCACGACCGGTAGCCGCCGGAGAACACCTTGTCCGGAGTGAAGCGTTCCGGCACGAAGGGGTAATCACCGGGCCGGTGTTCCCAGAACGCCCGGTCGAGTGCCTCGATGATGTACGGCTCGCCCAGCTGGGGGATGGTCGCAAGCGGATCCACTCCCGGCCTGGTGATGTCGGCCAGCTGCAGTTGGCGGCCGCCGGCCATATCGAAGGTGAAGGTGCGGTAGGCGTTGTTGATGTACGGACCGTCGGAGTGATAGTCCTCGTGGAAGACCACCGAAAGCGCGTTGCCGTGCTGGAAGATCTCGAAATTCTCGTTGCCCCAACTGTCGGCCACCATCGAAGCGCCCTTGATGCGCCAGTTGGTGAACAACTTCGACAGGTAGTCACGGATCGGCGGTCCGGCCACCGGGTGATCCACCAGATCCCCGGGCACCGCCATCCGGATATAGCGGGTAGCCAGCCGCTCGGAGTGCACGTCGGTGCTGCAGAAGTGCCCGTCCCAGTCGCCGCCCAGCCCGCTGCAGAACGACGGCGCCGACGCACCGGCCAGCGGGGCCGCGCACACCGTCAGCACCGCCGCCGCTATACCCGCCGATAGCCGCGTCGCCCACATAGCCTGCCTCCTACGGCAATTCGACCTTGCTCGCCAGCCACCGGCCGTCGACCTTCTGCATCGTCATCTTCATCCGGCTACGGTCCACCCGCGGGTCGGGGCGGGTGGTGTTGGTGACCGTCTGATCGACCATCAGCAACACCACCACCTTGTCGGTGGATCCGCTCTGCACCGCCGAGTCCACCACCTTGCCTTGCGCTGACGCCTTGTTGTCGATCAGCAGTTGGCGCAGCTGCACGCTGGCCTTGGTGTAGGTGTCCTTGAAATCCCCGGTCGCACCGTTGAGCACCGCGGCAAAATCGTCGTCTACTCGGTCGGAGTCGATGCTGGTCAACACCTGGGCGTAGTCCTCCGCGGCCCGTTGCCCGGCCGCCGCAGCGGCGGAAACCCGATGCTGTTGCCACAGCTGCCAGCCCAGCCCGCCGGCGAGGCCGAACACCACCAGGTAGGCGGCGGCCATACCCCAGGTCGCCAGTGCCGCCCGCGGTTTCCGCGGGGGCGGCGCCGCAGCGACCGGCGCCGCGGCGGCGTCGGCGGCCTGTTCGACGGCGGTCGACTCCGGCTCCTGCGCGGTCGATTCCACGTCTTGGGTGCTGTCCGGCTTCTTGGCGGTGCTCACCGCGGCGTCTCCTTGAACATCAGCGTGGCGGATCGATCAACAGCGGCGGCCCGCCGTACTCGAGCGGAATCGTGTAGCGGCCCTTGGGGGTTGGATCGGTGGTCGCGGCCAGGTCGGCTCCGGGCGGCGGACCCGCGGTGTCGTCGCCCGGTGGGCGTGGCGCATTGTGAGCGCCGCGCACCAGCACCGACTGGTCGGTGTCGCGGCAGTAGCCGTACAGGAACGGTTCGGGGAAGTCCGCTGCCGACGGGTTGCGCCGCGGCGTCCCGTAGTCGCAGGTGTAGCGCGGGTAGATGTCGACGGTCGCCCACATCCCGTCCTCGTGGATGGCCGAGCTGAGCGCCTCCACCGTCGAACCCCGGTAGTTGGGGAACAGCGCGTTGAGCGCCGGTGTCCGCACATAGAGCAGCTGCGCCGTGGTGACCAGGTTGCCCAGCAGCCCGACCATGGTGTCGGAGTTGTCGTCGAAGAGGCCGTCGACCGACGACAGCATCGCCGGTGACTGATCGACCAGTTGCCGGTAGCCGCCGATCATCGGGTTGACGCCTTTGAGCACCTTGTCGATGTTGTCCGACGTCGCGGCCAGACCGTTGTTGACGTCGCTGAGCATGGTCAGCACTACCCGGCTGGTCTTCAACAGGCTCACCGTCTGCGGCAGAACCGAATCCAGGGTGGACAGCAGGAAGGTACCGCCGTCGACGATGTCGGTGAGCTTGCGCGGGCCGTCCTCGGAGAGGCTGAGTTCCTTCTTGATCAGATCGAGCTTGCGCGGGTCGGTCTGGGCCAGCATGCCGTCGGCGTCGGCCAGCAGCTGCGAGATCGGGATCGGCGTGGTCGCCTGATCGCGGGCGACCACGCTGCCGCCGGACAGGAACGGGCCGGTGTTCGATGGCGGCTCGAAGTCGATGTACTGCTCGCCGGCGGCCGACAGACCGGAGACCCGCACCGTGCTGGCCGCCGGGATCTTGACCGTCGAGGAGATGTTGGCGACCGCGTCGACCCCGTTCGGCGTGACCCGCAACGATTCGATCCGGCCCACCGGTACCCCGCGCACCGACACGTCCTGGTTGGCCAGCAACCCGCCGGAATCCGGCAGCGCGATCGTGATCTGGTAGGTCGAGCGCGCCGGATTCACCTGCAGTGCCCCGACGAGCAGGTAAGCGGTCGCCACTACCAGTGTCATCGCCAATGCGAGCCCGGACAGCAGGTTCTTGCGCCGGTAGCCGGCGCGGACCAGGGCCACCAGGCGCCGGCTGAGTGCCTCGATCATGGTGTCGGCCCCGGTGTCGGCGGTCCGGGTTCGGCACCGGCCAACTCGGCTTCCGCCGGGGTCGGGGGTATCGGCGGACCGACCGCCGTCCACGGCGCCTGCCCCATGTCGGAGTCCGGGCCACGCCCCACCACGCGTTCTTGCAGCCGCCACAGCGCGTACTTGATCGAGCCGGCCATCTTGGCCCAGTCGTAGCGCTTCGGGCCGTGAAACGCCGGGTCGCCCTTGAACCCGGCATCGGGCATCGAACCCCACACCAGGCGGTCGATGCTGGCGTGCACCGAAACACCCGAGCCGACCGTCATTTTGACGATCGGTGCGACCAGCCGGTTCAGGGCGTACAGGCTGGTGTCGGGATCGGTGGCCACGTCGTTCCACGCGCCGGCGACCGTGTTGGCGTCCTTGATGAAACTGTGCCCGGAGTCGTCGGTCCCGGCGATCGAGGGGAACCGGGCCAGCTGCCGGCTGGTCGCGCCCAGTTGCTCGACCAGGTCGGCGAGCTGGCTGGTGTTGTCCACCAGGGTGTCGGTCGCCGGACCCGCGGCGTTGAGGACGTCGGTGAGCGCGGCGCTGCGCGCATCGAGCTGGTCGGCGAGTCTGCTGGTCTCGCGCAGCGCCGTCTCGATCTCGCCGGAGCGGGCGTTGAGTTTCGTCAGCAGTTCATTGGACTGGTTGATCAGTTTTCCGAACGCCTTGCCCTGGTCGCCGGTCGCCTTCCCGGCTCCGTTGACGATATTGGTGAAGTTCTGCACCGCGCCGCCGTTCACCAGCAGCGCCGCCGAGCTCAGCACCGACTCCACGGTGGCCGCCGACGCGGTGGACTCCAGCCCGATGGTGTCGCCGTTTTTCAGCAGCGGCGCCGACGGGTCGAGGGGCACCGGCGGCTTGATCGCCACGAACACATCACCCAGCGGTGTCGCCGAACGCAATTCCGCGGTGCTGCCCACCGGAATCCGGGCACCGTCAATGATGCGCAGCGTGGTGACCGCGGTGTAGTTGCGGGCCGCCATCGACTCCATCTGGCCGATGTCGGCACCGGAGAGCTTGACCTTGGCGTGCCCGGGCAGGTTCAGCGCGTTGGCGAACACCGCGGTGATCAGGTAGCCCCCGCTGCCGATGCCCGGCGCCGGCAGCGGCAGGCTGTTCAGGCCACTGGTGCCGCAACCCGCCGCCGACGAGGCGATGACCGCGCTGCACAGCAGTGCCATCGCTGCCTTGGGTCCCCGTCTGCGTCGTAGTCTCACGTCTACTGCCCCATCATCGAAAGGCCGTCGAGGACGTAGGTGAGGCCGAAGTCCGGCCCGTAGTCGGCCAAAGTCCCGGTTCCGCAACCCAGTTGACGGAGGTGCATCATGTTGCACAGCTCCTTGGTGCTTTGGCTGTCGACGAGAATCTTGTCGGCCAGGGCGTGCAGGCGGACCGCTCCGTTGTTGGTGTCGACGGCGTTGTAGATGTTCTCCAAGGTCAGCGGCAGCAGGTTGATGAGCTCGGCCAGGTCGCGCTGCTTCTCCACCAGGGTGGTCACCGCGGTGTCGCCGTTGAGGACGGCATGCTTGAGGTGGTCGCGATTGGCCTGCAGCAGCGTCGTCGCCTGGGTGACGATCTCGTTGAACTTGCGGCCGGTACGCCCGGTCCCGAAATCCTCGTTGGCCAGCATCTGACTCAACTGGCGTGTGGTGGAACCGAATTGGCGCAACTTCGCGTCATTGCGAGCCGCCGCGTCCATCAGCGAGCTGAGGTTGGTGATGATCGTGGTCAACTGATCACCGGTCGCCTCGCCGCGGTCGGAGCTCAGTTGTAGGGCTCGCGACAACTCGCTCAGCGCGGATTTGATCTTTTCGCCGTTGCCGTCGGCGATATCGGCGCCGGCGTTGATCACATCGGCTACCGGGCCATTGCCTTTGCCGTCGCCGCCGAGCGATTTGGAGACCTTGTCGAGCATGTCCAGCACGCGATCGAATGCCACCGGTGTCCGGGTGCGGTTCAGCCCGATGGTGGTGCGGTCGGCCAGCACCGGGCCGCCCGCATACGCCGGGGTCAGCTCGATCTGCCGCGCGGTGAGGATCGAGGTGTTGATGGTCACGGCGTGCACGTCGGCGGGGATCTTCACATCGCGGTCGACGGTGAACTCGGCCTCGACGTATCCCCCCTTCGGGGTGACCTTCTTGACCTTGCCCACCGGCATCCCGAGCACCGCCACCACGTTGCCCTCGTATAGCCCTGCGGCGCTGTCGAATTGGGCCGTGACCGTGATGTGCCCGCCGAACGGGCTCAGGTAGTAGGCCGCGGCGGCGGCGACGATCAGAGCCCCGGCGATCAGGGCGGCGAGCATCGCCCGGACGCGGCGCCGGCCGGTGCCGGCGTCGCCGTTACCGTTGCCCGGTTCTTCTATCGGCTCGTCGGCGAGGACGGCCGGTGCCGCGCTCATTTGCAGTCCTTGAAGTACTCGATCATGCCGAACTGCTTGGCGCGGCCGCTGATCGCGCACATCCACGAGTCGATCGCGATGCCGTTGCCGGCGAAGAACTCGATACCGGGGCCGTAGCCGGTGGCGTTGGTCAGGCCCCGCAGGGGCGGCGGCGCGGACTGGATCAGGCTGCGCAGCAGATCGTCATGCTGGCCGAGCATGTCCGACAGCGAACGCAGGTTGACCAGCATGTCGTCGAGCATCACCCGGTCGTTGACCACGACGTTGTTCAGGTTGCCGGTCAGATTGGTCAGCGCAGCCAGCATGGCGTGGAAGGTGTTCTGCCGCGCCACCAGTTCCCCGATGAAATCCTGGCCCTGGTCGACGAGGTTTCCCAGGCTGGTCTGCTGGTTGCGCAGGGTGGTGGCCACCCGCTGGGTGCTGGCGAGCAGGGTGCCGAGCTGATCGCGCCGGTCGGCGGTGATCTTGGACAGCGCGTGCAGATTGGCCATCGCTTGCGGAATCACCGGCGGGAGCCCGCTCAATTGTTGGCCGAGTACGGCTAGGGACTGCCCGAACTGGTCGGAGTCGACCTGGTCGAACGTGGTGGTGGCGTCCTCCAGCAGCGACTCCAGGGAGTAGGGCACCTCGGTGTGGGCGAGGGTGATCCGTTTGCCCGGCAGCGAGCCGGGGCCGTCGGGCTCCAACCGCAGATAGCGCGAGCCCAGAATGGTCATCACCTGGATCGTCGCCCGGGTGTCCTTGCCCAGCGGGATGTCATTGCGCACCGTCAGGCCGGCTTCGACATGGTCACCGGCCAGCCGCATGCTCGATACTCGGCCCACCTCGATGCCCGCGACCACGATCGGGTTGCCGGGGGCCAGTGCGGCGGCCTGGGCGAACTCCGCGGTGTAGCGCGTGTAGCCGAAGCCGAGCACCTTGACCAACAGTGCCGCGGCCACGACGACGGCCACCACGACCAGCGCCCCGAACCCCAGCCAGGTGGTGTTGTAGGACTCCAGCGGCCGCGTGCGCCAGTGACGGACGAACTTCAAGGCGCTACCCATCGGCGGTGTTCCTGCATCTCGGCGTGTGCCACGCCAGGTTCTCCCGGGTTATCGGGCGGGCATTGCCCGGGGTGGCCGCGTTGACGATGATCGTGGTGATGTCGTTGAAGCCGGGGAAGAAGCCGGTCGCATTCAGATCGCACAGGTAGGCGTTGCCGTAGGCGCCGTCTCCGAACGCCCGGCCCAGGCCCTTGAGCACCAGGGGCAGGTTGGCGCCGGTGAACGCCAGCTGCGGCTCGATCCCGGCCATGTGCTTGGTGAACCCGGGCTCCCGGTTGATCATCTCCTCCAGCGATCCGAATACCTCGTCGGCGATCGTCGAGAGCTGCCGGGTGACCTGGGCCAGGGAGCCGACCGAGGACTGCAGCGCCGGGCGGCGCGCGTCGAGGTCGGCGACCGCCGTGCGCGCCTGGGTCAGCGCATGGTCGAGCTGATCGTTCTGCTCGGCGATGGTGCCGGTCAGCTTGTTGAGGCTGGTGATGAGACCCCCGAGCACCTCGTCGCGTCCGGCCAGCGTTGCGGTCAGCGTCGACGACTGATCGACCAGTGCCGTGATCGACGCCCGGTCCCCCTGCAGGGACTGCAGCACACCCCGGGTCAGATCGTCGGCCTGTTTGGGGTTCAGCAGCGACATCAGCGGTTTGAAGCCGTTGAGCAGGGCGCCGACGTCGAAGGACGGTTCGGTGCGTTCGACGCCGAGCACGCTGCCGGGGGGCAGTACCGTCTCCTGGCCGGCGGGGCCACCGGCTTCGCCCAGCGACAGCCCGAGGTAGCGCTGCCCGATGATGTTCTGATACGTCACCGACGCGACGGTGTTGCCGTACAGCTTCTGGTCGCTTTGGACGATGAACGAGACCTTCGCCAGCTTCCCGTCCAGTTCGACCTTCTCGACCCGGCCCACCCGGACCCCGGCCATCCGGACGTCGTCGCCCTCGCGCAGCCCGTAGACGTCGGTGAACACCGCCGCGTAGGGCGTCGTCGCGCCGGCCACGTCACGGCGCAGCGTGGCATACACCAGCCAGGTCAACACCATCGAGATGACCATGAACAGGGACAGCCCGACCAAGGGGCCCCGGAATCTCACTTGTGGCCACCGCCTTTCGCCGGTGCCGGGACGAACGAGACCGCCGAGCCGCGCGCGACCGGACCGAGCAGCAGCTGGGTGGCCACCGAGGCCGGCTCGCTCTGACCGGTGACAAGCCCGGTGATCAGACCGAGCTGGTTGCGTTCGGTCTGACTGCCGACCGGCCCCACATTGCCGCCGAAGGACGCCGGCGCCGCCGGCTGCCACTCCGGGGCGTGCGGCTGGACCGGGATGATCGGGCTCGGCGGGGGCGGGGGAGCAGGGTCGAGCGGGTCGGCGGTGCTGGGCACCCGCGGGAAGGGCCCGGTCCACCACGGCAGCGGAGGGTTGGTGTCCTCGAGGCTGCGGTTGGGGTCGACCAGCGGCGGCCCGACGGCGCGCAGCTTCCCGTCGGGGCCGATCTCGGTGCCCGCCGGTGGCTCCAGGCCGGCGGGGAAGTTGTAGTTCTGCGGCAGCATGTTCTCGGGCAGCTCGGGGCGCACCGAGATCATCGGCGCGGTGAAGCAGCTCGGGCCCTTCACGTCGCCGTACTGCGGGCAGTCCGCTCGGGTGTAGGTGTGCATCGGGGTGAAGGACAGGTTGGCGCGCATGTTCCTGGTGACCAACTTGGGATCGTAGAGCTGGTCGAAGAACTTGTCGGAGAGCCGGTTGACCCGGGTGAAGATCGGAACAAACTTGTCGGCGTTGTTGGCCAGCACGCCGATGACGGGCGTGAGGTCATGGGTGATCTGGATCAGCTGATCGGTGTGGTTGTCGAGGGCTTCGCGGGTGACGCCGACGGTGTGCTGGCTGCCGGCGACCAACGAGGCCAGCTCGGCGCGCTTTTCGGCGAACGCTCGCATCGGCTCCACGGCCTGGTGCAGGGCGTCGACCAGGTCGGGGGCGCTTGCTTGCAGGCCGCGGGTGGCGTCGAGCAGCGCCGAGACCGTCGACGGGCCGGGCTCGGTGGCGACGATGCCGTTGAGCTGATCCAGCAGCCGCGACAGGTTCGCCCCGGCGCCCAGCAGCTTGACGCGCCGGTTGTCGGTGGCTGCGCCGACGGCGGCCAGGATGCCCAGGCTGTGGTCCTCGCGGCCGCGGCCGGTGGCGGCCAGGATGTCGCGGAGTTTGGAGATGGTGGTCTGGAAGATCACCGTCGACAGGTCACCGTTCTCGGGGATGTGCGTGCCGTCGCGAATCATCGACCCGCCGGCGGCGTCGGAGTCGACCAGCTGAATGGACGACACCGCGAAGACGTTCGACGGCACCACCCGGGCGGTCACCGAGGCCGGGATGTCCTTGGCGTAGCCGGGTTTGAGGTTGATGTGCACATAGTTGGGTTGGCCGTAGGCCGCCGGGATCACGTCGGTGACGCTGCCCACCAGCAGGCCGTGATACTTGACGTCGGACTGGGCGGGCAGCCCGTCGCCGACGTTGATCAGGTCGGCCACCACCCGCACGTAGTTGTTGAGCATGCCGGTGGACTTGGCCAGCAGGCCCGCGGTGGCCAGCGCGATCACGACGAGGACCGCGACCCCGGCGCCCAGCAGTTGGCGTTCGGAGGGCCCGCGCCCGTCGGTGTCGAGGGAGTTGCCCATCAGCCACCGAACCTTGCGCCGGCGTCGATGCTCCACAACGCCATGGTCAGCAGCATGTTGACCATGATCACGATCGTGATGGAGGCCCGCATGGCGCGGCCGGCGGCCACCCCGACACCTTCCGGCCCGCCGGAGGCGTAGAAGCCGTAGTAACACTGCACGGTGGAGGCCAGCCACACGAACACCACACACTTGAGCACCGAGTAGACGATGTCCTTGCCGCTCAGCATCATCGTGAAGTAGTGCAGGTACGGGCCGATGGACCCGCCGCCGATGATGCCGGTGACCACCTGACAGGTCAGGTAGGTGATCGCCAGGCAGGCCACATACAGCGGGATCACCGCGATGGTCGCGGCCAGCAGCCGGGTGGTGACCAGGAACGGGATCGGGCGGATCGCGATCGAATCCAGCGCGTCGATCTCCTCGGCGATCCGCATCGCGCCGAGCTGCGCAGTGAACCGGCAGCCGGCCTGCATGGCAAACGCCAGCGACGCCATGATCGGCGCCAGCTCGCGGGTGTTGACCAACGAGGAGATGATCCCCGTCGCCGGTCCCAGGCCGAGCAGATTCAAGAAGTTATAGCCCTCGATCGCCACCAGCGCGCCGGCGGTGAAGCCGAGCACCACGGCCACCCCGGCGGTGCCCCCGCCGACCACGATGGAGCCGTTGCCCCAGGCGATATCGGAGAGCAGCCGCAGGAACTCCTTGCGATAGTGCCGCAGCACAGTCGGGACACCGGCCGCGGCGCGGCCGAAGAAAACCAGCATGTGGCCCAGCCGGATGGTGGGGCCGGATGCCATCCGGTAGGCGCGCAGCAGCGGACGCGCGATCGCCGGGACATACGGAGAGACAGTCATCTCTTACAGCCCCGTCCGCGGATACAGCACGTTGTAGAGCTCGCTGATGGCGACGTTGACGATCATCAGCACCAGGATCGCCTCGACCACCGAAGCGTTCACCGAGTTGGCCACCCCGGCCGGCCCGCCCCGGGTGGACAGTCCCTTCTGGCAGGACACCACCGCGACGATCGCGCCGTAGACCACCGCCTTGATCAGCGCGACGATCATGTCGCCGGTGGTGGCGAACGAGGAGAATGTCGCCACGAAGCTGCCGGGCGCACCCTTCTGGAAGTAGACGTTGAACAGGTAGCTGGCCAAAAAGCCGACGAAGCAGGTGATCCCGGTCAGCGCGACGCCGATCATGATGGCCGCGCCGAAGCGCGGGACCACCAGGCGGCGGATCACCGAGACGCCCATCACCTCCATGGCGTCGGTCTCCTCCCGCATGGTGCGCGAGCCCAGATCGGCGGTGATGGCCGAGCCGACCGCGGCGGCCATCAGCATCGCCGCCACCAGCGAGGCGGCTTGGCGGATGACGGCCAGCCCGGCGGCCGCGCCGGCCAGTGAGGTCGCCCCGACCTGGTTGGCCAGCAGCGCGAACTGAATCGACAGCGTCACCCCGATCGGCAGCGCCACCAGGATCGTCGGCAGCACCGCGGTGTTGGCCATGAACGCGGCCTGCCGGACGAACTCGCCCCACTGGAACCGGCCGCTGAACAGGTCGGTGAAGAAGTACTGCACGGTGCGCACCGCCAGCACGCACTGTTCACCGACGGTGGTCAGCGCGGCCAGCGGGTGGCGCTGGACGTAGCCGACCGCCCAGTCCTCGATGGCGGCGACCCCGTCGAGGGGCGCCTCCTCGGCGAATTCCCGTTCGTCCTGGGTAGTCATCGGTCGCCGATCATGCACTTGTGGTCACCGAACGCCGACAATTCCACGCTGGTCCGATGATCCATGGCGGACATGGTAGCCACCGTTCTTACTCCAAGGTAGGGTTCGGCGATTCCGGCGCCAACGGGTGAAGGAACCGGTGGGAGGTGCACCGCGACGGTCCGAAGAGAACTCATCAGACGTCAGCGCGGCCTTTCATCCGGTCATGATGTCGGACACCACGGCCCGGCAGGGGCGCTTCGGCCAACATGACTCGGGTTATGGCCGGGTTACTCACCGGTAGCAGCGATTTCGCCGATTCAGCGCCCCGCCCGCGGCGGCGGTGGCGATACTCGACGCTGGAGAACGGCCGAGCGCGGGGAGATGCCGATGCGGAGATGGTGGGCGGGGATCGCCGCCGGCGTGACGGCGGCCGCGACGGCAACCGGGGTCCTGGCGGCGCCGGGATCCGCCGTCGCCGACCCCGACCAGCCGCCCGCGCTTCCGGTGTTCACGCCCACTCCCACCGACTGGTCGCCGCATATGGACTTTTGGCCGTACAACACGTTCACCTACCAGGTCACCCCCGAGATGATCGGCGGCATGTCGGACTCGTGCCAGTGGTTCAACGCGCAGTTCGACCCGTTGCTGGGCCAGATCAACGCCTTCAACCGCAGCCTGGGCGCCCACCACGACGTCTACGCCGAAGTGCAACCGCAGGCCGATGCAGTGGTGGCCAACATCGACCGGTCGACCGGTTTCCTGGGGCCGCGGCTGCAGCCGCTGACAATCCGCAACACCCCCGACAACTACGGGCCGTATTCCCCGATCTACGGCGGCGAGCAGCTGACCGGGGTGCTGTTCCAGTTGTCCCGCATCGCCGACAGCATGCGCAAGAAGCAGCCGGCCGGCTTCACTCGTCCCCATATCGATTCCGCCGCCGGGTGGGGCGACGCGTTGCGGAATTCCGGGGCCTGCACCTGAGCGCCCGCCGCTGCGGGCTGCGGTAGGTTCGGTCACGTGTCGGAGCAGACGGATTCGGCCGATGATCACGTCGAAGCTGCGGTCGAAGACGATGCCGTCGTCGAAACGGCAACCGACGAACCGCAGCCGGTCGATGCTGATGCCGGCCCGCGCGGGTCGCGGCGGCGGTGGATCGCCGCGGCGGTGTTGGGACTCGGCCTGATCGGCGCGGGCTACGAGGGCTGGCTACTGTTCGCGCATCATCAGCGCGCGGTGGCCGCCGCGCAGGCGCTCGACGCCGCCGAGAAGTACACCCTGGTGCTGACCGGGGTGGACCCGGGCGCGATCGACAAGAACTTCGCCGAGGTCCTCGACGGGGCCACCGGCGAATTCAAGAACATGTATGCCGCCTCCAGCGAGCAGCTGCGCCAACTGCTGATCGACAACAAGGCCGCCGCGCACGGCACCGTCATCGACGCCGCGGTCAAGTCCGCGGCCAAGAACAAGGTCGAGGTGATGCTGTTCATCGATCAGTCGGTGAGCAACAAGGCCTCTCCGGAGCCGTAGCTCGACCGCAGTCGCATCGTGATGACGATGGAGAAGGTGAACGGCCGCTGGCTGGCCGCCAAGGTCGACATGCCCTGAAATGGCAGCAGCCTGCCGTTAATTGAACGCCAACCAGCTGGGCAGCGCTCGTTCGTGGGCATCGCACAGCACCTGGGCGGTGTCGCACGACCCGCGCGGTACCCCGGCACCGGTCCACATGCCGCCGGCGTCGCGGCGCAGCACGACCGCCGACGACGAACCGCCGTCGAGCAGGACGGCGTGATCGCTGCCCAGGCCGCGGAACAGGTCCTGCATGTTGTCCGGGGTGTAGTGCCCGCCCTGGAAGATGTACATCTCGTCCTTGGCCCGCGAATAGCCCAGCGCGGTGCGCGCCGCGCTGGGCCCGCCGTCGTTGAGTTGCCCGGTGACGCCGGGCGCCAGCAGACCCAGCCCGCTCACCGCGACGAACCGGTCCCCGCGTTCCACCAGGCCGGTGACCGTGGGGCCGGCCGCGTCGTAGTCCCCGCCGTCGCGGCCGCCGCGCGGCCACAACACATACGGTGCACCGCGGGTCGGCAGGATCATCGTGGTCAGCGTCGACCAGTGCTCATTGCCGCCGGACAGTCCCTGCTTGCCGGCGTAGGGGATGGTGCCGGTGACCGCGACATTGGCCCGGCCCTTGCCGCGGGTGTTGTCCACGTAGACGCCCAGCGGTGAACTGCACTTGGTGGTCCGCCAGGAGCCGCCGCGCTGGCCGCGGATGTCGAAGAAGTTGGCGTTGATCGCCACCATCGGCCGGCCCAGCGCCTGCCAGGCCTGCAGCGGGGTGTACAGCTCCGAGGCTTGCAACAGGCCCTCGCCGGTGCGGGCCCGCGGATCGCGTTCGCAGCGGCTCTGCACGCCGCTGTGACTGTCGACCAGCAGGTGCGGCTCGATGCGCTGCGAGGCCGCCTTGAGCACGACCAGGTGCCCGCCGCCGGACATCTCATACCAGTCGCCGGCGGCGTTGAGCATCGGCGCGGGATGCCCGGCGCCGAAGTTGTAGACCACGTAGGAGCCCGGGGTGCGGGCGATCGCGGCGGCCAACTGGTCCTGGGCGGCGGCCCGCGCAGTCGGCTGGCCGGGACCGATCGCCAGGGCGGCGCACAGCAGTACCGCGCTGCAGCCAGCCGCCAGCCGACGCGCGAAAGCCACTGGAGTCGACACTGTTTGTCCCTTCGGCTCCGTCCCGACTGACACCAAGTTCTGAGGCTAGCCACAGAAACCACCGGGGTAGCACGCCGTAATCGGACTGTGCCGCGTCGGTGCCGGATCGGTGACCCGATGATCAGCCGCCGAGCAGTGCGTGCATCTGCCAGATCAGGATCTCGGCCGGCGCTGCGGCGCGCACCCGTTGACCGCCATCGCCGGTGAGGCGGACCGCGTCACCGGCATCCAGCTCGCCGGCACCCTCCAGGTCGGCCCGGCCGAGCGCGACGAATAGGTGCACGTAAGGGGCGTCGGGCAATTCGACGCTGCCGCCGGGTTGCAGCCGGGCGGCGTACAGCGTGGCGTCGGCGTTGCCGATGGTGATCGCCGCCGCCGGGTCCCTGCCGGAGGCGACGGTGACAAGACCACCGCCGGCCAGCGCGTCGCCGATCTCCTCCTGTTGATAACCCGGGGTGCGTCCCGGGGTGTCGGGCATGATCCACATCTGAACGAAATGCACGGGCGCACTGTCTGATTCGTTGCGCTCCGAATGCGCGATGCCGGTGCCGGCCGACATGCGCTGGGCCAGCCCGGGGCGGATCACCCCCGAGTTTCCGATCGAATCGCGGTGGGTCAACTCGCCCGACAGCACCCAGGTGACGATCTCGGCGTCGCGGTGCGGGTGGGTGGCAAACCCCGAAGCCGGGTCCACGATGTCGTCGTTGTTGACCAGCAGCAGCCCGTGGTGGGTGTTGTCCGGGTCGTAGTAGTCGTTGAACGAGAACGAATGCCGCGAGGTCAACCACGGTGCCCGGGTGACCGCCCGGTCGGCGGCCCGCCGCACATCGAGCACGCCGGTCATGACCACCAAGGCTAGCGCGTGCCCGATGATTACCTTCCCCGCTCTTCGGGTACGCGCTGCAGGCGGCAATCCGTTCGACAAGCAGGCAGGTGATCCGCGATGGAACGTGAAAGCGCAAAACACAGCCCGCGGGAAGACGACCAGCTCAAGGCCGAACTACGCGGCACGCTGCAAGGCAATCGACCCAGCAGGGTCGAGGAATGGCGCGACCCGGAGCCCCCGGCTGATGACGACCCCGACATGGCCGGCCCTCGCCGCGGCCCTCAGTAGGAAGGGCCGCCGATGGGTTTTCCCGAACAGCAGCAGTCTCCGCCCGGGGTCCAGAGCCAGATGCGGCCGGTCCCCGACTGCGGCGAAACCAGCTATCAGGGCTCCGCCAAGCTGGCCGGCAAACGCGCGGTCATCACCGGCGGCGACAGCGGCATCGGCCGTGCCGTGGCGATCGCGTTCGCGCGCGAGGGCGCCGACGTGCTCATCGCTTACCTCGATGAGGATGAGGACGCCCGCGACACCGCCCGCTACGTCGAAGACGCCGGCCGCAAATGCGTGCTGGTCCGCGGCGATCTGTCCGACCCGAAGCACTGCCGGGATGTCGTCGACCGCGCGGCCGCAGCGTTCGGCGGTATCGACGTGCTGGTCAACAACGCCGCCTATCAGATGAGTCATCCCAGCATCGACGAGATCAGCGACGAGGAATGGGACTACACCTTTCGGCTCAACATCGGGGCCTACTTCTACCTGGTCAAGGCGGCACTGCCGCATATGGGCGCCGGCTCGTCGATTATCGGCAGCTCCTCGGTCAACTCCGACACCCCCAACCCCACGCTGGCCCCGTACGCGGCGACCAAAGCGGCGATCGCGAACTTCTCGGCGAGTCTTGCTCAGCTGCTCGGCGAGCGGGGAATCCGGGTGAACAGTGTTGCGCCGGGCCCGATCTGGACTCCACTGATTCCGTCGACCCTGCCGCCGGATGCCGTCGCGTCCTTCGGCGACAACGTGCCGCTGGGCCGCGCCGGCCAACCGGCCGAACTCGCGTCCAGCTACGTGCTGCTGGCCTCCGACGACGCCAGCTACATCTCCGGGGCGCGGCTGGCCGTCACCGGAGGCCGGCCGATCCTGTGACTACCAGTCGGACTCGTCGAAGGTGATGACGCCGCGAATGTTCTTGCCGTCGACCATGTCGGCATAGCCGTCGTTGATGTCCTCGAGCTTGTAGGTGGTGGTGATCATCTCGTCGATCTTGAGCAGCCCGGACTTGTAGAGGCCGACCAGCCGCGGCGTCTCGATGTGCGAGCTGCCGCCGCCGAAGATGTTGCCCTTCAACGTCTTCTGCAACATGGTGAACAGGAACAGGTTCAGCTTGACGTCGGCGTCGACCATCGAGCCCATGCCGGTGACCACGCAGGTGCCGGTCTTGGCGGTCAAGGTCAGCGCCTCTTCGATGTACTCGCCCTTCATGTCGCCGACCGCGATGATCACCTTGTCGGCCATCAGGCCCCAGGTCTCCTCCATGACCGGCATGATCGCCTCGGCCATCGAGGGATACACGTGGGTAGCGCCGAACTTGACGGCTTGGTCGCGCTTGAAGGCCACCGGGTCGATTGCGATGACGCGCCGTGCCCCGGACAGGACCGCGCCCTGCAGGGCACTCATGCCGATGCCGCCGACGCCGATGATGATGACGGTCTCGCCGGGCTTGACCTCGGCGACGTTGGTGGCCGAGCCGAACCCGGTGGGCACTGCGCAACCCATGATGGCCGCGGTCTCGAACGGCACGTCCTTGTCGATCTTGACCACGGAGTCCTGATGCACGGTCATGTAGGGCGCGAACGTGCCGAGCAGGTTCATTGGGGAGACCTCATGCGAACCGGCGTGGATCCGGTTGGTGCCGTCGGCGATGGCCTTGCCGCCGAGCAATACCGCTCCGCGATCACACAGCGAACGGAAGCCCTTCATACACGGCGGGCAGGAGCCGCAGGCCGGGATGAAGGCCATCACGACGTGATCGCCCTCTTCCAGGCCGGTCACACCCTTGCCGACCTTGGTGATGACCCCGGCGCCCTCGTGGCCGCCGAGCGCCGGTAGGCCGATCGGGGTGGCTCCGGTGGTCAGGTGGTAGTCGGAGTGGCACATGCCCGCCGCGTGCATGCGGACCTGGACTTCGCCGTCAACCGGGTCGCCCAGCTCGATCTCGTCGACCCGCCACGGCGAGTTCAGCTCCCACAACAATGCGCCCTTGGTCTTCATGCGGGCGATCTTAGCCACTTCGCCGGAACGTGTTACAACACCGGCCCCCGGCACCCCGGTTGAACTGGACAAACAGTGGCTTATCAGCTCTTGTGCGGTATGCCCACGGACAGGCCGCCGTCGATGACCAGGTCGGCTCCGGTCATATAGGCCGACTCGTCGGAGGCCAGGAAAACCACCGCGGTGGAGACCTCGGCCGAACTGGCGCCGCGGCCCAGCGGTATCTGCAGGGAGTCATCGGGAATGGCAATCGTCATCCGGGTGCGGATCAGGCCGGGCAGCACACTGTTGATCCGGATGTTGTGCGGCGCCAACTCGACGGCGGCGGCCTTCGCCAGGCCGCGCACCGCCCACTTCGACGCGACGTAGCCGTGCAGCCCGGCGGTGCCGCGCATCCCCTCCACCGAGGAGATGTTGATGATGGATCCGCCGCCGGCCGACTTCATCGGTGCGACGGCTGCCTGCATGCCCAGCATGGTGCCGGTCAGGTTCACGTCGAGGACCTGTTGCCAGGCGGCGATGTCGAAGTTCTCCAGGGTGTTGTACTTGGCGATGCCGGCGTTGTTCACCAACACGTTGAGGCTGCCGAACTCCTCGATGGCGCTGTGCACCGCGGCCTGCCAGTCCTGGGCCTGGGTGACATCGAGGCGGACGAACCGCGCGGTGTCGGGCCCGAGTTCGTCGGCGAGCTTGGCGCCGTCGGCGTCGAGGATGTCGCCGATCACGATCTTCGCGCCTTCGGCGGCCAGGGCCCGGGCGTGTGCGGCGCCCATGCCCCGCGCGCCGCCGCTGATCAGCGCAACCTTGCCCTCGACTCGTCCCATGGCGCCTCAGGTTACCGGGGCCCGATGTTTGCCCGTTACGCTGCCCTGATGGCCGTCACCCACACCGAGCGAACCTTCGACGGTGTCCGAGGAGTGCGGATCGTCTACGACACCTGGACACCGGAAACGGCCCCGCGCGCCGTGGTGGTGCTCTCGCACGGCTTCGGTGAGCACGCCCGCCGTTACGACCACGTCGCGACACGGTTCGGCGACGCCGGACTGGTGACCTACGCCCTGGATCACCGCGGGCACGGCCGATCCGGCGGCAAGCGGGTGCTCTGCCGCGACATCGCCGAATACACCGGTGACTTCCACACGCTGGCGGGGATCGCCGCCCGCGAACACCCGGGACTGCCGCGCGTGGTGCTCGGCCACAGCATGGGTGGGGCGATCGTATTCAGCTACGGCGTCGACCGCCCCGACGACTACCAGCTGATGGTGCTGTCCGGGCCGGCGGTGGACATGGCGGCCACGGTATCGCCGCTGCTGGCGTTCGTCGCCAAAGCGCTCGGCGTCGTCGCCCCCGGCCTGCCGGTGGAGAAGCTCGACAGCAGCCAGGTGTCCCGCGATCCGGCGGTGGTGGCTGCCTATGACAACGATCCCCTGGTGCACCACGGCCGGGTGCCAGCCGGTGTGGCACGGGCGCTGATCCAGGTCGGCGAGACCATGCCGTCGCGGGCGGCCGCGCTCACGGCGCCGCTGCTGGTGGTGCACGGCGAGCAGGACGGCCTGATCCCCGTCGAGGGCAGCCGGAGGCTGGTCGAGAGTGTCGGGTCCGACGATGTGCGGCGGATCGTCTACCCGGATCTCTACCACGAGGTGTTCAACGAACCCGAGCGCGCGCAGGTGCTCGACGACGTGGTGGGCTGGATCGGCGCGCACCTGTGAATCGTCGTCGGCGCGGTGTCGTCGACGTCGGTTAGCGTTGCGGCCATGAGCACCGACGACAAGATGTTGGCGCGCATCGCCGCCTTGCTGCGCCAGGCCGAGGGCACTGACAATGCACATGAAGCCGACGCGTTCATGGCGGCGGCGCAGCGGCTGGCCACCGCGACCTCGATCGATCTGGCGGTGGCACGGGCGCATTCGGCCACCCGGACCCGGGCCACCACCCCGGTGCAGCGCACCATCACGATCGGACCGCCCGGAGCCCGCGGCCTGCGCACCTACGTGCAGCTGTTCGTGGGAATCGCCGCAGCCAACGACGTGCGCTGCGACGTGGCATCGAACTCCACCTTCGTCTACGCCTACGGTTTCGCCGAGGACATCGACGCCACGCACGCCCTCTACGCCAGCCTGGTCGTCCAGATGGTCCGGGCTTCCGACGCCTACATCGCCACCGGCGCACATCGGCCCACGCCGACCATCACTGCCCGGCTGAATATCCACCTCGCCTTCGGCGCCCGGGTCGGCCAACGGCTGGCCGAGGCCCGCGAGGAGGCCCGCAGGGAGGCCGAGGCCGACGATCGTCGTCCGCCGGGCACCGCGATCGCGTTGCGCAACAAGGAGATCGAGCTGCGCGACTATTACCGCAGCGCCTCGCAGGCACGCGGCACCTGGCGGGCCACCCGGGCCTCCGCGGGGTATTCCTCGGCGGCACGACGAGCCGGGGACCGCGCCGGCCGGCGCGCACGGCTGGGCGACGAGACCGAGTTGTCGGTGGCGCGGTCCGCGTTGGAGCGGTGAGCGCGCCCTCCGAGCGCGACACCCAGCGCGCGCGGGTCTACGCCGCGGAGGCCTTCGTGCGCACCTTGTTCGATCGCGCCGCCGAGCGCGGATCCGGTGACGTCGACTTCTTCGGCACCCGGTTGACGCTTCCGCCGGAGGGCCGCTTCGGCTCGGTGGCCGCGGTGCAGCGCTACGTCGACGACGTACTGGCCCTGCCGTCGGTGCGAAGCCGGTGGCCGGATGTCGCGGCATTGCGCGTGCGGGCACGCCGCGGCGCGACGGCGGCGCACTACGAAAAGCACGGCGCGGCCGGCGTCATCGCAGTGCCGGACCAACACGGCGGGGACTGGGCACTACGGGAATTGGTGGTGTTGCACGAGATCGCCCACCATCTGTGCGACGTCCGGCCGCCGCACGGCCCGGATTTCGTGGCGACGCTGTGTGAGCTGGCCGCGACGGTGATGGGCCCGGAACTGGGCCACGTGCTGCGGGTGGTGTTCGCCAAAGAAGGCGTCCGGTGACGCACGGCCGCAAGTGCGCCACCGGCGCCTGTCCTCAGTTGCTGACGGGGACCAGCTCGTCACCGCAGGTGCAGCGGTAGGCCGCTCCTGCACCCTCGCAGTGGCATGCGGATTCGATCCGGACCCGGCAGCCGCAGCCCTCGTGACCACAGGTCAGCTCGGTTCCTGCTTCGTAGTTCGCCATGTGCCTCTCCTTCGGTGATAAGCGCCGGCGCGGTGCCGACACGGCCGACTATATACCCCATAGGGGTATGGGGTAAAGCCTCAGGGCGGCGGCAATCATGGTTGCGGGCTAGCCTCGGTGGGCGTGACTGAAACTCCCACGCCCCGCGACGTCGACACCCTGCTGGATCGCATCTTTGCCGGCGATGACCCGGACTTGCAGGCGGCGCTGGCCGCCAGTGCCGCGGCCGGGCTGCCGCCGATCGCCGTCTCGGCCCAGCAGGGCAAGTTCTTGAGCCTGCTGGCCACCGCAACACGCGCCACCCGCATCCTGGAGATCGGAACGCTGGGCGGCTACAGCACGATCTGGCTGGCCCGAGCCGCCGGACCGGCCGGCGCGGTGGTGACACTGGAGTACGCACCGAAGCACGCCGAGGTGGCCCGGGCCAACCTGGACCGTGCCGGTGTGGGGGAGCGGGTGCAGATCATCGTCGGCCCGGCCCTGGAAACCCTGCCGACGTTGACCGGCGAGCCGTTCGATCTGGTGTTCATCGACGCCGACAAGGAGAACAATGTCGGCTACCTGAACTGGGCGGTGCAGCTGACCCATCCCGGGTCGGTCATCGTGGTGGACAACGTGATTCGCGAAGGTGCCGTCGCCGAACCGGCGCCGGGCGATGCGACGGCACGCGGCAGCCGGGATGTGCTGGAGCTGATGGGCGAGCACCCAGGTCTGCAGGCCGCCGCGATCCAGACGGTCGGGGCCAAGGGCTGGGACGGGTTCGCCATGGCCGTGGTGCAGTAGTCGAGATCGACGCTGCCCGACCAGGCGATTCGGCGTTGCTGGCGGATCGCGGGCGAGCGTAGCCTTTCATCAGATGAGTGGGTGCGGTCGGCATGAAAATGCTTGCTGCATAGCAGAAAGGTAACGAAATGAGTACAGTCCATTCATCAATCGATCACCACCCGGATCTGTTAGCTCTGCGGGCAACATATGACAGAGCGGCCGAGTCGATGGCTGCGCAATTCACCTTCGGTCTGACCCTGTTGACGGCGGTCTATGCGGCGCTGTCACCGTGGATCGTCGGATTCGAGGGCACATCCCGGCTGACGTTCAGCAACTTCGTCGTCGGGGCGGTCGTCGCCTTCCTGACGTTCGGGCTGGCCTCGGCGCTGGACCGCACCCACGGCATGGCGTGGACGCTGCCGGTCTTCGGCGTGTGGTTCGTCATCTCCCCGTGGATCCTGCGGGACATGTCACCGACGCCCGGCATGGCCTGGTCGAACGTGGTCGCCGGCGCGCTGCTGACCGCCCTGGGCCTGATCGCCGCCTACTTCGGCAGGCGCGCCCGTCACGACACGGCCACGCCTGCGGCGTGACCAGGCCAGGTGGCCGACCGGCCGGTGGTGATGCCGGCCGGTCAGCCCGGTGCGGCGCTGTGCGGGTCGGTCCCGATGTCGCCGGGCAGCGGTGCGATTACCCGCAGACCGCTCCGATCGCCGCCGAGCCCACCAGCTTGCGGTACTTGGCCAGCACGCCGGTGGTGTAGCGCGGCGGGGGAGGCGTGAAACCCGCAGCGCGGGCGGCGAATTCATCCGGGTCGGCCACCACGTCCAACGTCGCGTTGGCCACGTCGAGGCGGATCTTGTCGCCGTCGCGCAGGAATGCCACCGGTCCGCCGTCTACCGCCTCGGGCGCGATGTGGCCGACGCACAGCCCGGTGGTGCCGCCGGAGAACCGGCCGTCGGTCAGCAGCAGCACGTCTTTGCCCAGCCCGGCGCCCTTGATCGCGCCGGTGATGGCCAGCATCTCGCGCATCCCGGGTCCGCCCTTGGGGCCCTCGTAGCGGATCACCACCGCATCGCCGGCGCTGATGGTGCCGTCTTCGAGCGCATCCAGCGCCGCCCGCTCACCGTCGAAAACCCGTGCGGTGCCCTCGAACACGTCGGTGTCGAAGCCGGCCGACTTGACGACGGCGCCCTCCGGGGCCAGCGAGCCGCGCAGGATGGTGATGCCACCGGTCGGGTGGATGGGATTGGTCAGGGCGTGCAGCACCTTACCGTCGACGATCGGGGGGTTGAGCTCGGCGATGTTCTCCGCCATCGTCTTTCCGGTGACCGTCAGGCAGTCGCCGTGCAGCAGGCCGGCGTCCAGCAGGGTCTTGAGCATGACCGGCACCCCGCCGATCTTGTCGATGTCGAACATCACGTGCTGTCCGAACGGTTTCACATCGGCCAGGTGCGGCACCTTCGCGCCCACCCGGGAGAAGTCGGCCAGGGTCAGCTCGACCTCGGCTTCGTGGGCGATCGCCAGCAGGTGCAGCACCGCGTTGGTGGACCCGCCGAAGGCCATCACCACCGCGATCGCGTTCTCGAACGCCTCCTTGGTCAAGATGTCGCGGGCGGTGATCCCGCGGCGCAGCAACTCCACCACGGCCGCCCCGCTGCGCCGCGCGTAGCCGTCGCGGCGCCGATCGGCCGACGGCGGGGAGGCGCTGCCCGGCAGCGACATACCCAGTGCTTCGGCCGCGCTGGCCATGGTGTTCGCGGTGTACATGCCGCCGCAGGCGCCCTCGCCGGGGCAGATGGACCGCTCGATCGTGTCGACGTCCTCGCGGGACATCAGCCCGCGTGAACACGCGCCGACCGCCTCGAAGGCGTCGATGATCGTCACCTCGCGCTCGGTGCCGTCGGAGAGCTTCGCGTAGCCGGGCATGGTCGAGCCCGCGTAGAGGAACACCGCGGCCAGATCCAAGCGGGCCGCGGCCATCAGCATCCCGGGCAGGGACTTGTCGCAGCCGGCCAGCAGCACCGAGCCGTCGAGCCGTTCGGCGCACATCACCGTCTCGACGCTGTCGGCGATCACCTCGCGGCTCACCAGCGAGAAGTGCATGCCCTCGTGCCCCATCGAGATGCCGTCGGAGACCGAGATGGTGCCGAACTCCAGGGGGTAGCCGCCGGCTTCGAAGACGCCTTCCTTGGCGGCTTTGGCCAACCGGTCCAGCGACAGGTTGCAGGGGGTGATCTCGTTCCAGGACGACGCCACGCCGATCTGCGGCTTGGCGAAGTCGTCGTCGCCCATGCCGACCGCCCGCAGCATCCCGCGGGCGGCGGCCCGTTCCAGGCCGTCGGTGACGTCGCGACTGCGCGGTTTGATGTCGACGGACGAGGTGTCGGTGCTCCCAGGATTCACCCGCTAAGTATGCCGGTAGGGGGT
This sequence comes from Mycolicibacter sinensis, assembly GCF_001667945.1. Lineage (GTDB taxonomy): Bacteria > Actinomycetota > Actinomycetes > Mycobacteriales > Mycobacteriaceae > Mycobacterium > Mycobacterium sinense_B. Next base: position 25,157 of record NZ_LZJK01000053.1, on the reverse strand, counting down.
GGCCGGACCAAACGAATAAAATACCCCGCGGGGGTATGGGCTAGAGTGGGCGCATGAGGTCCGCTCTCGCCGCCGTCGTTGCGCTCGCCGTCAGCATCGCTGCCGGCGGCTGTCACCGTGCGCCGGAATCGCAGCCGGAGCCGGCCACGTCGAGTAGATCGGCGGCGGCCAACATCGGCAGCCCCGGCGACGTCGCGTTCCTGGAGAATATCGTCGTCCACCACCAGCAGGGCCTGGAGCTCACCGCCATGGTGCCGGGGCAGAGCACCGATCCGGCGCTGGTGGAGCTCGCCGGGCAGGTCGCCGCGCAGCAGCGCACCGAACTGCAGGGCTGCCAGGCGCAACTGCTGCAGTGGGAGGCGCCCGGCGTTCCGTCCGGCGGGCGCGGCGACAAGCGCGACCTTCCCGGCATGGTGGATCAGGCCACCATGGACACCTTGCGGGGCCTGCGCGGCCCGGCGTTCGACAAGCTCTGGCTGCAGTCGATGATCTCCCACCACCGCGGCGCGATCGCGATGGCGCACAACGAGATCCAACACGGCCAGAGCCCGGAGGCCATCAGCATCGCGCAGTCCCTGGCGGCGCGACAGCAGACCGAGATCGATCAGATGAACCAACAGTTGGGAACGCTATGACCACCGATGCACCCGGGTATTCAGCGGGCAAAGACAACTACGCCAAGCGGCTGCGCCGCATCGAGGGGCAGGTGCGGGGCATCGCCAAGATGATCGACGAGGACAAGTACTGCATCGACGTCCTCACCCAGATCAGCGCGGTCAACAGCGCGCTGCGGTCAGTGGCGCTCAACCTGCTCGACGAGCACCTGGTGCACTGTGTCAGCGGGGCCGTCGCCTCCGGCGGGGAGGAGGCCGACGCGAAACTCACCGAAGCGTCGGCCGCGATCGCGCGGCTGGTTCGTTCCTGACCCCCGCGCCGTTACCATGTGATCCAGCAGTTACCGGGAGCGCCATGCGCCAATACCACTCGACGCTGCCCCCATACCATGACTGTCGACACTGGAAATACCCGAACCGGTCCGTGGACGCCCCGGATCACGGCGCAGTTGGCCATCCTGGCGGCTGCCGCGTTCATCTACGCCACCGCTGAGATCCTGCCGGTCGGTGCGCTGCCCGCGATCTCGGAGGGGCTGGGCGTCAGCGAAGCGCTGGTCGGAACCCTGCTGGCCTGGTATGCGGTGGTGGCGGCGGCCACCACGATTCCGCTGGTGCGCTGGACCGCCTACTGGCCGCGCCGCCGGGTGTTGCTGCTCACCCTGGTCTGCCTGACCACTTCGCAGGTGATCTCGGCATTGGCGCCGACCTTCACCGTGCTGGCCGCCGGCCGGGCGCTGTGCGCGGTCACCCACGGCCTGATGTGGTCGGTGCTGGCGCCGATCGCCACCCGGTTGGTGCCGCCGAGTCATTCCGGCCGGGCGACCACCGCGATCTACGTGGGCACCAGCCTGGCGCTGGTGGTCGGTATCCCGCTGACCTCCGCGATGAGCCTGCTGTGGGGCTGGCGGCTGGCCGTGGTGGTGATCACCGTGGCGGCGGCCGCCATCACCGTGGCGGCCCGCCTGGCGCTGCCCGCCCTGGTGCTCAGCACCGACCAGCTGGCTCTGGTGGGGCGACACCACCACCGCAACGGGCGGCTGCTGGCGGTGAGCGCGCTGATGCTGATCGCCGTCACCGGCCACTTCATCTCCTACACGTTCATCGCGGTGATCATCGGCGAGGTGGTCGGTGTGCCGGGGGCCCGGCTGGCCTGGCTGCTGGCCGCGTTCGGCCTGGCCGGCCTGATCGCGATGCCGCCGCTGGCCAGGCCGCTGGATCACCGGCCCAAGGCGATCACCGGTGCCTGCATGGCCGCGCTGTCGGCGGCCTTCGTGGTGCTGGCCGCACTGTCGATCGGCGGGCACCACTCGACCGGTACGACGGTGGCCGGGGCGGCGGCGATCGTGCTGTGGGGCGCCATGGCGATGGCGGTGTCGCCGATGCTGCAGTCTGCGGCGATGCGCACGGCACCCGACGACCCCGACGGGGCGTCGGGGCTGTACGTGACGGCATTCCAGATCGGCATCACCGGGGGATCGCTGGCGGGGGGCCTGTTGTTCGAACGGGCCGGAACGTCGGCGATGTTGAGCGCGTCGGCGCTGCTGGCCGGCATCACGGCGGTAGGGATAGCGTCCAGCAAACGCCTGTTCGTCGTTCCCTGAGGCGCCGGGGTCGGTTACGTTCGCCACTACCCCGACGATCCAAGCCACAGGTCATCACGGTCTCGAGCGCTGTTTCGGCGCGTTTTCGGCTCGCTGCACGAGTTAGCTGGAGCTGGCCTTGTGGAACACTTGAAGCCAAGATTGTCCACCGGAGGTAAACGCATGTCGGGATGGAAGCTCGCGGGCATCGGGGCCTGGCTGTCCACCGCGGGAATGGCCACGGTGCTCACGCTGGGCTGCGGAGCGGCACTGGCCGACCCGCCGCAGCAGCCCGGCGACCCGGCGCCGGCCAACGCCGGCCCGGTCGATCCGTTCGCGCCGCCGCCCCCGCCGGAGTTACCGCCCCCGCCGGACCCGTTCGCGCCGCCTCCCCCGCCCCCGGCGGACCCGATGGCGTTTCCGCCTCCGCCGGCACCGCCCGCTGCCGGTGACCCCGTCCCAGGCGAGGCAGTGCCGGGCGAGCCGGTGCCGGGCGAGCCCGGTGTGGCACAGCCGGGCGCGGTACCGGTCGCGGCCGGGCCGGTGGCCGGGCAGAACCCGGAGCCCTTCACCGGCACCCCGCCGTTCCTGCCGCCGTCGTTCAATCCGCTCGACGGGTCCATGGTGGGCGTCGCCAAGCCGATCATCATCAACTTCCAGCGGCCGATCGCCGACAAGGCGATGGCCGAGCAGGCCATCCACATCTCCTCGAATCCGCCGGTGCCCGGCAAGTTCTATTGGATGACCCCCAGCCAGGTGCGGTGGCGTCCGTTCAACTTCTGGCCGGCCCACACCACCGTCACCATCGACGCGGCCGGCACCAAGTCGAGCTTCCGCACCGGCGACTCCCTGGTAGCCACCGCCGACGACAAGACGCACCAGATGACGATCACCCGGAACGGCAAGCTGGAGAAGACCTTCCCGATGTCCATGGGCATGTCGACCGGCGGGCACGAGACCCCCAACGGCACCTACTACGTGCTGGAGAAGTTCCCCACGGTGGTGATGGACTCCTCCACCTACGGGGTGCCGATCAACTCCACCTACGGCTACAAGGTGACCGTGCAGGACGCCGTGCGCATCGACAACAGCGGCGGCTTCGTGCACAGCGCACCGTGGTCGGTCAACGACCAGGGCAAGCGCAACGTCAGCCACGGCTGCATCAACCTGAGCCCGGCCAACGCCAAGTGGTTCTACGACAACTTCGGCAGCGGCGACCCGGTCGTGGTGAAGAACTCCGTGGGCACCTACACCAAGAACGACGGCGCCCAAGACTGGCAGATGTAGGGCCGCCCTTGCCCGCGCAGTGAAACGGGCTCAGTTCCAGATGCGCACGCGCTGGCCCGGTTCCAGGTACAGCGCGTCATCTTCGGTGACGCCGAACGCGTCGTAGAACGCGTCGATGTTGCGGATCACCCCGTTGCAGCGGAACTCCGGCGGCGAATGGGGGTCGGTCGCCAAGCGCCGGATCGCCTCGGCATCACGGGATTTGGTGCGCCACACCTGCGCCCAGCCGTAGAAGACGCGCTGCACGCCGGTCAGGCCGTCGATCACCGGCGCCTCGGCGCCGTCCAGCGACAGCTGGTAGGCGAGCAGGGCGATCGACAGGCCACCGAGGTCGCCGATGTTCTCCCCGACGGTGAACGCCCCGTTGACCCGATGCCGCTCGGCCAGCCCTCGCGGCACGAAACCGTCGTACTGGGCGATCAACGCCGCGGTGCGTGTACCGAATTCGCTGCGGTCGGCGTCGGTCCACCAGTCGACCAGGTTCCCGTCGCCGTCGTACTTTGCGCCCTGGTCGTCGAAGCCGTGGCCGATCTCGTGGCCGATCACCGCACCGATCCCGCCGTAGTTGGCGGCGTCGTCGGCGTCGGGATCGAAGAACGGCGGCTGCAGGATCGCGGCCGGGAAGACGATCTCGTTCATCCCCGGGTTGTAGTAGGCGTTGACGGTCTGCGGGGTCATGAACCACTCGTCACGATCCACCGGCGAGCCCAGCTTCGCCAGTTCACGGTCGTAGTTGACCGCATAGCCCCGCAGGACGTTGCCGTACAGGTCGCCGGGGTCGGTGACCAGCGCCGAATAGTCGCGCCAGCGCGGCGGGTAGCCGACCTTGGCGGTGAACTTGTCCAGCTTGGCCAGTGCCCGCTCGCGGGTGGCCGGCGTCATCCAATCCAGTCCGGTGATGCTCACCCGGTAGGCCTCCCGCAGGTTGGCCACCAGCGCATCGATACGGGCCTTGGCATCCGGTGGGAAATGCTTTGCCACGTAAAGCTTTCCGACGGCGTCGCCCATCATCGACTCCACCAGTGACACCCCGCGCTTCCACCGGTCGCGGATCTGCTCGGTGCCTGAGAGCCGGCGCCCGTAGAAATCGAAGTCCTCGGCGATCAGCTCATCGGTCAGGATCCCGGCGCGGCTGTGGATGAGCCGCCAGCGCGCCCAGGCCTGCCAATCGGAGAGCTCCGCGGATTCCCACAGCGCGGCGAACGCCGTGAGATAGTCGGGTTGGCGCACCACCAGTTCGGCGGCGGCCTGCCCGACGACCCCGAGCGCGCCGACCCAGCCCGCCCAGTCGAAACCGGGGGCCTCCTGTGGCAACCCGGCGAACGTGCGCAGGTTGTAGCTGAGCTCGGCGTCGCGGCGCTTCACCACGTCCCAGTGCGCGCGCGCCAGCTGAGTCTCCAGCGCGACGATGCGGGCCGCGACCTCGGCGTAGCCGCTCGGGTCTTGGCCGTAGACCAGCGCGAACATCTTGGCGATGTGCTCGGGATAGGCGGCCAGGATCTCGGCGTGCTGTTCGTCGCGGTAGTAGGACTCGTCAGGCAGTCCCAGACCCGACTGGGTCAGGTGCAGCAGGTAGCGGGTGGAGTTCTTCGAATCGGTGTCCACATACAGTCCGACGCCACCGCCGACCCCGGTGCGCTGACATGCCCCCAGCACCCGGGCCAGCCCATCGCGGTCCGCGGCGGCGTCGATCGCGGCCAGCTCGGCCAGCAACGGCTGCACGCCGCGGGCCTGCACGGTCTGCTCGTCGAGGAAGCTGGCGTACAGATCGCCGATGCGTCGTTCGTCGGTGCCGGCCGGCGCGCCCGACGCCGCGGCTTCGGTGAGCAGGTCGCGGACCTGGATCTCGGCCCGGTCGAACAGGGCGCGGAACGCGCCGTCGGTGGCGCGGTCCGGCGGCATCACGTAGCCGTCGAGCCAGCCACCGTTGACATGACCGAACAGGTCGTCCTGCGGGCGGATGGCGGTGTTGCGATAGCTGAGGTCAAGGCCGGAACGCGTCGCTGCTGAGGTCATCGTTACCCATCCTTTCACGGCGAACCGTATAGCCGTCCTGTAGCGTCACCGCCATGCCTGACGAGGAGCAGACCGACATCTCCAGGGACGCGGACGACGAAGTCGTCGAGCCCGGCGCGACCACAGCCGAGGCGGCGACCACCGAGGGCGAAGACGACGAGAAACCTGTCGCCAAGAAGGGCTCTCACGCCCACCAGGCTCCGCCGGCCAAGCCGGCCAAGGCGGCCAAGGGCGCGATGTTCTCCAGCTACGGACTGGTGTCGGCGTTCCTCGGCCTGGTCGCGGTCGCCGCGTTGGTGTTCAGTCTGATCACCTGGAACATGCACCGCGGTGACGTCGACGAGCGCTCCTACCGCAGCCGGGTGCTGCAGACCGCCGCCAGCTGGACCAGCGTGCTGATCAACCTCAACGCCGAGAACGTCGAAAAGGGGATGGCGCGCCTGCGCGACAAGACCGTCGGCGAACTCAACAGCGAGTTCGACGCGGCCTTGGCGCCCTACCGCGACGTGGTGCAGAAGATCCAGTCGCGCAGCAGCGGCCGGATCGAGGCGGTCGCCATCGAGACCGAACGCCACAACCTCGATGACCCGGCCGCCACCACCGAGCAGGCGCCGAGTCCGGGCCGCACCGACCCGGTGATGGTGATCGCCACCTCGATCGCCGAGAACGTCGGCGGCCGGCCGCAGACCGTGCACTGGGCGCTGCACCTCGACGTCAGCGACGTCGACGGGCACCTGATGATTTCCCGATTGAGGTCGATCCGATGAGCAAGCTGGGGAACCTGAAGTCCAGGTCACTGTGGCGGGTACTGGCGTTCGACATCGCTGCGCCGTTGGCCGCGGCCGGTGGTCTGCTGCTGGTCGGGCTGATGCTCGACTGGCCGCTGTGGTGGGTGTCGGCCTGTTCGGTGCTGGTGCTGCTCATCGTCGAGGGCATGGTGGTGAACTTCCTGCTGCTGCGCCGCGATGCCGTCACGGTCGGCACCGACGACGACCGGCCGGGCCTGCGGTTGGGCGTGGTCGCACTGGCCGCCACGGCGCTGGTCGCCGCGGCGGTGCTCGGATACCTGCGCTGGACGGAGCCCGACCAGGAACTGGAGGCAGACTCCGGTGAGGTGGTCAAGACCGCCGTCGCCATGGCCGAGGCCGCAGCGACGGTCTCGCCGGCCAACCCGGACGCGTCGATCGAGAAGGCGGCGACCTTCATGGTCCCCGACCGGGTCAACGCATTCCGGGAGAGCATCGGCCGGACGGCCACCGAGATGGCCAACCGCAACATCGCCGTGGATGCGCAGACGCTCAGCGCCGGTGTTGAGGCGCTCGGGCCGTCGGCGGCTCGGGTCGCCGTCGTGCTGCGCAGCGTGCAGTCGGTGGCCAACCAACAGGTCAAGCAGGCGGTGGTCCCGGTGCGGGTGACGCTGACCAAGCGCGGGGGCCAGTGGATGGTCCTGGAGATGTCACCGATCCACGCCCGCTGATCCCCGACGTCAGTTGGCGTCGGGTGTGCCGCGGGTCTGCATCTTGACGAACCGGTCCGACAGCCGGCGCATCCGGATCATCAGCGAGGCCGGCGGACTCACGGTGCCGGCAAGGTATTCGCGCAGCGTGGCGGCGGGCACCCCGACTCGGGAACAGAACTCCTCCCGGCTCAGGCCGGACCGCTCGATCAACACCCGTACGTGGCGGGCGACCTCCGCGCGTTCGTTGGCCTCCAAGTGGGCGCGGGCCCGCGTCAGCACCTCCGACAGCGCCTTGGAGATGCCGTAGGGTTCGGTGCCCTCCAGCACCTCTTCGACCTGGCGGGCGGTGCGCCCGTACGGGTCGCGTTTGAGGGCCACCACGATCTGCTGCCAGGTGGCGATGTCGCCGGTTTGCAGCGCCGAGCGGATGGCGGACGTCGGCCAGAACTCCACCGGCCGGTCGGTGTTGCCGGGCCGGGAGTCGGGTCTTGAACCGGCCCGGAGCGGCTGCGATCCACGGCGTCGGTCCGCGGCCAACGTCACCTCGCCTTCTCCAGCATCGCCACCGCAACCGCCAGGCAGCGGCCCCGGACGCGGTCCCAGTCCATGCCCGCCCCGGCCGCACCCTCGCCGGAGTCGTCCTCGTCGCGTTCGGCGGGTTCCGGGTCGGCGAGCCGACAGACCAGCTGCGTGGCCATCCATTGTCGTTCGGCTGGTTGACCAGAGTAGTACCAGTCGATGCCGCGAAGTGCCTGAGCAACGGTTTCCGGGTCCAGTACGTCGACGAGCTCGGCCAGCTCGACGTAGTCCCGGCGGCTGTTGCGCGACATCAGCAGATACCCCTTGAGGCGCAGCGTCTCAGCGCCGGTGGGGATCTGCAGCCGATCGCCGGTGGGCAGTTGGACGGCCGCGGTCTCCATCGGGCGGCGCCGGGTCAACGCCGGACCCTCGAATCCGATCTCATTGGCCACCCACGCCTCGGTTTCCAGCGCGTCGAGCGCCACCGCGAGCCGGCGCCGCCACACGGTGACCGGGTGCACCGGCCGCACCGCCTTCGGCAGCGCCCGGCCGGTGCCGCCGCGGGACGGCCAGCCGCCAGCCAGCCGGGCCAGCGCATGGCTCATGGCCTTGCCGCCGCCGGACGCTGCTGGCGCCCCGACCGGCAGGGCTTCGATCTTGCTGGTGGCGATCTCGGCCACGCCGCAGCCACGCAACGCCAGCGGGTCGCCGACGCAGACGGCGTCGGGCACCAGGTCTTTGAGCTTCGCCGCCGACTTCACCACCACCCGCAGATCGGCGCTGGGGGTGATCAGCGCGGAGATGTCGTCCGGGATCACCACCACGTCGCCCAGATCCACCGTGGGCAGTGGCTTCTCGAAGTCCACCGACGGCAGGGTCCGGGCCAGCCAGCGCGGCAGCCACCAGTTCCACTCGTCGAACATCGCCATCAGCGCCGGCACCAGCACCAGCCGCACCACGGTGGCGTCCACCGCGATCGCCACCGCGCAGGCCACCCCGAGTTCGGCGACCAGCGGCATCCCGGCGAACGCGAACCCGATGAACACCGCGATCATGATCAGCGCGGCGCTGGTGATGGTGCGCGCGCTGGAGCTGACGCCGTGGGCGACGGCGTCATGGGTGTTGCCGGACTGCAGAAAACGCTCCCGGATCCGGGTCAGCAGGAAGATCTCGTAGTCCATCGACAGGCCGAACGTCATCGCCAGCACGATCGGCGGGATGAAGCTGTCGATCGAACCGGTGGGGGCGAACCCGAGGCGCTCCAGCCACCCCCACTGGAACACCACCACCAGGCTTCCGTAGGCGGCGCCCACCGACAGCACCGTCATCACGACGCCCTTGAACGCCAGGAACACCGACTGGATCGAGATCAGCAGCATCAAGAACGCGATCAGTGCTACGAACACCAGCACCAGCGGCTCGGCCGCCGCGACCCGGTCGTCGAAGTCCTTGATCAATGCGGTCGGCCCGCCGACGTCGACTCGCACCGCTGGCGAGCCGGCCGCCGCGGGCAGGTGTTCGCGCATCCAGTCGATGGTCTCGCGTGCGGTCATGTCCTCGGGATCGACCGACAGCACCGCCGACAGCAGGCCGCTGTTGTCGTCGTTGCCGAAGACCGGCGGGGACACCGAGGCGATGTTGGGGGCCTGCGTCATCGCCCGGCGGACCGCGGCGAAGGTTTCGGCGTGCGCGGGCGCGGATGCATTGGCACCGGGAATGGTGACCAGCACCCGGATCGGCCCCAGCGCGCCGGGACCGAGAGCTTGCGCCGCGGCGGCCACCCCGCCGCGGATCTCATGGGAGGAGTCGAACTGGTGCAGCATGCTGTTGCCCTGCTCCAGGGAGAGCGCCGGCGCCGCGAGCGTCAGCAAAAACCCCGCGGCCAGCAGCGCCGACGCCCAGGGGCGGCGCATCACCGAGGCCGTCCAGCGGGTCCAGAACCGAGACTGCGCGGTCTGCGGGCTGCGTGACCAGTGCAGCAGCGCCGAGCGTTTGGCGACCGGGCGGCCGAACACGGCCAGCACCACCGGGGTGAGGCTGACCGCGGCCAGCACCGCCACCGAGACGGCCAGGATCGCCCCGGTGGCCATCGACACCAGCACCGGGGTGTTGATCAGATAGATACCGGTCAGCGAGGCCACCACGGTCAGGCCGGACAGCACCACCGCCAGCCCGGACGTCGCCATCGCCGCGTCGACGGCCTCCTGCGGCTGGCGACCGGCCCGCAGCTCCTCGCGGTAGCGCATCAGGATGAAAAGCGAGTAGTCGATCGCCAGCGCGATCCCGAACATCGACACGGTCGAGGTGACGAACACCGACATCGCGGTGAACATCGACAGCAGATAGACCAGCCCCATGGTGACGATCACCGTGCCGATCCCGAGTGCCAGCGGGATGGCGGCGGCCGCCAGCGAGCCGAACACCGCCAGCAACACGATCAGCACGATCGGCATGTTCCACTGTTCGGCTGCCGCGATGTCCTGCTTGGTCTTGGCCGACGCCGCCGCGCCGAGCGCGCCCTGCCCGATCACATACAGGCTTACCGAGCCGTTCTCGATCCGGCCGGGTTGGTTGCCGTCCACCCCCAGCTTGGCCCGCAGCTTCTTGGCGACGTCGACGGCGCCGGTGTTGTTGAAGTCCACCCGCAGCGACACCACGTAGGGCCGGTCGGGCCGTGGCGGCGGCTGGGTCTGATCGGGAATCACCGTCACGCTGGGTGTCTCCCCGGCGACGTGCTGCAGCAACGCGACGGCCTTCTTCATGTCCGGATAGGTGGCGTCGGCGCGGGGAGCCGCCACCAGGGCCAGCGGCGACGCGCCCTGATCGGGGAAGTGGTCCTCGAGCTGATACTGCACGTGCAGCGACTGCGATCCCGCCACCTCGAAGCCGCCGCCGGTGAGGTGACCGGATTGGGTGGCGGCCAGGTACAGCGCGGGGACCACAGCCAGTAGCCAACCTGTGAAGACCACCCAGCGGTATCTGCGCAGGTTGCTGCTGAAGCGCATCATGAACTGCTGGATCTCGGTTCTCCCCGCTCTCGCCCGCACTGGTGCGTTGCGTGCTGCGAGCCTACCGCAGCACGCCTGCTGCGCTGGCGGTTTCTCGTCCCCTCTGAGCTGGTCTGATGCCGTCCGGGAACCGCATTGTGATCAGGCCGACGTGTGCTCAAGTGGCGGCGGTCGGTGGATGCTGACAGGATGGCGCACGGACCTCTCGGATTGTGCCGTTGCTGCCGGGAGCATCCTCCGATACCACCCGAGCGCCTCCGCAATGTGGCGGAACCGACCGGATATCTGGCCAGTGTTAGGAGCATCCGTGACCACCACCCGTGCCGCCCTGCGGCGCAGCCTGTCGGGCGTAATCGCGGCCACCGCGCTTGGCGGCGCTGTCACCGCCACCGTGCTGGCGGTCCCGGCCACGCCCTCGGCGACCGCGTCGAAGGATCCCTGCGTGGCCAGCGAGCTCGCCCGGACGGTGGGTAAGGCCGTCACCTCGACCGGCGACTACCTCGATTCGCACCCGGACACTAACCAGGTGCTGACCGGGGCGCTGCAGCAGCAACCCGGCCCGCAGACCCTCGCGAGCCTCAAGAGCTACTTCGACGCCAACCCCAAGGTCGGGGATGACCTGGCCAAGATCACCGCGCCGGTGAAAGAGGTGAGTGACCAGTGCAAGCTGGCGGTCAACCTGCCGCAGGTGCTCGGGTTGCTGCAGCAGGCCCAGGGTGCGCTGCCCGACGGTCTGCCGGGAGCGCTACCCGGCGGCCTGCCGGGAGGGCTGCCCGGCGGCCTGCCGGTGAGTGGGCCGCCGGCCGGGGGCGTGACCCAGCCGGTGGCGGTTCGATAGCCGCGGTGTCGGCCGCGTCATCGGTGCGGAACACGAAGAAGAACACCACCCAGCCGACGGCGCTGACGAGCAGCCAGCTGATCATCCGGTAGATCAGCACCGCGGAGATGGCGTCTGGCAAGGTCATCCCGCTGGACACCAGGCCGGGCACCAACACCGCCTCGACGACCAGCAGCCCGCCCGGCATCAATGGCAGCGTTCCCGCGGCGCGCGCGGCCGCGTACGCGACGGTCAGACCCGCCACCGACGCTCGCCCGCCGGCGGCATAGGCCGCGCACGCCAGGCACGCCACGTCGGCGACCCAGTTGAACACCGACCAGCCGAAGGCCGTCGACAGTTCGCGGCGGCCCAGGCTGACCGACTCCAGCTGACCCAGCAGCCGGCGCCACGTCGCCAGGCCGGTGTCGACGGGTTTGTCGCGCACCGCATTGACCCAGCACAGCGCGCGGACACCGATGCCGTCGATCAGCTCCGGCCGTGCCGCGACCGTCTGGGCCAGCATCAGCAGCGCGACAACGCCGCCCAGGGTGAACAGCACCGAGAACGGATTGTGGCGTGCTCCGAGCAGCAAAGCACCGCCGAGCCCCAACAGTGCCAGCCCAACCGCCTGCAGCACGCCCGACATCACCAGCTGCCACGACGCCACCACCGGCGAAGCTCCCCAGCGCCGTTGCTGCCGGTACAGGAAGGTCGTCGACAGCACCGGGCCGCCGGGCAGCGTGGTCGAAAGCGAATTGGCGGCGTAGAACGCAGCCTCGGATCGCCACTGGCTGACGGGCACCCCGGCCGAGTGCAGCAGGGTGCGCTGGATCTGCGCGAAGCTGTGCATCGACGCCGCTGCCGCCAGGATCGCGCCGAACAGCCAGCGTCCATCGGCGCTGCACAGGCTGCGCCATGCGGTGGCGAGCTGATCCCATACCAGCACGACCTCGACGGTGAGCACCGCCGCGACCAGACCGAGGACCACCGGGCGCACCCAGTTGCGGGCGCCGCCGGGACGTTGCGGGGCCCGGGGTCGGACGCCGATTACGTCGTGGGACACGAAACTAGAGGTTAGCCGTGCACTGTCGATATTCTCACTACTCGATGTGCTCCCGGTGCGGCATCGTTACGCTACCGGAATGTCAGCCAGCACAGACGAATCCGTACATCCGACGGTGCGCAAGGCGGCGGCCTGGGCCTGGCGCCTGCTGGTGTTGTTCGCCGCGGCGCTGACGGTGCTGCTGATCGCCCGGCGACTGGAAGTGATCGTCGTTCCGGTGGCGCTGGCGCTGATGATGTCGGCGTTGCTGCTGCCGGGCGTGGATTGGCTCGACCGGCGCGGCGTGCCTCGCGGGTTGGCGGTGTTCCTGCTGCTGCTCGGCGGGGTGGCGGTGCTCGCCGGGCTGTTGAGCTTCGTGGTCGACCAGTTCATCGACGGGGTGCCCGGGCTGGTGGAGCAGGTCACCCAGGTGGTCAACTCGACCCAGCGGTGGCTGACCGACGGTCCCTTGCATCTGAGCAGCGAGCAGATCGACAGCGCCGGCGACACCGTGATCAACGGGTTGCGCAACAATCAGGCCAAGCTGACCAGCGGGGCGTTGTCGACGGCCGAGACCATCACCAAGATCTTCACCGGCGCCTTCGTCGTGCTGTTCACGCTGATCTTCTTCCTCTACGGCGGGCGCAACATCTGGCAGTTCGTCGTCAAGTTCTTCCCCAGCGAGGTGCGCGACAGGGTGCACGCGGCTGGTATCGCCGGCTTCGAGTCGCTGATCGGTTATGTGCGGGCCACCTTCCTGGTGGCGCTGGTCGACGCCGTCGGAATCGGCATCGGGCTGGCGGTCATGGCGGTGCCGTTGGCGTTGCCGTTGGCCTCCCTGGTGTTCCTGGGAGCCTTCGTCCCGCTGGTCGGTGCGGTGCTTACCGGGCTGCTGGCGGTGCTGGTCGCGCTGATCGCCAAGGGCTGGATCTATGCGCTGGTGACGCTGGGCTTGATCATCGCGGTCAACCAGCTCGAAGCCCATGTGCTGCAGCCGTTGGTGATGGGCCGCGCGGTGTCGATCCACCCGCTGGCAGTGGTGCTGGGAATCTCTACCGGAGGAATCCTGGCGGGCATCGTGGGTGCGCTGCTGGCGGTCCCGACGATCGCCTTCATCGACCGGGCGGTACGGGTGCTGGTCGGCTCCGCCGACACCGGTTTGTCTGACGACGGCTTGCTCGAAGCCGAGCCCGACGAGGTCAGTACCGCCCCTCCCGACGCAGCAGCTCCGCCGCACTGAGACCACCGGCACCGCGGCGCTTCGGGTTGTCGCCGGCCTTGTCACCCTTATCGCCGGGAGCGGTGAGCTTCTCGGTCGGCGGGTTGCCCGGGTCCACGTCGTTGCCTTGGGCACCCGGAACCGGGATGGCGGTGGTGGGCGCGTTCTCGATGTTGCCGGCCTCGTTCTCGGGGGGCACCGGCAGCGCACGGGTCCGCTCGTCGGAGGGCTGCGGCGCTGCGGCGTCCGGGGCGTCCGGCCGGCCCCGCCGGCGCGCCGGCGCGTCGCGCCCGCCGCGCAGTTCGCCGAGCCATGACTCGATCTCGCGTTCGGGTGCTTCGCCCGGTGATTCCACCCGCTCGGTCACCGGCTCGGCCGCGGAAAACCGGGTGGTCGGCGCCTCCGGGGGACCGGTGTTGATCCGGTTGGTGCGGGCACCCGACGGGTTGCCGGTCACCGGCCGCGTCGGCACCTGTTCGGCGGCCCGCGAGCGGGCCTGGACCGACCCGCTGGCGGCGGGGTGCGTGGGGTCGTGCGCGGGCCGCGGCGCGGCGGGACCCACCGGCGTCGGCGCGGCGGCCGGGGCCGGGAAGCGGCGGGTCACCTTGCGCCGCTCGTCGGGCAGCCGGATCTCGCCCAGCCCGATCCGGTTCTGCAGGCGCTTCATCCAGCGCGGCGCCCACCAGCAGTCGTCGCCGAGCAGCTTCATCACCGACGGCACCAGGAACATTCGGACCACGGTGGCGTCGAGCAGCAGTGCCGCCATCAGACCGAACGCCAGGTACTTCATCATCACCAGATCGGAGAACACGAACGACGCGGCCACTACCGCGAGGATCAGCGCGGCCGCGGTGATCAGCCGCCCGGTGGTCGCGGTGCCGATCCGGATCGCCTCGGTGGTCGACATCCCGGATTCGCGGGCCTCCACCATTCGGGAGACCAGGAACACCTCGTAGTCGGTGGCCAGGCCCCAGCCCACGGCCACCACCAGCGCGATCACCACCACCATCAGCGGCGTCGGCGTGAAGTTCAGCAGTCCCGCGCCGTGGCCGTCGACGAACATCCAGGTCAAGATGCCCATCGTCGATCCCAGGGTGAGCGCACTCATCACCGCGGCCTTCAACGGCAGCACCAGCGACCCGAACGCCAGGAACATCAACAAGGTGGTGGTGGTCAGCAGGATCACCAGCATCAACGGTCCTTGGCTGACCAGCGCGTGAATACTGTCCTGCTCCAGGGCGGGGGTGCCGCCGACCAGCACGGTGAGACCCTTGGGCGTGCCCATGGCGCGCAGCGCCTTGATCTTCTGCGCCGCCTCGTCACGGTTGATCAGGCCGTTCTCGATCACCTGCACCGAGGGATCCTTCGATGCTCCGGGCAGGTAAGGGCGTTCCTTCCACATCTCGGCCGGATCGTCGTCGGGCACCACGAAGCCGCTGATGGCCATCGCCCGGTTGCGCACGTCGGCGACCTGCTGGGGAGTGACCGGTTTGTCTGTGTCGCTCTTGATCACCAGCGTCAGCTTCTCGGTGCGGAAACCGGGGAAGATCTCGTCGAAGTGCTCCTGGGCCACCCGGGCGGTGTTGTCCGGCGGCAGGTATTTCTCGCTCATCCCGCCGAAGGTCAGCTTGCCCAGCGGGATGATCAGCAGGATCATCGCGACCACAATCGGGATCGCGAAGGCCAGCGGCCGCTTCATCACGAAGTTGACCAGCTTGCCCCAGAACCCGGCCTCGACCTCTTCGCGGGTCTTGGTCTTCTGGGTCTTTTCGGCGAACCAGCCGATGATGCGGTTGGAGAACTCCCAGTCCCGCAGGAACGGAATCCGGTACAGGGTGCGCACACCGAGCGCGTCCACGTTGGTGCCCAGCACGCCGAGGATGGCCGGCAGCAGGGTGATCGACAGCAGTGCGGCCAGACCCACCGAGGCGAAGATCGCGTAGGTGATCGCCTTCACGAAGCCCTGCGGCAGCACCAGCAGGCTGGCTCCCGAGACGATGATCAGCACTGCCGAGAACATCACGGTGCGCCCGGCCGTCATCACCGACCGGCGGACCGCGGCCTCGGTGTCGTAGCCCTCGGCGATCTCCTCCCGGAACCGGCTCACCACGAACAGGCCGTAGTCGATCGCGATACCGAGGCCGATCAGCGAGACCACCGGTTGGGCGAAGAAGTTGATCGGCCCGAACATGGCGGCGAACCGCAGGATGCCGGTTGCGCCGGCGATGCTCAGCCCCCCGACGATGACCGGCAGGCTGGCGGCGATCACACCACCGAACACGAAGAACAACACGACCGCCACCAGCGGCAGCGCCAGCACTTCCATGCGCTGCTGGTCGGTGGCGATGGTGCCGGTCAGTGCGCTGGCGATCGGTTGCAGACCACCGAGTTCGACTTTGCCGCCGTCAAGTTTCTGCAGATCAGGCTCGACGGCCTGATAGTTCTTCAGGATGGTGTCGTCGTCGTCGCCTTTGAGCTGAATCGACGCGAACGCGTGCTTCTTCTCGGCGTCGGCCATGGTGGCCAGCGCTTCCGGGTTGGTGAAGTAGCCGACCCAGCTCATGATCTGGTCGGGGTGGTCGTCTTTGACCTTGTTGAGTCCGTTCTTGACCCCGTCGAACCACCGCTTGTCGTCGACGGTCTCGCCCTTCGGGGCGGTGAAGACCGCCACCACGTGGCTGGTGCGGTCGCGGCCGTACACCTCGTCACCGACGATCGAGGCCTTCACCGACTGGCTGCCGTCGTCGTAAAACCCGCTCTGGGTGACGTGGTCACCCAGGCTCATGCCGTAGACCCCACCGCCCAGGCAGAGCGCCACCATCACGCCGATTACGATGAACCGGTAGCGGTATACAGTTCGACCCCACCAGGCGAACACCTATACGCTCCTCACTAAAGTCTGTTGAGACATCTTTCGACCCGCGCGCCTCTTTTCAGGCTCTCCAGTTGTCACTCGCGCGAGGCCAGCAGTGAGCTCAGCGGCCGGAACGGCTGCAACCACGCCCCTTGTTCCGGCAGCGAATCCAGGCTGATCCGCGGCAGCCGCTCCCGGAACACACCAGGAATGTCTTCCAGGTCGACAAACTCCAAGGTATCCGAGGCTAGCGCCCAGCTGGCATGTTCGCGAAATCCGAGCACCGAGACGGCGATGCCGAGACCGCAGAGTTCTTCCAGCGGTTCCCGGAACGCCTGACCGTCGGCGGAAGCCACTACTACCGCGGCCAAGCCCTGCTCTTTGCGCAACGCGATGTGTTCCAGCATGTCGGAGTCGACATCGCTGTCCTCGTCGATCTTCGGTTTGGCGAAGACCGCGAATCCCACGTTACGCAACGCCTCCACCCACGGCCGGACGACGTCGGCGGTGCCCGGCGCGATGTTGGTGAACACCGTCGCCTCGGGCTCGACGACGACGTTCGGGGTCTTCGCCGAGATCTCCGCGGTCCGGTTCAGTAGCCAGCGGCCCAGCGCGTCGAACCGGGGCCGTTCCACACCGGTCGGACGCCGGCCCAGAATCGCTCCCAGGCCCATGTCGAGGTTCGGGGCGTCCCACACCAGCAGCACCCGACGGGCCGGCGGCCCCTGGGTGCTCGGGCCGTCCGGGATCTCCGCCGCTGGGCCGGGGATCTCCGCCACGGTGTCGCTCACCGCGGCTTCTCCCAGATCAACTCGGTGATCGCACTGCCCGCGCTGCGGCCCTTGGCTTCGTACTTGGTGGTGGGCCGGGCAACCGAGATGGGCAGCGTCGGCCCGGGATCCGTCACCCGGCGCAGGCCCGGTTCACCGTCGCCGGCCTCGGCGATCTGTTCGGCGTACCCGGCGTGGTCGGTCGCCGCGTGCAGCACCCCGCCCGGCTGCAGCCGATCGGCGATCAGGGCCATGGTGGATGGCTGTAGCAGCCGGCGCTTGTGGTGCCGGGCCTTGGGCCACGGGTCGGGAAAAAACACCCGCACGCCGATCAGCGATTCTCTCGCGATCAGGTGTTCCAGCACGTCGAGGCCGTCGCCGCGCAGCAACCGGATGTTGCCGACCTGTTCCCGCTCGATCGCGCAGAGCAACTGCGCCAGCCCGCGGTCGTAGACCTCGACGGCGACCACGTCCAGATCCGGTTCGGCGCGGGCCATCGCGACCGTGGAGGTGCCGGCCCCGCAGCCGATCTCGAGCACCAGCGGGGCATCGCGGCCAAACCAGCGGCGCGGGTCCAGCGGATCGGGGCGCCCCGACCCCTGCGGCGGCACCACGTCGGCGCCCAGCTGAGGCCAGAGCCGCTCCCAGGTCTGCCGCTGGCCGGCCGACAGCGCGGAGTGGCGATAGCGGACGCTGAAGTTTCGGGCACGCCGTGGCGTCGGTGCTTCGATATCAGCGACGTCTGATGGCGTCTCGACGTCGCGCTGAGCATGCATGCAGTCCATGGTGGCCTATGAACCGCTGTGCCCCCACGGCGCGGTCCACATTGATACCCAACGGTTGCCTACCGCGAGGACTGCAAGCGCGGGCGCTGCGGGTACCTCCCGCTGGCGGGCGACAGGTCGTCGCAGAAGCACCGTGGTGACTCGCATCACGCGGACGCAGCTGACACCATGGCCTCGATAAGGCGGGCCGATTGGGCGATGCGGGAGGCATGGTCGTGACACAGGGGCACCAGCTCTTCGCCGACGAGCTGACCCGGCTGGCCGGCGAGATCTGCGATCCGGCGCTGTCGTTGATCGCCGCGGAGGTCGCAGCGCCGCTGCAGGTGGCGGTGTGCGGCCGCCGCGGGGTGGGCCGGCGCACGGTGGCTGCCGCACTGGCCGCCGCCGGTGTGCACATCACCGGCCGGCCTGACGCAGACGCCGTCGTGTATGTGGTCGCCGAAGTGGTCAAGCCGGAGGACACCGCCGCGCTGCACGCGTTGCGGCGCCGGCCGGTGCTGGTGGTGTTGAACAAGGCCGACCTGTCCGGACAGTGCGATGTCGCCGACGCCGCGGCGGCCACCCGCGCGCCGGCCGAACCGCTCTCGGCGTTGTTCGCCCTTGCCGCGCTGCCGCATCGGCTGGACGCCGGGCTGTGGGCGGCGCTGCGCCGGCTCGCAGCGGACCCCGGGGACCTCAGCTCCGCCGAACACTTCGTCAGGTGCCCGCACACCCTGCCGCGGCAGATCCGCGCGCGGCTGTGCGCCACGCTCGACGTCTCCGGGGTCGAGCGGCTGCTCGAGCTGGCGCGCCGCGGCGGCACGCTGCCACAGGCGCGGATGTTGCTGCGCCGGCTCAGCGGCGTCGACGGCGTCGTCGCGCACCTGGGCGTGCTGGCCGCCGCGGTGCAGCACCGGCGGATGTCGGAGGCGGTGGCCCGGCTGGAAGCGCACGCGGTCGGTCGGGATTTCGCACCCCGCATCGAGGAGTTCTTGACCTGTGATGCGACGGCCACGGCCCGGATGGCCGCGGCGGCGGCCGTTCTCCGAGAGCCGCCGGCGCCTGGTGAACCGGTGCTGCGGCGGGCGTGCCGGTGGCAGGCCTACCGCAGCGCACCGCTGAGCGTCACTTCGCGCGCCTGCGCCGCCGACCTCGCCAGGGGATCGCTGCGGGCCTGGGCGGCGACGCGAGGCCGCTCATGACCGGCGCTGACCACCTGGCCGAACCCGACCCGACGGCCGGGGTGGACGCCCTGGTGGCCGAGATCGCTCCGGGGGTGCGCCCGCCGGCGGTGCGGCGCTGCGACGCGATCATGGTTGCCGGGCCCTGGCTGGCCGGAGTCAGCGCGGTGGCGTCGGCACTGGCTGACCGGCTGCCGCAGTGGCGGGTGGTGGAAGCCACCGACCTGATGCCGGGGGAGGTGCCCACCGCGGTGGTGTTCGTGGTGTCGGCGGCAGCGGCACTGACCGACTCGGACTGTGTGCTGCTCGACGCCGCGGCCGCCCACACCGACGTGGTGATCGGTGTGGTGTCCAAGATCGACGTGCACCGCCAGTGGCGCGAGATGCAGGAGGTGGCCCGCGAGACCCTTGCCGACTACGCGCCGCGCTACCGCGACGTGGCGTGGGTAGGGGCCGCCGCGGCACCCGAGCGGGGTGAGCCGCGGGTGGACGACTTGGTCGCCGAACTGTCCAAACAGCTCGGTGACAATGACGTGCAGCGCCGGAACCGGCTGCGGTCCTGGGAGTTTCAGCTACGCACCGACGCCGACCGGGTCGACCGCGACGCCCGCGCGGAGGGGCGGCGCGCGCGGGTGGCGTTGCTGCAGGAGCAACGTGACGAAGTGGTGCGGCAGCGGCGGATGTCGAAATCGGAGCGGGTGATCGCGCTGCGCAGCCGGATCTCCCAGGCTCGGGTGCAGCTGTCCTACTTCGCCCGCAAGCGCTGCGCCTCGGTGCGCGGTGAGCTCGCCGAGGACGCCGCGGGCATGACGCGGCGCCGGTTGCCGGAGTTCGAGGGTAACGTGCGCCGCCGGCTGGAGGAGGTCGTGACGGAGGTCGACGAGGGGGTCGCCGAGCACCTGGCCGACGTCGCGCACGAGTTGGGTCTGTCCGGGGACGCCGCGGCGGCGACTGCAACCCCGCCGGTGCCGCAGTTCGAGATCGGGGCGCCGGCGTTGGCGTCGCGGCGCTTGGAGACCCAGCTGATGACGTTGCTCGGCGTCGGCTTCGGTCTCGGGGTGGCGTTGACCCTGAGTCGGCTCTTCGCCCACCTGGCGCCGGGGTTAACCGCCGCCGGTGCGGCGCTGTGTGTGGTCGTCGGGGTAGCGGTCACGGTGTGGGTGGTCCGCATCCGCGGGTTGCTGCGCGACCGGGCGGTGCTTGATCGCTGGGTGGGCGAGGCCACCGCCGCGCTGCGTTCGGCGCTGCAGGAGCTGGTCGCGTTACGGGTGGTGGCCGCCGAGTCGGCGCTCACCGCCGAACTCGCCGAGCGCAACGAAACCGAGGCGGCGCGGGCCGCTGACCGGATCGCCGCCCTGGACCGGGAATTGCGCGAGCATGCCGCCGCGACCGCCCGGGCCGCCGCGGTGCGAGATCGGCAGCTGCCGACGCTGCAGCGGGCACTGGCCGCAGTGCGGTCCGAACTGGGCGGTTCAGCGAGGCTCGACGCAGGAGAGACGACGCTGGGACCGCCGGATGAACTGGGCGGTTCAGCGAGGCTCGACGCAGGAGAGGCGACGCTGGGACCGCCGGATGAACTGGGGGAATCGGGCTCACCGGAGACCGCCCGAACGGCTGCCGACTAGCCGGGTGTACGCCCGCTTCGCCGCGCGCCGCTATCCACGGTAACCTCTTATCTAATGAAGCATTAAGAGGTGGACTGCGGCGCACCCAGCGGCAAGGCCACGAAGTGACACAGGTTACAACAGGAGAGCTCATGACCTCAGCGACCATCCCCGGTCTGGACAAGGCCCCGACGAAACACCGCGGGTTGCTGGCCTGGGTCCAGGAGGTCGCCGAGCTCACCCAGCCCGACCGGGTGGAGTGGTCGGACGGTTCCGAGGCCGAGTGGGACCGGTTGATGACCGGGCTGGTGGAGGCCGGAACCGCTCTCAAGCTCGATGACGCGAAGAAGCCGAACTCCTACCTGGCGCTGTCCGATCCCGCCGATGTGGCCCGGGTCGAGTCCCGCACCTTCATCTGCACCCGCACCAAGGAGGGGGCCGGGCCCACCAACAACTGGATGGACCCCGACGAGATGCGGGCCACCATGACCGAGCTGTACCGGGGCTGCATGCGGGGTCGCACCATGTATGTGGTGCCGTTCTGCATGGGGCCGCTGGGTGCGGAGGACCCCAAGCTCGGCGTCGAGCTCACCGACTCGCCCTACGTGGTGACGTCGATGAAGATCATGACCCGGATGGGCACCGCGGCGCTGGAGAAGATCGGCACCGACGGTGCCTTCGTCAAGGGCCTGCACTCGGTGGGTGCGCCGCTGGCCGAGGGCCAACAGGACGTGCCGTGGCCGTGCAATGAGGAGAAGTACATCACCCACTTCCCGGAGACCCGGGAGATCTGGAGCTACGGCTCCGGCTACGGCGGCAACGCGCTGCTGGGCAAGAAGTGCTATGCGCTGCGGATCGCCTCGGCGATGGCCCATGACGAGGGCTGGCTGGCCGAGCACATGCTGATCCTCAAGCTGATCTCGCCGGAGAACAAGGCCTACTACATCGCGGCCGCCTTCCCCTCAGCGTGCGGCAAGACCAACCTGGCGATGATCCAGCCCACCATCCCGGGGTGGCGGGCCGAAACCCTCGGTGACGACATCGCCTGGATGCGCTTCGGAAAGGACGGCCGGCTCTACGCGGTGAACCCGGAGGCTGGCTTCTTCGGGGTGGCGCCGGGCACCTCCAACAGCTCCAACCCGAACGCGATGAAGACCATCGAGGCGGGCAACACCATCTACACCAACGTCGCCCGCACTGACGACAACGACATCTGGTGGGAGGGCATCGACGGGGAGACCCCGGAGCACCTCACCGACTGGAAGGGCAACGACTGGACGCCCGAGTCGGGTACCCCTGCCGCGCACCCGAACTCGCGTTACTGCACCCCGATGTCGCAGTGCCCGATCCTGGCCCCCGAGTGGGACGACCCGGCCGGTGTGCCGATCTCGGCGATCCTGTTCGGCGCCCGCCGCAAGACCACCGTTCCGTTGGTGAGCGAGGCCCGCGACTGGCAGCACGGTGTGTTCATCGGCGCCACAATGGGGTCCGAGCAGACCGCCGCCGCTGAGGGCAAGGTCGGGGCGGTGCGCCGCGACCCGATGGCGATGCTGCCGTTCATCGGCTACAACGCCGGGCACTACATGCAGCACTGGATCGACATCGGCAAGAACTCCGACGAGTCCAAGCTGCCGAAGGTGTTCTTCGTCAACTGGTTCCGCCGCGGCGAGGACGGGCGCTTCCTGTGGCCGGGCTTCGGGGAGAACAGCCGGGTGCTCAAGTGGATCATCGACCGGGTCGAGGGCAAGGGCTCCGGCGAGTCCACCCCGATCGGTACGGTGCCGCACGCGTCCGATCTGGAGCTCACGGGACTGGACGTCGACCCGGCTGATGTGGAGCAGGCGCTTCTTGTCGACGCCGACGAGTGGCGTGCGGAGTTGCCGCTGATCGAGGAGTGGTTCGAGTTCATCGGCGACCAGCTGCCCACCGGCCTGCGCGACGAGTTCGACGCCCTCAAGCAGCGCCTGGGCTAAGGTTCCGTTTTCTATCAGCGGAGCGTGCGTGTCCGCGCCTCGACACGCTGTGCATGGGCCGGATTTACGCACCCTCGTGGGCGCAGGCGCTCTGGTTTAGTTCGACTGGACTGAGCCCGGTGGTCTCGGGTCATGTCGACGCGGGTCAGCGTAGCTTTCGGAGCGCTCTTCGGCAGTTTGCGCTATGACGACGAGCACTTTGACGACGTAGACCACGCTCTCAACGCGCAGTTCGGACTGGAGTCCGATGCCGCGCACGGTAGGCCTGGTCTCTGATCGCGGAAGCGATCTCGCGAAGCGTTGCACCCGCCTGATCGGGGCGCTCGGTCAACGCACCCAACGCGGCCCTGGCCAGCCGACCGACAGTGAAAAGCTTTGCGGGACTGAGGTCATGGTTCACCACCTCAAGGAAACGCGCGGTTGCGGCCGGGTTGGCGGCGATACCGCGCAGCATTCGGGTCACCAGCGGCGTCGGTACACCCGGCGCGCCCATATCGTGCGCCAGCCAGTACATCTCGTAGGCGTCACGGTCGCGCCAGCGCCACCATTGCTCCAGCCGGGCGTCCATATCGGTGCCACCGGCGAAGCCGGCGCTGATCGTTTCGCCGAGGGTGAGCGCCTGCCGCAGCGCATCGGAAATCCCCTGGCCGGGGGGTGAAATCCTTGAAATGACCGGCATCACCGACGAGCGCCCAGCCTGGGCCGGCGCTCTGCCGAAAGTAGCCGTGCCAGTTGTCGATTAGGCGAATCGGCCCCACTCGTTCAGTGCCGGACAGCAGGTCAGCCAGCTCCGGCCACTGCGCCAGCCCGGCAGCAAAGTGCTGCTCTCGGTCGACGTGAAACTGGTTGCGACGGCTGATGTCGATTGTGACGGCGGCCATGTACAGGTTGTTGTCGGCAGGAGCGGACAGAAACGCGTGCTCGCCCACCCGGGCGAGGCGCAGCCGTCCCTGTCGGTCGGCCCCAGCAAAGTAGGCCCAGGCGGCCAGCCGACGCGGGCGCGTCACCAGATATTTGTCCGCGCCGGCGAATTCGGCGACGGTCGAGTGCCGTCCGTCGGCGCCCACCACTAGCCGGGCCGGCACCGCTCCGCGGTTGGTCTCCACTCCGATCACCCGATCTGAGGCGTCGCGCACCAGACCGGTCGCCCGGCATCCGGTGCGGACATCTGCGCCTGCCCGTGCGGCTGCTTCGACGAGCAACGTGTCGAGCGTGAGCCGGCGCACGCACAGGCCGGGGTCTGGAAACCGCAGCGGATCGATATCGCCGTCGAGCTGCACGTCCTCGTTGACCAGGGTTAGTCGGCGCAACGGAACGGCACCGGTGGCCAAGATGGCCTCGCGCCCGACAAGGTCACCGAGGATCGCTACGCCGCTGGGCTGAATGATGTGGGTCGAGGGCGTCTCACTGGGGAAATGCGCACGGTCGAGCACGCAGACCCGCAACCCGTTGCGGGCCAGCGTCGTTGCCAGTGAGGCACCGGCACAGCGCGCGCCGACGATCGCGACGTCGAAGTCATCCATCCAACCCCCTCACGTCTTACCACTGGTAAGTATCCGCGAGTCGGCCGAACTTATCAATGGTCAGATTGGGTAGGCTGCTGACTATGACGCGGACATCGCGGCCCTACCACCACGGGGACCTGGTGGCGCGGGCATCGAGCTCGTCGAAGGTGATGACGGTGCCCGACGGATGCAAGATGATGGCCGGCTTGTCGGCACCGAGATGTTCCCGAATCTGCATGCGCAGACTGTACCGCCGACAGACTTGACGGGTGTCAAGTGGTGGGGTTCGGGGCGAGTTCGCTGATCATGAAGGCACCCTTGACGACCAGGGCGGCCGCGACCTCAGGGTCGGCACGGACGCGGTCGGGAAGATTTCCGGTCGAGAACAGCGTCGCGAACCCGTGCGATAGCGACCACCCTGCCGTGGCCAGCGCCAAGACATCGTCGTCGGTGATGTCCGCCTCGCGGGCATCGCGGTGTGCGGCCAGGCTTCTGCGCGCGTTGCCGTAGAGGACCTCGAACGCTGCATCACGGGCGGCGATGAGGTCGGTGTCGTCCGCGCGATGCAGATAGGGGCGAAACATCACCTCGAAGTGGCCCGGATGGGCCAGCGCAAACTGCACGTAAGCCCGGCCGCCATAAAGGAAGCCCTCCGGGCCGGCGTCCGTCGCCGGCGGACCGACGGTCTCGGCGAAGAGCCGGAATCCCTCGGCGGCAACCGCGGTGAACAGGCCGGACTTGTCCCCGAACTGGTAGGCCAGCGCGGCGTGCGAGACCCCGGCGCGACGGGCAATGCGCCGCATACTCACCGCGGCGACTCCCACCGTCTTCACTTCTTCGACCGCGCCGTCGATGGCCGCGCGCACCAGGTCCCCGTGGTGGTAGGGCCGCGATGTCCGCGTCATAGTCAGCAGCCTACCCAATCTGACCATTGATAAGTTCGGC
>NZ_LZJK01000052.1 GCF_001667945.1 Mycolicibacter sinensis | reverse complement strand
GGCGCGCTGATCACCGACGACGAGGAACTCGACGCCGCCTTCGCGTTCCTGCAGAACGGCGCCGGCGCGGTGCCCGGCCCCTTCGACGCCTACCTGACCCTGCGGGGCCTCAAGACGCTGGTGCTGCGGATGCAGCGGCACAGCGAGAATGCGACCGCGGTGGCGGAGTTCCTCACCGGGCACCCGGCGGTGGAGCGTGTGCTCTACCCGGGCCTGCCCGGCCACCCCGGCCACGACGTGGCCGCACGCCAGATGCGCGGGTTCGGCGGCATGGTCTCGGTGCGGATGCGCGGCGGGCGGGCCGCCGCCGAGAAGCTCTGCGCCGCAACCGAGATCTTCATCCTGGCCGAGTCCCTGGGCGGGGTGGAATCACTGATCGAGCACCCCGGCGCGATGACGCATGCGTCGACGGCCGGCTCGCAACTGGAGGTTCCCGACGACCTGGTGCGCCTGTCGGTGGGCATCGAGGACATCGACGACCTGCTCGATGATCTCAAGCAGGCGCTGGGCTGAGCGCCCGGCTCAGGAGTGGTAGGGCTCCGCGCTGATCAGGGTCACCGTGACGGTCTTGCCGCTGGGCACGGTGTAGCTGCGCTCTTCGCCCTCCTTGGCGCCGAGCAGCGCGTGACCAAGCGGTGAGTTCGGTGAGTACACCTCAAGCTTGTCGTCATTGACGCCCTCCTGGCGGGTGGCGATCAGGAAGGTCTCGGTGTCGGACTTGTCGCCGTCGTAGTAGACCTTGACCACCGATCCGGGCAGCGCCACCCCGGACTGGGTGGGCGCCTCGCCGACCTTGGCGTTGTTGAGCAGCTCCTGCAGCTGGCGGATGCGGGCTTCTTGCTGACCCTGCTCCTCGCGGGCGGCGTGGTAGCCGCCGTTCTCCCGCAGGTCGCCCTCTTCGCGGCGGTCGTTGATCTCCGCAGCGATCACCGGACGGTTCGCGATCAGCTGGTCGAGCTCGGCCTTGAGCCGGTCGTGCGACTCCTGCGTCAACCAGGTCACCTGGGTGTCCGTCATCTCAGTGTGCTCCTCGTGTCGTCGGACCCGGCGATCCAGCCAGCGGGGTCGACGTCGTTCTAATGCAGCAATACACGGTCCCAGCTGGAACCGTGTATCCGTCGAGGGTACCACCGCGAAGTCACGGTGACTTCAGGTAACCGGGCACGTCGGTGCCGCAGCCGTAGATGTCGCCCATCACCGGCGGCTGGGAGGATTTGACGATCGTCGTCACCTGGACGGTCGCCGACTGCGACGGCGGAATCAGCACTTCACGGCGGCCCGCCTCGCTGCCGTCGCCGGCTCGCACCCGCACGATGCACACCGCCGGCTGGGACGGATCGGATCGGGTCACGCTGATCTTTACCGACACCGTCTGGTCGTCGATCACCTCATACCCGTACAGCTCGCCCTTCACGTCGGCGGTGGTCAACCGCTGATAGCCCAGCACGGCGACGCCAGCGGCCGTCGCGACAGCCAGTGCACCCAGCATGATCGCCAGCAGGCGCCGGGGCAGGGCGCGGCCGCGGGTGCTCGGGTAGCGGGCCGGCTCGGAGTCGGTCATCGTCGCGGTGTGTTCCATGGTCGTGAGTCGGGATCGGTTACCGCGCCCGCCGCAGATGGTGGAACGATGGGGGCCGGAAACCAACAGGAACTATAGGGGACTTTGCACATGAGCGGACTGCGGTTGATGGCGGTGCACGCGCACCCCGACGACGAGTCCAGCAAGGGCGCGGCGACGTTGGCCCGCTACGCCGCCGCCGGCCACCGGGTCATGGTGGTGACACTGACCGGCGGTGAACGCGGCGACATCCTCAACCCCGCCATGGATCTGCCCGAGGTCCACGGCCACATCGCCGAGATTCGCCGCGACGAGATGGCCAAGGCCGCCGAGATCCTCGGCGTCGAGCATCACTGGCTGGGTTTCATCGACTCCGGCCTGCCCAAGGGTGACCCGTTGCCGCCGCTGCCCGAGGACTGCTTCGCCCTGGTGCCCCTGGAGGTGTCGACCGAGCGGCTCGTGGAAATCGTTCGGGACTTCCGTCCGCATGTGATGACCACCTACGACGAGAACGGCGGCTACCCGCACCCCGACCACATCCGCTGCCACCAGGTCTCGGTGGCCGCATTCGAGGCTGCCGGGGACTACCGCCGCTACCCGCAGGCCGGCGCCCCCTGGACGGTCTCGAAGCTGTACTACAACCACGGATTCCTGCGTCAGCGGATGCAGTTGCTGCAGGACGAGTTCGCCAAGCACGGCGAGGTCGGTCCGTTCGCGAAGTGGCTGGAGCACTGGCGGCCCGATCACGACGTGTTCGCCGAGCGGGTGACCAGCCGGATCCAGTGCGCCGAGTACTTCAGCCAGCGCGACGATGCCCTGCGCGCGCACGCCACTCAGATCGACCCGAACGGCGATTTCTTCGCGGCTCCGATCGAGTGGCAGCAACGCCTGTGGCCGACCGAGGAGTTCGAGCTGGCCCGGTCTCGGGTGCCGGTGACGCTGCCGGAGACCGACCTGTTCGCCGGGATCGAGGATGAGTCATGAATCATGTTGTGCTCACCGCACTTTGGGTCTTGGCCGACGACGTGCCCCGCGACACCGGGCCGGACTTCGGCAAGGCGAGCCCGGTCGGGCTGCTGGTCATCGTGCTACTGCTGCTCGGCACGTTCTTCCTGGTGTGGTCGATGAACCGGCAGCTGAAGAAGGTGCCGGAATCCTTCGACCGGGAGGATCCGGCCGCCGATCAGGCCGCCGACGAAGGCACGCTGGACCCGGGACCGGACTCGGCGGGTTAGACAGGGTTCGTTCATGGCCAATCGTCTCGCAACGTCCGCCAGCCCGTATCTGCGCCAACACGCCGACAACCCGGTGCACTGGCAGGAGTGGACCCCCGAGGCGTTGGCCGAAGCCGCCGAACGCGACGTACCGATCCTGCTGTCGGTCGGCTACGCAGCCTGCCACTGGTGTCACGTGATGGCGCACGGGTCCTTCGAGGACGCAGACGTCGCCGCGGTGATGAACGAGGGCTTTGTGTGCATCAAAGTCGACCGGGAGGAGCGCCCGGACATCGACGCGATCTACATGAACGCCACCATGGCGCTCACCGGGCGGGGCGGCTGGCCGATGACGTGTTTCCTGACTCCGGACGGCCGGCCGTTCTATTGCGGCACCTACTACCCGAAAGACACGTTCTTGAACCTGCTTTCGGCGATCTCGGAGACCTGGCGCCAGCGCCGTGACGAAGTCGAGGACGCCTCGGACCGCATCGCCGGTGAACTGCGCTCGATGGCTGCCCGGTTGCCCGGAGACGGACCGCCCATCGACGCCATGCTCTGCGACGGCGCCGTGGCGGCGGTGCTGCGTGACGAGGACACCGCCCACGGAGGTTTCGGCGGCGCACCGAAGTTCCCGCCGTCGGCGATGATGGAAACCCTGCTGCGCCACTACGAACGGACCGCGGGCCGCCCGGCGCTGGAGGCGGTGGCGCGCGTCGGCGCGGCGATGGCGCGCGGTGGGATCTACGACCAGCTCGCCGGCGGCTTTGCCCGCTACAGCGTCGACAACGCTTGGGTGGTCCCGCATTTCGAGAAGATGCTGTACGACAATGCGTTGCTGTTGCGGGCCTATGCGCACTGGGCGCGGCGCACCGGCGACCCGCTGGCCCGCAGGGTCGCCGAGCAGACCGCCCGGTTTTTGCTCGAGGAACTTTCCGCGGGCGCCATGTTCGTCTCGTCGCTGGATGCCGACGCTGACGGCCGAGAGGGCTCGACGTATGTCTGGACGCGCCAGCAGCTGACCGAGGTGCTCGGCGATGACGACGGACGTTGGGCGGCAGACGTTTTCGGGGTGACGGCGAGCGGCACATTTGAATCCGGCACGTCGGTGCTGCAACTTCCGGTCGATCCCGACGATCCGGGGCGGCTGGAGCGGGTGCGGCAGCGGTTGCTGGTCGCCCGGCGGTCCCGCGCCCAACCCGCACGTGATGACAAGGTGGTCACCGCCTGGAACGGTATGGCGATCACAGCTCTGACCGAAGCCGCTGTGGCACTGGGTGATTCGGGTCTGATCTCCGCGGCTCAAGACTGCGCGGCAGCGTTGCTCGACGTGCACCTGGTGGACGGGCGGCTGCGGCGAGCCAGTCTGGGCGGCCGGGCCGGGGACAGCGCAGGCATCCTGGAGGACTACGGCGCGCTGGCCACCGGACTGCTCAGCATCTATCAGCTGGACGGCGACCCGAGGTGGCGGGATACCGCCGCGGGTCTGCTGGACACCGCGCTGGCCCACTTCACCGACCCGGCGCAGCCCGGGCGCTGGTTCGACAGCGCCGACGACGCCGAAGTGCTGGTGCTGCGTCCCGGCGACCCGCTGGACGGGGCCACCCCGTCGGGGGCGGCGCTGATCACCGAGGCGCTGCTGACCGCGGCGCACCTGGTCGAGGCCGACCGCAGCGAGCGTTATCGGCAGGCCGCCGCCGACGCGCTGGCGGCGCACAGTGCGCTGCTGGCCCGCGCGCCGCGCTCGGTCGGGCATTGGCTGGCCGTCGCCGAGGCCTACATCCGTGGCCCGCTGCAGATCGCCGTGGCCTGCCAGAGCACCGACTCGGCGCTGCTGGCCGAGGCGCGCCGCCTGGCGCCCGGCGGCACGATCGTGGTCGGCGGTGCGCCCGGCTCGTCGGAGCTTCTGATCGGGCGAGACCGGGTCGACGGCGCCGATGCCGCCTACGTCTGCCGCGGCCCGGTCTGTGACCTGCCGGTGGGCAGCGCCGCGGAGCTGGCCGTGGCCCTCGAGGTGCCCGGCGGGCCAGCGCCGGGTGTAACGTGCGGCACATGACGAGCGCACCCGACAAGGCACAGGCCATCACCGAGACCGTCCACCGCTACATCGAGTTGGTCGGCAGCGGTGACGCTGACGATCTGGTCGGGCTGTACGCGGCCGACGCCACCCTGGAGGACCCGGTCGGTGGCGAGGTGCACATCGGGCATCAGGCCATCCGCAACTTCTACTCGGCCATCACCGGCCTGGACCGCAAGTCCGAGCTGGTCACGCTGCGCGTGGCCGGCAACGAGGCGGCGTTCCACTTCGCGCTGACCATTACCAACGGCGATCACCGGATGCGCATCGAGCCGATCGACGTGATGGTGTTCGACGGTGACGGCAAGATCGCCGGGATGAAGGCCTACTGGTCGGCGGAGAACATCACCCAGCTGTAAGCCGCGCTCACGACAGCGCGGCGAACCAGATCGCGATGTACTGGCAGATCGCCGCCACCGCGGTGCAGGCGTGGAAGAACTCGTGGTAACCGAAGGTCTGCGGCCACGGGTCCGGCCACTTCAGGGCGTACATGATCGCCCCGATGCTGTAGAGCATGCCGCCGACGGTCAGCAGCACCATCGCCGCCACCCCGGCGTTGTGCATGATCGTCGCGATGAAAAACGCTGACACCCAGCCCAGCAGCAGATACAGCGGTACACCGACCCACTTCGGGGCGGTCGGCCAGCACAGCTTCAGCACCACCCCGGCCAGCGCGCCGCCCCACACGATGGTCATCACCAGCCGCTCCTGGGCGTCGTGGTCCATCGCCAGCAGCGCGAACGGGGTGTAGGTGCCGGCGATGAAGATGAAGATCATCGCGTGGTCGAGCCGCTTCATCCTGACCCGGGTGGCGACCGATTTCCAGGTCACCCGGTGATAGGTGGCGCTGACGGCGAACATGCCGACCACCGAGATGGTGTAGGCCAACGTCGCCAGACCTGCCTCGGCGCCGGCCAGCGGCCAGGTCACCCCGATCAGGGTGGCCCCGGCGATGACCGCCACGATGGCCGCCACCAGGTGAATCCATCCGCGTGCTCGCGGCTTGGTGTGTGCCGCAAGGACGTCTGTGGGCAGCTCACTCGGGTTCGGTTCGGCGATGGTGTCGGCGTGCGTGCTCATGAACCTTTCCTCCAGGGGATTCGGCGGATGCGATTCGCGGCAACTTCTGCCGATCACAGTAGTCTGGGTTTTTGTGGCGATCATCCCGGCGCGCCTGAAAGAGCCGCTGTACCGGCTCTATGAAATGCGCCTCCGGCAGGGGCTCGCGGCCTCCCGGCCGGCGTTGCCGCGGCATATCGCCGTGCTCTGCGACGGCAACCGGCGCTGGGCGCGCGATGCCGGCTACGACGACGTCAGCTACGGCTACCGGATGGGTGCGGCCAAGATCGCCGAGATGCTGCGCTGGTGTGCCGACGCCGGCATCGAGATGGCCACCGTCTACCTGCTGTCCACCGAGAACCTGCAGCGCGACCCCGCAGAGCTCGCCGCGCTGATCGAGATCATCACCGACGTGGTGGAGGAGATCTGTGCGCCCGCCAACCGGTGGAGCGTGCGCACCGTCGGGGACCTGGAGCTGTTGGGCGAGGAGCCGGCCCGCCGGCTACGGGAGGCCGTGGACTCCACGAACAAGGACGGTGGCTACTCCACCCTCCATGTCAACGTCGCCGTCGGCTACGGCGGGCGCCAGGAGATCGTCGACGCCGTGCGCGGCCTGCTCAGCAAGGAATTGGCCAACGGTGCCACCGCCGAGGAGCTCGTCGAGGCGGTCACCGCCGACGGCATCTCGGAGAATCTCTACACCTCGGGCCAGCCGGACCCGGACCTGGTGATCCGCACCTCCGGGGAACAGCGGCTGTCGGGATTCCTGCTGTGGCAGAGCGCCTACTCGGAGATGTGGTTCACCGAGGCGCATTGGCCGGCTTTCCGTCGGGTCGACTTCCTGCGGGCGCTGCGCGACTACACCGTGCGGCACCGGCGATTCGGGAGGTAGCGCGGCCGTGGTGGTGCTCTCGGCGCTGGTTTTCACCCTGAGCTGGTGGCTCGGGATGTACCTGCTGGCCCGCGACCCGCGCAAGCCGGTACTGGTGCTGGCTGCCGCCGGGCTGTGCGGTTTCGCGGCGGTGGTCGCCGCCGACGCCGTGCGCGCGGTGTGGCAGCCGGTGCTGCTCGGCCGGCTGGAGATCTATCTGGCCGTGGTGCCGGGGGTGGCCTGGTTCGCGGTGCTGCTGGAGCTGAGCCGGCCGTGCGACCGCTGGTCTCACCGCCGTCGCGACACCCTGCTCATCGGTGGGGTCGCCGCCGCGGCCCTGGCCGGGGCGGCGTGGGCCGGCACCGTCGACGGCCCGTTGCGCCCCGGGCACTGGCTGCTGTTCGCCGTGGTTTCGGTGTCCACGCTGGGGGCGATGGTCAAGGCCCTCATCCGGCCCGCCCAGCCCGGCTCGGTGCTCGGCGTGGTGATCGTTGCGACGTTGTTCTTCGCCCTGGCCAACGCGATCCTGATCATTCCGCTCGGCGTGGTGCCCAGCGGGATCGCGCTGGCCGGCACCGGCTTCGACGTGCTGCTGCTGGGGCTGGCGGTCGCGCTGTGGGATGCCTTCGACGAAGGCCAGGCCCTGCGGCTGGACATGCTGCGCTCATTTCTGGCCGCGGTCGCGATGGCGGCGCTGCTCGGTGGGCAGGTGCTGATCGGGTTGGCGATGACCCGAGGCGAACCCGCCGCGCAGACCGCGCTGACGGTGCTGCTGTTCACCACGATCGCGGTCGGCATCGAAGTCCAGGTGTTCGTCGACCGGCTGGCCGGGTTCTGGGACCGGCTGGCGTTCTGGCGGTCCCCGGCATTGCGCGCCGACCGCGCCGCCTTGCGCGACACCGAGGCCGCGCTGGCGCTGCGCTCGACCGGCCCGCTCGACGACGTCGACGAGGAGACCTTTGTCCGGCTGACCCGGCGGGCGTTGGCCCACTACGGGGACCTGTCGAAGCTCGTCGCCAGCCCACTGACCGCGCTGCCGGCCATCGACGAGCGGTTGGCCGCCCGCGGTGTCCCGGACGCGCCGCTGGAACGCGCCAACGAGCTCAAGGCGCTGCTGGCCGACCGCATCGCGGCGCTCAAACCGCGCGACTGCGGCGAGTTCGGCACCACCGAACAGTGGCGCCACTACAACGCCCTGTATTTCCCGTATGTGGTCGGGGTGCGCGCCTATGCGCAGAACGCCACCGCGGCCGGGTTGGATCCGACCGCCCGCCAAGCCTGGCAGTGGTTGGTCACCGAGGTGCCGCAGCGCTCGCTGCACAACTGGCAGAACGCTGCCGCCCGGGTGATCGCCGCCGACTTGCGCGGCCGGGTCACGGTGTCGTCGGGCCGCTGACCTGCGGTTGGCAGTGCTTGGCAGTGTCGCGGGTCGATGTGGCAGTGGCCGGCGAGCAACGTCGGGGGTGTACCTAGCCGTCCTCGTCGACCCCCGAAGGGAGTTCCCCATGACCGCCATCACCACCCGGGTCTTGTCCGACTCGACCGACTCTCTGCTGCGCTTTGCCCTGCGAGCCGACGCCGCCGTGACCGGAGTCATCGGCCTGGCGGGTCTGTTCGCCGCCCGCCCGATGGCGGCGCTGACCGGGCTGACCCCGGCCCACGAATACGCGCTGGCCGCCTTCTGTGTGCTCTACGGCGCGGTGGTCTACGTCCTGGCCGCGCTGCCGGAGGTGCGCCGGGCCGGTATCGGCGTGATCGCCGCCAACCTGGCGTGCACGGTGGCCGCCGTCGCGGTGCTCGAGGCTGGCGTGCTGCCGTTGACCGGGGTCGGCGTCGCAGCAATGCTGGCCAGCGCCGCCTACACCGCGTCCTTCGCCGTCGCGCAGTACCGCGGGCTGCGCCGCCTGCGCTGACTTGGGGCCCGGGAGCGTGTCGCCCCGGCCGTCACCGTCTACAGTTCTCTCCCATGATGTGGCGGCTGGCGGCGATGACGCTGATTCCCGGAACGCTGATTTTCGCCGCCGCGCCGGCACAGGCCGACGAGAAGGGCTACCTCGGTTACCTGGAGTCGCACGGCTTCAAGTACCAGAACAGTCCGGGGCTCAGCACGCCGTCCGGCGCGGTGACGTTCGGCGAGATCATCTGCCAGAACTTGCGCCGCGGCCGTCCCGCCCGGGACCGGTTCGACAAGAAGATCGCTGACGGCATTCCCAAAGTCGTGGTCGACGCCGCGCAGAACGAGATGTGCCCGGAGACCTTGGCCGCTGCCGCGACCCCGACGCCGGTGACGCCGCCGCCGGGTGCCCCCGAACCGCCGCCGCCCGGCTTCCCGCCGCCGCCCGGCTTCCCGCCGCCGCCTGAGTTCCCGCCGCCGCCCGGCTT
Source organism: Mycolicibacter sinensis (assembly GCF_001667945.1). Taxonomy (GTDB): domain Bacteria; phylum Actinomycetota; class Actinomycetes; order Mycobacteriales; family Mycobacteriaceae; genus Mycobacterium; species Mycobacterium sinense_B. Next base: position 9,183 of record NZ_LZJK01000052.1, on the reverse strand, counting down.
CCCGCCGCCGCCTGAGTTCCCGCCGCCACCGCCGGCTCCCGAGCCACCGCCGCCCGCGCCGGCACCGGAACCGCCGGGACCCCAGCCGCAGCCGGGGACCGCAACGCAGCCCTAGATCGCCGCGAGTTAGAGCTTGCGCAGCCGCAGCCGGTTGATGGAGTGGTCGGCGTCCTTGCGCAGCACCAGGGTGGCCCGCGGCCGGGTGGGCAGGATGTTCTCGACCAGATTCGGCCGGTTGATGGAGCGCCAGATGTCGCGCGCAGCCGTCACCGCCTGCTGATCGTTGAGCGCTGCGTAGTGGTGGAAGTGCGACTCCGGATTGGCGAACGAGGTGGAGCGCATCGCCAGGAACCGCGAGATGTACCAATGCTCGATGTCTTCCACCCGGGCGTCGACGTAGAGCGAAAAGTCGAACAGGTCCGAGACCATCAGCGTGGGCCCGGTCTGCAGCACGTTGAGGCCCTCGAGGATCAAGATGTCGGGGTGGCGGACTACTTGTTTGGCGCCGGGGACGATGTCGTAGCTCAGGTGGGAGTACACCGGTGCGCACGCGTAGTCGGCGCCCGATTTCACCGAGGTGACAAAGCGCATCAGCGCGCGCCTGTTGTAGCTCTCCGGAAACCCTTTGCGGTGCATCAGGTTCCGGCGTTCCAGCTCCTGGTTGGGATAGAGGAACCCGTCGGTGGTGACCAGATCCACCCGCGGGTGGTGGTCCCAGCGGGCCAGCAGCGCCTGCAGCACGCGGGCCGTCGTCGACTTGCCGACGGCCACACTGCCGGCCACGCCGATGATGAACGGCACCGGCCGGTCCGGGTTCTTATCGTTCTCGCCGAGGAACTCCGCGGTGGCGGCGAAGAGCCGCTGACGGGCGGCGACCTGCAGATGCAGAAGACGTGCCAGCGGCAGATAGACCTCTTCGACCTCGAGCAGGTCGACCTGCTCGCCGAGGCCGCGCAAGGCCACGACCTCTTCTTCGGTCAACGGAAGCGGCGTCGACATGCGCAGCGTCCGCCATTGACGTCGGTCGAACTCCACATAGGGACTCGGCTCGCTAAGCCGCCGCATGACCATACAGTCTTGCAGCAGGCTCGCCGGTTAGCCTGATCGGGTATGGAGCCCGCCGAATTGATCCGCGAATACCTGCTGCTCGGTCTGCGCTTCGACCGGATCGAGCGGGGCTATGTCGACGCCTTCACCGGTGATCCGGCGCTGCAACGACTGGTCGAGGACGAGCCGATGCCCGACCCGGCGCTGCTGGCCCGGCAGGCCGAGAAGCTGCTCGCGGCGCTCCCGGCCGGCCTGGAGGCGGCGCGCGCCGACTACCTGCGGGTGCACCTGCGGGCGCTGGCGTGCGTGGGCCGCAAATTCGCCGGGGAACAGGTCGGTTTCATCGACGAGGTGCGTGACTACTTCGACGTCGAGATCACCAAGGGTGACCCCGACCGCTACCGGCAGGCGCATGCCCGACTCAGTGAGCTGTTGGGTGGCGCCGGCCCGCTGGCCGACCGGATGTCGGCGCACCGCCGGGCCGAGGAGATTCCGCCGGGGCGGCTCGAGGCGGCCATTCACGCGTTCTCCTCGGCGCTGCGCGACCGGGTGCGCGCGCAGTTCCCGCTGCCGGAGACCGAGACCATCACCTACGAGGTCGTCACGGACAAGCCGTGGTCAGGGTTCAACTACTACCGCGGTGACTACCGCTCCACGGTGGCGGTCAACGCCGACCTCAAACAGCTGATGTCGAATCTGCCGAGGCTGGTGGCCCACGAGTCCTACCCGGGCCACCACACCGAGCACTGCCGCAAGGAGGCCGGGCTGGTCGCCCGGCTGGGCCAGGCCGAGCAGACCATTTTCCTGGTCAACACCCCGCAGTGCCTGATGGCCGAGGGCCTGGCCGACCTGGCGCTGTACGCCGCGGTGGGGCCTGGCTGGGGCGGCTGGGCCGCGGAGATCTACGCCGACCTGGGGCTGCGGTTCGACGGCGAACGAGCCGAGGCGATCTCGGAGGCCGCGGCGGCGCTGGCCGACGTGCGCCAAGATGCAGCGCTGATGCTGCACGACGAGCACCGCGACACCGACGAGGTCACCGATTACCTGCGCCGGTGGTTGCTGGTTCCGGAGGACCGGGCCCGCCAGACGCTGCGGTTCCTGTCCTCGCCGCTGTGGCGGGCCTACACCTCGACCTACGTGGAGGGCTACCGGCTGCTGCGTTCCTGGCTGGACGCCCGGCCGGCCGGCGTGAGTCTCACCGAGCGGTTCGGTCGGCTGCTCGACGAGCCGCTGATCCCGTCATCGCTGCGGGCCGAGCTGGCTCTATAGACTGGCCGGCGTGACTGCGATGCCCGAATCCCGCCCCGCCTCCGCTGTGTTGTCGGCCCCGTTGCGCGAGCTCGACCCCGATATCGCCGAGCTGCTCGGTAAGGAGCTGGGACGCCAGCGCGACACCCTGGAGATGATCGCGTCGGAGAACTTCGTGCCGCGCGCGGTGCTGCAGGCCCACGGCAGTGTGCTGACCAACAAGTACGCCGAGGGCCTGCCCGGCCGGCGCTACTACGGCGGCTGTGAGCATGTCGACGTCGTGGAGAACATCGCCCGCGACCGCGCCAAGGAACTGTTCGGCGCCGAATTCGCCAATGTGCAGCCGCACTCCGGCGCCCAGGCCAACGCCGCCGTACTGCAGGCGCTGATGGAGCCCGGCGACCGGCTGCTCGGCCTGGACCTGGCCAACGGGGGGCACCTGACCCACGGGATGCGGCTGAACTTCTCCGGCAAGCTCTACGAGAACGCCTTCTACGGCGTCGACCCGGTCACCCACCGCATCGATATGGACGTGGTTCGCGCTCAGGCGCTCGAGTTCAAGCCGAAGGTGATCATCGCCGGCTGGTCGGCGTACCCGCGCATCCTTGACTTTGAAGCCTTTGCGTCCATCGCCGACGAGGTGGACGCGACGCTGTGGGTGGACATGGCGCACTTCGCCGGGCTGGTGGCCGCCGGCCTGCACCCGTCGCCGGTGCCACACGCGCAGGTGGTGTCCACCACCGTCCACAAGACCCTCGGCGGCCCGCGGTCCGGGCTGATCGTCGGCAAGAAGGAGTTCGCCAAGCAGATCAACTCGGCGGTCTTCCCGGGCCAGCAGGGTGGGCCGCTGATGCACGTGATCGCCGCCAAGGCCGTCGCGCTGAAGATCGCCGGCACGCCGGAGTTCGCCGAGCGTCAGCAGCGGGTGCTCTCCGGCGCCAAGATCATCGCCGAGCGCCTGCTGGCCGCTGACGTCGCCAAGGCCGGTGTGTCGGTGGTCAGCGGCGGCACCGACGTGCACCTGGTGCTGGTGGACCTGCGGGACTCGCCGCTGGACGGGCAGATGGCCGAGGATCTGCTGCACGAGGTCGGCATCACCGTCAACCGCAACGCCGTCCCCAACGACCCGCGGCCGCCGATGGTCACCTCCGGGCTTCGGGTCGGCACTCCGGCGTTGGCCGCTCGTGGCTTCGGCGACGCCGAGTTCACCGAGGTCGCCGACGTCATCGCCACCGGCTGGTCGGCCGGCTCGTCGGCCGACGTGCCGGCGCTGCGGGCCCGGGTCGCCAAGCTGGCGCAGGACTTCCCGCTCTATGACGGCCTGGAGGACTGGAAGCTCGCCTGACCGGGCGAACACGCCGTACCCCGAGTTGACAGGATAGTGTGAATTCGGGTTACAGTTACTTTCATGGCTGAACGTCCCGTTGCTAACGCACTGATCCGCGAGCTCGAACCGGTGGTTGCCGCGAACATGGTCCGGCACATCGACACCGTGGACCCGTGGTACGCGCACGACTACGTGCCGTTCGAGCAGGGCCAGAACTTCGCCTTCCTCGGCGGCAAGGACTGGGACCCGTCGCAGGTCACGCTGCCCAAGGTGATCACCGACGCCTGCGAGATCCTGCTCATCGAGAAGGACAGCCTGGCCGGCTACCACCGTGAGTTCGTCGAGCACTTCATCCTCGAGGACAAGTGGGGGCGCTGGATCGGCCGATGGACCGCCGAGGAGCACCTGCACGCCATCGCGTTGCGGGAATACCTGGTGGTGACCCGGGAGATCGACCCGGACGCCAATGAGCGGGTCCGCATGGAGCACGTGCAGAAGGGCTACCGCGCCGACCGCTACAGCCAGGTCGAGACGCTGGTGTTCATGGCCTTCTACGAACGCGCGTGCGCCGAGTTCTGCCGTAACCTGGCCGACCGCACCGACGAGCCGGTGCTCAAGGGCCTGATCGGCCGGATCGCCGGCGACGAGGAACGCCACGAGGAGTTCTTCGCCAACCTGGTCGGCCACTGCCTGGACTACACCCACGACGAGACGGTGGCCGCCATCGCCGCCCGGGCCGCCGAGCTGAAGGTCGTCGGCGCTGACATCGACGCCTACGCCGACCGGCAGGCCGGAATCGCCGAAGCCGGCATCTTCGGTCCCGACCAGTTGCGCCGGGTGATCTCGGATCGGATCAGCGCCTGGGGCCTGGCCGCGCACCCCGATCTCAAGCGGTTCGTCATCGGCTGATGAGCTCCGGCGCGCCTGCCCGGCAGGCTCGCGCCGACGGGGGTACCGTCGCAAGCGATGGCTAGCCACACGCTCTGCTGTCTAGGCGGCACCTCCGGTCATGACCACGACAGGACCGGCTCCGGTTCTGGTGCCACCGCCCCGTCGAATTGCTCGCGCGGGGCCGCGCGGGCCCGCACCCGCTGGAGCGCTTAGTGCCTGATATCCGGACGTATGTGCTCGACACCTCCGTGCTGCTATCGGACCCGTGGGCTTGTACCCGGTTCGCCGAGCATGAGGTCGTCGTCCCGCTAGTGGTGATCAGCGAGCTGGAGGCCAAACGCCACCATCACGAGCTCGGCTGGTTCGCCCGCCAGGCGCTGCGCCTCTTCGACGACATGCGGTTGGAGCATGGCCGTCTTGATCAGCCGATTCCCGTTGGGACACAGGGCGGCACGCTGCATGTCGAGCTCAACCACAGCGACCCCGCGGTGCTGCCGACCGGTTTTCGCACGGACAGCAACGACTCCCGGATCCTGACCTGTGCCGCCAACCTGGCGGCGGAGGGACGGCGAGTCACGTTGGTGAGCAAGGACATTCCCTTGCGGGTCAAGGCCGCCGCAGTTGGCCTGGCCGCTGACGAATACCACGCCCAGGACGTCATCGTCTCCGGCTGGACCGGGATGGACGAGGTCGAGGCGTCCGTCGACGACATCGACGTGCTGTTCGACGAGGGCGAGATCGACTTGGCTGCGGCGCGGGATCTCCCGTGCCACACCGGGATACGCCTCCTCGGTGGGAGCTCGCACGCGTTGGGCCGGGTCAATGCGGCCAAGCGGGTGCAGCTGGTCCGGGGTGACCGGGAGGCCTTCGGGCTGCGCGGTCGCTCCGCCGAGCAGCGGGTGGCGCTGGATCTGCTGCTCGACGACTCGGTGGGCATCGTCTCACTCGGCGGGAAGGCCGGCACCGGCAAGTCCGCCTTGGCGCTCTGCGCCGGCCTGGAGGCGGTCTTGGAGCGGCGGACCCAGCGCAAGGTGGTGGTGTTCCGGCCGCTCTACGCCGTCGGCGGCCAGGAACTCGGTTACCTGCCAGGTAGCGAGAACGAGAAGATGGGGCCGTGGGCCCAAGCGGTGTTCGACACCCTGGAAGGCCTGGCCAGCCCGGCGGTGCTCGAAGAGGTGCTCTCGCGGGGCATGCTCGAAGTGCTGCCGCTGACCCACATCCGGGGCCGGTCGCTCCACGACTCCTTCGTGATCGTCGACGAGGCCCAGTCGCTGGAGCGCAACGTACTGCTGACCGTGCTGTCGCGGCTGGGCACCGGGTCGCGGGTGGTGCTCACCCACGACGTCGCCCAACGCGACAACCTTCGGGTCGGCCGGCACGACGGCATCGCGGCGGTCATCGAGAAGCTCAAGGGCCACCCGTTGTTCGCCCACATCACGTTGCTGCGCAGTGAGCGTTCGCCGATCGCCGCGCTGGTCACCGAGATGCTCGAGGAGATCAGCGGCCCCGATCTGCGCTGAGCCCCCGGTAGGCTGCCCGCGTGCAGTGTCTGCGAATACTTGCCGGTCTGATCCCCATCGCGGTGGTGGGCGCCTGTGCCGCCCCGGCACACCACGCGGCCGCTGGCCCGGTGGACTGCGCTGTGGTCAAGTGCGTGGCGCTGACCTTCGACGACGGGCCGTCGCCCTACACCGACCGGTTGCTGCGGGTCCTGCGTGACGCCGACGCGCGCGCCACGTTCTTCCTGATCGGCAACAAGGTGGCTGCCGACCCGGCGGGCGCCAAGCGGATTGCCGAGGCTGGGATGGAGATCGGCAGCCACACCTGGGAACACCCCAACATGACCACGATCCCGGCAGCGGAGGTGCCTGCGCAGTTCAGCCGGGCCAATGACGCGATCGCCTCGGCGACCGGGGCCACGCCGACGCTGTGGCGCCCGCCGGGTGGGCTGACCGACGACGCGGTGAATGAGCAGGCCGCCAAAGTCGGGCAGGCCGCGATCCTGTGGGATGTCATCCCGTTCGACTGGATCAACGACGCCGACACCGCCGCCACCCGCTACATGCTGATGACCCAGATCAAACCCGGGTCGGTGGTGCTGTTCCACGACACCTACTCGTCGACCGTCGATCTGGTGTACCAGTTCCTGCCGGTGCTGAAAGCCAATGGCTACCACATGGTTACGGTCAGCGAGCTGCTGGGGCCGCGTGCGCCGGGCAGCGTGTACGGGAGCCGGGACAACGGCCCTCCGGTAAACGATCTGCACGACATTCCGGCGGGCGACATCCCGGCGCTGCCCGCCACGCCGTCGCCGCCGCCGATGCCCAACTTCCCGATCACCGATATCCCCGGGGCGAATTCGGGGGGTCCGAACAACGGGGCGTGACAGAATCGGCACGCATGACAGACTTCACCAGACGTGCGATTCTCGGTCGTTTTGCTGCTGTTGGTGTCAGTGCCACAGCGGCATCGGCTCTGGCATCGGCGTGCGAAGGGAAGCCCGCAGAGGGCGGCTCCGTGCAGACCGACAACAAGGTCAAGCCGGCCACCGACGCCACCAAGGCCGCCAACAACAAGGTGCTCGACGCGCTACCGTTCAACGATCGCAGCGACTTCGAGGACGCCCAACACAACCTCATCGCCAAACCCGAGACCCTGACCATCAAAGACGCCGACGGCAAGGTCGTCTGGGATCTGGAGAGCTACAAGACGTTCATCGGTGACGCCTTGCCGGCACCTGACACCGTCAACCCGAGCCTGTGGCGCAACGCGCAGCTGTGCATGAACTATGGCCTATTCAAGGTCGTCGACCGCATCTACCAGGTGCGCGGCTACGACCTGTCGAACATCACCTTCGTTCAGGGCGACACCGGGTGGATCGTGTTCGATACCCTGATCTCGCCCGAGACCGCTAGGGCCGCGCTGGATTTGGTGAACCAGCATCTGGGGGAGAAGCCGATCGTCGCCGTCGTGCACAGCCACTCCCACACCGATCACTACGGCGGGGTACGCGGCATCATCGCGCAACAGGACGTCGACTCCGGCAAGGTCAAGGTGATCGCGCCGGTGAACTTCGTGGAGGACGTCGTCGACGAGAACGTGCTCGCCGGCAACGCGATGTCCCGCCGTGCGGTCTACATGTACGGCTCGCGCTGCTGCCGCGCGATCCGCAGGGCAGCGTGAACGCCGGTCTGGGGCAGACGGTTTCGACCGGTAAACCGACCTTGGTCATACCGACCGACATCATCGGCACAACCGGGACGAAGCTGACCGTCGACGGTGTCGAGATGGTGTTCCAGATGACGCCCGGCACTGAGGCGCCGACCGAGATGAACGCGTTCTTCCCACAGTTCAAGGCAATGTGGATGGCGGAGAACACCACCAACACCATGCACAACCTGCTCACGCTGCGCGGCGCACAGGTGCGCAACCCGCTCACCTGGGCGGCGTTCATCGACGAAACCATCCGGCTCTACGGCCCCCAGATCGAGGTGAAATTCCAAAGCCACCACTGGCCGATGTGGGGCAACGCCAAGATCATCGACTACTTCAAGCGCCAGCGCGACCTGTACAAGTACACCCACGATCAGTCGGTGCGATTGATGAACCAGGGCTACATCGGCTCCGAGATCGCCGAAGAGATCACGCTGCCGCCCGAGCTGAACGACTTCTGGCCGGACCGTGGCTATTACGGCACCCTGCGACACAATTCCCGGGCCGTCTACCAGCGCTACATGGGCTGGTACGACGGCAATCCATCGGATCTCGACGACCTCCCGCCGGCCGACGCCGCCACGAAATACATCGAGTACATGGGTGGGGAACCTGCCGTGCTGCGGAAGGCCAAGGGCGACTTCGACGCCGGCAACTACCGCTGGGCCGCGATGGTGCTCAAGCACGTTGTCTTCGCCAATCCGGACAGCGTCGACGGCAAGAACCTGCTGGCCGACTGCTACGAGCAGCTGGGCTATCAGGCCGAGTCGGGTCCGTGGCGTTCGGAGTACCTGCAAGGGGCATACGAATTGCGCAACGGGGTGCCGAATGTCGCCGCTACCGACACCGCCAGCCCCGACACCATCCGAGCCATGCCCCCGGAGAAGCTCTTCGACTACCTCGCGGTGCGGCTCAACGACCCGAAAGCCGCGGGCAAGAAGATCACCCTGAACATGAAATTCACCGATCTGAAGTCCGAATACGGCCTGACCGTGGAGAACGCGGTGCTGAACTACGCGCCCGAGCCGGTTCCCGGTGCCGACGCGAGCCTGACCCTCACGAAGGCGACGCTGGATGACATCGAGCTCAAGAACATCACATTGGATGACGCCATCTCGTCGAAGCGGATCACGATCGACGGCAACCGGGGCGCCTTCGATGAGTTCATGGGGCTGCTCGACACCTTCCCCTTCTGGTTCAACATCGTCACCCCTTGATCGGGGGCGGCGAGGTGTCGTAGGTCCGCGTATAATCGAACACATGTTCGAATCGTTGGTGGCGCGGATGCCGGCACCGGGGTCGGTGGCGGAGTTCAATGCGTGGTTTGTGCAGCGTCACCCGCCCACCACGCCGGAGTCGGCGGCATTGGTGGACCGGATCGCTGCCTCGGCGCGGGCGGAGAATCGGGCCGCGGCGGCACACCTGGTGGCGATCGGGGAGTTGTTCGCGCTGCGGTT
>NZ_LZJK01000051.1 GCF_001667945.1 Mycolicibacter sinensis | reverse complement strand
GCTGCCGCATCCGCGTCGACGGCCGGGTGCGCGACGAGCGGTCGGTCGCCCACCATGCTGCCGCGGCGGCCTGCACCGTGACTGCGGCATGAGCGCCGAGGAGTCCGACGCCGAAGCACCGGCCGACGAACCGGCCCGGCGTCCGCGCTCCGCGCGGCTGCTGCGCAAGCTGGCCATCCCGATCGTGCTGTTCTGGGTGCTGGCCGCCGCGGTCACCAACATCTTCGTCCCGAGCATCGAGAAGAACACCGCGGAGAACGCCGAGGCCATGGTCCCGCGCGACGCACCCTCGTCGCAGGCGGCGATCCTGCAGGGCCGCGCCTTCGACGAGTCCGACTACACCAGTGCTGGAGCGGTTCTGCTGGTAACCCCCGGGCGCAAACTCGGCGAGCAGGATCACCGCTACTACGACCAACTCATCGACCGGCTCCTCGATGACAAAAAGCACGTCCAGTCGCTGCTGAACCTGTGGGGCAGGCCCACGACGATGTCGGGGGCGCAGAGCGCCGACGGCGAGGCGGCCACGCTGACGATCCGCCCCACCGGCGACTTGGGGGACGCTGCGTCGAACCACTCGATCGAGGCGATTCGCGACATCGTGGCTCAGGTTCCCAAACCCGACGGCCTGAACGTCTACGTCAGCGGCCCGGCGCCGCTGGCTTCGGACACGCTGCGCGCCGCCGACGAAAGCATGGTCACGCTCACCATCGTGACCATCGTCATCATCGTCACGATGCTGCTCATCGCCTACCGTTCGGCGACGCGCGCCCTGATCCCGCTGGCCGGGGTGCTGGTCACGTTGGCGACGACGCGCGGCGTCGTCTCCTTTCTGGTCGGCGCCCAGCTGATCGGCATCTCGTCGTTCGCCATGAACATGGTCGTCGGCCTGGTGTTGGGTGTCTCCACCGACTACGGCATCTTCTACCTGGGCCGCTACCACGAAGCCCGCCGCAAGGGCCTGGACAAGGAAAGCGCCTACTAAGACTCGGTGGCCAACACCTCGCATGTGATCCTGGGCTCGGGTGTGGCCATCTCCGGGGCAACGCTGTGCCTGAGCCTGACCACCCTCAATTACTTCCGCACCCTGGGGCCACCGTGTTTCGTGGCGATGATCGTCGCCGTCGCCGCCGCCCTCACTCTCGGGCCCGCCCTGCTGACGCTGGGCAGCAAGATCAAATACCTCGAGGAACCCCGACCGACGAGCCCGGCCTGGCGGCAGCTGGGCACCGTGATCGCCCGCTGGCCCATCCCGGTGATGGCGATCGCCGCGCTGGTGCTTCCGCTGTGCATCCTGAACCTCGCCACCTACCAGGTGAGCTACAACGACCGGGATTTCGCGCCGGCGTCCGTCGAATCGGTGCAGGGCTACGCGGCCGCCGACCAGCACTTCCCGAAGAGCCAACTCTCCACCGACGTGCTGTATCTGCGCGCCGATCACGACATGCGCAACACCGCCGACATGATCAGCCTGGACCGGGTCGCCAAAAGCATCTTCCGGACCCCGGGTATCTCGATGGTGCAGGACATCACCCGGCCGAACGGGCGACCGCTCGAACACGCCTCGCTGCCGTACGCCATGGGTTCAATGGGCACCAAGATCGGCGAAAACATCGGCTTCCTGCGCGATCGCATCGCCGACATCGACACGATGGCGGCCAAGATGGCCGACACCATCGAATCGACCCGCCAGATGGAGCAGGCGACCAGCCGGATGGCGGTGGGCACCCGGCTATCCCGCGAGGCCGCGCAGCGCCTGAAGGACATCACCGCGACAGCGCGAGACCAGATGGCCGACCTGGATGACTTCGTGCGACCGCTGCGCAGCTACACCTATTGGGAGCCGCACTGTTTCGACATCCCGATCTGTTGGGCGCTGCGCTCGGCGCACGACTTGTCGGACAACATCGACAAATTCGATGAGGAGATGGCCGCCATGATCGACGGCCTCACCATCATCGACACCGTCACCCCGCAGATGGTGGCGGCCCTGCACGGCATGGCCGGCCACATGGCGACCATGCGGTCGGTGACACTGGCCACGCAGAGCACGATGAGCAGCATCATCCCGCAGCTGGAGACGATGATCCCTCCGATGATCGACATGGCGCAGGCGTTCGACAACGCCAAGAACGACGACTTCTTCTTCTTGCCGCCGGACGCCTTCGCCACCGAGGACTTCAAGACCGGCCTGGACATCTTGATGACGCCCGACGGCACCGGCGCCCGCTTCATGGTCTTCCATCAGGGCGAGGCGATGAGTCCGCAGGGCATCCGGCAAGTGCAGAACGCGGCGGCGGCGGCTCAGGAAGCCATCAAGGGGACGTCGCTGTCCGGCGCCCAGCTGCTCTGGGCCGGTGCGGCGTCGAACTACCGGGACGTGCAGGCGTTCTCCCGCAACGACCTGATGATCATGATGCTGGCCACGTTCGGGTTGGTCTTCATCATCGTGCTGGTCATCACCCGGGCCCTGATCGGCTCGATCGTCGTACTCATCACCGTGATCCTCTCCTTCGCCGGCAGCCTGGGGCTGTCCAGCTTCATCTGGGAGACCCTGCTGGGCATCCAGCTGCACTGGCTGACGGTCCCGATCGCCTTCATCGTGCTGGTCGGGGTGGGATGCGACTACAACCTGCTGCTGCTGTCCCGGTACCGCGAGGAACTCGGCGGCGGAATCCGCACCGGGCTCATCCGCGCCATGGCAGGTTCGGGAAATGTGGTGGTCACGGCGGCCTTCGTGCTGGCCGGCACCATGCTGGCGATGCTCTCCAGCGACGTGGTGAACATCGGTCAGGCCGGTTCGACGATCTGCGTCGGGCTGATCTTCGACATGATGATCGTCCGGCTCTTCCTGGTGCTGCCACTCGCCCGGCTGCTGGGTCCATGGTTCTGGTGGCCCACCGGGATCCGGCACCGGCTGGCTACTCGTGGAAGCCTCTGACACCATGACACGGACTTCACGACGACAGGGACAATAACCGCGCAATGCCACACGCACCCGACCCTCACCTGGCGCCTGCCGCTGTACTGGCCCGCGAAGACGAGGGTTATCACAAGGGCCTGGCCCCCCGACAGCTGCAGATGATCGCGCTCGGCGGCGCCATCGGCACCGGGCTATTCCTCGGCGCCGGCGGTCGGCTCGCCTCGGCCGGCCCCGGCCTGTTCATCGTCTACGCGATCTGCGGCGGCTTCGTGTTCCTGATCCTGCGCGCCCTGGGCGAGCTGGTGCTGCACCGGCCGTCGTCGGGATCGTTCGTCTCCTATGCGCGCGAGTTCTTCGGCGAGAAAACGGCTTTCGTCGCCGGCTGGCTGTACTTCCTGAACTGGTCGATGACCGGCATCGTCGACACCACGGCGATCGCCAGCTACTTCCACTACTGGCACCTGTTCGGGGCGGTCCCGCAGTGGCTGCTGGCGCTGGTGGCACTGCTGGCGGTGCTGTCGATGAACCTGATCTCGGTGAAGCTCTTCGGCGAGCTCGAGTTCTGGGCCGCCTTGATCAAGGTCATCGCGCTGATGACGTTCCTGGTGGTCGGCACCGTCTTCTTGGGCGGCCGCTACCAGGTCGACGGCCAGGAAACCGGCCTGCATCTCATCGCCCAAAACGGCGGATTTCTCCCGACTGGCCTGTTGCCGCTGGTGCTGGTGACCTCCGGGGTGGTGTTCTCCTACGCCGGGGTCGAACTGGTCGGCACCGCGGCCGGTGAAACGGCCGAGCCCGAGAAGATCATGCCGCGCGCGATCAACTCGGTGATCGCCCGGATCGGGATCTTCTACGTCGGCTCGGTGGTGCTGCTGGCGCTGCTGCTGCCCTACACCGCGTACAAGGAGCACGAGAGCCCGTTTGTCACGTTCTTCTCCAAGATCGGCTTCACCGGCGCCGGCAGCCTGATGAACCTGGTGGTGCTCACCGCGGCGTTCTCCAGCCTCAATGCCGGGCTGTATTCCACCGGGCGGATCCTGCGGTCGATGGCGGTCAACGGCAGCGGTCCGGCGTTCACCGGCCGGATGTCCCGCAACGGGGTGCCCTACGGCGGCATTCTGCTGACCAGCGCGGTCGGGCTGCTCGGCGTGGTACTCAATGCGGTGCGACCCGGGCAGGCGTTCGAGATCGTGCTCAACATCGCGGCGCTCGGGGTGATGGCGGCGTGGGCGACGATCGTGGCCTGCCAGCTGCGGTTCCACCGCCTCACCAAAGCCGGAGTCCTGCAGCGGCCCTCGTTCCGGATGCCGCTGGCCCCCTACAGCGGCTACCTGACGCTGGTGTTCTTGGCCAGTGTTCTGGTGTTGATGGTCGTCGACGAGCGCAGCGGCCCGTTCATTCGCGCGGTACTGCTCGTCGGCACACCGGCACTGGTCATCGGTTGGTACCTGGTGCGCGAGCGGGTGACGGCCGCGGCCGCACTCGCCCCGGCCGCCCCCGAGCAACCGGTGGCCGCGCAGGCCGAAGCGGACGAGTAGGAGGCGAAAACCCGTGGGCCGCAACAGATATGCAGCTAATCCTCCGCTGTACGGAATGGCCCTGATCTTCTGTGCGATCGCGATCGTGGCCCTCACCGCCTATCTGCACGCCGGCTGGTGGTCGGTGCTCGGCTACGGTCTGGCCGCGGTGACGGCGGTGGCCGGCGGCGCGTTGGCGTTCCGCGACTTCTCCTAAGCCGCGCCGCGATGGCCCGGAAGGACCGCGCGTCACTGCAGCCACTCGAGTCACAGGGTGCGTAGGGTGGACGTCAATCTATGTCGGCGGGGGACTGTGTGCAGGTATCGGATCGGGTGACAACGAAGGCGAGCGGCAGGCAGCTGACCCTGGCGGTCGCGCTGCTGCTAGCCGGCTGCACTTCCACCGTCGATGGCAACCCGACCGCGGCCCCCGGCGGCGGCGGGCCACCGGAGCCGTCGTTCCGAACGCCCCGGCCTACCACCGCACCGCCGAGCTCCCCGGCCCCGTCCAAACCGCCCCCCTCGAGTAGCACCAAGGTGCCCGCCGGCGTCGTCCTGCCGCCGGACGAGAACGGTTACGTCTTCATCGAGACGAAGTCGGGCAGGACCCGCTGCCAGATCTCGACTCGGCAGGTCGACTGCGAGGCACAGTTCACCAACACCCCGCTCAAGGACGGCGAACACGCCAACGGCGTCAGCGTCAGTTCCGACGGCACCGTGCAGTGGGTGTTGGGCAACCTGGGCGACATCCCGGTCGTCACCATCGACTACCTGACCTATCAGGCGCAGGGTTGGCGCATCAAGGCCGATATCGACGGCACCCGATTCACCAATGACCGCACCGGTCACGGCATGTTCGTCAGCATCGACAACGTCGAAACGTTCTGACCTCTCACTCGGGTCACCGACCACCGCCTTCCATTACGATCGCTGGAATGGCGCGCTTCGGATCTTCAGACGGCCCCGGCAAACCCGGCGACGACCCGACCCGATCCACCCAATACGGCCAGCGCGGACCTCAGCCGCCCGGGCCGCGGCCGGCACCTTTCGGGCCCGCCGGCCCGGGCCACCAACCCGGCGGTCCCGGCTACAACCCCGGTAACGCACCGACCCAGTACGCGGCCTACGGCCCGTTCGAACAGCCTGCCGCCGGCGAAGCGGACACCGTGGACTTCGGCGAAGTGGCACCCACGCCCTGGTTTCGGCGGCGATCGGTGCTGATCGCCTGGTTCGGACTGATCGCGGTGATGCTCGGACTGGTGATCTGGGGCATCGTCCAGCTGACCAGCCGCGGCCCCGGGGGCGGCACCGCACCGGGAACCAGCTCGTCGAGCACCACCAGCACGACCACGACCAGTACCACAACGACCACCACCACCGCGGAGAGTTCCTCGAGCACGTCGGCGCCACCGGCGGCGCCACCCCGGCAGGCCCCGCCGCAGCAACCGCCGGCGCAGCAGCCCCCGCCGCCCGGCGACTCGCATCACCACCGCCCGCATCTGCCGCCGCTGCCGTCGGTGATCACCATTCCGCCGATCCCCAAGGTTCCGGAACTGCCGACGGTGATCACCATCCCGCCACGCCGGTAGACCGCGACCCGGCCCAGTACGCTCGCCGCATGCAACCGCAGCGGACCCCGGCCTGGCTCGGCGTTGACCTGGTGGCTGTGCTGATCTTCTGCGCCCTCGGCCGGCGCAGCCACGACGAGGGCATCACGCTCGCCGGCTTGGCGGCGACGGCCTGGCCCTTCCTGAGCGGCACGATCCTGGGCTGGCTGTTGTCTCGCGGCTGGCTGCGGCCCACGGCCCTGGTGCCCACCGGGGTGATCGTCTGGATATCGACGGTGCTGATCGGCATGGCCTTGCGCGCTGCGACAGCCGCGGGTGTGGCCTGGACCTTCGTACTCGTCGCGTCGACGGTGACCGCCGTCTTTTTGCTCGGCTGGCGAGCAGTGTTCGCGCTCGTCGCGCGACGCGCGGCCACCGGTCGGGAATGACCCGGCGCCGGTAGCCGGCACAGCTACTCGTCAGGTGGCGACGCGGCCTTTCGTCAGCCACCGCACCTACCATTGGTGCGCGTGGAACGAACGCCGGACGATCCGAACAACGAACCGACGCAGATGGCCGGCTATGACTACCGCGCGGGCGGCAACTACAGCGAGCCGGCGGGCTATTACAGCGAGTACCGCGAAGCCGGCGGGCCGCAGGCCGACTGGTCCGCACCGCCCGAACCGCCGCCGACCCCCTGGTACCTGCAGCCGCTCGCGCTGATCGGCTGGGGCGTGCTGACCGCACTGCTGATCGCCGGATTGGTCTGGGGCATGGTCCGGCTGGTGAACAAGGAATCCGGTGACACCACACCGGCCACGACATCCGAGACGTCGGTCACCTCCACCACAGCGGGCCCTGGCGACACACCGGTCGCCCCCGCCCCCGCCCCGGAGACCACCCCCGGCGAAAGCACGCCCCCGGCTCCGACGACCGAACCGCCGCCGTCTAGTTCTGAGCCCCCGAGCACTACGGAACCACCGACCAGCACCGCTCCGACCACCACGACGGCCTCCACCGCACCCCCGACCACCACGGCGGAGACCACCACCCAGGCGCCGGCCACCACGACCGCGGCGGCGCAACCGCCGTCGGAGATCGTCATCCCGCTGCCGCCCGGACTGTGACCGGCCATTAGCCTCCCCGGGCGAGAAAGCCCCTCGGAACAGCCGCCAATCGATACAGTTAGGCCAGCCTGTGTCGCGCTGGGCCGCAATGGGGTGGCACTATGGGCCGAGCATCAAGCAGCGCTTGAACAGGTCTTGCGCAAGATTGGCGATAGTTACCCGCCAGTAACCACACCTAAGTTACTGGCCGGTAACTCGGGGATGGGAGAGACGCTCCGTGACCGAGAATGTCCAGATGATGATCAGGCTGGTCGTCGGCCTGTCCATGACGGCGATCGTCGGCTATTTCTCCGCACGCCGGGTGTTCTGGCTGTACCGGCTCGTGATGACTGGTCAGAAGGTCGGGGCCGAGCGGACCACCGACGTCGGCAGGCGGGTCTGGACACAGATCCGTGAAGTTGCCGGCCAGGCCAAGCTGCTCAAGTGGTCGATCCCCGGTATCGCGCACTTCTTCACCATGTGGGCGTTCTTCGTGCTGCTGACCGTCTACATCGAGGCCTACGGTCAGCTGTTCAAGCACGATTTCGCGA
This sequence comes from Mycolicibacter sinensis, assembly GCF_001667945.1. Classification (GTDB taxonomy): domain Bacteria; phylum Actinomycetota; class Actinomycetes; order Mycobacteriales; family Mycobacteriaceae; genus Mycobacterium; species Mycobacterium sinense_B. Next base: position 8,674 of record NZ_LZJK01000051.1, on the reverse strand, counting down.
TCCCGGTCATCGGCCACTGGGATGCGCTGGGTTTCCTGCAGGACTTCTTCATCACCGCGGTCACCCTGTCGATCTTCGCCTTCATGATCATCCGCGTCATCCGCAACCCCCGCGAGATCGGCCGGGCGTCGCGGTTCTACGGCTCACACAACGGTGGCGCCTGGCTGATTCTGGTGATGATCCTCAACGTGGTCTGGACCTTCCTGCTGCTGCGCGGGGCGGCCGTCAACACCGGCAGCCTGCCGTACGGCAAGGGCGCGTTCGTGTCCCAGCTGATGGGCAAGATCATGGAGCCGCTGGGCCGCTCCGCCAACGAGACCATCGAGACCGTGTCACTGCTGCTGCACATCGGGGTGGCGCTGGCGTTCCTGATCATCGTGCTGCACTCCAAGCACCTGCACATCTTCTTGGCCCCGATCAACGTCACCTTCAAGCGGCTGCCCAACGGGCTGGGACCGCTGCTGCCGATCGAGTACGACGGCGAGCCGCTGGACTTCGACAACCCGCCGGAGGACGCGGTGTTCGGCCGCGGCAAGATCGACGACTTCTCCTGGAAGGGCATGCTCGACTTCGCCACCTGTACCGAGTGCGGCCGCTGCCAATCCCAGTGCCCGGCCTGGAACACCGGCAAGCCGTTGAGCCCGAAGCTGCTGGTCATGGATCTGCGCGACCACTGGATGGCCAAGGCGCCCTACCTGCTCGGCGAGAAGGACGCCACCGCCGAGGGTGGCTACATCGAGTCCGGTCGCGGCGAACATCACCACGTCCCGGAGTCCGGATTCGGCCGGGTTCCCGGCTCCGGTCCCGAGCAGGCCACCCGGCCGCTGGTCGGCACCGAAGAGCAGGGCGGCGTGATCGACCCCGACGTGCTGTGGTCGTGCACCAACTGCGGCGCCTGCGTCGAGCAGTGCCCGGTGGACATCGAGCACATCGACCACATCCTGGACATGCGCCGCTACCAGGTGCTGGTGGAGTCGGAGTTCCCGTCCGAGTTGGCCGTGCTGTTCAAGAACCTGGAGAACAAGGGCAACCCGTGGGGGCAGAACGCCAGCGAGCGCACCGCCTGGATCGACGAGCTCAACTTCGACATCCCGATCTACGGCCAGGACGTCGACAGCTTCGACGGGTTCGAGTACCTGTTCTGGGTGGGCTGCGCGGGCGCCTATGAGGACCGCGCCAAGAAGACCACAAAGGCGACCGCGGAGCTGCTGGCCGCTGCCGGGGTGAAGTTCCTGGTGCTGGGCACCGGCGAGACCTGCACCGGCGACCCGGCCCGCCGCTCCGGCAACGAATTCTTGTTCCAGCAGTTGGCCACCCAGAACGTCGAGATGCTCAACGAGGTCTTCGACGGCCTGGACAAGCCGCAGCGCAAGATCATCGCCAGCTGCCCGCACTGCTTTAACACCATCTCCCGCGAATATCCGCAGCTGGGCAGCGAGTACACGGTGCTGCACCACAGTCAGGTGCTCAACCGGCTGGTCCGGGACAAGAAGCTGATTCCGGTCACCCCGGTCTCGCGCGACATCACCTATCACGACCCCTGCTTCCTCGGCCGGCACAACAAGATCTACGAGCCGCCGCGTGAGCTGGTGACCGCCGCGGGCGCCAACCTGGTCGAGATGCCGCGTAACCGCGACCGCTCGTTCTGCTGCGGCGCCGGCGGGGCCCGGATGTGGATGGAAGAGCACATCGGCAAGCGGGTGAACCACGACCGGGTGGACGAGGCACTGGCCACCGGCGCCACCACCATCGCCACCGCCTGCCCGTTCTGCCGGGTGATGGTCAGCGACGGTCTCGACGACCGCATCGAGGCCTCCGGGCGCTCCGGTGTGGACGTGCGCGACATCGCCCAGCTGCTGCTGGACTCGCTGGACCTGTCCGGGGTGACATTGCCGGCCAAGGGCACCGCCGCGGCCGAGGCCGCCACGCGGGCCCCCAAGAAGGTCGAGCAGGAGGCACCCGCACCGGCGGCTGCGGCCACCGCGACGGCGACCAAGCCCGCCGAGGCGCCGGCAGCCGCGGCCACAACCGCAGTCCCGGTCAAGGGGCTGGGGATGGCCGGTGGGGCCAAGCGGCCGGGTGCCAAGAAGGCGGCGGCCCCGGAGGCCTCGGCGGCCGGCCCCGCCGCTCCGGCTGCTCCGGCTGCTCCGGCTGCTCCGGTGAAGGGCTTGGGTATCGCCGGTGGCGCCAAGCGCCCGGGCGCCAAGAAGGCGGCGGCCCCGGCCGAACCCGTCAGCTCCGCGGCGGAACCGGCCAGCACGGCCAGCGAGCCGACCAGCACCGCCGCGGAGCCCGCGGCTGCCCCACCGGTCAAGGGGCTGGGGATGGCGGCAGGCGCCCGCAAGCCCGGGGCCAAGAAGGCACCGGCGGCTGCGGCAGCCGAGCCCGCCAAGGCCGAGCCGGCCGCTCAGCCGGCCGCTGAAGCCGCCCCCGCCGAGGCCCCCGCCGAGGCTGCTCCGCAGGCCGAAGCTCCCAAGGAACAGCCTCCGGTGAAGGGCCTGGGCATCCAGCGCGGGGCAAGGCCACCGGGCAAACGCTGAGATAACAGGTTGGGGCCGTGTGGGTGCACATACGGCCCCGATCTGTTTCTCGGGCAAATTTTGATTGGACAGCTATGGGACCATTGTCGACGTGACCGCTCATCAGTTGCCCCACCAGATGCCCTGGCCTGCTCCCGGCAGCCAGCTGCGGCAGCGCACGTTCGCGCAGTCGACCAAGCTGCAGGACGTCCTCTATGAGATCCGCGGTCCGATCCACGCCCAGGCCGCCCGGATGGAGGCCGAGGGGCACCGCATCCTCAAGCTCAACATCGGTAACCCGGCACCGTTCGGGTTCGAGGCGCCCGACGTCATCATGCGGGACATGATCCAGGCACTGCCGTACGCGCAGGGCTACTCGGACTCCCAAGGCATCCTGCCGGCCCGCCGGGCCGTGGTCACCCGCTACGAGCTCGTCGAGGGCTTCCCCCGCTTCGACGTCGATGACGTGTACCTGGGCAACGGGGTCTCGGAGCTGATCTCCCTGGTGCTGCAGGCGCTGTTGGACAACGGCGACCAGGTGCTGATCCCGGCGCCGGACTACCCGTTGTGGACGGCGTCGACCTCGCTGGCCGGCGGCACGCCGGTGCATTACCTGTGCGACGAGACGCAGGGCTGGCAGCCCGATATCGCCGACATGGAGTCGAAGATCACCGAGCGCACCAAGGCGCTGGTAGTGATCAACCCGAACAACCCCACCGGAGCGGTCTACGGCCGGGAGGTGCTCAGCCAGATCGCCGAGCTGGCCCGCAAGCATCAGCTGCTGCTGCTGGCCGACGAGATCTACGACAAGATCCTCTACGACGACGCCGAGCACATCAACCTGGCCACCCTGGCGCCGGATCTGCTGTGCCTGACCTTCAACGGGCTGTCGAAGGCCTACCGGGTGGCGGGCTACCGGGCGGGCTGGGTGGCGATCACCGGCCCCAAGGAGCACGCGACCAGTTTCCTCGAGGGCATCAACCTGCTGGCCAACATGCGGCTGTGCCCCAATGTGCCGGCCCAGCACGCCATTCAGGTGGCGCTGGGCGGTCACCAGAGCATCGACGACCTGGTCCTGCCGGGCGGGCGCCTGCTCGAGCAGCGCGATGTCGCCTGGAGCAAGCTCAATGAGATTCCCGGCGTCTCCTGCGTCAAGCCGAGCGGTGCGCTGTACGCGTTCCCGCGATTGGACCCCGAGGTCTACCCGATCGAGGACGACGAGCAGCTGGTCCTGGATCTGCTGTTGCAGGAGAAGATCCTGGTCACCCAGGGCACCGGATTCAACTGGCCCGCTCCGGACCACCTGCGGATCGTGACGCTGCCGTGGGCTCGTGACCTGTCCAGTGCGATCGAACGCCTGGGCAATTTCCTGGTCGGCTACCGGGTGTAGTTGTTCGCCGTTTGCGCCGAAACTGTTGTTAGCGCGGGAAAGTTCGAGTACCGAACGCGCTAACGACAGGGTCGGCGGCACGGGAAGCCCTTCGCCCACACGCCCCAACGGGAATCGCGTGGGACACGATCCCGATGCCCCAGCCGAGAATGGGCCAGGCGGGCCAGAAATACCACGCGCCGACGGCCACGGCTGTCGCCAGCCAGATGCCGATCATCAGCATCGACACGGCCACGTAGGCGGCCAGGTGAAGCCGCACGACACGCCGGGCGGCATCGTGCCGCGCGGCACGACGCTGCGGGTCCCGCCGGCCGATCCGCTCGAGGGGCAGATCGACGAGCAGATCGTCGAGAGCACCAACGGTCTCAGCTCCAAACGCCCGCCCCAGCCGTGTCTCGTACTCCTCCATTGAAAGGTATCCCTGGGCGAATGCCTGTCCGAGACGGGCGGCAGTGTGGCCCCGCTCCGGATCGCCGACCCGCATCGAGGGCTCCGACGGCGTTACCAACCTCGTGCTCATCTCGTCCTCCTACTGCCCGGTGGGCACCCAGTTGCCGTGGAAGCCCGCGGGAACACGGTGCGGCAGCGCGATATTGGCGACGTCCTCCAGCGTGGCCGCATCCAGGATGGCCAGCCCGCTGCGATCGGTCGCGCTGTCGTAGACGAAGCCCATCAGCACACCGTCGTCTTCGGCCGCGTCGGCTGCGGAGGGATGGAAGACGAACTCGCCCAACTGTTTTCCCGCACCAAACGAGCGCTTCGCCGTCGACCCGCCGACGAGGTCATGCTTGAGCAGCGTCGACCCGTCGCCGTTGAAGCCAACCGCGTAGCCGAACCGGTGCCGCCGGCCGACCCGGCGCTCGTCGACCCGGGGGAACTCCTGGCCCCGATCGTCAATGCGGGACTCCCGAACTTTGCCGTCGGCCAGGTCCACCGTCCACCGATCCAGCGTGGGCGGACCCTCGGCAGGACCACGAAGGTCGGTGTCGAACATCTTAGGGTGACGCACCACATCGAGCACGACGGTGTCGCCGTCGTCGTATGCGTTCAGCGGGTGGAACACGTAGCACGGTTCCACGTCGAACCACCGCACGTCTGAGCTGGCGCCGGTACGGGGCATAACACCTACCCGCGCAGGGTATTTCGGGTTCCATCGATACGGCATGCGGCGGTCGCTGCCCTTGGGGCGCGGCAACCGGGCGGTGACCGGGTCCGGGATACGCACCCGCCCGATCAAGGCATTCAGGATCAGTCGCACCGGCAGCCGCAGACCCGGGGGCGCCGATCCCTCGGCGACCTGGCGCGCATCGAAGGTCACCGGCAGGTCGTAGAAGACGACGTGGTTTTCGGTCAGCGAGAAATCATGCATCATCGGCGAGCCGGTGACCTCGATGTCGACCGTGCGCCGGGCGCGGCCGTCGGTGCCGATCACCGAGTACTGCACGGTGTTGCCGCGATTGAAGGAGTACGACACGGCGTGCAGTTCGCCGCTGTCCGGGTCCCGCTTGGGGTGCGCGGTGTAACCGCCGGGCAGGGTGCCGTCGAAGTCGCAGACGCCGATAGTGTCCAGCTCGTCGGTCAGCTCAGAGCAGGAGAGGCCGCCCTCGATCAGCGCGTAGGTGCGCCCGGCGTGACCGATCACGTTGGTGTTGGCACCGATGCCCATCGTCCCGCGGTGGTGGCCGCGTGGTGGCGGTTCGCCGAGTGCTTGGGCGGTCTGCGGCCCGCGCACATAGCGGTTGCGGTACCACTCGGCCTTGCCGTCGCGCAGCCGCACGCCGTGGACCATCCCGTCCCCGATGAACCAGTGGTAGACGGCGGGATCGATTTCGCCGACCGGGTTGGGGCCGTTGCGCAGGTAGCGGCCATCCAGGTAGTCGGGGATGGTCCCGGACACCTCGAGGCCGGTAAGGGTGTATTCCTGGGCGATCGGGGCGTAACCGCCCTCCAGATACGGGTTACTCATCCCGGCACCTCCTTGCCATAACGATGTTATGGGTCAGGTATAACACCGTTATGGCAGGATGGCAAGGGTGAATCCGCGTGAGCGCTTGATCGAAGCCGGGCTGCACCTATTGGAAACCTCAGGTCCCGAGGCGCTGCAGGCACGGAAGGTCGCCGCCGAGATCGGGGCGTCGACGATGGCGGTCTACACCCACTTCGGCGGAATGAACGGCCTGCTGGACGCGATTGTCGCGGCGTCGTTTGAGCGGTTCGGCGCTGCGCTCGGCGCGGGACCGAGGATCGAGGACCCGATGGCCGATTTCTTCGTGATGGGCTACAACTACCGCGAGTTCGCGCTGGAGAATCCGCAGCGGTACCGGCTGATGTTCGGCCTGGCGTCGCCGCAGCTGCTCGGCACGCCGAGCACCGGAATGCCGGTGGGAGACCACGCATTCGACCAACTCGTGGCCGCCGTGCAGCGCATCGTCGCCGCCGGGAGGATCCGCGCGGACGACGTCGTGGATTTGGCCGGGCGGATCTGGAGCATGATCCACGGTGTGGTGTTGCTGGAGATCGTCGGCACCTTCGAGCAGGACGGCCGTGCGCTCACGAACATCCTGGGCCCGATGACCGTCGACATGTTCGTCGGGATGGGCGATCGGCGGGAAGACGCCGAGCGCTCGCTGCAGCGCGCGGCGGCGACGATTGCCGGCGTTCGGTAGCCGATCAGCGCCGATCCAGCAACGCCAGCAGATAACCGCCGTACCCGGACTTCAGCTGGGCGTGCGCGCGGGCCGCAAGTGCCTCCTCGTCGATGAACCCCATCCGCCAGGCCACCTCCTCGGGGATGCCGATTTTGAGCCCCTGACGGCGCTCGATGGTGCGCACGTAGTCGCCGGCGTCCAGCAGCGAATCGAAGGTCCCGGTGTCCAGCCAGGCGGTGCCGCGGGCCAGTGTCTCGACCCGCAGCCGCCCCTGATCGAGATAGGTCCGGTTGATATCGGTGATCTCGTACTCGCCCCGCGCGGATGGTCTTAAGCCCCGGGCGATCTCGACAACGTCGTTGTCGTAGAAGTACAGACCCGGTATCGCATAGTGGGATTGGTGGGTCGTCGGCTTCTCCACCACCGACACCGCCGTGCCGTCCGCGTCGAACTCGACGACGCCGTACGCCGACGGGTCAGCCATCCAGTACGCGAAAATGACTGCGCCGGAAACGGTTTGGTGACGACGGAGACTGGTTCCCAGGCCTGGACCGTAGAAGATGTTGTCCCCCAACACCAGCGCGACCGAGTCGGTGCCGATGTGCTCTGCGCCGATGACGAACGCCCGCGCCAGCCCGTCGGGCTGATCCTGGACCGCATAGGTGATGTCGACGCCGAATGTGCTGCCGTCGCCGAGCAGACGCTGAAAGGCCGGCGCGTCATGGCCCGTGGTGATCACCTGGATGTCGCGGATACCGGCCAGCATCAGGGTGCACAGCGGGTAGTAGACCAGCGGCTTGTCATAGACCGGCAGCAGCTGTTTGCTCACGCCCATGGTGATCGGGTACAGGCGGGTGCCTGAGCCACCGGCCAGGATGATCCCGCGCATGGGGTAGAGCCTAACTGCCGCTCGCAGTCAGTCGGCGCGGTCGGCCTCGGTGAGATCCGTGGCGGTCAGCGCCGCGTCGAGGTCGTCGTGACGGAACACCGCCGTGACGTGATCGTGCACCACCCGGAAGGCAACCGCCTGGGCGGCGACGCCGGCTTCGGCGGGCGTCAACTCGGCCACCACTACCCCACCGTGTACGTACATCCGGCCGATCCCGGCGGTGGTCTGCGCCGAGGCTGCCCATTGCCGCAGCGCCTGGTGGCCCTGCGCGGCACCGTCGGCGTCGGCTACCTCGATGTCCTCACTGGACAGCTGCTCCAGGGTGTCGACGTCACCGGCGGCCAGAGCGTCGTGCCAGGCGAGGACGGTGGCGATCTCCGATGTGCTCATGCCCTGCAAACTACCGTGTGGACGCGCCCTCAGAACGCGGTGTGGTCGGCCCAGTCCTGCCACACCGCGGCGTCGCCGAACACCGCGATATCGGTGTCGGCCACCGCAACCCGGCGCATCATCGCCAGGAACAGGTCGCGGGCCGGGCCGCGCAGCGCCACCGAGCCCTTACCGTGCTCGTGCGACCAGCGCAGCGCGGCGGTGTCGGGTGACCGGCTGATCGTCCACTCACCCGCCGATCCCAGGCCCTCATCGGTGGCGTGCAGGTGCACACTCTGACCGCCGGCCAGCGGCGATTGCCCGTCGCGGCCGGGGCGTGCGGTGACCAGGTCGAGCCATTCGGAGATCCCGTCGGCGGCCAATTCCGGCGACAGGTTGAAGTCGGCGCCGAGTGCCAGGGCGGCGTCGGCGCGGTGCACCGTCGCCTCGTGCAACCGGCGGCGCAGCCACCAGGCCGCCGGGCGGGGACCTAAAAACGTCCACGCCGGATTGTCCGGCCCGATGCCAGCGATCGCGTCGAGCACCCGCTGGGCGCCGTCGTGCAGCCAGTCGATGGCCGCGTCGGGGTCCGCGGGCGGCTTGCCGTCGACGACCTCGCGCGGATCCAGCGGGTGGTCCAGACGGTCGGCGACGATCTGTGCGGCCCAACGATGTCCGCGTCCGACGTGGCGGAACAGCTGCGTCAGGTTCCAGTCCGGGCAGGTCGGGATCGCCAGCTCGGGATCACCGGACCGGATCAGCTCACCGAAGGCGCGGTTCTCATCGAGCAATGCTGCGGCGTAATCCACGCCGCCAGGCTAGTGGACGGCGCGCCGGCTCAGAAGGGCCAGCCGCCGCC
>NZ_LZJK01000050.1 GCF_001667945.1 Mycolicibacter sinensis | reverse complement strand
CGCCCCGCCGCACCCCGCTCGAAGCACCGCCGCACCGGCGCCCGCCCGGACCTGACATAACGTGCCTTGTCGCTGAAAGCCGGGCACACATCACCTCCCCGCCCCCCCGTCGTCGCCCGGGCACGGCCGGACCGCCCGACCTCAACCCGGCTTCGTCGCGGTGACCAACCGGGTCGCGGCCCACGGCCCGCCGTACCACATCCGCCAACCCAGGCTGCGCCAACTCACCTCGGCCCAGCCGATTTCGCGTAACTGGGTGGCATGCCCCCGGATCCCCCACAGATCGGCGATCGCCAGCCGGCCACCGGGACGCAGCACCCGCGCGGCCTCGGTGAGCGCCTGGCGGCGCCCGTCGGCGCTCGCAATGTTGTGGATCGCCAGATTGGACACCACGACGTCGACGCTGGCGTCGGCCAGCGGCAGGGCGGTCATGTCGCCGGTGCGCACCTCGACTCGCTCGGCCACACCCTCGAGTGCGGCATTGGCCAGGGTGGCGGCCGCGGAGTTGCCCGTTTGGTCGGCCTGCCACAGGTCGACGCCGATCACCCGGCCGTCGGGCAGCCGCTTGGCCGCGGCGCACAGCACCGCACCGCGTCCGCAGCCCATGTCGAGCACCGTTTCGCTACCGCGCAGCCGCAGGCCGTCGAGGATGCGTTCCCAGACCGCGAACTTGCCGGCCCGGGTGGCGTGCCAGTACAGCCCGACCTGGGCGAGGATGCCGGCGTCGAGCACGATTGCCGCCACGGCAGCCCAGTGCGGTCCGCGGGCCAAGGCGAAGCCGGCGTAGATCGCCAGCGCAGCGCAGCCGAGCCCCAAGACGGCGAGCTGCCCGCCGAGCGGCACCCGGTGAAACGATCCGTCGATTCCGTAGTCGCCCCGACGCGTCGCCGACTCAGCCACGCTTAACCTCCTCATCGCCGAACCGGATGCCCATGTCGCGTGCGGTCTGGATCGAATCGCAGTCCGGCGGAACGGTTTTCTGCCGGCTGATGGCTTCAGCCAGCGGCACATAGTCCACCGTCGGCGGGTTGAGCGCCACCATCACCCCGCTGTGTCCCTCATCGAGGGCACGCACCGCAGCGGCCCCGAACCGTAGCCCCAGCAGTCGGTCCAGTGACGTCGGCGATCCGCCGCGCAGCAGGTGACCGAGCACCACCGCACGCGATTCCCGCCCGGTCAGCGCCTCGAGTTCGGCGGCCACCTTGGCGCCGATCCCGCCCAGCCGCTCGGCCTGACCCACCGCCTTGGCCGCCACCGTGCGCTGCCCGCCCACCGGTGTGGCGCCCTCGGCGACGCAGACGATCGAATACGTCGAACCGCGTTGTGCGCGTTGGTTGATCAGCTCGGCGACCGGTTCGAGGCGGTACGGGATCTCCGGGATCAAGATGGCGTGCACCCCGGAGGCCATGCCGGCGTGCAGGGCGATCCAGCCGGCGTAGCGGCCCATCACCTCCACCACGATGATCCGGCTGTGCGACGTGGCGGTGGAGAACAGCCGGTCGATGCACTCCGAAGCGAACCCGACGGCGCTGTCGAAACCGAACGTCGACGCGGTGCGGTCCAGGTCGTTGTCGATGGTCTTGGGCACCCCGACCAGCCGCAGCCCGGCCTTGTGCAGGTGGTTGCCGATCGTCAGGGACCCGTCGCCGCCGACGGTGACCAGCGCGTCGATCCCGCGGTCGGCGAGGCGCCCGAGCAGCTCCTCGGTGCGGTCGACCTCGGCCCAGGTGCCGTCGGCCTGCTGCACCGGGTAGGCGATCGGGTTGCCGCGATTGGTGCTGCCCAGGATGGTGCCGCCCTGATGGATGATGCCGCGCACCCGGTCGCGGGTCAGCTCGATCAGCCCGCCGTCGGGGTAGTCGTCGCTCAGCAGCATCCCGTTGAAGCCGTCGCGGATGCCGACGACGTCCCAGCCGCGGTTGCGGGCGGCCAAGGTGGTGGCGTAGATGACGGCGTTGAGGCCCGGAGCGTCGCCACCGCCGGTGCTGATCGCGATGCGTTTGATGCCGGAGGACACCTCGCCTAGCCTACGAGGCCGCACTGTCGGGGTGGCGGTTTATGGTGGCCGCGATGGGATTGCACCTGCACCGGGCCGAACGCACCGACGCCCTCGTCGTCGGATTGGGCGCGCTGCTGGCGACGCCGCCGGCGGACCCGTTCACCCAGGAACTGGTGCTGGTGCCGGCCCGCGGAGTGGAGCGCTGGCTGTCCCAGCGGTTGTCGCATGTGCTCGGCGCCGGTTGCGGCGGCGACGGAGTCTGCGCCGGGGTCCAGTTTCGCAACCCCGGGTCGTTGATCGCCGAGATCACCGGAACCGCCGAGGATGATCCGTGGTCACCGGAGGCGATGAGCTGGCCGCTGCTGTCGGTGATCGACGCCAGCCTCGACGAGCCCTGGTGTGCCACGCTGGCAACCCATCTGGGTCATTTCCACACCGGTGAGGACGCACAGGTGCGGCGCGGCCGCCGCTACGCGGTCGCCCGGCGGCTGGCCGGGCTGTTCGCCTCCTACGCCCGCGAGCGGCCCGGCATGCTGGCCGACTGGCTCGACGGCGGATCCGGTGACGGCGCCGGCGGGCAACTGGACTCCGATCTGGCCTGGCAGCCGCCGCTGTGGCGGGCGCTGGCCGCAGCGGTTCCGGCCGAACCCCCGCACCTGCGGCATCGCCAGGCCGTCGATCGGCTGCACAAGGCGGCGGCCGGGCTGCCGGCTCGGCTGTCGCTGTTCGGGCATACCCGGTTGTCGTACACCGACATCGAGTTGTTGGACGCGTTGGCCACCCACCACGAGCTGCATCTGTGGCTGCCGCATCCCTCCGATGTGCTGTGGCGGGCGCTGAGCGGGGTGCATGGCTCGGTACCGCGCGCCACCGACCAAAGCCGGCACCGCGCCCACCATCCGCTGCTGCAGACCCTGGGCCGCGATCTGCGCGAGCTGCAGCGCGCCCTGCCCGCAACCCCGGCCAGCGATCAATACCATGGCGCTGCACACCAATCCGACACGCTGCTGGGGTGGCTGCAGGCCGACATCGCCGCCAACGCGGTACGCCCGGACGGGCGCTCGGTAACACCAACGGACCGGTCGGTTCAGGTGCACGCCTGCCACGGCCCGGCTCGCCAGGTCGACGTGCTGCGCGAGGTGCTGCTCGGCCTGCTCGAAGACGACCCGACACTGCAACCGCGCGACATCGTAGTGATGTGCCCGGACATCGAAAGCTATGCGCCGCTGATCGTCGCCGGCTTCGGCCTCGGTGAGCTGGTCGGCGACAACCATCCGGCGCACCTGCTGCGAGTGCAGTTGGCCGACCGAGCACTCACCCAGACCAACCCGCTGCTGGGGGTCGCCGAGCAGCTGCTGGATATCGCCGACAGCCGCGCCACCGCCAGCGCGGTGCTCAATGTGGCGCAGGCCGCGCCGGTGCGGGCGCGGTTCACGTTCACCGACGACGACCTGGAGGACATCACCGCGTGGGTGCAGGAAGCCAACGTGCGGTGGAGTTTCGACGCGGCGCACCGGGAGCCGTACGGCCTCAACAGCATTCAGCACAACACCTGGCGATTCGGGTTGGACCGGATCCTGACCGGGGTGGTGATGTCCCAAGACTCCCGGGCGTGGCTGGGTACTGCGCTACCGCTCGATGATGTCGGCAGCAATCGGGTGGAGCTGGCCGGGCGGCTCGCCGAGTTCGTCGACCGGCTGCAGACGGCCGCCGACACGCTCAGCGGGGCGCGGCCGCTCTCCGAATGGATCACCGCCCTGATCGACGGGGTGACCGCCCTGACCCGGGTCGGCATCGACGACGGCTGGCAGGTCGGCCAGCTGCAGCGGGAGCTGTCGGAGGTGGTGGTCGAGGCAGGTTCGCACGCCGGCACCGCGCTGCAGCTCTCCGACGTGCGGGCCCTGCTCGCCGGGCGCCTGGCCGGCCGGCCCACCCGGGCGAACTTCCGCACCGGCGGGCTGACGGTGTGCACCATGGTGCCGATGCGTTCGGTGCCACATCGGGTGGTGTGTCTGGTCGGTCTCGACGACGGGGTGTTTCCCCGTGTCGATCACATCGACGGCGACGACGTGCTGTGCCGCCGCCCGCTGACCGGGGAACGCGACGTCCGTGCCCAAGACCGGCAACTGCTGCTCGATGCGGTGTGTGCGGCCACCGAGACACTGGTCATCACCTACGCCGGCGCCGACGAGAGCACCGGCAAGGTGCGCCCGCCGGCGGTGCCGCTCGCCGAGCTGCTCGACGCGCTCGACGCGACCACGCCTGAGCCGGTTCGCGACCACGTCGTGGTGCGGCACCCGTTGCAGCCCTTCGACATCCGTAACGTCCAGCCGGGCGAGCTGGGTGTACCCGGTCAGCCGTTCACGTTCGACCCGACGGCGCTGACCGCCGCCGAGGCCGCCGCCGGGAAACGCACCGACCCCACTGACACCTTCGCCGCGGTGCTGCCGCCGCCCCCGGCTTCCGACGTCGAACTCGATGAGCTGACGCGCTTCTTCAAGGATCCGGTCAAGGGCTACTTTCGGGCCTTGGACTACACCCTGCCGTGGGACGTCGAGGGGGTGGAGGACGCCATGCCCGTCGAGATCGACAGCCTCAAGCAGTGGACGGTCGGCGACCGGATGCTCGCCGACATGCTCGCCGGCATGCACCCTGACGACGCCGCGAACGCCGAATGGCGGCGCGGCACCCTGCCGCCCGGCCGGCTCGGCATGCGCACCGCCTGCGAGATCCGCGACCTGTCCCGCGCGCTCGCCGAGGCCGCGTTCGGTCACCGCGTCGGGGACCCGCAGGCCTACGATGTCGACGTCGACCTCCCGGGCCGGCGGCTGACCGGCACCGTGTCCGGGGTCTATCGCGGCCGCACCGTCACGGTGGTCTATTCGCGGCTGGCCGCAAAACATGTGCTGGCGTCCTGGATTCCGTTGCTGGCACTGGCCGCCCAACACCCCGGTACCCAATGGAGCGCGGTGTGCATCGGCCGGGGGGTGGGCCGCAACCACATCCGGCAGCGGCTTCTCGTCGCGCCCCCGGAGCCGGCCGCGGTGCTCGCTGCTCTGGTGGCGATCTACGACGCCGGCCGGCGCGAGCCATTACCGCTACCGCTGGCCACATCGTGCGCCTGGGCGTCGGCCCGGCGCGAGAACGAGGACCCGCTCGAGGCGGCCCGGCAGGTCTGGGGCGGCAAGTTCGGGGAGTGCACCGATGCCGCCCACATCAAGGTGTGGGGTCCGAACACCCCGCTGGACACGCTGCTCGGCGTCCCCCGCCCGGGCGAGGAGGTCACCGGGGAGGGCACCCGGTTGGGGGCGCTGGCGGTGCGGCTGTGGGCGCCGCTGCTCAGCGCGGAGGTGCTCTCGTGACGAATCGCTTCGATCTGTTGGGGCCGCTGCCCACCGCGCGGTCCACCGTGGTGCTGGAAGCCAGCGCCGGCACCGGCAAGACGTTCACCCTGGCCGGCCTGGTCACCCGCTATCTGGCCGAGGGCGTGGCGACGGTGGATCAGCTGCTGCTGATCACCTTCGGCCGGGTGGCCAGCCGGGAATTGCGCGAGCGGGTCCGCGACCAGATCGCTGACGCCCTGGCAGTGCTGGAGAGCCGCCGCGAGCCCACCAACGACCTGGAGTCGCACCTGCTGGACACCGGCGACGCGGCGCAGCGCTGCCTCCGATTGCGGGACGCGCTGGCCGATTTCGACGCCGCCACGATCGTGACCATCCACCAGTTCTGCGCGATGGTGCTGAAATCGCTGGGGGTCGCCGGTGACACCGCCTCATCGGCGACCCTGGTGGAAAGCCTCACCGATCTGGTCACCGAGATCGTCGACGATTACTACCTGGCCCATTTCGGCAACGACGAGAACCCCCCGCCGCTGACCCGCAAAGAAGCAATCGAGCTGGCCACCCAGGTCGTCGAAGATCCCGCCGCGCAACTGCGCCCCGCCGGCCCCGACCCGCGGTCCGAGGCGGGGGTTCGGCTGGCGTTCGCCGAGGCGGTGCTCGACGAGCTGGCGCACCGCAAGCGCCGGCGGGGCATCCTCGGCTACAACGATCTGCTGACCCGGCTGGCCGAAGCCCTGCAGCGCACCGGCTCCGACGCCGCGGACCGGATGCGCCGGCGCTGGCAGATCGTGATGGTCGACGAGTTCCAGGACACCGACCCGGTGCAGTGGCAGGTGATCGACCGGGCCTTCACCGGCCATTCCACGCTGGTACTGATCGGTGACCCCAAGCAGGCCATCTACGGCTTCCGCGGCGGCGACATCTACACCTACCTGGCCGCCGTCCGCGCCGCCGACCAGCGCACCCTGGCCACCAACTACCGCAGCGACAAGGTGCTCGTCGACAGCCTGCAGACCGTGCTGGCCGGCGCGCAGTTGGGCCACCCCGAGATCACCGTGCCGCCGGTCGAGGCCCACCGTGGCGGGCATCGCTTGAGCGGGGCGCCGCGCAACGCCCCGTTCCGGCTGCGGGTCGTCAAGCGGCCCACCCTGGGCCGGCAGGGCCTCGACAGCCTGCTGATCGGCCCACTGCGCAACCACATCCCGGCTGACCTGGCCGCCGACATCGGCGCCCTGCTGAACTCCGGCGCCCGCTATGACGACCGGCCGGTGCGCGCCGGGGACATCGCGGTCCTCGTCGAGCAGCACCAGGATGCGGCGTTGTGCCGCGACGCGCTGACCAAGCTCGGCATCCCGGTCGTCTACACCGGCGACACCGACGTGTTCGCCTCCCGGGCCGCCGAGGACTGGCTGTGCCTGCTGGAGGCGTTCGACCAGCCGGGCCGCACCGGGCTGGTCCGCGCGGCGGCCTGCACGATGTTCTTCGGCGAGACCGCCGAATCCCTGGCCCGCGGCGGTGACCAGCTCACCGACCGGGTCACCCAAACGCTGCGCGAGTGGGCCGACCACGTCCGGTTACGCGGCGTCGCCGCGGTGTTGGAGGCCGCCCAGCTCGCCGGGATGGGACGGCGGGTGCTCAGCCAGCGCGGCGGTGAGCGGCACATGACGGATCTGGCGCACATCGGTCAGCTGCTGCACGAAACTGCGCACGCCGATCGGCTCGGCCTGCCGGCGCTGCGGGACTGGCTGCGCCGCCAGCGTGAAGACCGCACCGGCGCCACCGAGCGCAACCGCCGCCTGGACAGTGACGCCGGTGCCGTGCAGATCATGACGGTGTTCGCCGCCAAGGGCCTGCAGTTCCCGATCGTCTACCTGCCCTTCATGTTTCGCCGCCACATCGGCGACAAGGGCAACCTGCTCTACCACGAAGTCGGGGCCGACGGCGCCGAGGTGCGCTGCCTGCACATCGGCGGCCGGCCGGACGCGCAGGTCAAAGAACTGCACCGGCTGGAAGAAGCGCTCGACCACATCCGCATCACCTATGTCGCGTTGACCCGGGCCCAGTCCCAGGTGATCGCCTGGTGGGCACCGGCCGGCGACGAGATCAACGGCGGTCTGTCGCGGTTGCTGCGCGGCCGGGCGCCGGGGCAGGCCGAGGTGCCCGACCGGTGCGCGGCGCGGATCTCCGACGACGACGCCGAGGTGATCTTTCAGAGCTGGCAGGCCGTGGGTGGGCCGGTGGTGGAGGAGTCGGTGATCGGGCCGCCGACGCCGGCGGTGCCCCGCGAGGTGCCCGGTGAACTGGCGGTCCGCCACTTCCACCGCCACATCGACACCGGGTGGCGGCGTACCTCCTATTCGGCGCTGATCCGCGGCGCCGATGAGGCCCGAACTGACGCCGGGGTGCACAGTGAGCCCGAGGCCCACACCCGCGACGACGAATCCGAAGACGTCACCGTCCTGCAGGCGGCCGCCGACACCGGCGTCGAGCTGCGCTCGCCGATGGCGGATCTGCCCGGCGGCACGACGTTCGGGTCGCTCGTGCACGCGGTGCTGGAGACCGCCGACCCGTTCGCCGGGGATCTGGCCGCTGAGCTGACACAACGGGTGCGGGTCCACGAACCGTGGTGGCCGATCGGAGTCGACGCCGAGGTGCTGGCGACGGCGCTGGTGCCGCTGCACGACACCCCGCTCGGGCCGCTGGCCGACGGCCTGACGCTGCGACAGATCGGAACGGCGGATCGGTTGCGGGAGTTGGATTTCGAGATCCCGTTGGCCGGTGGCGACTCCCCTGGGGCGGCGCCGCAGGTGCGGGTCGCCGATGTGGGGGCGTTGCTGCGCGAGCACCTGGCCCCCGAGGATCCGTTCGCCGGCTACGCCGATCGGCTGGAATCCGATGCCCTCGGTGGCCAGTCGCTGCGGGGGTATCTGTCCGGGTCGCTGGACGTGGTGCTGCGCCTGCCGGATCAGCGCTATCTGGTGGTCGACTACAAGACCAACAACCTGGGCGAGACGGCCGCCGACTACAGCTTTCCCCGGATGGCCGAGGCGATGCTGCACTCGGATTATCCGTTGCAGGCATTGCTGTATACCGCCGTGCTGCACCGGTTTTTGCGGTGGCGCCAGCCGGGCTATGACCCGCAGCGGCATCTGGGCGGGGTGCTGTATCTGTTCGTGCGCGGCATGTGCGGACCCGACACCCCGATTCTCGCTCGCCATCCCGCCGGGGTGTTCAGCTGGCAGCCGCCGGCCGCGCTGGTGATCGCCCTGTCGGACCTGCTGCATCAGGGAGTGGCCGCATGAGCCTGACCATCGATGATCCGTGGTCCTGCCGGGTGGCCCTCACTGCGACCGGCCTGCTGCGCGAGTTCAACGAGGCCGGCGTGCTCGACGCCGCGGATGTGCACACCGCCCGTCGGGTGTGCGCACTGGGCGGCGAGGCCGACGAAACCGTCGCGCTCGCAGTTGCATTGGCGGTGCGGGCGTTGCGCACCGGGTCGGTCTGCGTGGAGTTGGCCACGGTGGCGGCCGGCATCGACCTGCCGGAGCTGGCGTGGCCGGATCCGGTGACGTGGCTGGCAGCGGTGCGGAACAGCACTCTGGTGACCAAGCAGGTGCTGCGGCTGTACGCCGACCGGCTGCTGTATCTGGACCGGTATTGGCGCGAGGAGGAGCAGGTCTGCGCTGACCTGCTGGCGCTGTCCACGCCGCACGCCGAGCCGGCCGAGCCGGCGGCGTTCGCGCGGTTGTTCCCGCCGCAGTTCCGCGAACAACGCGGCGCCGCCGAGATCGCACTGACCCAGGCCGTCACGGTGCTGACCGGTGGCCCGGGCACCGGCAAGACCACCACGGTGGCCCGGCTGCTGGCGTTGCTGGCCGAGCAGGCCGAGGTGTCCGGACGCCCGGGTCTGCGGATCGCGCTGGCCGCACCGACGGGCAAGGCCGCGGCCCGGCTGACCGAGGCGGTCGCCGGGGAGGTGGCCGGGCTCGCCGAAGTGGACCGGGCCCGGCTGGCGGGGTTGCAGGCCAGCACCCTGCACTCGCTGCTGGGTGCGCGGCCGGGAAACGGGGCGCGGTTCAAGCACAATCGCGGCAACCGGCTGCCGCACGATGTGATCGTGGTCGACGAGACGTCGATGGTGTCGCTGACGATGATGGCCCGGTTGCTGGAGGCGGTGCGGCCGACCGCCCGGCTGATCCTGGTGGGCGACCCCGACCAGCTGGCGTCGGTGGAGGCCGGGGCGGTGCTGGCCGACCTGGTGGACGGTCTGGCCGCGCGGCCGGGCACCCGGGTGGCGACGTTGCTGACCGCGCACCGCTACAAGAAGCCGATCGGTGAGCTGGCGGCGGCAATCCGCGCCGGTGACGGCGACACGGTGATCTCGCTGCTGCGTTCCGGCGACGAGCACCGGGAATGGATCGACGCGGCAAGTCCGGCAGCGCTGGCCGATGCGTTGGCGGCGATCGCGGTGCCGCACGCTGTGCGGGTGCGCCAGGCGGCGCTGCTCGGCGACGCCCGCGAGGCGTTGCGCAATCTCGATGAGCACCGGCTGCTGTGCGCGCACCGCGACGGCCCGCACGGGGCGAATCACTGGAACCGTCAGCTGCGGCGCTGGGTCTCCGAGCAGACCGGGGATCCGGTGTGGGCGGATTGGTATGCCGGGCGGCCGCTGCTGATCACCGCCAACGACTACGGGCTGGGCGTGCGCAACGGCGACACCGGGGTGGTGGTGGCGCGCAATGAAGGGCTGCGCGCGGTGATCGCGACGGCGTCGGGCCCGGTGGATTTCGCCACCGGCCGGCTCTCCGACGTCGACAGCATGTATGCGATGACCATCCACAAGAGCCAGGGCAGCGAGGCGGACGTGGTGACCGTGCTGATGCCGCCGGTTGAGTCGCGGCTGCTGACCCGCGAGCTGTTCTACACCGCGGTGACCCGCGCCAAGCACAAGGTGCGGGTGGTCGGGTCCGAGGAGGAGATCCGGGCCGCGCTGGATCGCCGGGCGATGCGGGCGTCCGGGCTGGCCTTGCGGCTGCGGGAGGCCTGAGCTCGGCCTCGTACTGCGCGGCCGGCGCCGTTGGCCTGCCGACCGTATCCCCGGGCCGGTAGTTGCCCGCGATGTGTCACACCCCCGGATTACCGTCGCGAGCATGGGGAAACGCAGACAGTCCAACAGCGACGGAGCGGGGCTGGTCATCCTGGTGCTCATCGCGGTGCTGTGGTGGCTGCGCTGGATCATCCTCACCGCGGCGGTGATCGCCCTGGTGGTTGTTCTCGCGCGATGGTCGGTGCGCCTTTACCACGCGCACCGTAGCGCCGAGCGGGCCCGGTTGCGCGAGATCCGGCAGCGCGCCGACATTCAGAACGCGCAGGTGTTGCGCGGTGATCCGCACGGGTTCTACGGGCGCTATCCGCTGCCGGATCCGGAGTTGATTCCGCGCTGGTACCGGGCCGGGTAAGCGACGTCGCCGGCGGCGAACCATCAGGGCAGTCGCCCGCCTATCAGCGACAAATCTCGCTCCAGCCGCAACTTGTCGCTCATAGCCGGGCAACTCCCCCATCCCCCAAGCCGCCACGGCCGGGCCCACCCATACCCCACACTGGACCCATGACGGAATCCGGCGATACCCGGGTCGCGGTCTACCTCGACTTCGACAACATCGTGATCTCGCGCTACGACCAGCTCAACGGCCGCAGCTCTTTTCAGAAGGACAAGGCCAAGGGCCTCGACCAGCACCCGGACCGCCTCGCCCGGGCCACCGTCGATGTCGGGGCGATCATCGACTTCGCGTCGTCGTTCGGCACGCTGGTGCTCACCCGCGCCTACGCCGACTGGTCGGCCGAGGTCAACACCGGCTACCGCGAGCAACTGGTCGCCCGGGCGGTGGATCTGGTGCAGCTGTTCCCGGCCGCGGCCTACGGCAAGAACGGTGCCGATATCCGGTTAGCCGTCGACGCGGTCGAGGACATGTTCCGGCTGCCCGACCTGACGCATGTGGTGATCGTCGCCGGCGACTCCGACTACATTCCGCTGGCGCAGCGCTGTAAACGGTTGGGCCGCTATGTGGTCGGGATCGGGGTCGCCGGATCGACCAGCCGCGCACTGGCCGCGGCGTGCGACGACTTCGTCAACTACGACGCCCTGCCCGGGGTGCCGGCCGTCGAACCGGCGCGGCGCCGCACCGCCACAACGCAAGCCGACGAGCCGGCCCAGCACGACCCCCAGGCCGCCGCCACCCGGCTGCTGACCCGCGCGTTGCAGTTCGGCCTGGAAAAGGACGACGTCGAGTGGCTGCACAACTCGGCGGTCAAGGCGCAGATGAAGCGGATGGACCCGTCGTTCAGCGAAAAGTCGTTGGGCTTCAAGTCGTTCAGTGATTTTCTGCGGTCGCGCAGCGATCTGGTGGAGCTCGACGAGAGTTCGACGACGCGGATGGTGCGGCTGCGCGGATGAGGCCGGCTACCCCTCCGCGGCCACCAGGGACCGCAGCTGCACGTCGGGGTTGTCGCGTTGGAATCCCTGCAGCCGCCAACTGTTGGAGAACAGGGCCAGGTGCACACCGTCGGTGCGGGTCATGACTTCCGCCAACGACTGCCTGCCGACGAAGTCGACGTCGGCGGCGTCCACAATTCGCGCGACCTGATACGGCAGCGACTCCAACTCGATCGGCGCGCCGATCTCGGTGGCCATCCGGTGGGCAGCCACCTCGAACTGCATCGGTCCGACGGCGGCGAGCACCGGCGCCTGGTCGCCGCGGCGATCGGAGCGCAGCACCTGAACGACGCCCTCCTGATCCAACTGCTCGATGCCCCGACGGAATTGCTTGTGTTTGCTGGGATCGGCGTTGCGTGCCACCGCGAAGTGCTCGGGCGAGAAGCTCGGTATCGGCGGATACTGCACGGGTACATCGCAATACAGTGTGTCGCCCGGGCGTAGGGCGGCGGCGTTGGCCAGTCCGATCACATCACCGGGCCAGGCGGTGTCCAGCGTGGAACGCTGCTGGCCGAACACCGACTGGGCATACTTGGTGACAAAGGGCTTGCCGGTCGCGGCATGGGTGAGGACATCGCCGCGTTCGAAACTTCCCGAGTACACCCGCGCGAAAGCGATGCGATCGCGGTGGGCGGAGTCCATTCCGGCCTGCACCTTGAACACGAAGGCACTGAACGGCGCGTCGGTGGGGCGCCGGATGCCGGCGTCGTCGAGCGCCCCGCTGGGCGGCGGCGCCAACTCGGCGAGCACGTCGAGCAGCTGATTCACCCCGAAGTTCAACGCCGCCGAGGTGAACAGCACCGGCGAGGCGGTGCAGTCGAGGAACTGCTCGCGATCGAAGTCGGAGCCGTCGGCGCTCAGCAGCTCGCACTCTTCGACTGCGGTATCCCAGTCAGCGCCGGCCGCGTCGTGCGCGTCGGCGGCGGTGATGTGCTCTTCGGGTGCCGCTGTGGCGCCACCGGCGGTGCGGGTGAACCGGATGAAGTTCCCGGTTCTGCGGTCGAGCACCCCTTTGAAGTCCCCAGCGATGCCGACCGGCCAGGTCAGCGGGGTGGGGCGCAGCCCGATGCGGGTCGCGATCTCGTCCATCAGTTCCAGGGCATGCCGGCCGGGGCGGTCCCACTTGTTGATCACGGTGATGATCGGAATCCGACGGTGGCGGCATACCTGAAAGAGCTTGAGTGTTTGCGGCTCAAGACCTTTCGCGGCGTCGATGAGCATGACCGCGGAGTCGACGGCGGTCAACACCCGGTAGGTGTCTTCGGAGAAGTCCGCGTGGCCGGGGGTGTCGAGCAGGTTGATGACGCAGTCCTGCCCGCGCGCGGTGCGGTACGGGAACTGCAGGGCGGTCGACGTGATGGAGATGCCGCGGGCCTTCTCCATCTCCATCCAGTCCGACACGGTGGCGCGACGTCCGGCTTTACCGTGGACCGCGCCGGCTTCGGTGATGGCCTTGGCATGCAGCACCAGCGCCTCGGTCAAGGTGGATTTGCCGGCGTCGGGATGGCTGATGACGGCGAAGGTTCGGCGGCGGCCTGCTTCGAATTTCAGGGCGGTGTCGGTCATGGCGCCAGCGAGTGTATTGGGGATTGGCGCACCGTCAATACAGTGGCCCGCCGCCGAACAGTTCGCGGTGTGAGTCGGGCTGGTTGCCTTCGATGTCGGTGACGTGGTACTCCAGCGCGGCCTCGGCGGTGATCAGCGTGTGTCCGCTGCGGGCCGCGACATCGGGGTCACCCGCCAGCGCGACGATGACCCGGCCGATGAATTCCGGGGTCTCGGCGTTGGCGAGCGGGAAGCCCTGGAAGTTGTCCAGCCCCTTATCCATGAAGCCCTGCATCACTTCGTTTTTCACCAGCCCCGGCCACAGCGACACCGCGCTCACCCCGGTGCCGGCCAGTTCCACGGCCATGTCGGCGGCCATTTTGTCCAGCCCGGCCTTGGACATGCCGTAGAGCACCGAGTGCAGGTGGCCGCGGGTGCCGAACGACGAGATGTTGGCGATCAGGCCGCTGCCCCGGGCCACCATCAGCTGCGCGGCGTGCACCGCGGCGACGTAGTGGGCGCGCAGCCCCACCCCGATCAGGGTGTCCCAGTCGGACAGTGGCCGCTGCCAGAACTTCTCGGTGAACCCGGCGAACCCTTTGGGCGCGGCCCAGACATTGTTGACCAACAGGTCCAGCCGGCCGTCCTGCTCGGCGGCGATGCGGGTGAACAGCGCGGCGATCTGGGCGTCGTCGCGGTGGTCACACTGCGCCGCGATGCCATGGCCACCACGCTCGGTGACCAGCCGGGCCGTCTCGTCCAGCGGGCCCTCCCCCCGCGCGGTGACGTAGACCGTCCAGCCATCGGAGCCCAGCGCCAGGGCGATGCCCTTGCCGACGCTGCGGCTGGCTCCGGTGACCAGGGCGATGCGTGCGTCGGGCATCTCAGGCCTCCACCGCGGCGTCACCGAGTGGGCGCACCATCGACCACAGCTGGCGGAAATGGGAGCGTGACATTTTCCAGTCCCCGTCTTCGATGACGTACTCGTCGTCGTACTCGCCGGTGAGCAGCCGCTCGGTGCGCTCAATCAGGTTGAGCTGGCGGAACTTCAGCGTCCAACGTCCGGTTGCCCGACCGGGTCCGGTGATGGTGATCTCGGGGTGCATCCCGTGGTGCATGTCCAAGATGACGTGTTTGCCGTCCACGGTGTGCAGCGCGATGCGGCGGAATACCTCGGCCATCTGGTCGGCGTCGGTGAACCCGCCCAGCGGGCCGTAGTCGACATCGGCGCCCTCGGCGATGAAGCAGGCCCGGAAGGTGTCGGGATCCTTGGCGTCGCAGGCCCGGAGATAGCGGTGCTTGAGAGCCTTGATCGCCTCGATCTGCTCGAGGGCGGCCAGCCGGTCTTCGATGCTCACCGCTCGACCCTACGGTTTTGTCGGTGGCCGGTGAGAGGGTGGGCGCAACTGAGCAGAAGGAGCCCGCGATGCGCACGACCTTGCTGGCCGCACTGGCCGTGTTCGGGCTGGGCCTGGCGATGCCAGCGGCCGCGGTGGCCGAGGGCCCGCAGCCGCCGTGCGCGGCGTTCGACACCTGCCGCTATATGCCCAACCCTTGGTATGACGGCCCGCTGATGCCGACCTGGAATCTGCCGGGCATCTACGGTGGCCGCACCACGCTGCCGGTGATGTGTGATCCGGGGACGTATTCGTGCCGGACCTATGTTCCGGGGACGCGGTAGCTTCGGTTCAGATCGCCACGAAGCCAAGCAGTTCGGCCCTCGCCTGCCGCACGGGCCGCCGGGCGTCGGTGCAGTTCTTCGGGAACCCCAAGAAGTAGCCGGCCACCACGACGTCGCCGTCTTGCAACTGGTCGATCAGTGCTTGGTGGACGTGCCGTTCGGAGGGCTGGCGAATCGCGGGTTCTCAGACAGGGGGACGGGCACGCCGATGAGCGTGCCACGTCTGGTGACTATGACTGCTGCTGTTTGGACGATTCAGCAAATTCGGCCGGCGAAGAACGCCGACGAGACCAGGCCGACGCACAATGCCGCCGTCGGCTGCCCCATCAGGCCGGCGCCGATGGTCGCGGTGGCCGCGGTGATACCCAAGGCGCTCAAGAAAGCCGTCATGACCGTCCTCCTGTGGTCTATGTCACACTGAATGATCGACCGTGGTCTACACCACATCATACCTCTAAGGAAAATGCCAGCGCTGTCCCATTCAGCGGAAAGGCGCGGCGATTCAGCGGAGGTCGCCGATCTGCACCTTCAGGCCATGCCGGGGCTGCAGTGCCGCGTAGCCTCCGGCGCGTATGCGCTGGTCAGGAAGGTGCAGCCGGGTTCTGGTCAGCAGCCTGGCCAGCATCACCGTCAGCTCGGCCGTCGCGAAGGCCGAGCCGATGCAGCGATGCGTTCCGCCGCCAAACGGCAGGAACTCATACGGGGCGGGCCGGCGATACCCCGGGGAGGCCGGATCCCAGCGGCTCGGCTCGAAGCGCAGCGGGTCGGCCCACAGCTCGGGGAGTCGATGGGTGACATACGGGCTGAACACCAAGGTGCGCCCGGCGCGGATGCGGCGGCCGGCGAACGACAACTCGCAGGTGACCTTGCGGGCGGAGACCACCGCCGGCGGGTAGAGCCGCAGTGTTTCGTGCACGACGCCGTTGAGATAGGTCAGGTTCTTCAGGTCGGCGGCGTCGGGGGCGCGGCCGTGCAGAACATCGCGGACCTCGGTGGCGGCGGTCTCCCACACCCCGCGAGTGCTCAGCAGCGCATACACCGCCCAACCCATTGCGGCACTGGTGGTTTCATAGCCGGCGGCGATCAGCGACACGATCTGGTCGCGGATCTCGTCGTCACGCAATGCCTCGCCGTCCTCGGTGCGCCCGCCGACGAGGGCGGCCAGCACGTTGTCGTCGGCGCTGGGATCGGTTCGGGCGCGCGCGATCTCGGCGTAGATCAGCTGATCGACGCGGGCCCGGGCGGCCATGGCGCGCCGCCAGCCCGGGGAGCGCAGCCGTTGTTCGGCCTTGAGCACCTGGGGTAGCCGATGAGTGAGGTCCATCAGCGGCTGCAGGTGGTCGCCCAGCAAGTCGGCGTGGCCGGCCATCCGCTGGCCGAACAGGGACTCAATGGCGCTGCGCCGGATCGCCGAGCGCAGCTGGGCCGAGATGTCGATGGTTCGGCCGGGCCGCCAGGTGTCGATGACGGCATCGGCGTTGGCCGCCATGATCTGCAGGTAGGCCGCGAGGTGCCGGTGATGAAACGCTGGTTGCACTACGCTGCGGCGACGCCGGTGGTCGGCTCCGTCGCTGACGATCAGCGCGGTGGGGCCGTCCACGGGCACCAGCACTTGGAAGGCCTCCCACCAGTTGAAGGCGTCGGAGTTGGCGAAGACGAACTTGTTGGCCTGCGCACCGAAGAGGTAGACGTAGCCGTGCCGGCCTACGCCGGCGTCGACCATCGGGCCGCGGCGGCGGTGCAACGCCAGCAGCGCATCGCCGGGTCGGTAGCGTACGGGGTGGGTCATGTGCGCCTCAGGGTAGCGGGTTACTCGTCTGCCGCTTGGTGGATTCCGGTGGGTCGCCGGCCTTTCCGACGGTGCCGGTGGTTCGCAATTGGATGGCGCCGGCACTATCGCCTGGTTATGGGACCTGCACGTAGTTCTCGGGCCGGATCCAGCGCTCCCCGACCAGCGGTAGGCGGTCAGCGCGCCGCCCTTCGCAGCACTGAAGTCCACGCAAGCGGTGCGCTCGGTGAAGTTGTCGCCGGGTGCCGGCGAACCCTGTCGCCAATAGTGGCCGTAGAACACCGGGACGGGTCTGCTCGAGATTCTGGCGGCGCCCTACCGCTTCGCAGTCGCAGTCCCACCGTTCCGGATTCGGATGCGTCGGCGCAGCGCCCTTGGAAGCGGTGCCGTCCAATCCAGTTCGGCAGCGGTCGCCTGCAGCTTCGCCAGTTCCAATTCCGCCATGATCAGCACCCCTGTGCGTCGTAGTAGCGAAAGTGAGTCCCGAATTCTAGCGCGTGACGGCCAGGCCCCTTCCTTCCAGCTCGACGCGGCCATCATCATGTACCGCAACGATTTTCACCGGGATCACCGGCTGGCCGGGTTCACGAGACTTCTTCGCCTGGATCCAGTGGATCAACTGTCCGGATGCGTAGGATCCGCAGGCTTGCCGTGATGACATAGCAGCACTCCCGAGCTGTCGGGCCCCGTGCTGATAGTGGCGCTCTTGCCGGCACCGGTTGGTGCGGGCCGCGTCGTCATCCGAGCCACCCACGAGCGTGGGGTTGGCGTGCCGTCAAGTCGGAGCTTGGCGATGGCATCTCATGACGCACGGTCAGGATGGCGCGCGGCGCCGACAGGTCGGGGCCGGTTGTGGACGGCTTCCCCACCCCCGAAACCGGCGTACGCTGCCACCATGCAGCCTGACGACCTCGAGCCGCGCGTCACCGCGCTGGAGGGCCAGGTGCGCAACCTGCGCGAAGAGGTGCGGGCCACCAAAATCGACGTCGCCGCTCTTCGGGACCTCGCCAGTGCGGTCGCCCGCGACGTCAGTGCGATGCGCGGTTTCCGCCGGGCGACGACCGCGAGCATCAACGCCCTGCGCGAGGACATGGTCGACATGCGAGGCGAGATCGTCGACATGCGAGGCGAGATGTCGAGCATGCGCCAGGAGATGCGCACCAAGTTCGACTTGGCCGCGGCCGGACAGCAGCGCATCGTCGCGCTGCTTCAGCAGGTCCTCGGCACGCCAGGCGGCGGTACCGCCCCGGCCTGAGGCGCGACCTCTGGCTGTAGCTAGCGCCCAGCGGTGCTGCCGGCCGGCGCGCTCCCGGAGCGCATCGCGGCGCCGGGCGGTGAGGGCCTGCTGTTCTTCGACCCGCAGCGCCGGGACGTAGCCGGCGAATGCCAGCGTGGCCACGGATGGCGATCATGACGGCCCAGCCGGTCGATCCAGCCAGCAACCGCAGCTCTGCCATTTGGCGAAGGCACACAGCAGATCCACTCGGTCGGCGCTGGCCAGCTCGGCGGCCAGTGTGGGCTCGTCGAGGCGGGTGATCTTGCCGGGGGTCAGTACGGTGTAGCGCCGCCCCATCGGTGACGGCCTCCGGCAACACCGCGAGGATGCGCTGTGTCATTGCGGCACGGTCCTCGACGGTGCGGGCCGACCGCAGTGAGCGATCGATGAGCGGCTCCGGATAGCCGGTGATGGCCCGGGCCTGCTCGGCGCCATCGACGGTGGCGAAGTCGGGGTGCACGTCGGCACGGTGTTCAAGCTGGCGTGTGCAGGTGCTCGGCGAGCAAAGATTCACAGACGCCGAGGTCCATGGCCCCCAGGGCAGCCGATAAGGCCGACGCTGCCTACACGCGCTCGACGGCTCCCGGCTCGAACCGCATCGCCCGAGCACCGTTGGCGCGCAACGACAGCCACCATGGCCCATCGGGGTGACGTTGCACCTGTCTCTCGATGGCCTCCCATCGCGACACCAGACGCACCAGCTGCTCCCAAGCGGACCGCTCACCCAAACCATGCAGGTGCACCGCCTTGAGCTTGTGTGTCACTGCAAGCCCTGCCTCGGCGGGTCGGGTTCGCAGCCGTCGGTCGCTGGTGATCACTGCCCAGCCGCGATCACCCACCACCGGTATCCATTCGGTGTCGAGAATTCCGGCGGGCAGCAACTCCTCGACCGGCGCGAAGCTGAAGACCGCGGTGTCGCGGCGAACGCCGACAATGCCCTTGGCCATACGAAGCAGATTCTCGTCGATGACAAACCGAACATCGTCCAGGGTCGTCATCGGAAACCGGCCCTACGCCGCTGCCAGCCTGTGCTTCTCGGCGTAGGTGATCGCCGCGCGCACCTGCGCCAGGCTCAGTCCGTAGTCGGCGGCCAAGTCTTCGGGCCGGTCCCCATTGAGAGCCATTCCGGCGATGGTTGCTACCGATACGCGACGGCCAACGAACGTTGGCTGTCCGCTGAACCGGCCGGGGCTGATGATGATGCCGGGGAATTCCAGGTCGGGCGTCAACTCGGCGACGAATTTCTCGCCTGCATCATCGTCCGCCAATGTCGCATGGTCGATCACCGATTTACCCGCAGCGCCCAGCAGCATCTGTCGAGTGCGCACCACCATCCGCGATTCATCGGCAGCGGTCTCGTCGTACGGGCGCCGCGGCTCGAATGCATCAATGTCGGCGACCTCGGCGGGCATGGTCAGGTCCCGGTATTGCACGGTGAGGTACGGGCGCAGGTAAGCGAGCGGGTAGCGCACTCGGTACAGCTGTCGCAGACTGTCAACCGCTGCCCTCAACCGCGGTGTGGGTACGTCCTGTTCGCGGTACTCCGCCAGGATGCGGGTCTCAACAAGCTCGCCCCATGTCACCCATTCGGTATCGCGGGCCGACTCCCGCAGAATCGGGTCATAGGACCGACCACTGCGTCGATAGCCGTTTATCCACCGCCGCGCCGTCCCCGCGTTGAGCCCGACAAGCCGGTCTACCTCGGCGTAGAGGTAGACCTCGCGATCAAGCATCGAGGCGGCCGGCATGGACGACAGCATGACACATGCGTACCGGATAACACCGACACATTTCAGCGGGCCGCGGCGGGTGTCGGTGACTTCCGCTTGGGGCCGGAAACTCGCTGCGAAAAATCGGTGTCGCTTCCACGTGATATCGGGATCGTCATCAGCGTTAACGCCCATGCAGCGCCGCCCTCAAACCCCAGGGCGACCACCTGACCGGTCCAGTCAAAGCGTCCAGCGGTTGGTCACATCGACGCCCGCGATTGGTCGACCACTCTGCTCCGGGCAGCCTCGATCTCGCCGTAGCGACGAGCGGCGGTCGTCCCGAACGCCAGGATCCCGTCGTCGACTTCACCGAACACCCGAGAGGCAGCATCCGCCAGGCGATCTTTACGGCGTCCGTCTGGAAGCCGCGCGATGCCGTACTCGATCTCGCGAGGGTGATCGCCGTGGTGTGCAGGCGCCCCACCGTGTCGGCCCACGCAAGGACGCTCGGATTCGGCTCATCTCGCATCATCTCCGCGTCGACGCCTGCGTCGATGACGATTACGGCAACCGTGCCGCACGCGGTATCTCGGATCGCAGTGGAATGTCGAGGTCAATACCGCCGGCCGTGGTGAAAAGCCTCCCGGATTATCAGTCGAGCGGCAACGTCATTATCCAAGCCATGCACACTGATTGCTGCCATCTCAGACGCCATTTCGCAGATTCCGAGCCTTCAGCGGCGTGCACGTCGGCACGCTGATGTCGGTGCTTCGGCAACCGCGGACAACGCCAGCGCGGTCATGTTCGGAGTACCGGCCACCTCCAAGGGGGCCGAAGCGGGCCTGCCGACCGCATCCCGCCCTCCTCCGGTGCATGCTTACACGCCCGCTAGCAGCGGATGCGCCTGGTCGTAGGCGGCCAGGTGGACGATGCGCCAGAACTCGCCATCGATCGAGCGGACCGGTTCCGGCAGCGCGATCCCGCTGAGGTGCAGCGAACGCCGATCGGCCGCGAGCGTCACCACGGAGGCCGACTCGCGGGCCACGTCGAGGTGCGCGCACTCGACCTTGACGGCGAAGTCGCGGGCCCGCTGTCCGGACGTCGCCGCCTCCGGCGCGCGGTCGGCGTCGAAGCGAGCCGCCTCGAGGATGCCGGTCCAGCGCTTGGCGAGCGCGTTGGGCGTTGCCAGCAGCTCCATACCTAGCACCCGGCCGCCTATGCCGATGATCACGCCGCGCTGGCCTGCCAGCGGCTTGGCCGGAAGCGGCCGCTCGGTGCGCCGACTGCGTTCGCGGGCAACACGATCGAGGTGGTCGGCGAAGGAACTGGTAGCCGTCCTAACGTTCGTTTCATAGCGGGAGGCGATCCCGTGCCATACCTCGTGCTGGGGATCGTCGCCCCGGCGACAGGCGCGGTCACGGGCGGCCCGAAGCGAGGCGGAGACCCGCCGGCCGGCGGCACGGTGGCCGCGGTTGCCGCTGGACTCCCAGCGGCCCTGTTCTACGCAGAGCGCCGCGAGATTCGTTGTCTCATGCGGGCCGAGGATGGTCGAGCGGGCGATCATCCTTGTCTGCCAACCACCTTCGAGCAGATCGCCTTCGAGCAGAACGACCGGCTTGTCGCCGGAGTTGATCGCGGCCAGCGAATTCACCTGTCCGCCACCGTCGTGTTCGGCGACGTCCAGGGCGCCCAGGTCCCATTCGAGGCCGGTGGCGGCGCCGCCGTCGGCCCACACCGGAAAGAGCGTCAGGGCGCCGTACTGGGCGCCCCTGCCCACGTGAAGAAGGGGAAGGGTCGGGTTTGCAGTTGGGCTCATCATGTCTCCTATGCTTTACGCATATATATTTCGGTGCTGTCAGCATAGCTAAACTGAGCGACGTGCGCATCTGAAGCTTTGCCAGTGGCATAACGGTTGGTACTTTGGGGCTATGAGAGAACGCGCCCGGCCCTACCCCAGCGGGGGCAACTCCCGCCGCCGGGGTGACGCGGGCGTCGGCGAGAGGATCAAGCGCCGGCGCGAAGAGCTCGGCATGGACCGCAACGCGCTCGCAGAAGCGGCAGGCATCTCCTACCCCTACATCTCGCAGCTCGAGACCGGATACCGCAACGCCTCGCACCCCAAGCAGCTCGCCATCGCCAGCGCACTCGGTGTCGGCCTCGATGACCTGTTCGCCACCGAAGAGCTACGCGACTCGCTACCGAGCAGCAAACCCGACGCCGGCGGGGCCGCCCTGGCCACGACAGTCGGCCTGTCCGCCTCGGCGCGGCCGACACTGAGCGAAGTTGTCGCCATCGCCGTGAACGCGATCGAGAATTTGCCGCGCGGGGTGCGCCTGGATGCGCTCAATCAGATCCAGCGCCGCGTCATGGACTCGTTGACCGGCAGTCGTATCGAGCGGCTGGCGCCCCACGAGGTGTTCGTCTTCGGGTCGAACGCGCACGGAATGCACGACGGCGGGGCCGCCCGCGACGCCTTCCAGAAGTTCGGTGCGGTCTGGGGCGAGGGGCACGGCCACCACGGCCAGTCCTATGCCATCGACACCATGAGCGGCTTTGCCACCCTCGCCGCCGAAGTGGACACCTTCTTGGACTATGCGCGAGCCCACCCCGAGTTGCGCTTTCAGGTCACACCGATCGGAACCGGCATCGCCGGCTACCGCATCGACCAGATCGCGCCACTTTTTGCCGACAGACCCGAAAACGTGGTCCTGCCTGTGGAGTTCAGCTCGTGGCTGGAGAACGAGTCGACATGACTGATCCGATTGACCTGAAAGAGTTCAACGGCTGGGTGCCGTTCGCGAAGCTACCGGACGCGGACGTGCCGACACAGCCAGGCGTCTACATTGTCCTGCGGCCGAGTGACGAAGCCCCGAGTTTCCCGGGGCGTGTCGCCTGCGGGGCATTTCAAGGGAAAGGACCCGACTGTCCCGGTCACTGAGTTGGCTGCGCTGTGGGTGCCCGACGAACGGATCGTATACATCGGCAAGGCCAATCTCGGCGGCGACGGCAATCGCCACCTGCGCAAGAGGCTCGACGAGTTCCGCAAGTTCGGCGCCGGCGTGCCGATCGGTCACTCAGGCGGCAAGCGCATCTGGCAACTCGCCGATCACGATGAACTGCTCGTCGGCTGGCGAGTCACCGATGACGCGGACGCGGCGAACACCGAGACGAAAATGCTCGCTGACTTCCGCGCCCACTACGGGCGCCTTCCGTTCGCGAACATGCGCGGCTGAGTGCAGGAACAGCCACTGTACTGAAACATCGAATTACGTTCGGTCAAAAGACGTTTGAAGCGACCTAGTCACCCTCTCGCGGCGCTCCCGGGCGTGCCCGCGGGAACGTCTCGACTAAGAGCGCTGCCAGTTGGCGTGCGATCTCTTCATCGATCTGGATCGACTGACTGCTCTTCGGCGCCGATGCCCGGTTGTCTGAGCCGAACGTGCTCAGGTGGAGCAACTGACGCCCATCTTCATCGTCCAGAACCTGGAAGTAGCAATCGACCTCAGAGCTGTGCGGTCTTACATCTTGCGTCCCGCGTTCCAACTTGCGCACCCTTGCCATGCGGCAATGTTAAATCAACGGTTCCGGCCGACGTCGATGTGCTGCAAGCTGGCTCAACTCCGTACTGCTGCATGCAAATCGATCTCGACGGCCGGTCCGCCTCGCATGGCATCTTCCCGAGGCAGCATTCATCTTGAACGTATGCGCTGATCCGCTCAATTCTCGTCGGAATGTTTCTCCAGCTTCTCGGCGACCAATTTGGCAGCGGTGCGCGACAGCCGGGTGGCCGCATCTGCAGTCCACTTGGTTGCCTTCAATGCGCGCTTACGCGCCGCCGCCTTGGTTTCCGCGCTCAACAGCGGTCGCTTCACCTCCGCCGCGTTCTCCGCCGGCGGCAAGGTCGGTCCCTTCAATACAGCATCGGAGGCTTCCTTCGCCTCCACATACCCGGCCTGGATGGATGTCACTCGGTCCTCGATCACGAAGCTATCAATCTTGTCCTTTGAATTCGCTTGCGCGGTAGCCTGCTCCAGCCTGTCCAGCGCCATCTGGCGGCGTTGCGCCGACTCGGCGCGCGCTCGTTCTCGTTTCGCCGCGGCGGCTTGCTCTCGGGCCGGCTGCTCCAGGTGGTTCGACAGGGTTTCGGCGCTGGTAGCGGTTCGAGCCAATGCGGCCTCCACCTGCTGCAGGTAGGTGCGAATCTCCTGCTGCCTGCGGTGCGCCGCCTCCAGCGCAGCGCGGTCGTCTGGGCCGCAGTCAATCTCGAGGTCTCGAATCGCTGCCGTCAGCTCCGCGCTCGTGACCGCGTGGGTAGCCGCAGAGTAGACGAGCTGCTCCAGCGGCATGTCACCGAAAATTCCTGTCTGGTACGCGGTCCCGCCGCGCATCGCTCGCGCCGAGCTATAGATGCGGCGCATAGCTTTCTTGATGTGCCGTGGGGCGTCGGCGTAGCTCGCTTCGCAGATAACGTAGCCGGTCTGGCGACGCAGGGCTTCGGCACGATCCCAGAGGCAGACCGCCAGCGCGGCAATCCCGAGCAGCAAGGCGGCATCAGCTACAAACAGCAGTAGCAATTGCGGCATGACGCCGATGATGCTCACCACCGCGATGTTGACCCCCGCGATTACCGCCACCAGCGCCGGGCAACCCCACTTCAACAGCATGGTGAGGTGCCGGGCCGGATCCTCGCCACCGGGGTCGACGGCACGACGGCGGAATCGCTGAACCAGATAGATCGCAACGGCGCCGAGGCCTAACCAGGTCAACCAATCATCCACAGAATCTTTCCTCCCGTAACCGGCTGACGGCCTGAATTTGTCACTGCCGGATTTGCCTTATGCGTTCCGGTGGCTCAACGGCAAAGATGAATCCACGGCGCCGAGGACCGCAGCCAACGTGCCACTGTCGACGTCGCCCAGCTGGAAAACGCTGAAGCCCTCTGCGCCTAGCGATGTATCCCGTTCGTCGTCCCGTCCATCGACGACGACAACTTTCTCCCGCCGCCACACGGCTTCGATGGGCCAGTAGTGCTCGCCCAGCTCGACGCCGACCTCAGGCTCCGGCTTGCCCTGGGTCGCCAGTTCTGCGAGCAACGCTTCCAGTCGATCCGGGGCAAGGTCGAGCGCGACCCCCCATTCGTCACTCATGCCGCTCCGTAGCCCATCGATGCCCAAAGACTCAAGAATCTGCAGCGCTCCCGATCGCGACAGCTTGTCGTGATAGCGCCCGTTCCGGTAGGACCGCAGGCAGCCGTAGCAAGAGGTTTCGGGCCCGCAGTCGCAGGTGTTCACGCGTTCGAGAGCCGTCTTCAAAACCAGCTCGACATTCTCGGCAATCTTCATCGCCGCTCCGGCCCCGCCCGGGACGGTGTCGAACAAGATGATGCTGCGCAGCCCCTCTTTGCTCCACGCGAGCGCACCGTCGATGTCGTCGCGGGTGATCTCCAGCGCTTCAGAGGCACCTCCGAGCAGCGCGTACAGCGTCGAGAGCCAGCTCTCTTCCGAGATGCCCAGGAACCGCGGGTCTTTGAAGGTGAACTCGGCTACGTCGGTTTGGTATTGATGCCCAAGGGAGAGCACCGAAAGCGGGCCAGTGCATTCTTGGCCGGTCGTCGGGCGTTCATGCTTGCGCTTGACCTTGGAACGTTCAAAGACGTTGGCCCACCCGCACCAGTCGCAGACGTGGAAACCGCCAGTGCCGCCATCGGAGATGACAGCCATGGTGGCGCGCTTGCCCGCCCGCGCGACGACCTCGATACCCGATGGCGCCCGTAAGGTCTCGGTCATGATTTCGTCACCAACATCGACGACATAGCTGGCCCCCGACCAGTTCCGCGCAGGTGGTTCGGTACCGACGTCGTGGGTCTGCGAGTCGGCAACAAACCCGAACTCCGGGATGACATACTTGCGTACTGTCCCGAACTTCTCACCGCAGCCTGGGCAGGGATCGCCGGCGTCAAGTACGCGAGCCGATTGAAACCGCTTGCACAGCTTACAAATCCGATACTGAAACTCTTCGAGCTCGCGACCCGGTATCCGATGCAGACCGCGAGAGGTAAAGATTTTCCCGCCGGCCACCACTTCGTTGCCCGGCGCGTACTCGTAGATTGCCAGGCTCAGGTCACGGTCCAATTCGAGCTTCGCCCCGGACCTATCGGCGCAGTGCACGGTGCGCAGCTCGACGGTATCCACTGGGAATCCATACTTCGGCAGAACGTTCCGGTTCGCCAGGAAGCCAAGGAGCTGGCGCCTTTCGACGGTAGCGCGAGTCTTCTTCAGCCGCTCCATCAACCAACCGTTCTTGGATTCAGCGGCTTTGTCGATGGCCTCGGTGAGCTCTTTGATGTCCGAGCTCACGCCATCGCGCACTCGATCCAGCAGGTCGCACAGCTTCGGCACCCACGCGTCGTCGGCAACGCCCAGCTCGTCGGCAATCGGCTTCGGTAGTGCCTGTTGCAGTGCGGCCTTGATCTCGGCCGG
This sequence comes from Mycolicibacter sinensis, assembly GCF_001667945.1. Lineage (GTDB taxonomy): Bacteria > Actinomycetota > Actinomycetes > Mycobacteriales > Mycobacteriaceae > Mycobacterium > Mycobacterium sinense_B. Next base: position 18,231 of record NZ_LZJK01000050.1, on the reverse strand, counting down.
GACCGGGGTCAGGAAGGCTCGCACCCGCGAGGCCGGCGCCTCTTGGCCGTCTTCAGGGGAGAAGAACTCGCCGGCGTACTTCCACTGCATGCCATGAGATTCGAAAGCATCCCGGAAGAATGCAGCCAGCGCAACGGAATGTGCGTGGCGCCTCGCGATTCGCACATTGTCGATCGGCACCCAAGGCACCCGCATCTGCCCGTTGATCATCGACTCGGGCTGTTGATACTTCGCAAGGTCGTGCGAGGTGCGCCTGGCATAGGTCAACACCAATGCGGCGGAGGCAGCTCGGCGGCCAGCCCGGCCGGCACGCTGAATGTAGTTGGCGGTCTTGGGCGGCATGTTGCGCATGACCACCGATTGCAGCTCGCCAACGTCGACGCCGAGCTCAAACGTGGTCGAGCACGACAGCACGTTGACCTGGCCGCGGATGAATTCATCCTGGATGGTGGCCGCTTCCCGTGCGCTCCACTGCGCGGTGTGTTCGCGCGCGGACAGTGGTGCAGTGGTCATCGTCTGATAAATCACCCGGTAGTGGTTGGTGTCTGATGCAGCATCCGGGATGGTGCGTTCGGACAGCTTCCCGTCACAGGTGTTGTTGGGGCAGACGCCACGCACCGAGAACGCGGTGGTGCGCCGGCACACGTCGCAGCGATACCAGGTGCAGTCCAAGCCGTTGCGGACCAGCAGCTTTTCGTGGTTGACCTGGTAGACGTCGCTGGATGTTTTGTCGGGTACGACCGTGATATAGCCCTTGTCGCAGAGGAACTTCCAACAGCCGTCGAGCACCTTGCGGGGATCGGCACTCGATGCTGCGACCGCGAGCACCTTCTTGGTGAAGGTAATGCGCCGGTTGGTGGTGCCCGAGTGGCCGCTGGGTAGCCAGCTGAGTACCTTCTTCGCGGCATCCGAACCGGCGGAGCGAATTCGGACGGTGACGTTGCGTGGCTCGAACCGCTCGGACTTGATGTCGACTTCATCGAGCAGAGTCATCGCACCCTGCATTCGAGCAGACTTCACCAGCTCATCCAGCAGCGCCCAGCCTTCATCCTCGCTAAGCCCGAGCGAGGTCAGGCCGCGCGGCAGTGACTCGCCGCGCGGGCGCTTGAGGGCGACCCGCATCAGCCCAAGGCCTTCCAGGGATTGGCGGGCGTCCATGGTTAGCAGCTCGCCGACAACCCATTCGTTGGCGGTCTTTTCCTCGGCGATCTTTCCGATATCTTCTCGGAAATGGCCGGCGGCACGGGCCTTCTTACGGGCGACGATAGCCAAATCTTCGACGGTCAGATCCTCGTCGGCGTATTTCGGATCCTGCAGCGCCTGAGTCAGGTAGCGCCGTTCCAACAGCCTGCCGTAGGTGCGATCCAGGTACGGTGCCGCGAAGGCCGCTGCTTGACGGGAGTCGGAGAACATCAGCAGCTTCCGGCCACCGCCAACATGATCAGCTGATTCATCTTCTGCTTCGGGCAGTTCCTGATACAGCGCGGTGGTGATGACCGCTGGTGCGGCATTGGTGTCGGTGCGCAGCCGGCGAATCACCTGCCGGGCCAGTGCGCCGCATTCGGTGCATTTGCTCATCACGCTCGTGGTGTTCGGGTGTTCACGAACGAGTTTCATCGGCCCACCGGGACAGCTCCCCCCCGAGCAGGCGGTCTCCCCCGGCTTGGTCAAGTATCCGCAGCCCACACAGAGCGAACGCAGCGTGGCATCGCCTGCGAAGCGCTGGTCGCCGAGGGTTGCTTCGTCTTCGTCGATGACAGTGTCACCGGCGCCGTCGACGAGGACCAGCCATTTCACCGCTCCTTCGGTCTTGGTGGACGGCCGGAAGTACTGACGCCCCTCGTCATCTTCGACATCACCGGCCAAGTGCACCGCACCGCACCGCTGACAGGTGCCGAACTCGAATACCGCCCGGCGGTTGTCGGGATCAATCTCATGGCGGCCCAGGAATATTCGTGGACCATTATCGGCGAAGCTGACGAACGCGCCTTCGGTGGCCCGGACGAACATGTGGTAGCGAGCCGAGAGCACCGGGTTACCGGCCGAATCCTGCACCCGGCTGCCCAGTGCGACGAGTGCGGCCAGCTTCTCCGCCGACTGCGGGTCCTCGGGCCACAGCCGAGATTCCAAGTCACGCACAGCCCGCGGTCCACCCGCCAAGGCGGCCTTCAGATCCGCTGTCAAAGTCTCGGCGTGCAGCGCTTCGGCCGGGTCATCAACCCCAGCCAGCGCCGCCAACTCGGACTCATCCCCAGTCCCAAGCCGGAGCAGCTGCTCCCCAGTCAGCGACCAGGTCGGCCTGGACCGCCGCGGCTCACGGGTTGCGGTCACCAGGTCCTGGCGCCCCGGTTCGGAGTCGACATGCTCGAACGGCGCGTCAAACAGATCCCGGGCGAACTTCATCGCCTCGGCGGGCGCGTTCGCCGACGACGTTCCAGTCAGGGACGCCGATGTGGCAATGCACTGCAACGCTTTTCCACCTGCTACCCGTTGACGCAACCGCCGGAGCAACATCGCCACTTCGGAGCCTTGCGCCCCGTCGTAGACGTGCGCCTCGTCGAGCACCAGAAACCGCCAGGTGCCGGCGTGCGCACCGCTGAACAAGTCGATGTCTTCCGGCCGCAGCAGCAAGTATTCGAGCATGGCGTAGTTGGTCAGCAGAATGTGCGGCGGGGTTCGGCGCATCTCGTCGCGGCTGATCAGCTCATTGGGCAAGCGCTGTTTGCCGCGGTTAACCGCGTTGAACTCCGCAAGCGCATCACCCTCAGTACGCTTGGTCTCGCCGGTATACCGCCCGAAGGTGATCTCCGGGGTGCTCTTCAACACTTCACGCAGGCGCTTGAGTTGGTCGTTGGCCAACGCGTTCATCGGGTACAGCAGCAGCGCCCGCACACCCGGTCGCAAAGTGCCAGCAGCCTCCTCGGCCACCAACGAGTTCAGGATCGGCAGCAGGAAGCTTTCGGTCTTACCCGAGCCGGTTCCGGTGCTCACCACCAGGTTTCGGCCAGTCAACACCTTGCGGATCGCTGTTTCCTGGTGGACGTAGAGCGGCTGGTCTTCGGGGAAGTTGATCCGCCGCAGCCCCGGATGCAGCAGCCCCTCGCCGATGAGCTGGTTGATCGACGATTTCCGCGCGTACGGCGGGGTCAGCTCCAGCAGCGGTCCCTTGGTCAGCAGCTGCGAGCCGTCCACCTCGGCATCGAAAGCACGCGCCAAGTCCGGATCCCGTGGGGAAAGAAGGGTTTTCAGATAGCGCTTGTAGGTTTCCTCGATCTGTCGCCCAACGGCAAGCGCATCAAGGGCTTTGGTCACGATTCGTCTCCAATGAGGTCGCCATGGCAGTAGTGCACAACCAGGGCTTCGGCGATCAACAGGTCGGTGGACACCAGTCGGGGGGCCAGCTCAGCCAGCCGGGTCCAGGTCGCGAGCAGCCCGGAGTTCAGGTACTGCCCGGTGATGCGGCCGTGGGCTTCCAGCCGGGCCAGCACCGCCAGCGTCAGCGATTGCAGGGTCAGCAACATCCAGGGACACTGCTGGAGGTCCAGACCATCGAGCAGCGAGTTGCGCAACCCGATCACCTGGTAGGCCGGCGGGCAGGTACGGCGGATCGGGGTCAGCACGTGGGAAAGTTGGGCGGCGAAACTATCCGACCATCCGGATACCGTCCACTCGGCACGGTGTTGGAACGCCTCGACGGCAGCCGCCATCCGGGCACCTGAACCCAGCAGGGCTCCCGGCACCAGCCGCAGCTCGTCAAGGATCGCGTCAACCTGTTCGATCGGCATGCTGTCCATCGCCATGACATTCCTGGCAAAACTGCCTTCGCGGACGTAGTCGAACTTGCCGGTCCGCAGGCTCTCGATCAGCCTCCGACCACCCTTATCTTTCAAGTACGCGAGGGTCTCGGCGCGTTCGGCACGCTTCTTGTCCCGTGCACGGTGCAGCGCCGCCAAATCGGAGAGCTCCACCATGCAGCCGAACCACGGGTCAGCATGCAGTTCGTTCAAGGTGAAGTCTGCGGCGAACGAGCAGTTGACCAGCTCGGTGCGGATCAGCAGCGCCATCTTGTCTTCCAACGCAATGGTGCTGTTGCCCAGCGCTTCCAATGCCGCCCGGGGCTCCGTGCGCAAGATTCTGGTCAATGCGGATTCGATGCGCTGACTGCTGACGTCGCCGGTAGCCGGGAAGCGCAGCGCCGACCACACTTCGGGCATTGCGCTCACCGCGTCGGGGGCCGGGCCCTCACCGGCAAGGAACCGGGAAAGCTTGGCCGACGCACCTTCGGAAACCCAGCCCGGCTGGTCGACGCGGACCGCGCTGGGGCCAGGCCAGCGAGGTGGTTCAACCGCGGTCCACGGGTCATCAGCGAAGACCTCGCACACCAGTGGACCGGCCTCGATCAACTCGGCCGGCAGCACCGCACGGTCGCCAACCAACGGGATGGCCCGCGGCTCCAGCCACGGCGCGGTGGCACACCAAATGTTGACGGCCAGATCGTCGGCGGCGAGCAAGTTGTGGAAGACCAGCTCACCATCGGCCAGGTGCGCTCCCGAGCAGAACGTGGGCGGGCGAACCGCAACAACGGTGACGTCGACCTGCTTACCTTCATCGTTGATGATGCGGGCAATCAGGCGGCCGGTACCAGAATTCCGGGCGGTATCAACGAAACGCCTCGTCGAAACCTCATACACGTCACCGGCTTTGCGACGCGGCTGCGTCTCGGTTTGGGTAACAGCCCCGACCGAGTTCAGGAACACGAACTGCACCGAGGAGATCCCGGGGGCCTGGATCGCAACGAAGCGGTCTTCGCCCAGCCCGTCTGGGGTGTAGGCCTCGGCGCTGCTGCGCCACGGTGCCGGCTGGCCCACCAGACCGGTGCGGATCTCGACGCTCGGCGGCTGGATCACCAGGTCGACGGAGTCCGCGCCGTCGCCCACACTGATGGTCCTGCTGCGATCACCACGATCGAACTCCAACCAGGAGTCAGAGACCGTCAGCTCGAACTGCGAGCTGATCATTGCCGCGCTCGGTGAGAGTCCGCCGGCCACCGGAAAGCGTGGCGGGTTGTCGAAGTCGACGCTCAGCCCCTCGGCGATGAAAACGACCGCGCGGATGTCGGCGCCGAGTGGCCCGCTGACCACGATCTCAAACAAACCGAGCTGGGTGTCGGCTGAGTCGTCGAACGGGTCGACGCAGGTGGGCTCCTCGGCTGAGTCCCACGAGTCGTCGACGATCCAGTCAGTGCCGTCGAATCGCCGGGTCCGAATCCGCCAGGACGTGGGCTCCGGCGACATGTCCACCGGAAGCATGACCCACGGCCGGCTTGAGTACACCTTGCGGCCGTCGACAGTCAGGCATCCCGCGATCAACTCGCCCAACTCGAACGTCGGCGTGGTATCCCGCCGCACCGAGCGTGCCCGACCAACGAGCTCGCCGGCCCGGCGCAGCTGGATTGAGTCAACGGTTTCCAGATCGACCAGTGCACTGCACCAGCCCCGCCAGCCAGCCGGGGTTCCAGTCACCGCCGTGGCCACCGGTTGACCCGAGCGCGGGTCGACCAGTTCGCCAGACGAGGGGTAGATCGCCCATACGGTACCGCGTTTGAGCAGTTCACGTTTGGGGATCCACGCACCGTCGGCGCTGAACACCAGCAGCGGGTCGGCTTTGTCGACCGTCGACAGGGTGAAGCTCTGCTCACTGCCCGAATGCCAGAGCAGGATCTCGCGCACCGGCTCGGGGATCGACACCAGGGTGGGCGGCTGGTCGTCGGAGGTGACGCCCCAGCCGCGCTGGGCATACACCTCACGGACCTTGCCGTCGAACGACATCCGCCATGGTGACTCCGGGCCGGTCCGCGGGTACGGGATGGCGACCAGCAGCTGGTCGTCGTCCGCCGCGTAGTGCAACACTGGACGACGTTGCACACCGGCCCGAGTGGCGCGCCGCCCCTGCCAGCCCAGCGGGTTATCGCGCAGCTGTTGAACCAATTCGTCGACGATGACATCGGGCAGCCCGGTGGTTGATGAATCCAAGCCGCTGTCTAACAGTTCGGGGTTGGTCAGCGTGGCGTCGACGACTTCGATGATCCGGTCGAGGATGTCGACGGCGAAGGTGCCGCCGTAGTGGATGAAGTTGCGCACCGGCACGTCGAGGGAGAACGTGCGGTGTTCCTTGCCGGGTTCGTCGAGCCATTCGATCAGGGCGGCGCCGCTGGCGTCGCGCCCCTGGGTCAGGTGCTCGTCGACGACACGTAGCAAGTCGGCCAGGCAGTGCACCGGGATGCCGGCATGCATGGCGAACGTCATCACGTACTGGTGCTGGTCTTCCAGGGTGGGGAACCGGGCCAGCTTGAATTTGTCGAGCAGACCACCCAGCGCGTGCCGCAGGGCGTTCTCGAAGTTCAGATCTCGCTGGCGGCCCAGTTCGGCGAAGAACTCGTCCCAGTACTTGCCCTGGTCGTAGGCCAGTGCAGCATGTCCGACCAAGGCCGTCAGCGTCAGTGCCGGGTATTTCTTGATGATGTCCCGGTGAGAATAGCCGCGTCCCAGGAGGGCGGTTGCTGCCTGGCCGTAGCGGTACTGGATTTGGCTGATCTCATCAGCGCTGAAGTTGGTCTCCACGACCAGCGACACCGGCGCAAGTGCCTGGCGAAGTCGGTGTTCTTCGTCGCTCATCCACTCGGACAACGATCGTTGACCGGCCACCATCAGCAGCTCCTACGTCCACCATTCACGGCACCGTTGCCGCAGTAGGTGAAATTTAGAGCACGACCCCGACAGCCCGTCGCCGTTCCTACCCCAAAAGTTCAGACCGTGTTCCACTCCACGTAACCACCAGGGCGTCGCGAGCACGGCTGCTGGCCACATACAGCAGAGAGCGCTCCCGCAGTAGCGCCTCGTCGCGCTCCTCATCGGGGATCGCGCGCACCGCGGCCGGTAGCGGGACGTGCTTGTCGTCGACCCCGGCCAGGATCACCCGGGAGAACTCCATGCCCTTGGCCCGGTGCATGGTCAACACCAGCGGGTGGCCTGTCCCGGCGACCGCCTTGTCCAGGGCCCGGGCGGAGACACCTCGCTCGCCGAGGCCGCGCACGAACCGGTCACGGTCGTCCTGGCTGCGCGTCAAAACGGCGATGTTCTCCGGCTGCACATCCCCGTCGGCTAGCCACGACTTGATCTTGTCGGCGACCTTGCCCAGCTCATCAACCTGGTCGGTGCAAGCGATCAGCTCCGGGGCGGGTCCGGTGCGCGCCGATCGGTATTCGCTGGTGTCTTCGACTCCCTGTTCCAGATCGGTGTATTCGGCACCGGAGAGCACCCCGACCGCGAAGTGCAGGTTCTGGGCGGTGGTGCGGTAGTTCAGCGTCAACCGGCGCGATCGGCCGACAATCTTGATGCCGAAGCGGCTCAACACCACTGGGCTGCCGTAAATCCGCTGGTGCGAATCCTCGGCAATGAACAGGTCGTTCGGGCCTTCGGCGACCAGGGCCCGCAGCAGCGCCCAATGGGTGGCGTGTAGGTCTTGCCCTTCGTCGACGACGACGTGGTCCACGAGGTGCGTTCCGGTGTTCTCGGTCTGGATGGCCAGTGCCTCGGCCGCCAACGCCAGCACTTCCGGGAAGCTGATGGTTTCATCCATCTGGCTTTGCCGCCGGAACGCCTCCACCAGTTTCCAGACCGCGATGCGCTGCGGCCGATTCAGTCGCACCCCACGGCCGGCCCGAGCTACCTTGGCGTACTGCTCCAGGGCAGTGATCCGGTTGGCCAGCACCACTGCGACGTATTCGCCTTCCAGGAAGGTCGGGGTGGCCAGCTTGGCATCGAGTCCGGAGTCGACGGTGCCGATGACCTCTCGCCACACCGCATCGGCGGAGGTGCGTTTGTGGCCGAAGTCGACGCGCCGGCCGAAGATTCGTTCGGCGGCAAGGGATGCCGTCTCCCCTGATCGATCAAGCACCGCCTTGCCCAACGCGTCGAGGCCGCCGACGTAAACGCCACGGTCGCCGGGCTTGTCGGCGATGAGTAGGTCGGGGTCGAGCACCGCCAGGTCGGCGCGCAAGCCTTGTGCGAGTGTGGCATTGAACGTGGTGAGGATGATCCGGGCGTCGGGATTGTCGTGGGCGAGCCTTCGGGCCCGGTGGATGGAGACGACGGTCTTGCCGGTGCCGGCACCGCCGGAGAGCCGGAACGCGCCGTTGTAGTTCTGCTCCACATACTTGCGCTGTTCGGGGTGCAGGAAGGTGCGCCAGGCGGCGAAGTCGCCGCCTTCGATGACGCGGCGCAATTCCTCGTTGCCTTCGATGAACGCGAACTGCATCTTCGAAGCCGGGCGTTCCAGCGCTTCGATGATCTGCTGGTCTTCATCGAGGTTGGTGTCGACGGGCTGCTCGGTGAAGCCGTGCTTTTCACGGATGGTGTCGATATCGATGCCGGTCGCCAGGTCCAGCAGGGCACTGGCTTCCCAATCTAGTCCGCCTTCGGCGGCATCCAGCAGCGCAGCCTCATCGCGGGCCGCCATGGCTCGGGCGGCAACGGCGGCACCCAAACCCAGCCGGTCCGTGAGGTCCTCCAGCGTGTAGCCCACGCCTGCCAGGTAGGAAAGCTGCGGTGCTTCAACAGTTGTCTCGACCGTCGCCGGTTTGTCGACGAACTCGGCAGGCTCACCGATCAACCCCTCCAACGTCCCGTTGATTGGGTTGACCCGCAGGGTGGCGCGTTCGGCGAGCTTGTTCGCCTCGTCGTGCGCCCAGGTGCCCATGTAGATGTAGGTGCGCTCGTTGGATTTGTCGTCGACGCGGAACAGCACGGCACGGTAGTTCTGGTCGACCCGACCGGTGCGCACCCGCGGATCGATCGCCAGCTTCAGCGGTTCGATGTGCAAGCCGGGGGCGGTGTCGTCCGCGGTGAGCTTCTCGAAGAAGTCGTACACCTTGTTTTTGACCGAGCCGTCCAGCTTGGACATCGCCTTGCTGTTCGACGCGATGACCAGGTTAGCCACCTACATCACTCCGTTCGTTTTCAGTGCAGCGATGATCTCACCGGCATCGGGCGGGCACAGTGTCCAACCTGGCAAAGCAGGAGCAGAGTCGAAGACCACCCCGATCTGCGCACCGCTCCACGCGAAGTCGAGCACATCGCCACTGTCGGTTTCAAAGCCCAGCATCGGTACCGCAGCACCCGCATCGGCGAGAGCGCGGATCAAGTTACGTTCGGCGTCGCTGACCGCTTCGTCGTAGAGCACTTGCCAGTCGCCGGCCAGCTCGCTCTCCACCATCGACTCAACTTCAACCGGCGCAGCCGACAGCAGACTGCGCGTGCTGATTCGGTGCCGGCCGCAGATGCCCAACCAGTTCGACAGCCGCAGCCAGATCTTCCAAGCTTTGCCGTCGAGGATTTCCAGCCGATCATCCCGGTCATCGACGGCGAGCACCGTGCGCGGCGGATCAGATACAGCATGAACGCCAGCGGTCACCGCCACCCCGCCATCGGCGAACGCCCAGCACATGTCGACACCCGACGCCGGGAATGGCACACCCCCATCCAGTGCTGCAAGAGCAGCCGCACCTACTGTCTCCAGGTCGGACTTCGCCCGGTTGCTGCCAGTGACGAACAGGTACGGCAGCCAGGTACTGAAATGCTCCCAAGCGTCGAAATCCGGGTCGAGCATGAACTCCAGCAGCTGCGACACCGGATCTTTCGACAGCAGGCGAACCAGCCCGGGTTGCACGTTGAACTGACCAGTGACGATGTCGGCCGCTGTCTTATCGAACCACACCGGATCAGCTACGTCCCCAGCTTTAAACCGTTGCAGGTCATCGTGCCCAAACGACCACACCAGATAGCCAATCGCACGCAACTTCTCGCGTTTCTCGGCATCATCGGCAAGCCGGTTGCAGCCTGGCACCGCGTGGAAGGTACGCCCATCCGTGAAGATCGCGATCTTCGGCACGTCGGGGTCCGCGGTCTGCAACTCGAAGTCGGGCTGGACGAAGCCGAGCGCTACCTGCGGGCGCAGCGACCATTTCCGCGGCTTGACGCCCGGAACGGTGATAGTCGCAGATGGCCCGTACACGCCAGGTTTCTCGACGACCGTGGCGCCAATACCCTTGAGTCGCTCCAGGAACACGGTGTAGAACTCGCGTTCCAGGAAGGATTCACCGCTGGTCGCCGGCGGTGGCGGCGCGGTTTCGGTGATGCCAGCAGTCCAGTCAGCCAGGTTCGGGCTAGCGCCTTGCGGCACACCGAGAATTTCATCGAGCAGTTTCAACGCAGTCGCTCGGGCCACCTTGTCCAGCTCATGCGGTGAGGCGAACGGCAGCAGGCAGCGGTGGCAGGCCAGCCGGTCCTCATGCTGGCATGGGCAATCCACGACAACAGCACGGGCTGCGGCCAACGCCGCCCAAATCTTGGCGTGGTCGGCAAATTCGGCCAGATAGCCGGTGCCGCCAGGCACGGTGTCGTGCAGCAACAGGGCCCGCCGGTCGGGTGCGCGCAACGCATCGGGTATGACGACAGCAGCCAGGTGTTCCGGTGAACCGCCAATCACCTGCCGCAACCCCAGCAGCAGTGCCGCAGCCAGGCTGGGATAGCCGAAGCTGTCGTATTCCAGCTGCGGAGGCAGGTGCAGCAGCACCGCTTGGGTGCGCAACGTGCGCGCCAGCGCAATCTCCCGCACATCCTCAGTTGGTGCATCCCGTAACCGGCACCAGGGCCGGTGTTCGTAGCGGGTGTTGCGGCCGGCCAGAGTGTCGAGCTGCCCGCACGATGCGCAGACCCGAAACAGCCCGGTCGCCGATTCCTGTCCGGCGATGGTCCGCGGCTTGCCCTGCGAGGTCCGCTTGCCCAGGTTGAGCCAGCGGATGTCGACGCGGCGCAGGTATTGCGCACCGAATTCCGCGTCTGGGCGAAACCAGGTGTGGCCGACGTGGGCCGGGTCGATGTCGGCGGCGGTAACCACGGTGAAGGGTTCGCGTTTGCGGTCGTCGCGGTTGTCGTTGATGGTGGCCTCGTCGCGGCGCACCTCCGCCGAGACCCGAGTCATCTCGACAACCGGCAGGTGTTGGCTGACATCGGAGATGGCGGTGTTGTTGCAGCGTGGGCAGCTGGTCACCGGCTGTGCGGCGATCTTCGATGGGCTGATCGCCGCCCAGCCGCATTGCGGGCACAGCTGCCAGGAGTAGATGTTGGATTCGCCGGTCCCCAAGTCGACAGCGTCGATGGTGACGGCCAACCCTTGCGCGTAGAAGGTAGCCCCGGGTGCGAGCTCGGTCAGCGCAACTCGCGAGCCCCGCTGGTAGCTCAGCGAATCCCCTTGGTAGGCACCGCTGTCCGGGTCCATCCACGTCACGCCGGCATCGAGGGTCACCGAATCATCGAGCAAGGTGTAGTTAGGCAGCACACCGTAGCGTTCCAGCACCGCAATCCAATAGTCGGTGGTGATCGAGGTGATCTGCTTGCCCAGTAGTTTCCGGGAGCCTTTGGCAATCCGCAGGGCGCGCCGGTCGTCATCGGTTGCCGCGGGTGATTCGGCGCGCCGCTCGAATTCCGGCAGCTCATCCTCGACCGACTTCAACCGCTGGGTGAGTTCGTCGAGGTCGATCCGCCACTGGTGGGCTGCAGCGTTCAGATGCGCGGTGAGTCCACTGACCCCACCCTGCGGCGGCGGGCTGGCCCAGGCTCGCAAACCCCCGGCAGCGGGATCGGAAATCTGCTCACCGAACTGCCGCAGGAACTCATCCAACAGCGAATCGGCGTGAGTAACCGCGAGGTCGAGAAGCGTGGCCAGCCACCCGTCGTCGCTGGTATCCCCGAATACTGCCCGAGCATCCTTGGGGACGACGGTGTTCGGGTCGCGGGCCAGCCGGTCGATGATGTGGGCGAGGTATTGGCGTTGCAGGATTTCTTCGGCGTTGAGCAGGGTCGCCGGTGGGCGCACGTCGCCCTGGATCACCGAGAGTGGTTCGAAGAGTTTCGGCAAGTGCTCGCCACGGCCGCGAACGTAGGCCAGTGCCAGCGAGTTTCCAGTGAGTCGTCCGGCTCGACCGACGCGCTGCAGATACGACGCCACCGAGCGGGGCAGCGATCCAAGCATCACCGTGGATAGGTCACCGATGTCGATGCCCATCTCCAAGGTGGGGGTGGCGACCAGGACGTTGGGTGCTTGCGGATCGGTGCCGCCGGCTTTGAACGCTTTCTCGTAGCCGAGGCGGACCTTGGGGTCCAGCAGTGAAGTGTGTTCGCGCGCCACCACCCGTTTCATCTCGCCGGAGTTATAGAGCCGCCGGTAGAAGTTGTCGAACCGCTCGGCACGCTGCAGGTAACCGGGGCAGCGGATCAGCAGGCAGGGTGCACCGTCGAGTTCGTCGACGGTGGTGGCACTGCCCGGCACCGGGGTTTGGCAGACGTCGCAGCTCAACAGATGCCGGCCAGCGCGCAACGCATCCAGGGTCGGTGTGCTCACCATGATGGTGGTGGGAGCCAACCCGTAAGCGATGGTGCCGGTCTCGGTGGTGATGGCACTAAGCACCAGCTCGGTGGCCAGTTCAGCGAACAAGGCCTTGGCCAGGAATGCGGCGTCGTGGGGGCTGACACCCAGGCACTGCGACGCCCACTTCGCGTACCACGATGTAGACGGGGTGATCGCGTCGAATCCTTCGGGCAATGCATGGTTGCCGGATTTGAGTGCAGGGAATGCCGGTGCGGGTCGGCCTTTCGGGAAGGCGGGCATGCCTTTTCCGCGGGGGCGGCCGCCCCAGATGTGGTAGCGCTTAGCGTTCTTCTCGACGTAGCGGCGCAACCAGTCGTGGTGGATGCCGCCCTGGGTCCGGATACGTTCGACGGTGCCGCGCACCCACCGGGCCAGGGCGGCATCGTCGACCCCAGACAATGGGATCTGCGTAGCAACGCTGTCGGCGGCATGGCTGCCGATGATTGCCGCCCGCCCGGGTGCTCCCAGGTACACCTCTGCGGCGACACTGCCGGTGAGTTCCAGGGTGCGCCCGGTGCGCGATTGCAACCCGAATTCCAGGTCGATGTCGAATTGCAGCCGCTGCTTGGCTCGGTTCTCCGCGGCCCGACGGGTGTTGGGATGCGCGCCAGCTTGCCAGAACGCGACGAACGCGTCCTGGTCGACGATGTCGGGTGGCAGCAACTGGTAGCGCAACACCGGGTCGGTGCCAGCGCGAGTCACAACAGCCTGGGCGAGTTCGGTGAGGTTGAGTTCACCGTCGCCGAGTGCGCCGCGCAACGCGGTGCGCAGGCTCAAGCTGTGGGAGCGTGCTTGCACGAACCCGGCCCGGTGCGCCGCGTCTTGGACACTGTCGGTGAACATCAGCGCTTTTTTCTCGGCGTTGTCGAGGTTCTTGTCGCCGAACAGGTTGGACAGGGTCACCGACAGTTGGGTGGCCACTGCGCCGCCGAGGAACCGGATGCCGTCGACGCCGCCGCAGGCTGGGCAGACGTCTTTGGTGGATTCGTCGTCGGCATCCGGGCCGACGAGGGTGAGCACCGGCAGGATCCGACCGTTGACCCGGTCGGGGTCATCCGGATCGGGTGCGCTGGTCTGTAGTTCGCGGTGGTCGAGGTGAAACCAGACCAGGCCCTCCACCGGCTCGGTGATGTGGGCTTCGGCAGGTGCGGAGATCAACGCCCGGAATCGGGATGCACCAGCCGCATGGTCGGCACGGATAGCTTCATCGGTGACATCGAGGGCGCTGCCAGTTGGAGCCAAGCGGGCTCCCCAGCCGGAGCGTCCGCAATGCCGGCAGAACACCGCTGGCAGATACAGCTCAGATTCATCGGCAGCGGTGCCATCATCGGACCAGCGGTAGGCGGCAGTCGCTCGCACCGCACGGTCGACGCGGCTGAGTTCGCGGATCCACAGGTGCACATCGACACCAAGTGCGGCGCGGCCGGCTTCGGCCCGAATGTGGGACAGCAAGGCGAGAACGTACTGCAGGAACCGCACCGGAGCGGCTTGGATGCGCCCAGCATCAAGCCCACCGACCACCGGTGGAAATACGCGCACGGCAAGATCGGCGATCGAGATCGCATCGACCGCGTTGCGCAACACAGCCTTGATGAGGTCGTGACGTTTGATCTGGTCGAGCATGTCGGCGGTGCCGACAGCTCCCCCAGTTGAATCGAACAGCGCGCCGAACACCGCAGCGGCGATGGCAGTGTTGTCGCCGCTCTCCTCCCGAGCTTGCTCGATCGGTTCCAATGCTTCGGGCAGCACCGGGCTCAGCGGAGTCAACTCGTTGTCGCGCAGCCCGGTTCGCTCAGCAAACCATTCTTCGGCATCCAGGCGGGTCTCCCCGATCACCGCATCATCGCCGAACTTCTCGCCGAACACGGTGTGGGCGAAGTCGACCATCGCGGTCGGCGCACCACCGGACCCCAGTGTCGCCGAAGTGGCGACCGGGGTGATCTTGCCCAGCGGGCGGCGCCGGTCGGCTTCGGTCTCCTTCGAAGCGGAAGTCCAATGGGCTTTGAGGGTGAGGCCAAGGCGGCGCAGCAGCATCGCCACGTCGGTGCCCTGCGCACCGTCATAGGTGTGGAATTCGTCGAGCACCAGATAGCACAACGAGTCCGCGGAGCGCCGCCACATCTCGGCGCGACCGGGGTGCAGCAGCAGGTGGTCGAGCATCTTGTAGTTGGTCAGCAAGATGTCCGGCGGGGCGTCGTGCATCAAGGCGCGGTCGGTGATGAGCCCGTGTTCGGAGACTCGGGTGCGGCCGCCGCTGGTCTGTTCGCCGGTGTAGAGCCCGGCGGTGACGGCTTCCAGGCGCGGATCGCCGGTGATCAGCTTGGCCAGGCGCTGCTCCTGGTCGTTGGCCAGCGCGTTCATCGGGTACAGGATCAGCGCCTTCATCCCGGTGACGCCGGCCTTCTTGGCTCGCAGCACATGATCGAGGATCGGGATCAAGAACGCCTCGGTCTTGCCCGAGCCGGTCCCGGTAGTAACCAACGTCGGTTGCGGCCGGTCCCGATACTTCGTGGACAGTCGCTCGAACGCGGCCGCTTGATGCCCGTACGGAGTGAAACCCTCCGGCCACCAGTCGAGGTGATCGTTCCAATCACCACCGGCGGGGGCGAATGGCAGCCGCAGCCGCACGTACGGGCCTTTGAACATGCCGGCGTCGGGGTCGCCGATGAAGTCCGTGAGCGCGGCTTGGGCGTCCGGATCGGTCAGTGCGAATGTGGTGGCCAGGTAGTCGGTCAGGCCTTCGCGCAGGTGATCGGCTTGCAGTGTGGGGAGTAAGGCACCCATACGCGGACCTACCTGCCTACAGAAATATCGGTAGACAATATGCCCGCGCCTGGGACACAATTCGTCATCTTCACAGCAGGTTTCACTCGGAGAGCCACGCTCGTCCCGATTCTGACTCGGCCAGCCGCAACGCGATTGCCCGCTCGATCAGTGCACGGTTCGTAGGTGAGGCGTTGTCCACGAACACGCGGCGGCGATACTCAAGCTCACCCATGTCACTGGCGAGCTTCGCCAGCACCTCGTCAGCAAAACTAGATGAGACTACTCCGACACCCTTGAAATCAAGTGTCACATACTGCGCGCCAGCGCTCATGTAATTCTCCAAACGAGTGCGAATCTCGGACCCCAGTTTTCGGGAGCCAAGAGATTCTTCAATCTCACTCACAGAGATACGATACATACCTTCATCGTCTTCGATGGTCTCCAGAAAATCATTTATCGGCGAGCCACCGAGCGCTTCGTCAATGCGAACCTTTTGAGCGCAATTCAATTGCCAGTCAACCAGAGTTGACAGATGATTGTTTCTGTCAGGCAATTCACGCGATCGATCCGTATTTCGTCGAACTTGATCGTTCTGAAATGTCCAATGCCCCCAACCCGAAGTCACGTTTAAGACTCCCCCGTTGACCTCGACCGCTCGCCGCAGGCCATAGAGACCGTTCCCTTGGTGTGCCCCACCCTTGCTTGTTGCGCCTTGTTCAAGCGCAAACTCGATCAAAGCAGAGTGGTCCTGCAAGACTTCCCTTGGCGGATCCATTGCCGGGGCGATGGATCGCGGAATCCCGATCCCAGTATCGGCGACTGCAATCACGCACCGTCGTTCAGCCCTATGGAGCTGCATCATGACGTAACCAGAACTCGCATGACTGTGAGCAAAGACGTTGTCCATCACTTCGTAGAGGCACCATGTGATCGAGTCAATCACGCCCTCTTCGCACTGAACCTGGTCAGTAAGCGCCTCCATATACATATTTGTCAATTTTTGAGCATCTGACTCGGTGTCGTACCTCCAAACCGAGTGCGTGAGAGTATCACCACCCCACCGATCGTAACTTTCGACGGTCAAGGGGTCATCAATGTGATGGAGGCGGGAATCGTCTGGCATGCGAACGGTGATCCGTTGGCTCGTGGTTGCACGCAGAAAAGCAAGATTCGCAGCGAACGGAACCGCCCCATTCGGAAACACGCTACCGACGCGGGACAGATCGAGGATCAGCTCACGGTCCAAGTGAGCGCGAGCAGTCTCAAGGAGCTGCGTAGCCCGTTTAGGACTGCTCAGATCACGAATTCTCCAAACCCATGGTCCCCAAGGAGCTAACATAAGCATTCCTCACGCAATTTTTGGTGTCGCAATTAATCGTATCGGCCGATGCAATACCTCAGACCCAATAACAACGTTATTCTAAACTCCTCATCGTGTTACTAAAGTGGTTGTGCGCAAGTTCCATGTCGCGTTCGCGGTCGACACTGACAAAGGGTTCGACGTAGGTGACCCCGTCGACGGTCAGCTCGTCGGCCTTGAGCGCGCCGTTCTTTCGGTACTGCGCAGCGAGCTTGCCGGGCAGTTGGCGTCCGGTGGCGTCGTAGAGGGCGTCGCGCTCGCATTTCTGCAGCACCGGGAACTGGGTGCGGTAGATCGTGGTGAGTTCCTCGGCGGTGATGCCCAGCATGATCGCGACGATGGCGTCGATCTCCACCAACGCTTGCCGGCGGTCGACGGCGCGGCGCAGCGGGGTCGCCCACTCCCATTTCGGGCCGACCTCACCCAACGGGGTCCGGTCGGCATAGTCGACGCCGATGTGCGGTACCCACGAATCCTGCTGCCATGCACCCTCGTAAAGCTCCCCCCAGAGCGGGGCGTACGGGTGGACAAGGCAATTTAGGCGGAGTATGCGCAGTATGAGTTGGTGTTCAAGGGGGTGGTTCCGGATGTGGGGGATCTTTCCCAATGATGAGGTTTTGACGTGGCCGACCCCCATGACCTTGATCAGAAAGTCCGCGACGATTGACGCCGTGAACCCTGCCATAACCGCAAGGTCTGAGGGTTCGTTGGTCGACAATGACAGCAGACCACCGACGTGGCTGGGGCCAACGGGCAGCAGTGCCGGATGTAAGGTTCGGACCATCGCCGTATCGCACATCTCACGCCAGGCGAGCCGGAAGTAAGCCGAACTGGGTACGCCATGCCATTTCGGGTAGGCGGCGACGTACTCAGAGTACGGCTTCGCGATCTGGTAGTTGGTACGCGGTATAAGATCCTCACCGATCGCGTCTAGGTCAATCGTCGAGTAGTCCTTGCTGTGGCGCATCGGTGCATTGGGTTGCTGATTCAGCGGTGTGGCAACGGTTAAGTGGGGACCCTGGAGAATGGCATCCTCCCAACGATCAGGAAGCGTCGACGCAGATCTGAAGAACCCCCGCTTTCGATCAGTCGTCTCGTTCCAGCCGTACGTCCAGTCGAAGTTGATGTCCCCGAGGCGAGGTGCAGCCGCAATCTTATCGAGCACAGTCGCGCTGGCCCGGTTGACCGGATACAGCATGCGAGCCTCACCAGGCGGCGTGCCAGGTTCGTCGATGAGGGCTGCCCAGGTCTCAAGTTGTGGTTCGCCGACTTCGATGATCCGCTGAGCGTGAGGGCGGAGATCCCATCCACTGTCTTCGTCCTTCACTCCGGGCGCCGAGCCAGAGCCGTCGTGATGGAAGGAGCGTCTCACGGTATCCGGGTGGTATAACCACGCTCCTTGCAGAAACCGGATCTCAGATCGACCGCCATACACGTGGACGCCGTACTCGCGTGTGTGTCCGATCTCGAATAACCTTAGTTCGTTACGGAACTGCCAGTGCCGACGCAGCCTTCGATATGTCTCGCGGCGAAGGTCCTTCGGGGTGAGTCCCCTGGGGTGGTGGGGTTTCGGGGGTCGGGGCAGACGGTGCTGGACTTGGTATCGGGTGTGTCGCTGA
>NZ_LZJK01000049.1 GCF_001667945.1 Mycolicibacter sinensis | reverse complement strand
GATCACCGCCGGGGCTGACGGCACGGCAGGCGGCACAACCGGGGCCACCACCGGAGGAGGGGCGACCGCAGCCGGTGCTACCTGAGCCGCCCCGCCCACCGCCGCCGCCGCCAATCGGTCCGGTGATGATCGGAATCGGAATCGGGAACGGGATCACCGCCGGGGCTGACGGCACGGCAGGCGGCACAACCGGGGCCACCACCGGAGGAGGGGCGACCGCAGCCGGTGGTTCCGGAAGCACCGGGGCCACAGCGGGTTTGGGCAACGGTGCCTGCGGCGGGGGCGCGGATACCGGCTTAGGGGCGGGCAATGCGGGCAGGAAGTTGCCCGGCACCGGCTGCGGCTGCAGCGGTTGCGCGACCACCGGAGGCTCCACCTGGGTAGCCGCGGCTGTCGGGCGGATGCCCACCGTCACCGCCACGGCCAACGCGGCGCAGCCGGCGACCAGGATGCCGCCGACCGTGCTGCCCACCAGGAGTGCGCGGCCCACCGGCGGCGGCAACGCCTCGACCTCGCCGCTGGCGGCCTCGGCTTGGTCGTCGTCGTAGTCGTAGTCATCGTCGGCGTACTCCACCGGCAGCAACTCGGAGTCGTCGTCGGTCAGCGAGTACGCCAGCTGTTGCTCGGGCTCAGCACCGCCGACCCCCGGCGTCACCGCGGTGGCTGTCGCGTCCGCGGTCTCAGTATCGGGCAACGCGGCCGCCGCCATCGTCGACTCAGCGGCCGTCACCGCGGGTGCGGCCATCGTCGCCGCCGGCGACAGCATGGCCGTTTCACCGTCGTCACCCGAAACATCGCGCGCCAAGGCCACCGCCGAGCGCGCATGAGACTGCTCGGAGACGTTCTCGACGCCCGCGTCGGCGAGCGCCCGACGAAGTTCGGCCAGCAATTCCGGATCCGGCCAGCACAGCCGGGTGGCGGCCAGCCGATGGCCTTCGTCGGCGAGCATCCGGTGCGTCCCGGTCACCGTCTCGGCCAGCGTTCCGACCGGATCCTGCGTCAGGTCAAGCATCGACTCGTCGAGCACGGCATCGCCGTAGGCATCCGATTCGACCAGCGCCAGGCGGGCCAGCGCGCCGGTAACCGAGACGCCCAGCGCGACATCCATCTGCGCGCCTCCTTCCGCCGCCGGCTCCGATTCGCCAGTTTAGCCGCGCGAACCAATATCCCGGCGGCGCGAACGTCGCTGATCAGCGGCGCACCCTCGCCCCGCGGTTATGGTGAGCAGGTGATCGCGGAGTCGACCAGGCGCTGGAACAGCGGCCGGGACGTGACCGCCGCGATACTGCTGTGCGCTGCCCCGGCGTTGCCCTGGAGCCTGTATTTCGGGGCCGGAATTCCCGGCAGCGACACCAGGTTGCTGGCGGTGCTGGCCGCGGTAACGGTGCTCGCACTGGGGTCAGTCGTCGTGACCTATGTCGGCCCCTGGGCGATGCGGGGCCGGCATGCCAACCCCGCGCTCGCCGGGCGGCTGCGCCGGTTGCTCAGCGCGCCGTACCTCTTGCTGGTGCTGGCCGTAGCGGTCGCCGACGTCGTGCAAACCATCCGCTTCGGCGGCAGCTCCCGTCCGCCGGGCGGTGTGGGACCGGGGGCCTGGCTAGGGGCCACCGGTGCCTTACTCGCCGGGCAGCCAGTGCTCGCCGGACCGGTCCGGTTCTGGCAGCGCGGGGCCCGGGTCCTTGGCTACGCCGCGATCGTCGGCGCTGCCTTGAGCGTGTTGTTCAATCTGTATTGGCGGGTGCGCTACGCCCTGCCCGATGCGCACTCGGCCGGCGACTTCGGTACGCAGCATGTCGCGATCATCGTGACCGCGCTGGTGTACGGGCTGGTGGCCTGGGTCGCCGTGTTCACCGCGTCGCGCTGGATTCTGCGGCGCGACAAAGCCTCCCAGCTCGGTGTGGTCTTGCTCGGCGGCGCCACCCTGCTGGCCGGGGTACTGGTGTGGGCGCTGCCGGTGGGCCGGGTCATCGACGGATTTCACGGTATCGCGCAGAACACCTCCACCGCCGGCGTCGGATTCGAGGGCTACCTGGTGTGGGTGGCCGCGGCGGCGATCTTCGCGGTGGCTGCGGTGCGCGACGTATCGGCCACGACCTGGCTGGGCGCCACGCGTAATACGTTGCTGCTCATCATCGTCTGGTGCCTGGGTTCGGTATTGATGCGGATCACCGACCTCGCGGTAGCCGCCGGTCTGGATCTACCGCGTTCGCCGTATGACAGTGCGGCGATGGCGTCCTTCGACGTGGTGACCGCGGTGGTCGCGATCTGGCTGCGGATCAATCTGGGCAATCGGACGCTTCCGGCGGCCGCCCTGTGGTCGGTGGCTGCGGTCTTGTTCGGGTTCACGATCGCACGCCTGGTGGTGGGCATCGGGCTGGCACCGCGGCTGGCGGAGGCACAGCGAGCCGAGGCGCTGGCGAACCCCGTCTATGGCAACGGGCTCGCGCAGCAGATCACCAGCACCTTCGACGTGGTGCTGTGCGGGCTGGCGCTGTGCGCCCTGGTGGTCGCGATCATCGCCGGCCGGCTGGCCCTGCCCGATGGCGACCGGCCCAAGCCCGGTGACGCCGGCGCACCGCGCATCTTCCGGTCGGAGAACTCGACGGCACCCTCCCCGGCCGGCGCGCCGAAGATCTACCGGGGCGCCGGCGACTCGGCCGGCGACGCCCCGCTGATGCACGGCCACTCGCACCGCAATTGACGGCTCGCAGCGTTTATCGGACGAGGACGCCGGGTAGCCGACACTGCGCTTTAGCTGGCTCGGCTGGACGATACGCATGAGGTCACGATGAACATCCAACTCGTTGCAACGACGGCACGCCCCGTCACCCGGCTCCTGGTCGCCGCGATGGTGATATGCGGTAGCGCACTGCTGGCCCCGGGCGTCGCGGAGGTCTCGGCACAACCCTGCCCGGACGTGGAGGTGGTGTTCGCGCGGGGCACCGGCGAGCCACCCGGCGTCGGCGGCATCGGCCAAGCCTTCGTCGATGCGCTGCACGCCAAGGTGGGTGCGCGCACCTATGAGGTGTATCCGGTCAACTATGCCGCCAGCAGCGACTTCAGTGGCGGCGTCGACTTCGCCCGCACCGTCGTCGACGGAATCCGCGACGCCGCCACCCACATCGAGAACACCGCCGCGAACTGCCCCAACACCCGGATGGTGCTCGGCGGCTTCTCGCAGGGCGCGGCGCTGGCCGGCTACACCACCTCGGCCGAGATTCCCAAAGAGGTACCCGCCGAGTATCTCGCGTTCATCCCGCGGCCGATGCCGGCGTCGGTGGCCAACCACGTCGCCGCCGTCGTCCTGTTCGGCACGCCTTCGGCGGAGTTCTTGCAGCCCAACGGCGCACCGCCGGTCCGGATCGGGCCGCTGTACGCGTCCAAGACGCTGCAGCTGTGTGCCGACGGTGACACCATCTGCAATGGCGCCCCGGCCGGCGGGCCGCCCTTCGCGCACGCGTCCTACGGCGTCAACGGGATGACCGAGCAGGGTGCCGATTACGCGGCCGCCCACCTCTGAGCTACGGCAGCTCGAACGGCAGCTGAATGCCCTCGTGCGGCAGACAGTGGGTGCAGGTGCGCTCTTCGTCGACGCGTTCAATGCCCTGCCGCACCAGTTTTTTCAACGGCTCGATGTTCTTCTGGAATTCGGCGAAGACGTCGACGGCCTTCACGCCGCTGCCGACGTCGACACCGGCGTCGAGGTCGGTGACCAATGCGATTGCGGCGTAGCACATTTCCAGCTCGCGAGCCAGTACCGCTTCGGGGTAGCCGGTCATGTTGATCAGGCGGAAACCCGCCGCGGCGAACCATTGGCTTTCGGCGCGGGTGGAGAACCGCGGGCCCTGGACGACCACCATGGTGCCGCCGTCGACGACGTCGGGCAGGCCGGTCACCGCGGTCCGCAGCACCGGGCAGTACGGATCGGCGAATTCGACGTGCACACCGCCGTCGTCGAAGTAGGTGTCGGCGCGGCCCCGGGTGCGGTCCACCAGCTGATCGGGCACCACCACCGACCCGGGTGGCAGCTCGGGTGTCAGACTGCCGACCGCACAGGGCGCCAGGATCCGTCGCACCCCCAGTGTCCGCAACGCCCACATGTTTGCCCGGTACGGCACCGTGTGCGCCGAATATTCGTGCCGTTCGCCGTGGCGGGGCAGGAATGCGACCTCGTGACCGCCGACGGCACCGACGGTGATGTCCGCGCTGGGCTTACCGTAGGGGGTTTCGCACGCCACCCGGCGCGCGTCGGCACCGAAGAACGAATAGAAGCCACTACCGCCGATCACGCCCAGCAAGGTGTGCTCCTCCCGCATGCAAGGATCGTGCCCATGTCGCAAAAGGCCAGCTTTGCACAGTGGATCGAAGGCGCCCGGCCCCGCACCCTGCCCAACGCGATCGCCCCGGTGATCGCCGGAACCGGCGCGGCCGCCTGGCTGGGCGCCGCGGTGTGGTGGAAGGCGCTGCTGGCGCTCGCCGTCGCGGTCGCGCTGATCATCGGGGTGAACTTCGCCAACGACTACTCCGACGGCATCCGCGGCACCGACGACAACCGGACTGGCCCGCTGCGGCTGGTGGGCTCGCGGCTGGCCACCCCGCGAGCGGTGCTGACCGCGGCGATCACCGCGCTGTCGGTGGGGGCGCTGGCTGGTCTAGCGCTGGCGCTGCTGTCCGCCCCGTGGCTGCTGGCCGTGGGTGCGGCCTGCATTGCCGGGGCGTGGCTGTACACCGGCGGGTCGCGGCCGTACGGCTACACCGGCCTGGGCGAGGTGGCCGTGTTCGTGTTCTTCGGTCTGGTTGCCGTGCTGGGCACCCAGTACACCCAGGCGCTGCGGGTGGACTGGGTCGGGGCGGCGCTGGCCGTCGGTGTGGGCTCGCTGTCGTCGGCGGTGCTGGTGGCCAACAACCTGCGCGACATCGCCACCGACAAGCCGGCCGGCAAGATCACTCTGGCGGTGCGGCTGGGCGACGCCCGCACCCGGGTGTTGTTTCAGCTGCTGCTGGCGCTGGCCGGGGTGCTGACGCTGGCGCTGATGCGGGCCACCCCCTGGTGCGCGGCCGGGCTGATCGCCGCGCCGCTGGCGGTGCGGGCCGCGGCCCCGGTGCGCGCCGGCAAGGGGGGCGCCGCGTTGATTCCGGTGCTGCGTGATACCGGGCTGGCGATGCTGCTGTGGGCGATCGTGGAGGCGGTGGCGTTGGGGCTGGCGTGACAAGCCGGTCCCACGAGTCCCAGGAGCCCCAGCTCAGGGGCATGCGGATCTTTCTGAATCGGATATCGCAGGTGCTATCAACACCGAGGTCACCACTCGGTGATAGCGCAGGCGCAATCGTTTTGAGAAACATCTCACCCCCGCGCCCACGGTACGCAAGTGACTGGCGTGACGCGTGGGGAAAGGCGCCATCGGCGGCTCAGGGCGGGCGGCTCAGGCCGGGTGGCTCAGGCCGGGTGGCTCAGTCGGATTCCCCGCGCAGCCGGGCTTCCAACTGCTCGCGGTCGCGCCGGCGCCGCTCGCCGGCCAACGCCATGCTCGCGGTGGCACGCCGGCGCAGCGGAGCGAACACCCACATGCCCAGTGGCAACGCGATGATCAGCGCCAGCAGCACCGCCACGATCGGCGGGAAGTCGCTGAGCCCGATCAGCCGCCCGACCCCGTAGATCGCCGCGCTCAGCACGATCAGCAGCCCCAGCCGCGCCGCGGCGTACACGGCCACATCGACTATCGCACGGCCCGATGGGGCACCACCTGCTGTCACGTCCACCAAGCCTACTGTCGGGTCCCAGAGGGTACGGCGGCACTAACGGTATATTCGGCGCCAGGAGGTGTCGCGAGTGCTCTACCTGCTCCTCGTCCTAGCCTTGGGGACACTGCTCTACATCGGTCTGCGCGCCAGCCGGGCGCGGCCGAAGACGCGCGTCATCGGGCCAGACGACGACCCGGACTTCCTGTGGCAGCTCAGCCACGGCGACAACCAGCCGTAGCGGCTCGATCTAGACGAAGTGCTGGTTGAACCGGTCGTCGCCCGGGAACGCTTCGGCGACGATGGCGGCCAGCTCCACCAGCGCCTCGCGGGTGTCCCGCTTGAGGCGCAGCAGATCGATCTCGGCGCCCTCCTCCAGGTGCGGGTCGAACGGCACCAGGCGCACCGCGCGGCAGCGCCGGGAGAAGTGGTCGACCACCTTTTGCATGTCCACCTTGCCGCCCCGCGGCCGCACCGCGTTGATGACCGCGATCGAGTTGCGGACCAGCTCCTCGTGGCCGTGCGCATCCAGCCAGTCCAGCGTCGCCGAGGCGCTGCGGGCGCCGTCGACCGACCCGGAGCTCACCACGATCATGGTGTCGGCCTTGGCCAGCACCGCTGACATGGCCGAGTGCATCAGGCCGGTGCCGCAGTCGGTCAAGACCAGGCTGTAGAACCGCTCCAGCACCTGCAGGGTGCGGGCGTAGTCCTCGGCGCTGAACGCCTCGGACACCGCCGGGTCGCTCTCGGAGGCCAGCACCTCCAGCCGGCTCGGGCCCTGGTTGGTGTAGCTGCGGACGTCGCTGTAGCGCTGAATGCCGTCAGCGTCGCGCAGCAGGTGACGCACCGTCGCCGGGGTCTCCATCGGCACCTTCTGGCTCAGCGTGCCCCGGTCCGGGTTGGCGTCCACGGCCACCACCCGGTCACCGCGGATGGAGGCGAACGTGGCCCCCAGCGTCGCGGTGATGGTGGTCTTGCCCACGCCGCCCTTCAGCGACAGCACCGCGATCCGGTGACAGCCCTGCAGCGGCCGGTTGACCTGCACCACCAGGTCGTTGTAGCGCGCGGTGCGCGGGCTCTCCCCGACGTTGATCAGCTGGCCGGACAGCACATAGAGCAGTCGGCGCCAGCCGGACGTCGGCGGCGGTTTGACCTGCCGCAACAGCGACGTGGTGGACAGGTCCGAGAACGGCGCGATGGGCTCCGCGGGCCGATACGGGGCGTTCCCGCCGCTGGGGGCGCCGCCGTAGTAGACCGGGGCCGGGTTCTCCATCGGCTGCGGGACCCAGGTCGCCGGGCCGGGGTTCCACTGCTGTTGCTGGGCCTGGGTCTCCCCGGGTGACGGCCACGGGTCGAGCGGTTCGGAGAACCGGCGCTCGGTGCGGAAGCCCCCGAAAGACCTGGTCGCCGAAGTTTCGGTGCCTTCCGCGGCGTCGGCCTGCCGGTTGAACGACCCGGTGTCGGGGTTGACGGCAGGGGTGCCGGCGGGCGTGTCGTCAGCTCCGGCGACCTGCTGGTACGGCCGGAACTGGGTGGTCGGATGATCCGTCATGTCGTGGCCCTGGGTGGCATCACCCGGTGCATGGTCAGACACTGATATCTCCCCCATCACGGTGGTTGGGTCGAGTCGGTGGACGTCTGTAAGCGCAGGGTAGCGCAGGCGACCTAAGCGTATCTGTCAGCAGCGTTAGCCGACCCCGGCATAGGAGTGCAGTCCGACGGTCACCAGATTGACGAAGAACAGGTTGAAGATCATGGCCACGAAGCCGGCCACGTTGATCCAGGCCGCCTTGTAGTCGCGCCACCCGGCCGTCGACCTGGCATGCAGGTAGGCGGCATAGATGATCCAGGCGACGAACGACACCGTCTCCTTGGGGTCCCAACCCCAGTAGCGGCCCCACGCACCTTCGGCCCAGATTGCGCCGAAGATCACTCCGAAGCCGAACACCGGAAACGCGAAAATCGTCGTCCGATACGCGATGCGGTCCAGGGTTTGCGCGTCCGGCAGCCGGCGCACCATCCGGGCCAGCGCGCCGGGCGCCTCGGGGTCACTCAACCGCGACGACCGCACCAGGAACAGAATGCTGGCCACGCCGGCCACCAGGAACACCCCCGAGCCGATGCTGACCACCGACACGTGGATCGGTAGCCAGTAGGACTGCAGCGCCGGCATCACCGGTGCGGCGGTGGCGTAGAGCCAGCGCCCGGAGACCGTCAACAGGATCAGCACCGGCAGCAGCACGAACACCCACAGGCTGCGGTGTTGCGGACGGCGCAACGCGACCGCGGCGGCCACCAGCCCGGAGAAGCAGGTCAGGTTGATGAACTCGTACATGTTGCCCCACGGCGGGCGCAAGGTGGCGGCGCCGCGGAACACGATGCAGGCCAGCAGCAGGGCGATGCCCAGGTAGACCAGCGCCAGCCCGGCGCGACCCACCCGCTCACCGAGCGGCCGCCGCGCCGCCGGCGCCACCACCCCGGGGGTGGTGCTGTCGGCGCGCACCGCCCCGGCGGCCACCAGCTCGGCCTCGGCGGGCCTGCGGGCACGGCTGTAGGCCAGTTCGACGGCCAGCAGCAGCAGCGCGATGACGAGCACGATCAGCGCCGAGGTGAACGCCCAGTCGGAATAGCGGGCCAGCCCGACGTCGATGTGACTTGTGTTCATGGCCGCTGCTCCTCCTCGTCGCTGCGCTCCGCATCGTCGACAGCGGGGTTCATCTAGCTCTCCTTGCCGAACAACCGCGCGCTCAATCGCTCGAACTCGTCACCCCAGCCGGCGTTGTCGGTGCGCGCCAGCCCGCCCAGCTCGACGTTCACCGTACCGGCGGCGGGCGTGATCCGGATCCAGACCCGGCGCCGGCGCACCACCAGGGAGACCACCAGGCCGGCCATCATCGTCATTGCGAACACCAGCACCCAGACCTGGGCCGGATCATGCGACAGCTGGATGTTGATGAACGGCACGGCGCCGTCGAAGCGCACCCGGGTGCCGTCGTCGAGGCGGATCTCCTCACCGGGCTTGAGGTTGGACCGGGCCGCCTTGGTCAGGCGGCCCTGGTGGATCAGCCGGGAATCCAGGGTGAACAGCCCCTGCGGGCGGCCGGTGTCCAGGCCGGTGTCGCCGCGGTAGACGTCGACCGCCACCGCGGGGTCGTGTAGCGCCGGGAACCGCGACGACAGCAGCCCGCGGTCGAACTCCGCGGTCGGCGCGAACAGCCCCTGGATCCCGATCTGGTGCTTGCGGCGTTCGGTGGCGTCGGGATAGGTCCCAGCCGGGGGGTCGATCCGTACCGCCCCCGACGACAGCAGGGTCAACGGGTCGTCCGGGCGGAACTGGACGGTCTGGGTGCGGGTTTGGCCGTCCGGGAAGATCACCGTGAAGCTGGGGGCGTAGCCGTGCCCCTGCAGGTAGGCCCGGACGCCGCCCACCCGCAGCGGATGGTTGACCTCCAGCAGATACGGGCGCCACCGGTTGGCGCGCAGGTCCTCGCCGGCCTGGTAGTCGATGTGCGCCGTGAACGAGGTGGCCAGCCCGGAGACCAGGTAGTTGGCGTCGAAGTCGTTGACCCGGATGCACATCGGGTGCAGCCGGGTGCCGTCGACGGTGGTGCCGGCGCGGAAGGAGTCGAAGGCGGCCGGAGATGCCGAGCAGAACCCCGGCCCGCCGTCGGCGATGACCATGACGTTGCCCTCGTAGCCGAACAGCCGGCCGACCGCGACCGAGGCCAGCAGGCCAAGCAGCGCGAAATGGAAGATCAGATTGCCGAATTCGCGCAGATACCCCTTCTCCGCCGACACCGTGACGGTGCCGCCTTCTGCGCGGGTGATCCGCCGCCAACCGCGCAGCCGCCCGGACATTTCGGCGGCGAGTTTCTCGGGATCGCCGGTCAGCTGCGTCTCGGCGTGTTTGGGCAGCCGGGCCAGGTTGCGCGGCGCGGCGACCGGGCGGGCGCGCAGGTTGCGCAGGTGTTCGAGGGTCCGCGGGGTCAGGCAGCCGATCAACGACACGCACAGCAGCACGTAGATGGCGGTGAACCAGAAGCTGGAGAAAACGTCGAACGCCTCCAGCCGGTTCAGCCACGGTCCGAGCACCGGGTGAAGCGCCAGGTACTCCTCGACCTTGGCGGCGTTGAGGTTACGTTGCGGCAGCAGTGCCCCGGGGATCGCGGCCAGCGCGAGCAGGAACAGCAGCACCAGCGCGGTGCCCATGGACGTCAGCGCCCGCCAGGTGTTGCGGCCCCTGGCGGTAACCCCGCCGAGCAGACGTGAAAGCCCCTTAAAACCACCTGTTTTGGGGGCTTTCGCGTCTGCTCGCGGTGGAGGGGTGGGGTGCGGCGGGGTGGTGGTACTCATCAGATCGGCAGCCTCACGTCAGAGACCAGCCCGTCGCGCACCGCGGCCACGAAGTGCCCCCAGCCGCCGGTCACCAAAGCCAACCCGACCGCGATCAGCAGCACCCCGCCGGCGATCTGAATGGCCCGGGTGTGGCGGCGCAGCCAGCCCAGGCCGGCCACCGCGCTGGCCGACCCGAACGCCAGCGCCACGAACGGAATGCCCAAGCCCAGGCAGTAGGCGATCACCAGCACCACCCCGCGGGCCACGCCGGCGCCGTCGGTGGCCGAGGCGACGGCGATGACCCCGGTCAGCGTCGGCCCCAGGCACGGCGTCCAGCCCAGGGCGAACACCGCGCCCAAAAGCGGCGCGCCCAGCACCGTCGACAGCTGCTGCGGAGTGAAGCGAAGTGAGCGCTGCAGCGCCGGGACGAAGCCGATGAACACCAGGCCCATCAGGATCGTCACCGCGCCGCCGATCCGCTCCAACATCAGCTGATTGCGGATCAAGGTGGTGGTCATGCCCAGCACGGCGACCGAGCCGAGCAGAAACACCGCGGTGAACCCGGCGACGAACAGCGCCGCCGACCCCGCGACACGCCACCGGGCCGACCGGGGCGGCTGCAGCGCATCAGCCGGAGGTTTTTCGTCGACGCCGACCACCGCCGCCAGGTACGACAGGTAGCCCGGCACCAGCGGCACGACGCACGGCGAGGCGAACGACACGAGACCGGCCAGCGCCGACACCGCGACGGCCAGCAGCAGCGGGCCGGTGGCGGCGGTGGCGGTGAGGCCGTTCACTGCGGCGCCTCGGCAGCCAGCCGCTGTATCACCGGCTGCAGGTCTTCGGCGAGCACCTCGCGCAGAAACACCGCGGCCACCCGGTGCTGCCGGTCGAGCACCATGGTCGCCGGGATGACCGATGAGGGATAACGGCCGCCGAAGGCGATCATGGTGCGCATCGCCGGGTCGTAGATCGACGGGTAGGTCACCTGCCGGTCCTTGATGAAATCGCGGGACGCCTGCGGCTCGGGGTCACGGACGTCGATGCCCAGAAAGGCCACCCCGTCGGCGCGGGTGGCGTCGTAAACCTGTTGCAGCTGGCTGATTTCGGTGCGGCACGGTCCGCACCACTGCCCCCAGACGTTGATCACGACGACGCGGCCACCGAAGTCGTCGACGCCGATGGTGCGCTGCGGGTCCATCAGGTCGGGTCCGGAGATCGGGCCGGGCTTACCGCGGGCCTCCGGCGGGTCATAGAAGATGTCGGTCTTGCCGCCGGGCGAGACGAACTCGAAGGTGCCGCCGTGGGTCACCGCGTCGTCGCCGACCGAGCAGCCCGAGATCAGGGCGGCCACCACCACCCCGGCGATCAGCACCGCCCGCATCGTCAGCCGCCGGACGGGACACGGTAGTCGACGTCGACCAGCCGATCACCGTCATAGATCAGCGTGGTCACCGAACCCACGTCGCACTGCCGCCGGCGTGGGTCGTGCCAGAGCCTGTTGCCGGTCAGGTACTGCCGCACCGTCCACACCGGCAGCTGGTGGCTGACGCACACCACCTCATGGCCGGCGGCGCGGGACCGGGCCTTGTCCACCGCGGTGGCCATCCGGGCGGCGATCTCGGCATAGGGCTCGCCCCAGGTCGGGGTGAGCGGGTTGCGCAGATGCCACCAGTACCGCGGGTTGCGCCAGGCGCCGTCGCCCGGCGAAACCCGTTTTCCCTCAAAGATATTGGTTGATTCGATCAGGTTCTCGTCGGTGTCCACCGGCAGGCCGTGGCGGGCGGCGACCGGCGCGGCCGTCTCCTGGGCCCGCTGCAGCGGCGAGGCGATCACGGCGACGATGTCGGCATCGGCCAGCATGTCGGCGGCGGCGACGGCCTGGGCGCGGCCGGTCTCGGAGAGCCGGAAGCCCGGGATGCGGCCGTAGAGAATGCGGTCCGGATTGTGGACCTCGCCGTGGCGGATCAGGTGGACGCGGGTCTGCATCAGGGTTTCGGCTCTCCGGTGGTGGCGGCGGCACGGGCGGCGGCGGGCAGCGCTGCGGCGATCCGCTCGAAGGCCTCGTCGGACAGCGCAGAAGAGACGAACCAGGCTTCGAAGGCGCTGCACGGCGGATAGACGCCGGCATCGAGCAGCGCGTGGAAGAACGCCGGGAAACGCCACGTCTCGCTCGCCTTAGCGGCGGCGAAGTCGGTGACCGGTTCCTCGGTGAAGAAGACACTGAACATGTTGCCGGCCCGCGGAATCTGGTGCGCCACACCGGCGTCGGTCAGGGCTTCGGACAGCATCGCGGTCAGCCGGTCGGCGCCTGCGTCCAGTGCTGCGTAGACGTCGGCGTCGGCGGCGCGCAGCGTGGCCAGCCCGGCGGCGACGGCCACCGGGTTCCCCGACAGCGTGCCGGCCTGATACACCGGTCCGAGTGGCGCCAGCCGGTCCATCACCTCGGCCCGGCCGCCGAAGGCCGCGGCCGGCAGCCCACCACTGATCACCTTGCCGAAGGTGAACAGGTCGGCGTCGACCGGATCGAGCCCGTACCACCCGCTGGCGCTCACCCGGAAGCCGGTCATCACCTCGTCGATGATCAACAGCGCCCCGTGCTGCGCGGTGATGACCCGCAGCGCGGCATTGAAGCCGGGCGCCGGGGGCACTACGCCCATGTTGCCGGGGCTGGCCTCGGTGATGACGGCCGCGATCTGGTCGCCGAATTCGGTAAACGCCGCGCGCACCGCAGCGATGTCGTTGTAGGGCAACACGATCGTGTCGGCGGCGGTGGCACCGGTGACACCGGGCGACGCCGGCAGTGCCAGGGTGGCCACCCCGGAGCCGGCGTCGGCGAGCAACGCGTCGACGTGGCCGTGGTAGCAGCCGGAGAACTTGACCACCTTGGCCCGGCCGGTGAACCCGCGGGCCAGCCGCAGCGCGCTCATGGTGGCCTCGGTGCCGGAATTGACCAGCCGGACCTTTTCCACGGCGGGCACCCGGGCGATGATCTCGGCTGCCAGCTCGGTCTCGGTGGCCGTCGGCGCCCCGAACGACAGCCCGGCACCGGCAGCAGCGCGGACCGCGTCGACCACCGCCGGATAGGCGTGGCCGAGGATCATCGGCCCCCAGGAGCAGACCAGGTCCACATACCGGTTGTGATCGGCGTCGGTGAGCCAGCAGCCCTGGGCTTCGGTGATGAACCGGGGCGTACCTCCCACCGAGGCGAACGCGCGGGCCGGCGAGTTGACCCCGCCGGGAATCACGGCGCAGGCGTCATCGAAGAGCTTCGCCGAGGCGCGCACGAGGGCCCCGGTCCGCCGGTCGGTGCTGGGCATAGCCTTCAGTGTCCCAGCTGGTCCCCGGCGGTCAACTACGGGGTGTAGTGGAAAGACGCGAGTCCTTCAGGGCCGCCAGCGTGCGGCGCGCCGCGCGTTCGCCGCTGCGCACTGCGCCCTCCATATTGTCGGGCCAACTGCTGCGCTCGGCGCCCGCGAACTCCAGCAGCCCGTGCGGCTGGGCCAGCAACGGGCCCAGGGCACAGACCTGGCCGGGGGCGAACACCGCGTCGCAGCCGCCGATGTGCCGCTCATCGGCCCAGCGCATCACCGTCGGGGATCGCAACTGGTCGGGCCGCACGTCGAAGGCGCTCGCCAGGTCCGCGACCAGCGCGTCGTCGTGCGCATCGGCACCGGCGGGCGGGACGAACCCGCTCACCCGGTCACCGCGTCGCCACCCGCCCCACAGGGTCCCACCGCCGAGCACCGTGTTGTGCCGCACCGAATGGCCCTGCGGGAGCAGGGCGATCACCTTCGTGCCCGGGCCGATGTGAAGATCGGGTAGTCGCTGCAGATCGCCGGGCAGGGGCGGGTCGAAGGAGATCGTCGGCAACTGGGTCACCGGCACCGCCACGATTACCCGGCCGGCCCGCACCGACAGCTCCGTTGCCTGGATCGCTGCGGTGGCACCGTCCTGGCTGATCCGCTCGATCGGCGTATTCAACACAACGGCCAGCGGCTCGGCGAGCCGACGCGCGACCTGCTGGGCGCCCTGGCGGATCCGCCACTGAAAGGTCGCGTTCATGCTGCGGACCGGGCCACCGGCGATCCGGAGCAGCCACAGCAGGTGCAGCAACGACATGGCGTCCAACGCCTGGCAGGCCAACGAGCCGATGAGCCGCTCGAGCAGGTTGCGGGCCTCGGTATCGAGGCCGAGGTCATCGAGCCATCCGGCGACGGACCGGTTGTCGAGTTCGGCGGCCCGGCGCGCCGTCCACGGCGCTTCGGGGTCGATCCCGCGCGACTGCCAGGCCGCGCGACCGATCGCGCGGGCCAACCCGGGCCAGGTCCGCGGTGGCGGCAGCCGGCCGGTGGTCGACCGATCCGGAAGGCGCCAGCGTACCGGCCGGCCGAGGTTCGCCGCGGGCTCGACGTCGAGGCCCAGGTCTCGCACCAGGCGGTGCATCCGCCGGTGCGCCCGTCCGATCCATTCGCCGCCGAAGTCGACCATCTGGCCGCCGAGTTCGCGGGAGCAGGCCCGTCCGCCGACCTCGTCGCGCGCTTCGACGACGACGACGCTTCTGCCGGCGCGCTGCACCGCTCGAGCCGCCGTCAGGCCGGCCAGCCCGGCTCCGACAACAGCCACGTCGACGGGGGGTACAGTGGCCTCCGACCCCATGAGACAAACGTATCAGACATTTGTCTCAGTCAATAGGGAGCCGCCGCCCGTGACCCGCAGGACCGGAAATCGAGAGCGCCTGCTCGATGCCGCGATGCGCTGCATCGAGGAACGCGGCTACGCGCGCACCACAGCCCGCGACCTCGTCGCCGCCTCGAACACCAACCTCGGCGCTATCACCTACCACTTCGACTCCAAAGAGGCGCTGCTCAACGAGGCACTGGCCGAGTGCTCCCGGCGCTGGCAGCAGCAGGTACGGCAAGCCCCGGCCGGCACCGCCGCCGGCGACCCGTGGGAAAGTGCCATCGGGGCCGCCCGGGGCGCCCTGCAGAGCGGACGGGGCATCGCCGTCGCCTACGTGGAGGCCTGGTCCCAGGCCGAACGATCCCCCGAGTTGCGCCGCCAGCTCGCGGAGCACTACCGCGAATTCCGCAGCGGCGCAGCCGCGCTGCTGCACACATTGGCGGCCCCACCGGATGGGCCCGACGCCGAGGCGCTGGCGGCCGTCCTCGTGGCTGTCGTCGACGGCCTGATGATCCAGTGGTTGCTCGACCCCGACGCCGTTCCCGACACCCGACGGCTCGCCACGGCACTTCGCCGATTGACCGGAGCCACCGCGGCGGAGTAGTCGGATAAGGGGTTGAGGTGGCCGCGCCCCCGGAGTTGGATGGCCCTCATGCAACTACCGCAACGTCTGGCCCGCTTTAACCGGCACGTCACGAACCCGATCCAGCGGATGTGGGCCGGCTGGGCGCCGTCCTTCGGCATCCTCGAGCATGTCGGCCGCCGCTCCGGCAAGCCCTTCCGGACGCCATTGACCGTTTTCAGCACCGATGACGGCGTGGCGATCCTGCTCACCTACGGCCCGGACCGGGATTGGCTGAAGAACATCACCGCCGCCGGCGGCGCCAAGCTGCGCCGGCACGGCAAGACCTTCGCCGTCACCAATCCACGGGTGGTGAGCAGGGACGAGGCGGCGGCGCACGTCACCGGGTTCGGTCGCCGCGCGTTTGCGCGGCTGCCCTTCGAGCAGGCGGTGCTGCTGGACCGCGCCGGCTGACTACCCGGTTGGCGTGCCGGGGCTGCCGGGCTGCCCCGGCGCTCCGGTCGGGTTTCCGGCCCCACCGGCACCGGCGGCGCCCGCCTTTCCGGCCTCGACGCCGTTGCCGCCGTCACCGCCGTCACCGCCGTGGCCACCCGGGCCGACCGATCCCCCGGCCGCCGCCGCACCGCCGGCACCGCCCGTGCCACCGGCGCCACCGGCAACCGCGGCCGCACCGTCGCCGGCGTCGCCCCCGTTGCCTCCCGCGCCCCCGGCACCGCCGTCGGGATGGCCGGCCGTGCCGGCGCCGCCGGCGCCACCCGTGCCGCCCTTGCCACCGCCGCCGCTCTCCCCGGCGGTCGGGTGGCCGAGTTGCCCCTGACCGCCAGCGCCGCCATCGCCGCCGTTGCCCGCGGTACCGGCCCACGACCCGGCCGCACCGCCGTTTCCGCCGGCACCGCCCACCCGGCCATGGCTGGGGACACCGCCGTAGCCGCCCGAGCCGCCGGCACCGCCGTGGCCGCCGTTACCGCCGTTGCCGTCGGAGCCGGCCAGCGCGTCGCCGCCGTTGCCGCCCGGCGCGCTGAATCCCCCGGGCCCGGCATTGCCCATGAACACCAGGTCGCCGGCGTTACCGGCCGCCCCGCCGTCGCCGCCGTTACCACCGCTGGGGTGGTCGGCGGTGCCGGCACCGCCATTGCCGCCGTAACCGCCGGAGCCGCCCGGGCCGCCGAAGCCGGCCACCGCGTTGCCGCCGTCGCCGGCGTTGCCGCCGTTGCCCCCATTACCGCCGCCATTGCCCCAGCCGCCGTCACCGCCGTCGCCGCCGCGACCGCCGGCGCCGAACAGTGAGATGGCCTCCCCGCCGAGCCCGCCGTCACCGCCGTTACCCGCAGTGCCCGAGATGCTGTCCAGGCCGTCGCCGCCCCAGCCGCCTTCCCCACCGTTGCCCAGCAGCCAGCCACCGGTTCCGCCGTCGCCGCCGTCGGCGCCGGCCCCGCCGTCGCCGCCCCAGCCGCCGTTGCCGATCATGAAGGCGTTACCGCCGTGGCCGCCGACCACGCCCGCGGCGATGTTCTCGTCGCTGCCGGCGCCGTAGCCGTTGCCGCCGTCACCGAACAGCCAGCCGCCGTCGCCGCCGTCCGGGTGATCCACGGTGCCATCGACACCGTTGCAGATCAGGCCGCACGCGCCGTCAAAAGCGAAGAGCGGGTTGATGATCGGGTCGATCAGAGCACCAGGGCCCATCATCCACAGATTGCCCAAGTCGTGGATGGTGGCGTAGAGCTGGTTCTGGATCAGCCCAGCGAAGACGACCTCGGCCACCGACGCCCAGGTGTAGATGTCGGTGCCGACTTGGTCGAGAGTGTCCACCGCCGGCGCCGGATCGGCCGCAGCGAAGGCGTCCATCAACGGGTCGAGGGAGAACAGCTCATCGACGTCCGCGCGCGCCGGCGCGGCGGTCAGTGGGCTCAGCCCGAGCGCGAGGAACGTCCCTACCGACGTCGCCGCGCCGACGGCACGAAAGGGGTTCGGGTTCACAGCGCGACGAGCAGGCATCCACCGAACTTATCCAGCCGGATGGGTATTCCACAACTACGGATATTTGACCGAAGGTCGTTGGGCATGTGCGGGTCCACAGTTCGATACTCGCCGCACCTACCAGTGGCGGTCAGCTGCTGACGAGGCCGGGCGCCGGGTGTATTTTGTGCCGGTGACGGCCGGCTCGCAATCCCCGCTCGCCTGGCTGCTGGCACCGGTGACGGTGCAGACCTTCCTCGATGAGCTGTGGGGCGCCGCGCCGCACCACATCGCCCGGGACCGCGCCGACTACTTCGACGCGCTGGCCGGGCCGTCATCGGCCTCGCAGCTGCTGGAAGCGCTGCGCACCGAACCGTCGGCGGTGCGCCTGGTGCGCGGGGCCGACCATCTGGCGCCGCAGCACTACACGCGCGCCGACGGCACCCTGGACCTGGCCCGCATCCACGCCGAGTCAGACCGCGGCTACACGATCATCTGCAACAACATCCAGAAGTACCTGCGGCCGATGTCGACGCTGACCCACGGGGTCGAGGTGGAGCTGAACTTCCCGACGCACGTCAACGCCTACCTCACCCCGCCGGCCTCGACGGGTTTCCTGCCGCACTACGACCACCACGACGTGCTGGTGCTGCAGATCCACGGCAACAAGACCTGGTACTTCTACGGCGACGATCCGATACCGCCACACCGGATGCAGCAGATGCACGAGGTCGACCCGGCCGGCCTGCCGGCACCGACCAGCCTGCAGCTGGCCGCCGGGGACACCCTGTATCTGCCCCGGGGCCGGGTGCATTCGGCCGAGACGACCTCGGAGCCCTCGGTGCACCTGACGGTAGGACTGCACGTTCCGACGGTGCTCACGCTGCTGACCCACACGCTGCACCTGCTGAGCCTGCGCAACGACGCGGTGCACACCCGGTTGCCCGCACGACATCTGGACGACCCGCAGGTGCGCGCCAGCCTGGGCCCGCCGATCCGGGACGCGCTGGCCGCCATGGAGGCGTCCGACGCCCTCGCCGAAGGCCTGGGCGCCATGCAGGATTTCCTGGTACGCCGCGCCCGCTGCCCGGTCGTCGGGCAGGTCGACGACACCGTCGGCCTCGATACCGACACGCTGGTGTGCAAGCAGCACCCGCTGTACTCCCGGGTGACCACCACCGCCGACGGTGTGGGCCTGCAGTTCGCCCAGCTGATCGTCAGCGCCCGCCCGGACCACGAGGCCGCGATGCGGTTCCTGTCCGCACGCACCGAGCCGTTTCGGATCGGCGAACTGCCTGGGCTGGCCGCCGCCCAACAGATCGAATTGGCCCGCAGCCTGATCATGAGCGGCTTCCTGGTGCGCCCGGACGTCGCCGAGGCATCATCGAGTCCATAAATGCGGAGAATCCGCGGGCAAGTATCCGTATTCCGAGGAAACTTCCAAAGGGAATAATCGAGATTTGAGGATGTAAGCTCCGTACATCCAACGCGGGAAGGCGGCGATGACGGAGCCAATCTGGATGGCGTCACCACCGGAGGTGCACTCGGCGTTGCTGAGCAGCGGTCCGGGCGCGGGGCCACTGCTGGCGGCCGCCGGGATGTGGGACGCGTTGAGCACCGAGTACACCGCGGTGGCGCAGGAACTGTCCACGCTGCTCTCGGCGGTGCAGGCCGGATCCTGGCAGGGGCCGAGCGCGGAATCCTATGTGGCGGCCAACGTGCCCTACCTGGCCTGGCTGACCAAGGCCGGCGCCGACGCCATGACGCTGGCCCGCCAGCACCAGACCGCCGCCTGATACGTCGACATCGTGGTGGCCGCCTGCACCCACATCCGGGTGTAGTCGGCCTCGTTGACGGCGATCGGAATCGCGTTGACCCCAAAGAAGTTCGTCGCCACCAGCACCGCGTGGACGGCGTGGTTGGCGGCCAGCTCGGCCAGGGTGGGCATCGTGGCCAGCGCGGAGGTGTAGGCCGTGGCGGCGGTCTGGTGCTGGCGGGCCAGCGTCATGGCGTCGGCGCCGGCCTTGGTCAGCCAGGCCAGGTAGGGCACGT
>NZ_LZJK01000048.1 GCF_001667945.1 Mycolicibacter sinensis | reverse complement strand
TCGGCTCCGGTGACTGTGACGCGCCGCTGCGGGTGCTGTCCACCCCAGCGCTGATCCAGCAGGGCCACAGCAGCTTTGTCGGGGCCGCCGAGATCGTGCGGGCGGTGCACGCCGAACTCGATGCCAACCCCGACGCCTACGATGCCGACCACCCACTGTGGGTCTTCGGTTGGTCGCAGGGCGCCACCGCCGGGTCGATCGCGATGGCGCAGCTGGCCCACGACGGCGTCCCCCCGGAGTTGCTGCACTTCGTGTTCATCGGCAATCCGGTGGGGGCGGACACCGCGTCGCTGGACGGGGGCGGGGCCTCCTCCCCCGACTTCTTCGACACCGCTCTGCTGTCCGGCGTCCAGACCCCGAACAACTGGTTCGCGGTAACCGACTACACGATCCCCGGCGACCCGGTCACCGACCCCACCTCCACCTCCGAGCTCGGCTTGTTCTACGAGCACATGATGTATCTGGGGCTCACCCCCGAACAGGTGGCCAACCACATCGCAAGCACCGACGGCATGCTCACCAACATCGACATCTCCGGTGACATCGACCAGTTCAGCGCCTGGCTCAACGCCTTCAGTAGCGGGTTGCTCGACAGCGCCGGGATAGACGCCCTGTTCAATTCGATTGTGGCACTTGTGTACAGCGCCTTCGGCAACATCGAAGGCTTCTTCACCGACTGGATGGGTATCGACTGGGGCGGGGTCGAGCAGACACTCGACTACTGGTTCCCCGACGCCTGACCTTGACAACGTACAACCATTCGGTTGTACGATCGGCACGTGGCCGTGCTCGACGAGGACCGGGTGGACGC
>NZ_LZJK01000047.1 GCF_001667945.1 Mycolicibacter sinensis | reverse complement strand
GATTGCGGGAATACTGGATCATGCCGTACAGGACGGTCTTGATCGCGTCGTTGAACGGCACAATGCTCTTCGGCAGGATCAGCAGGTAGGAAACCAGCTGCGACAGGGTCGGTGGGGTCGCTTGCGCCGATGCCGTCGCCGCTGCCGGAGCAAGCCCATTCAGTGCCTGCGGTATGGCGGAGATCAACGGCGACAGTTGGGCGGGCCCGCTGCCGGCCGCGGCGACGGCCGCCGCCTGCCCGCCCAGCCCCGAGGGGTCGGTGGTGGCCGGCGGTTCGGTGAACGGGGCCAGTGCGGTCGCGGCCGCCGACTGGGCCGCGTAGCCGTACATCGCGACCGCGTCTTGCACCCACAGCTGGGCGTACTCGGCGTCGAGTGCGGCGATCGCGGCGCTGTTCTGCCCGAGTATGTTCGTCGCGACGAGCGTCGCCTGCGCGCTACGGTTCGCGGCGATCACCGGTGGCGGTGCAACGGCCGCGTGGGCCTGATCGAAGGCGCTGGCCGCCGCGATGGCTCGGGCGGCGGTCTGCTCGGCCAGTGCCGCGGTGGCGTGGAGCCACGCGACGTACGGTGTCACGGCGGCGGCCATCGACTCCGAGGCCGGTCCCAGCCACCCCTCGTCGGTCAGGCCCGTCAGCACCGACTGGTACGCCCTGGCGGCCGAACCGGTTTCGGCGGCCAGCCGCGCCCAGGCCGTCGCAGCGGCCAGCAGCGGCCCCGACCCCGGGCCGGCATACAGACGCCCGGAATTGACCTCCGGCGGCAGCGCAGCGAAATCCATGGCGATCACCTCCCGTCCGGCCGCGGTCCGGTGCCCGGCGGTTCAGCCAGACCCGACGGAGGAGAGGCGCAGCCGGGACCGCCGGATGAACCCGGTGGCACCTGTTCGCCGGTGTCGAAGTAGACCTCGTGGACACCGGGTTGCCCGGCCACCTCACTCAGCAGGCTCTTGAGCCCGCCGCGCTCGACA
This sequence comes from Mycolicibacter sinensis, assembly GCF_001667945.1. Taxonomy (GTDB): domain Bacteria; phylum Actinomycetota; class Actinomycetes; order Mycobacteriales; family Mycobacteriaceae; genus Mycobacterium; species Mycobacterium sinense_B. Next base: position 7,791 of record NZ_LZJK01000047.1, on the reverse strand, counting down.
TGCCAGTGCCGTACCTGGCTGGCGCCGGTGAGCCGGCCGGCGATCCGCCCGCTGGGCGCCGGCGCCCGACCGCCACGTTGCCGCCGGCCGGTCCGCCCGGCGGCCAGACCTGCTGCCGCCATTCCAGCACCGTGTCCCGCGGGTACCGCCGCGGCGGCGGCGCCCGGTGCGGTGGGCGCCGCGGTCGCGGTGGTCGCGGTCTCGGGTACCGATTCGGCCCAGGACGGCGGCACCGCGAGCTTGCCGACCGCGCCGGCGTTCCCGCTGCTGGCGGCCACCAGCGGCTGGGCGCCGGCGGCCGTGGCCGTCGCTGGGAAACCACTGGATATCGTTGCGCCGGAACCGAACCCGGCTCGGCCGCCGGTGGCCTGGGAGATGTCGAGGTCGGTGTTGAGGTTGCGGGCGTACTGGCCCATGCCGTACAGCGTGGAGATGTTGGCGTCGTTCGCGGGCAGGATCGTGCGGGCCAGCGTCTCGAGATAGGAGGCGGCCTGAGACACCGGATCGGTGCTCTGCGCCGAGCCCAGCGCACCGACCGGCGCGGCTTGCGCGCTGCCGGAGCCGGAGAGCCCGCGCAGTGCCTGCGGTATGGCGTTCAGCAGTTGCGACAGCTGGTTACCGGTGCCGCCGGCAGGGGCCTGGGCGAGCGGGGCGCCGCGTCCGCCCGATCCATCGGTGACCGGGGGCGGCGCGGTGAACGGCGGCACCGCCGTCGCGGCTGCCGAGCGGGCCGCGTAGCCATACATCGCCATCGCGTCCTGTAACCACATCTGGTGGTACTCGGCCTCGGTCGCCGCGATCGCGGCCGTGTTCTGCCCCACCACGTTGGCGGCGACCAGCCCTGCCAACAGGCTGCGGTTGGCGGCGATCGCCGGGGGCGGCACCGTCGCGGCGAGCGCCTGCTCGAAATCGCTTACTGCCAGCATCATTCGGCTCGCGGTGTGCTCCGCGGCCGCCGCGGTGGCGCCGAGCCAGTTCGCGTACGGTGTCGCTGCAGCCGCCATGGCCTGCGACGCCGGGCCTAACCAGCTCTGCCCGGCGAGCTCGTCGATCACCGCCTGGTAGGACGACGCGACCGCGTTGAGTTCGCCGGCCAGTCCGCGCCAGGCGCTGGCCGCGGCCAGCAAGGAGCCGGTGCCGGGGCCGGCGTACATGCGCGCGGAGTTCAGCTCTGGTGGCAGTGCTGCGAAGTCCAGGCCGAACACCGCTCAGTCCTCCGCTGACGGCGGGATCACGATGATGGTTGCCTTGCTGGGCTTGCTGGGTTTGCTCGCCGCCGCCAGGCCGGTGGCCCCGCCGACCCCGCGGTCGGCGGCTCCCCCGGTGACGCTCATCGCGCGTCCGGCCAGGCTGCCCAGCGCCAGCTCGCCGGCCAGCCCGCTTTCGCTCTCCGCGGCAACCGCGGCGACAGCCCCCGGTCCGGCCTCCGGGAAGACCGCAGCGACCGCCTTCGCGGTGGGGGTCTGGGCGATCCAGCCCTGCGGCACCGACATCCGCCCGATCGAAGCGCCGGTGCCCAGCCCCGCCGACACCCCCGGAACGCCGGCCACCCGGTTGCTCGCCAGCGCGCCGGCCGGAAGCGCCTTCGGCGCGTCGAGCCAGGGTTTGGGCCCCATCGCCCGGTTGACCGCCGAGACCACGTTCGCCCCGTTCATCGGCAGCAGCACGCATTGGATCGCCAGCAGATACGGGATGCCGCCGATCCCGAACAGCGAAATCGGCGACAGCGGTCCGGCGAGGAAATCCAGGATCGACGTCGGTTCGGCCTGGGCCGCCCCCGCTACTGCCATGCTCTGCAGCGTCTGCGGCACCATCGAGATCAGCTGGGTCAACGACGATTGCGCCTGGGCGCCGGCGCCGGCCGCCGCCTGGGTGGCTGCCGCGGACTGGGCCTGCAATCCGGCCGGGTTGGTGGTCGCCGGCGGCGTGGCGAACGGGGACAGCGCGGTGGCACTGGCTGATGCACCGGCATAGCCGTACATGGCCCCGGCGTCCTGGGCCCACATCTCGGCGTACTCCAGCTCCGCGGCAGCGATCGCCGCGGTGTTCTGGCCCAAGATGTTGGTGGCGATCAGCGACAGCAGCAGGCTGCGGTTCGCTTCGATCACCGGCGGCGGCACCGTCGCCGCGAACGCCGCGTCGTAGGCGGCGGCAGCGGCCCGGGCTTGAGCGGCCGACTGCTGGGCCTGGGTAGCGGTGCTGCCCATCCACCCCGCGTAGGGCTGTGCGGCCGCCGACATGGTGGCCGCGGTCGGACCGGACCACGCCTGGGTGAGGCTGGTGACCACCGAGTTGTACGACGACGCGGTCGCACTCAACTCAGCGGCCAGCGCGTCCCACGCCGCGGCAGCGGCCAGCAACGGCCCCGAACCGGGACCGGAATACATTCGCCCCGAGTTGATCTCCGGTGGCAACGCTCCGAAATCCATGCCCTCCACCTCTGATCGATCGGCCGCCGCGTGGATCTCCGATCAGCCGGTGACGGTGCAATGCCCCGGTGGACGCGGGTCGGTCAGGCCCAGCTGGAGCCGACCGAGGCGTCGGTGTTGGCCATGTTGTTGCCGGCGGTCTGCACCTTCTGACCGTGGGCGTTGGCCTGCTCGTAGATGACCTGGAAGTTGCGGCCGAGCTGGGCCACGAACTCCTGGCAGGCCACCGAACCCGCGCCACCCCAGAAGTCCCCGGCAGCCAACACGTCATGCACGATCGCCTGGTGCTCGGCCTCCAACGAAGCGGCCTGGGCGCGGATCAACGCACCGTGGGCATCCACATCACCGAACTGGTAGTTAATGCTCATCTGTAGTTCTCCTCCTAGCTCGACAGGATCTGCTGGGAAGCAGCTTCCTGCTGCTCGTAGTGGTTCGCGTCGCGAATCAGACCATCGCGCACCCCGTGCAACATGTTCACGATGTTGCGAAACGCCGTCTGCATCTGACCCATCGTGTCGTAAGACGTCCGCTCGGCCAGACCACCCCAGCCCGCACCGGAGATGTTGGTCGACGACGCCCACATCCGCCGGGCCTCATCCTCCACCGTCTGGGCGTGCACATCAAAACGCCCCGCCATCGCCCGCATCGCATCCGGATCGGTCATAAAACGTGTTGCCATGAAAATCTCTCCTCGGTTCGTACGGCTTGTGAGAACTGGTGTGCCGCAGCTGAATCGGAACTAGCCAGCCGATGCGGCGTTGGCCGCTTCGGTGGCTGCATAGGAATTGGCACTGGTGTTCAGCGTGGCGACGAAGGCTTGGTGGATGGCCTCCGCCTGAGCGCTGATGGACTGATACATGCTGGCGTGCGCCGCGAACTGGGCCGCGGTCAGCGCCGAAACCTCGTCCGCTGCAGCCGGAACCACACCGGTGGTCGGTGCTGCCGCGGCGGCGTTCTGTGCGCTCAGCGCAGAGCCGATGGCGGCCAGGTTGCCCGCAGCGGCGGTCAGCGCCTCGGGTTGGGTGTTCACAAATGTCATGGGCCCCTCCTCCAAAGGTGCCGGCCGATCAACGGCCGACGATCACCGGGCGCGTCGAGCAGGTGGCCGGTTACAACGCCAAGGCGTTCATGCCGGAGCGCGCTCAACACAACGCATTTTAGAAAGCAGAAACGGCGCCGAAGCCGGATCGGAACGAAACACTCACCGATCTCGGGCGATAGGCACAATCACCGGGACACAAGTCTCGTCGTCACCTCCTCGCGCCACCGCGCACCGGTGGGGCTGGAGTGAAGCACCGGCCCCCTACCTGCGCAATGGTGACACCGGTATCAGCGAGCGTCAACCCGGGCACGCGGTGGTGGCACTGTGAATCGGCTGGCGGGAAGCTGTCGGGTCAGGACGGCTTCTTCTCGGCGACCGCCGCGCTGAGTCCTTCGAGGAGATCCTCGCGGGTCAATTCCTTGAACTTGTGCAACCATTCGTGGCTGAATTCGGTGACGTCGCCCGCAAGCACCGCGTCGAGTTCGGAGTCGTCGAGCCGGAAGCTGCGGTGGTCGCGCGCCTTCTCCACCACGTTGCGGACGAATCCGGCGTTGCCCAGCACGTCGATACCGCGGATCAGGTCGCCGTCTTCGGAGTAGTTCTCGTCGGCGTAGAACTTGGTGTAGGACGGCAGCAGCGCCTCGACTGCTTCGTCGCTGACCACGTCCTCGTTCTCCGCCCCCATCATCTTGGTCAGCTCCAACAGCTCCGGCGGGGTGTAACTGTAGAACTCGATCACCGTCGAGAACCGCCGCCGCAGGCCTTGGTTCACCTCCAGCATCTTGTCCATGGCGTTGGCGTAGCCGGCACCGAACACCACCAGTTCGTCACGGTGGTTCTCCATGTAGAGCAGCAACGTGTTGATGATCGCGTTGCCGTACGCGTCGCCCTGGCTGTAGCCGCGCTCATGCAGGGTGTGCATCTCGTCGAAGAACACTGCGCCGCCGAGCGCGCCCTCGAGCAGTTCCTCGGTGTTCTTCTCCGCGTCGGCCATGTAGCGGCCCAGCAGCTTGGACCGGTTGGTCTCCACCACCAGCGGTTTGCGCAGCACCGTCAGGCCGCACAACTGCTTGGTGAAGGCGCGCGCGACCGACGTCTTGCCGGTGCCGGGCGGGCCGAGCAACAGGGTGTGCCGCGAGGTGACCGGAACCGGCAGGCCCATCTTGGCGCGCGCCAGATTGACCTTGGTGGTCGCCTTGATCAGCTTGATCTCACGCTTGGCCTGCTCCATGCCAAGCATGGCGGCCAGCTCCGCGTCGCCTTCGGCCAGGTATCTGGCGGCCTCCTCGGCATGCCGGTGCGCTTCGGCCTGCTCTCGTGTCGGGGCACTGTCCGGGTCCCAGGGATCCGTGCGGGCCTCGATGGTTTCGGGATCGGTCAAAATCAGCCGGTAGTCCGGGTTGTCCAGCGCCTCACGGGCCGGTGCGAACTTCGCGTCGCGCGAATACACCCGGCGCAGCAACTCGACGGCTTCGTCCTCCCGGCCCAGGTGGCGCAGGCACATGCCCTGGGTGTAGAGCGCGACGTTGGTGGCGCCGGGCACCCGGTCGCCCTCGATCGCTTCCTGAGCCCGCCGCGTCGCCTCCTCGAACACCCCGAGCGAGGCCAGTGCCGTGGTGGCCATCGCCGAGGCCGCCGCCTTCAGCTCGGGCTGGCGCCAGGGCGCCGCCGCCGGGAACTGCTTCAGCACATCCGGCCAGCGGCCGGTCCGGAAGAACAGCAGGCCGCGTACGTAGCTGACCAACTCGGTCTCGAAGGGGTTTCGCGGCTCGATACCGTCGAGCAGCTTGGCCGCTTCCTCGTAGCGCTTGGCTTCGGCCAGCGCGGCGGCGTAGGCGGCGGCGAGCGACTCCACACTGGTCACCCGCAGCCGCAAAAACATCCCGTCGGAGACCTCGGGATGGAATTCCAAGTCCGACAAGCCAAGTCGCCGGGTTTCCCAACCGAACGTGCGGATCGTCGCCCACGCGTTGGCCAACACCTCGATGTCGGAGTCACCGGCGAGCACCCGGGCCAGCCAGGCATCACACATGCTCGGGTCGATCGTGGTGGCGGTGGTGAACATCTGCAACGCGACCTGCGGGTTATGGCTGGGTTGCAACCCGTTGACCGAGATCCCGGAGGCCAGCATGCCGGCGACCATCGCGTTGCGCGCGTCGGTCGTGGCGGACTGGGGCCCGGTCACGAGTGTGTCCCGGGCGCGTGGGCCGCGTACTCCGGCACGATGTCGACCGACACCGCCAGGTGCTCACCGTCCTGCAGGTCGCGGCCGGGCACCGCCATGCGCGGGTGCGCGGTAGGCGCCGGGAGGCTGGCGCACACCGCCTCCAGCTGACGCCGGCCCACAAACCGGTTCAGCGCGGCGCGCACGTTTCGTCCCAGCGGGCCGGCGCTGTGGTACCGCACCAGCACCGAGACGCCGGTCGTCCGGCCGCCGCCAGGGGCGAGGCGCACCGTCACCACTGTCGCATCGGTCTCCGGGTACCACAGCTGCTCGAGGTTCTCGGCGGAGATGTCGCCCGGCGATAACCAGAAGTTGGTGACCTGACCTTCCGGGCGGGGACGGAACAGCCGGTGCCGAAGCTGCCCGGCTTCCAGACCCGCCAGCACGGCGTCGTCAACGCCGTCGAACTCGTCGGCGCGCAGCGGCCGCGCGCTGATGTTGCGCCCGTCGATCTCCTCGGCCAGCCGCTCGGTGGCCGCCGCCAGGGTGGCGGCCAGTGAGTCGCGCGCCGCCACCGCATTGACGTTGTGCTGGGGGTCCATCCGCAGCACCAGCCAGGTCTGCCGGTGATCCGGCATCGACGCGGCGTCGTCGAAGTCGACCTCGTCGGCCTCGCGGGGAGCGCTGCGGGTTCCGACCGTGACAACGTCGATACTGTCCAGTCGCACGTCGAACTGGCGCAGTCCGGCGGCGAGGCGCTCCAGCGGCAGGGTCACCGGCTCTGCGCCGCGGCGGTGCCGGCCGCTCGCCTGCACCGCTCGGCCGCCCACGGCGATCACCGTCACCAGTCGGCCCTGGTGTTCGCGCATGCCGATCGGCTCCCGACCGAACCGCCGGTGATGATCAACCGCGGGGGTCCGGCCGCGGCTCAGCGCCGGTTCCGGGTCGGTGACCTGGTCACGCAGCCAGGCCGCCCACATCGTGCTGATCGGCACCCGCCGGTAGGTGACCAGCGCGATGGCCGCGACCAGCACCGCAATGCCGACACCCGACCACCATGCGTAGGTGGCGGCTTTCGCGTCGCCGGGCCACCGGCCGGCGAGGACCAGGATGCCGACGTCGATCAAAAAGACCGTGGTCACCCTCGTCCACGACAGGTTCAGACCTAATGCGTGCTGTGCCTTCATCGGTTCCTACGTGATCGTCGCAATGCTGCCACTCCCAGGGCCACGCCGGCCGCCGCGAGCGCCGTCAGCAGCCCGGCTCCGGCGACCCAGACCGGGGTCATGTCGCGTTCCGGCGGCATCGGCGGCACCTGCAGGGGCGCCGACAGCCGTTCCGGCGGTTGGGCCGGACCGTCGGGAACATCCCAGGTCAGCGCCGCCACCGGATCGACGATGCCGTAGCCGACCACATTGTCGACCCCGCGTGCTGGCGGACGGGCGGTGCGAATCAGCCGGTTGATCACCTGATGCGACGACAGTTCCGGGTATTTGGCCCGCACCAGGGCCGCTACCCCGGAGACGATCGCGGTCGAAAAGCTGGTTCCCGACGGCACCAGCAGCGAGTTCTCCGGTCCGTCCACGGCGTTCATCAGTCCGTCGTCGCGCGGTGAGAGACCTTCGATGTCAGTGCCGGGCGCGGCGATCGACACCCACGGACCGGCCACACTCGACTTGCCCAGCGGCGCGCCCGCGGAGTCGACCGCACCGACCGTCAACACGTACTCGTCGTACCATGCCGGCGTCACCACGGTGTTGACCCCGTTCCAGTCGCGCGGGTCATCAGGACGCATCGCGTTGTAGGTCGGGTTCTGCTTGCAGTCCCGCCAGCTCGTGTCGCCGGCGGCGGCGACGATCACCACGTTCTTCTCGACCGCGGCGTAGCGCACCGCCGCGCCCAAATCGGCTTGATCGAGCAGGGTCCGCACGTTCATGCAGATGGCTTGGGAGATGTTGATGACCTGCGCACCCATGTTGGCGGCGTGCACGATCGCCCGCGCCATGGTGCGCAGCCCGTCGGTCTTCTCCCGCAACTGCGGATCCTGTCCGTCCCCGAACGGCTCCTTGGGACCGAAGGCCGCGCTGTACTGCCGGATCGAGATCAGCTGGACGTCGGGCGCGATCCCGCTGAAGGCGTCGGGTGCCGTCCCCGGT
>NZ_LZJK01000046.1 GCF_001667945.1 Mycolicibacter sinensis | reverse complement strand
GTGCTTTCCTGCTGGCGCTCGCTGGGGCACTCGCCCCCGCCGCTGCCCACCCGCCGGCCCCCGCCGGCCCCGGCGCCCCCGCCGGCGGCAGCACAGGCGTTTGCCTACCCGTACCTGGTCGGCGGCGGGCCCGGATGCACGCCGCGGGTCGGCACCGGCGCCGGGGCGAGTGCCCCAGCGAGCGCCAGCAGGAAAGCACCGGAGCCGGATGCTGCCGCTGTGGCGGCTGCGGCCACCGCACGAGCACGCGCGCGCCGCCGCCGGCGCGCGATCAAACGCGACCACGGCGACGCCGTAATCAAAGTCGGCGCCGACTCGGGCCAGGGGGCGGGGCCGCTGGGCGACAGCGGGAGCGTGAGCAGGCCGGGCGTCAACGCGACCGGCTTGACCCGGCTGGCCGCGGCGGAATTCGCCGACAGCCCACGGCTGCCATTGCTGCCCGACGGTTGGCGGGCCGGCTAGGGCACCAGCACAATCGAGCCGGTGGTCTTGCGGGCCTGCAGATCCCGGTGCGCCGCGGCCGCCTCGGCCAGCGGGTAACGCCGGCTCACCGTCACCGCGATCAGGCCTGTCGCGATCGCGTCGAACAATTCTGCTGTGCGCCAGGAGAATTCCTCGGCGGTACGGGTGAAGTGAGCCAGGTTCGGCCGGGTCAGGTACACCGACCCGGCGGCATTGAGCCGTTGCGGATCCACCGGCGCAACCGGACCGCTGGCCGCACCGAACAGCGCCAGCGTGCCCCGGATCGCGAGACTGGCCAAGCTGGCGTCGAAGGTCGCCGCACCTACGCCGTCGTACACCGCAGCGGCCCCGCTGCCGCCGGTCAACTCCCGGATGCGGGCGCCGAACCCGGCGGCATCAGTGGGGTAGTCGAGTACCTCGACCGCGCCGGCCCGACGCGACAATTCGGCCTTGGCCGGAGTCGACACCGTGGTGATCACCCGGGCGCCAAGCGCCGTGGCCCACTGGGTCAGGATCAGCCCCACCCCGCCCGCGCCGGCGTGCAACAACACCGTGTCGCCGCGTTGCACCGGATACACCGACGTGATCAGGTAGTGCGCGGTCAGACCCTTGAGCAGCGCGGCCGCCGCCACGCCGGAGTCGACGCCCGCGGGGATCGCGGCCACCAAAGATGCTGGCGCCGTGCAGTATTGGGCATAAGCGCCGGTCGCGGCCGCAGTCACCACGCGGTCACCCACGCTGAGCGACGTCACCCCCGCCCCGACCGCGGCCACGGTGCCGGCGGCTTCGCTGCCGACCACGAACGGCAGTTCTGCCGGGTATATCCCGGAGCGGAAATAGGTGTCGATGTAGTTGACCCCGACCGCCTCGGCCTGGATCACCACCTCACCGGCGGCGGGGGAGGGCTGGGGCCTGTCGACCAGGGTCAAGACCTCTGGGCCGCCGGTCGCGGCGACTTCCACGGCGTACATGGTGACTATCATCTCCGACTGTGAGGTCTGCATGAAGCTGGCCCGGCCCGATATCCTCCACCCGCGCATCGTGCTGGCGGGCGATCCGCGGCGCGGTGACGATGACGGTGCGGCCGCGGCCGACGACGCGGGCCTGGTCGCCGCGCTGCGGCATCGGGGGCTGCACGCCCACCGCTTGCCCTGGGACGATCCGGGCACCGTCGAGGCGGACCTGGTGATTCTGCGCACGGCCGGCGGCGCCCCGCACCGGCGCGCCGAATTCGCGGCGTGGACCCAGCGCGCGCGCAACCTGCTGAACCCGCCGGAAGCGGTGGCCTGGAACGCCGACCGGCGCTACCTGGCCGATCTGCAGTGTGACGGGGTGCCGACCTCGCCCGGCGGATCGAGCAGCCACACGGCGCTGGTGTTTTTCGGCGGAGGCCGCTCGCACGCGTTCGGCGCGGCCGGTAGCGACCCGGACTTCGAGCTGTGGGATGTCGGTCGCGCCGCCCTGCGCGCAGCCGCCGAACGGTTGAGCATCCGGATCGAGGAGCTGCTCTACGCCCGCGCCGACGTCACCGGGACCGCCGCCGACGCGCGACTGGTCGGCCTGGACCTGGTTGCGCCGCAACTGGGTTGGGCCGATATCGATGCCGACGAACGTGACCGGGCGCAGCGCCGCTTCGCCCGCGAAGTCGGGGCGGCGTTAGAGCGGCTCGGGCTGGGCCCGCTCGCGCAACGACACCCATAGCGCCGCCGTCGCACCGGTGACCAGCACCGCGCCGGCCACATGCATGGTGACCAGCACGGCGGGCACCCCGGTGAAATATTGGACGACGCCGATCAGCCCCTGCCCGAAGGTCAACACGATCACCACCGCAAGCCGGCGCAGCACCGGCGTGGCCGCCCGCACCGCAGCCAGCCCGAACGCCAGGCCCACCAGCAGCCCCAGGAACGCGATCAGCAAAGACTCGTGCAGGTGAGCCAGCGTGGCCACCTCGACTTTGAGCCGGGCCACCGTGCGGGTCGCGCTCTTGTCGCCGGCGTGCGGCCCGGCGCCGGTGACCAGGGTCCCGGTGACCAGCACGGTGGCCAGCGTGGCGGCGCACAACCCCGTCAACGTGCGTAGCGGCGCCGGCACCCGCTGACGCACCACCGTCGCAGCCCCGTCGGGTTCGCCGACCTTGACATAGAGCAGCACCGCCAGCCAGACCATCAGCATCGAGACCAGCAGGTGTACGGCCACCGTCCACCAGGCCAGCCCGGTGCGCACCGTGATCCCGCCGATCACCGCCTGTGCCACCGTGGAGGCCGGCATCAACCAGGCGTAGACCAGCACCTCGGTGCGCCGCCGCGCCCGGATCAGCGCCAGCACCGCCAGCGCCGAGGTGATGACCACCGCGAAGGTCACCATCCGGTTGCCGAACTCGATGGCCTGATGGATCCGCGGCACTTCCGAAACCGCCACCGGGACGTAACTGCCCGGGAAGCACTGCGGCCAGGTGGGGCAGCCCAGCCCGGAGGCGGTGACGCGCACGATCGCACCGGTCACCGAGATGAAGCCCTGGGTGAAGACGACCGCGGCGGCCAGCAGCCGCTGGGTGCGCAGGCTCGGGTCCGGCAGCAGATCCACCAGGCGCATCAGGAATCGTCCCACGCAGGGATCGTAGAGGATCGGTAACTACAGGTCGTAGTAGGCCGGCGTCAGCTGAAGCGGAACCAGCGCACCGCGCCGGCCCCGGCCAACAGCCCCCACACCGCCACCACCGCGACCCCGAACCAGTCGAACGAGACGGTCAGCGCTTGGGCCAGCGCCTCGGTGAGCGCCCCCGACGGGGTGAGCCGGGCGAGCCAGCGGATGGTGCCGGGCACCAGATCGGTCTCCACCGTCAGCGCCGAGAATCCGCCGAACACGAACCACATTAGGTTGGCCAGGGCCAGCACGATCTCGGCCCGAAGACTGCCGCCGAGCAGCAGGCCCAGCGCCGCGAAGCATGCCGTGCCCAGCGCGATGACCACCGCACCCAGCCCCAGCCCGATCAGCGGTGGGCGCCAGCCGAGCGCGACGCCGATCACCCCGAGCAGCACCGACTGCAGCAGTACCACCGTCGCCACCGACAGGGACTTACCGGTGATCACGCCCCACACCGGCAACGCGGTGGCGCCCAGTCGTTTCAGTGCCCCGTAGCGGCGGTCGAAGGCCACCGCGATCGCCTGGCCGGTGAAGGCGGTGGCGATCACGGCCAGCGACATGATCACCGGCAGCAAGGTGGTAGCGCGCTCGGCGTGGCCCTCGCCGAACGGGCCCAGCGGCAGCACCGACATCCCGATCAACAGCGTGATCGGAATGAACATCGTCAGCAGCAGCTGCTCGCCGTTGCGCAGCAGCAGGGTCAGCTCCAGCCGGTATTGCGCGGCCAGCATGGCCGGTACGCCGGCCGGCCGGGGGGCGGGGGTGAAAGTGCCCGGTGGGAACGACTGATGGCTCATGCGCGCAGCTCCCGCCCGGTCAGCTCCAAGAACACGTCCTCCAGGCTGCGCTGTTCCACCCGCAGCTGGGTGGCCAATACGTCGAGGCGAGCGCACCAGGCGGTGACGGTCGCCAGCACCTGCGGGTCGACCGGTCCTTCGACGAGGTATTCGCCGGGCTGCACCTCGCTGGCCCGGTAGCCCTCCGGCAGCGCGGTGGTCAGCAACGACAGATCCAGGCGCGGGGGTGCGGTGAACCGCACCTGTCCCTGGGCGCCGCTGCGGGTCAGCTCCGCCGGGGTCCCGGCGGCCACCGCCGTCCCGTGGTCGATGATCAACAACCGGTCGGCGAGCTCCTCGGCCTCCCGAAGATGGTGCGTGGTCAGCACCACGGTCACACCGTCGCGGCGCAGCGCGTCGATCAGCTCCCAGACCAGCAGGCGCGCGTGGGCGTCCATGCCGGCAGTGGGCTCATCGAGGAACACCAGTTCCGGGCGACCGACCAGGGCGCAGGCCAGGGCGAGTCGCTGTTGCTGGCCGCCCGAGAGCCTGCGGTAGGTGGTGCGCGCCGCATCGGTCAGGCCGAGGGTGTCCAGCAGCCACTGCGGGTCCAGCGGGTTCGCCGAATACGACGCCACCAGCTTGAGCATCTCGCCGGCGCGGGCGGCCGGGTAGCCGCCGCCGCCCTGCAGCATCACCCCGATGCGTTCCCGCAGCCGGGCGTTGTCGGCAACCGGGTCGAGTCCGAGCACTTCGATGGTGCCGGCGTCCGGGCGGACGAAGCCCTCGCACATCTCGACCGTCGTCGTCTTGCCGGCACCGTTGGGGCCGAGCAGCGCGAATACTTCGGCAGTGTGCACCTCGAGATCAAGGCCGGCGACCGCCTCGGTCGCTGACGGACCGGCCCCGTAACGTTTGCGCACTCCGCGCAACCGCACCGCGACAGCTGAGTTCACGGGGAATCAGCGTAAGCGTCGGCAACGGCGGCGGACCGCGGGGTGGGTCCCGGGCTCGGCTCATCGGCCGGGCGGCCGGGCGGGGCGGGCAGCTCCCGCCACGGCAGGTGCCGGTAGGTCAGCAGGAACAACGCCAGCACCACGACGGCGCTGGCCAGGGTGGCGTCGACGATCTGGAACAACGCGAAGCGGTCGCCGTTGGCGGTCGGCCCGAAGATGCCGACCACCAGCGTGACGGCGATCACCGCGATGCGGAAGCTCGGGCGGGTTGCCCAGGCGGCGAGCGGGATGATCGCCCACAGCAGATACCAGGGCTGCACCACCGGGAACAGCAGCACCGTGATGCCCAGCGCGACGCCGAGTCCGCCGACCGGATGCAGCCGGCCTTGGAACACCACCAGCAGCAGCCAGATGACCATCACCGCGATGATCAGCACGCCGATGCCACGCGTCAGCGAGAGCACCGCGGTGGTGTGATCGCCCAGGCCCAGCAGGATGCCCACCTGGCCGGTGCCCAGGGCGAGCAGCGTCGGGGGCGACATCCAGCTGCGGACCACGTTGGCGGTGCCGAGGGTGAACACCCAGCCAAAGCCCAGCCCACTAGCCCAGCCGATCAGACCCATCACCGCCGCCGCCAGCGCGCTGCTTCCGAGCCCGGCCAGCACAAACGCCCGCAGGTCACCGCCCCAGCGCCAGCCCAGGGCCATCGCCACGAAGCCGAGTGCCAGCAGTGACGGCAGTTTGACCTGCGACGACATCGTGATCAGCACCGCGCCGAGGAGCAACGCGGCCAGCGGAGCCCAGTCCCGCCGGCGGTTCAGCGAGGCTCGACGGAGGAGAGGCGAAGCTGGGACCGCCGCATGAACCCGCCGGCACCGACCCGGCAGCAGGGGCTTGGCCGCGGTGATCCCACGCAGGGCGAACTCCGTGCCGGTCAGCATCAGGCCAAGCATCAGCGCCTCGTTGTGGATCCCGGCGACCAAATGCATCAGCAGCAGCGGATTGGCCGCGCCCAACCACAGGGCGCTGACCTCGGCCACCCCGCAGCGGGCCGCCAGCCGCGGCACCGCCCACACGATCAGCCCGACGCCCAGCAGCACCACCGCCCGGTGGCACAACACCGCGGTGACGATGTTCTCGCCGGTCAGTGCCGAGATTCCCCGGCCGATCCACAAGAACAGCGGTCCGTAGGGGGCCGGCGTCTCCCGCCACAGGCTGGGCACCGACAGGGTGAACACGTGGTCGAGCCCCAGCGCCGGCGCCGGCCCCACCCGGTAGGGGTCCAGTCCCAGCCGGGAGATCTGACTCTGGGCCAGGTAGGAGTAGACGTCCTTGCTGTACATCGGCGGGGCGACCAGCAGCGGCAGCATCCACAGCAGCAGGGTGCGGTCGAGCTGGCTGCGTGACATCCGCCGCTTGCCGAGAGCGAAACGGCCCAGCATCAGCCAGGCCAGTGCCATCATCACCGCGCCGGTGGTGGTCATGGTCAGCGCCACCGTCTGCAGCCGGGACGGCAGGTTGAGCAGCCGCACCCCGAAGGTGGGGTCTTGGATCACCGGCCGCGCACCGGCCCCGAGCGCCCCGATCGCCATCAGCACGGTGCCGGCCGCACCGAACAGCCGGGTGCGCCGCAGCGCGACCAGTTCGGCGTCGTTGAGGGGGGTGCCGACGGTGCGCTCATCGCCGTGCAGGTGCGCGATCGACGTGCTCAGCGAGTGCCGGCGGGCTGCCATCCCAGCAGCGTAACGGCCGCCCGCCGAAACCCTCGGGCCCCGCCGGTAGGCGCGCGGGCTGTGACCAGCGTAACTGCCGATTCCGGCCGAACTGAGGTAACCCTTTCTAGACCCGGCCCCGGAATTGCGTCACACTGGTGTTGTGAAATTCGAGGCTGAGGCGAAGGCCGCCACCGAAACCGCCGGGCAACGTCCCGGCGGTGCGGTTTCGCCTGCGACTCAGCCGGACGTCGCCGGTGGTCACGACTCACCGGAGGGCCGGACCCGTCAGGCGGTGGTGCGCCTGCTGATGGAGTCCGGTTCCATCACCGCCGGTGAGATCGGCGCCCGGCTGGGATTGTCGGCCGCCGGGGTGCGGCGCCACCTGGATGCCCTGATCGAGATGGGTGACGCCGAGGCACATGCGCCGGCGTCCTGGCAGCAGGTGGGGCGCGGCCGGCCGGCCAAGCGGTTCCAGCTCACCGCTGCCGGTCGGGGCAAGCTCGGCCACCGCTACGACGACCTCGCGGTGGCCGCGATGCGTCAGCTGCGCGAGATCGGCGGCGAGGACGCGGTGGTCGCCTTCGCCCGCCAGCGCATCGACGGCATCCTGTCCGAGGTCGCCGCCGTCGCCGCCGGTGCCGACAGTGACTCCGACGAGGACCTGGAGGCCACCGCAGAACGGATCGCCGCGGCGTTGACCGAGGCCGGCTACGCCGCTTCCACCGCCCGGGTGGACGGCGGTGTCCCGGGGGTGCAGATCCTGCAGCACCATTGCCCGGTGGCCAACGTCGCCAAGGAGTTCCCGGAGCTGTGCCGGGCCGAACGGCAGGCCATGGCCGAAGTACTCGGCACCCACGTGCAGCGGCTGGCGACCATCGCCGACGGCGGCTACGTCTGCACCACCCACGTACCGCTGATCAACAAGACCACCAAGACCGGCAAGAGCAGCAAACGTCGCTGACCGCACTTACCGACCTTCGGCGCACAGCCTGCGCCGAAGCCACCACGAGCATCAAAGGAGCGTCACCATGACACTCACCCCCGAGGCCGCCGCAGCGGTCTCCCCGGCAGGCGCCGAGCCGGCGACCCAGGAAGAGACGATCGCGTCGCTGGGCCGCTACGAATACGGCTGGGCCGACAGCGATGTCGCGGGCGCCGCCGCCCAGCGTGGCCTGACCGAGGACGTCGTGCGCGACATCTCCGCAAAGAAGAACGAGCCGGAGTGGATGCTGGAAGCCCGGCTGCGGGCGTACCGGACGTT
The DNA here is from genome assembly GCF_001667945.1 of Mycolicibacter sinensis. GTDB lineage: Bacteria > Actinomycetota > Actinomycetes > Mycobacteriales > Mycobacteriaceae > Mycobacterium > Mycobacterium sinense_B. The sequence goes on along the minus strand of NZ_LZJK01000046.1, from coordinate 152,571 downwards.
CATGAAAAAGCCCATGCCCAACTGGGGTTCGGATCTGTCCGGCATCGACTTCGACAACATCAAGTACTTCGTGCGGTCCACTGAGAAGCAGGCCCAGACCTGGGATGACCTGCCCGACGACATCCGCAACACCTATGACCGCCTCGGCATCCCGGAAGCCGAGAAGCAGCGCTACATCGGCGGGGTAGCCGCCCAGTACGAATCCGAGGTGGTGTACCACAAGATCCGCGAAGACCTTGAGGCGCAAGGGGTCATCTTCCTCGACACCGACACCGCGCTGCGGGAGCACGAGGAGCTGTTCCGGGAACACTTCGCCACCGTGATCCCGGCCGGGGACAACAAGTTCTCGGCGCTGAACACCGCGGTGTGGAGCGGCGGATCGTTCATCTACGTGCCCAAGGGCGTGCACGTGGACATCCCGCTGCAGGCCTACTTCCGGATCAACACCGAGAACATGGGCCAGTTCGAGCGCACCCTGATCGTCGTCGATGAGGACGCCTACGTGCACTACATCGAGGGCTGCACCGCACCGGTGTACTCGAGCGACTCGCTGCACTCGGCGGTGGTGGAGATCGTCGTCAAGCCGCGCGGCCGCTGCCGCTACACCACCATCCAGAACTGGTCGGTCAACGTCTACAACCTGGTCACCAAGCGGGCGCGGGCCGAAGAGGGCGCCACCATGGAGTGGGTCGACGGCAACATCGGCTCCAAGGTCACCATGAAGTACCCGGCGGTGTGGATGACCGGCGAGCACGCCAAGGGCGAGGTGCTCTCGGTGGCGTTCGCCGGCGAGGACCAGCACCAGGACACCGGCGCCAAGATGCTGCACCTGGCGCCCAACACCTCATCCAACATCGTCTCCAAGTCCGTGGCGCGCAGCGGCGGCCGCTCCTCCTACCGGGGCCTGGTGGAGATCCACAAGGGCGCCCACGGCGCGAAGTCGAGCGTGAAATGCGATGCGCTGCTGGTCGACGACGTCAGCCGCAGCGACACCTACCCGTATGTCGACATCCGCGAGGACGACGTCACCGTGGGCCACGAGGCCACCGTGTCCAAGGTCAGCGAGAACCAGTTGTTCTACCTGATGAGCCGGGGCCTGACCGAGGACGAGGCGATGGCGATGGTGGTGCGCGGCTTCGTCGAGCCGATCGCCAAGGAACTGCCGATGGAGTACGCCCTGGAGCTCAACAAGCTGATCCAGCTGCAGATGGAAGGCTCGGTGGGCTAGTGACGACCTCCCTCTCCGGAACCAACCTCACCGAAGCGGCCGAAAGCATCAACAAGGGAACCCAATTCACCTCGTTCGACGTCGACGCCTTCGAGGTGCCGCACGGCCGCGACGAGATCTGGCGATTCACCCCGCTGCGCCGGCTGCGCGGCCTACACGACGGTTCCGCGGTCGCCGACGCCGCGGCCACGATCGAGGTCTCGGCGGATGCGGCGGTGCGCACCGAGACCGTGGCGCGCGGTGATGACCGGCTGGGCGCCGCGGGAGTGCCCGCCGACCGTGTTGCGGCCCAAGCGTTCTCGGCGTTCCGCGAGGCGACGGTGGTCACCGTGCCCAAGGGCGCGAGCATCGAGGAGCCGATCACCATCACCGTCACCGGTCCGGGTTCCGGTGCGACGGCCTACGGGCACCTGCAGCTGCGCGCCGAGGAACTGTCGCGTGCCACCGTCGTGATCGACGTGCGGGGCAGCGGAACCTACGCCGACAACGTCGAATTCGTCGTCGGTGACGCCGCGCAGCTGACCGTGGTGTGGCTCGCCGAGGCCGCCGCCGACCTGGTGCACGTCAGCATGCACCACGCGGCGCTGGGCAAGGATGCGGTGTTGCGCCACACCGCGGTGCAGCTGGGCGGGGAGGTGGTGCGGCTGACCGGCCGGGTCCGCTTCGACGGTCCGGGTGGCGACGCCGAGCTGCTCGGCCTGTACTTCGCCGACGACGGCCAGCACCTCGAATCGCGGCTGCTGGTCGACCACAGCCAGCCCAACTGCCGCTCCAACGTGCTCTACAAGGGTGCGCTGCAGGGCGACCCGGATTCGGCGCTGCCGGACGCGCACACCGTCTGGGTGGGCGACGTGCTGATCCGCGCGGCGGGCGTGGGCACCGACACCTTCGAGGTGAACCGCAACCTGGTGCTGGCCGACGGGGCCCGCGCGGATTCGATCCCCAACCTCGAGATCGAGACCGGCGAGATCATCCAGGCCGGCCACGCCAGCGCCACCGGGCGCTTCGACGACCTGCAGCTGTTCTACTTGCAGGCCCGCGGCATTCCGGAAAAACAAGCCCGGCGCCTGATCGTGCGGGGTTTCTTCGGCGAGATCATCGCCAAGATCCCCGTGCCGTTCATCCAGGAGCGCCTCTCCGAAGCCGTCGAGCGTGAACTCGCGGTCACCGAGAACAACTAGCCACCACGACTTAAGGACACCAATCACCAATGAGCACACTGGAAATCAAGGGCCTGCACGTCAGTGTCTCCCCGGGCGGCGCCGATGACGGCACCTCGGCTATCCCGATCCTGCACGGCGTCGACCTGACGGTGAACTCCGGTGAGACGCACGCCCTGATGGGGCCGAACGGGTCGGGCAAGTCCACCCTGTCGTACGCGATCGCCGGCCACCCCAAGTACACCGTGACGTCCGGATCGATCACCCTCGACGGCCAGGACGTGCTGGAGATGACCGTGGACGAACGCGCCCGCGCCGGTCTGTTCCTCGCCATGCAGTACCCGGTCGAGGTGCCGGGTGTGTCGATGTCGAACTTCCTGCGCACCGCGGTGACCGCCGTGCGCGGGGAGGCCCCGAAGCTGCGGACCTGGATCAAGGAGCAACGCGCGGCGTTCGCCGAGCTGGGCATCGATTCGGGTTTCGCCGAGCGCAACGTCAACGAAGGCTTCTCCGGCGGGGAGAAGAAGCGCCACGAGATTCTGCAGCTGAGCCTGCTCAAGCCCAAGATCGCGATCCTGGACGAGACCGACTCGGGCCTGGACGTCGACGCGCTGCGGGTGGTCAGCGAAGGGGTGAACCGCTACCAGGAGGCCGAGAACGGCGGCGTGCTGCTGATCACGCACTACACCCGCATCCTGCGGTACATCCAGCCGCAGTTCGTGCACGTCTTCGCCGGTGGGCGCATCGTCGAGTCGGGCGGTCCGGAACTCGCCGACGAGCTGGAGGAGAACGGCTACGAACGCTTCACCGCCGAGGCGACAGCGGAGGCCTGAGAAATGACACTGTCGGTCAGTCGTCCGGCGCCGCCGGACCTCGACGCGATTCGGGCGGACTTCCCGATCCTGCATCGCGTCATGCGTGGCGGAAGCCGGCTGGCCTACCTGGATTCCGGTGCCACCTCCCAGCGCCCGCTGCAGGTGCTCGATGCCGAGCGCGAGTTTCTGCTGAACTCCAACGGCGCGGTGCACCGGGGGGCGCACCAGCTGATGGAGGAGGCAACCGACGCCTACGAGGACGGCCGCGGCGCCATCGCGGCCTTCGTCGGCGCCGACACCGACGAGCTGGTGTTCACCAAGAACGCCACCGAATCGCTGAACCTGGTGTCCTATGCGCTCGGTGATGACCGCTTCGAGAACGCGGTCGGCCCCGGCGATGTCATCGTCACCACCGAGCTGGAGCACCACGCCAACCTGATTCCGTGGCAGGAGCTGGCGCGGCGCACCGGCGCCACCCTGCGCTGGTACGGCGTGACCGACGACGGCCGCATCGACCTGGACTCGCTGCAGCTCGATGAGCGGGTCAAAGTCGTTGCTTTCACCCATCATTCAAACGTGACCGGTGCACTGGCCCCAGTCGGCGAGCTGGTGTCGCGGGCCCGCGCGGTGGGTGCGCTCACGGTGCTCGACGCCTGCCAATCGGTGCCGCACCAGCCGGTCGACCTGCACGCCCTCGACGTCGACTTCGCCGCGTTCTCCGGCCACAAGATGCTGGGCCCCAACGGGATCGGGGTGCTCTACGGCCGGTCGTTGGCGGCGCTGCCGCCGTTTATCACCGGCGGCTCGATGATCGAGACCGTGACGATGGCGGCGAGCACCTATGCGCCGCCGCCGCAACGTTTCGAGGCCGGTACCCCGATGACCTCGCAGGTGGTGGGGCTGGCCGCGGCCGCCCGCTACCTGGACGCGATCGGGATGGACGTGGTGGAAGCCCACGAACGCGAACTGGTGGCCGCCACCCTCGAGGGGCTGGCCGGCATCGACGGGGTGCGCATCGTCGGGCCGACCACGATGGCCGACCGCGGGTCGCCGGTCTCGTTCGTGATCGACGGCGTGCACGCGCACGATGTCGGCCAGGTGCTCGACGACGACGGGGTCGCGGTGCGGGTGGGTCACCACTGCGCAATGCCGTTGCACCGCAAGTTCAACGTGGCGGCCACCGCCCGGGCGTCGTTCGCGGTGTACAACACCCACGACGAGGTCGAGCGGCTGCTGGCGGGGATTCACCGGGCCGTGAAATTCTTCGGGGGAGCGTGACCGGATGCGGCTGGAGCAGTTCTATCAGGAAGTGATCCTCGATCACTACAAGCACCCGCAGCACCGTGGCCTGCGCGAGCCGTACGGCGCCGAAGTGCACCACGTCAACCCGACCTGCGGTGACGAGTTGACCCTGCGGGTGGCGCTCTCCGATGACGGCACGACGATCGCCGACATCTCCTATGACGGGCAGGGCTGCTCGATCTCGCAGGCGGCGACCTCGGTGCTGGCCTGCGAGGTGATCGGAACGACGATTCCGCAAGCGCTGGCGACCTTCGACGCGTTCCACGAGATGATCTCGTCGCGGGGGACCGTGGCGGGCGACGAGGAGGTGCTCGGCGACGGGGTCGCGTTCGCCGGGGTGGCCAAGTATCCGGCACGGGTCAAGTGCGCGCTGCTCGGCTGGATGGCATTCAAGGACGCGTTGGCGCAAACGCTTGCAAAGACAGAAGAACACGCGCTGGCATCGGCCGGTGTGACAACTCAGGAGATGGAGCAATGAGCGAAACCGCACCGGAAGACTTGTTGGCCGAGGTCGAGGAGTCGATGCATGACGTCATCGACCCCGAGATCGGCATCAACGTCGTCGACCTGGGGTTGATGTACGACCTGTCGATCCGGCAGGACGAGGACGGCCCGGCCGCCGTCGTGACCATGACGCTCACCTCGCCGGCCTGCCCGCTGCAGGACATGATCGCCGAGCAGATCGAGAACGCCACGGTGGGCGCGGGCCTGGTCAAAAAGGTCGACCTGTCCTGGGTGTGGGAGCCGGCCTGGGGCCCCGACAAGATCACCGACGAGGGCCGCGAGATGATGCGCGCCGTCGGCTTCACGGTCTAAGCGGAGCCGGCCGCGTGTTCTGGCTGTGCCGGACATGCGGCGTCGAGCACGCTGCCACGCCGGATGTCTGCGCGATCTGTGCCGACGAGCGGCAGTGGGTGCCGGCCGAGGGCCAGCAGTGGGCGACGCTCGAGGAGCTGGTCGCCGAGGGGATGCGCTCCACCGTCGCCGACTTGGAACCCGGGCTGATCGCGGTCGGCAGCACCCCGCCGCTCGGCATCGGCCAGCTGGGCAAGCTGGTGTGCACTGCGGGCGGGAACGTGCTGTGGGATCCCTCGGGGTTCCTCGACGACGCCGCGGTGGCCGCGGTGACCGAGCACGGCCCGGTCGTCGGGATCGTCGCAAGCCACCCGCACATGTTCGGCGCCCAGGTGCAGTGGAGCCGCCGGCTCGGTGGGGTGCCGGTCTACGTCAACGCCGCCGACGCGCGCTGGGTGATGCGCCCTGACCCGGTGATCAGCTACTGGTCGGACCGGCTGGAGTTGACGCCGACCCTCGCGGTTGTACAGGTCGGTGGCCATTTCCCCGGCAGCGCGGTGGCCTGCTGGGACGACGGCGCCGACGGGCGCGGGGTGCTGCTGGTCGGTGACACCATCTTCCCGAACCCGGACCGGCGTACCGTGGCGTTCCTGCGCAGCTATCCGAATCGGATTCCGCTCTCAGCCGCGGTGGTGCACCGGATGGCCGACACCTTGGCGCGGTTGCGCTTCGACCGCATCTACGGGCTGCAGGCGAACACCATCGACACCGACGCCGCGGCCGCGGTCCGGTTCTCGGCCGACCGGCACGCCGCCTGGGTCCGCGGTGACCACGACGACCTGACCTGATGCGCCGCCGGGTGGCTGGTCGGCGCACGCGCGCGGGTCGCTGCCATACTCGTCGCGTGAACCGCGTAAGGCCGCTGGCGGCGGCGGTCGACTGCGACTGAGGAAGAGCAGACACACGGTGACGACGAGCAGGCGACGGTTCCTGGCGGGGATGGCCGCTGCGGCGGCCGGCACGGCGGTCGGCGGGCTCGCCGGATGCGGATCGCGGGGGCCGGGCGCGGACACCATCTTCATCGGCGGCCCGGTGGTGACGGTGGCGCCAGGGCTTCCCGAGGCCGAAGCGCTCGCGGTCACCGGCGCCCGGATCAGCAAGGTGGGCACTGCCGAGGAGGTGCTGCGGCTGCGCGGATCGGGGACCACGGTGGTCGACCTGCGCGGGCGGGCGTTGCTGCCGGCGTTCGTGGAACCGCATGGCCACCCGTTCGAGATGGGCACCACCTTGGCCCCGCCGGCCATCGACGTGCGCCCCTTCACGGTCTCAAGCGCCGGCGGCGTGTTCGAAAAGCTCACCGAGGCGGTGGCCGACACACCCAAGGGCCAGCCGATCCTGCTCAACGGGGTGGACCCGCTGCTGCAGACCGGGCTGCGTCCGTTCAGCCGCACCGAGCTGGACCGATTGGCGCCGCACAACCCGGTCGTGATCATCAGCAACAGCGGGCACGCCGGCTACGCCAACACCGCCGCGTTCGCCGCGGCCGGGATCACCAAGACCACCCCCAACCCGGCCGGGGCGCAGTATCTGCACGGGCCCGACGGGCAGCTGAGTGGCGAGGTGCGCGAGGCGGCGGCGCTGAAGGCGCTGACCGCTCCGTTCTCCGGGGCGATCATGGCCAACGCCGGTGACAATCTGCGCTGGGCCTATGCGCAGCTGGCCCGCGCGGGTATCGCCACGGCCACCGAGCACTCCTATGACGCGCGCTCGCAATCGGAGGTGTTCAGCAAGCTGGCCCAGCAGGCCGACTGCGCAGTGCGCGTCCGTGCCTACGAGATCGGTACGCCGGAGCTGGCCGAAGACCCGAACAATGTGCGCGGCAAGCGGGCCGGCGCGGACGTGCTGTTCGACAAGATCGGGATGAAGCTGTGGGCGGACGGGTCGCCATGGCAGGGCAACATCTTCACCACCTTCCCGTATCTGAACAATGCGACCACGGCGAGCATGGGCCTGGGCCGCGACCACCGCGGCGGGATGAACTACACCCCCGAGCAGATCCAGGAGCTGGCAACGGCTTTCATCGATCAGCGCTGGCAGGTCTCCTGCCATGTGCACGGTGACGCCGCGATCGACGTCGTGCTGGACGTCTTCGAGCAGGCGCAGGTGCCCCCGGCGCTGCGGCCCCGGCTCGAACACGTCGGCGCGATGCGGCCCGACCAGTTCGCCCGGGCGGCGCACCTGGGCGTCACCCCGAGCCTGTTCATCGAGCACATCTACTTCTGGGGAGATGTGCTGGTGAACAAACTGTTCGGCCCCGATCACGGGGCGCACTGGATGTCGGCGCGCTCGGCTTTCGATGCCGGGCTGCGCGCCTCCTTCCACAACGACGGCACCGTCACCCCGCCCGACCCGATCGGCAACATCGCCACCGCGGTGAACCGGATCGCCAAGGGCAGCGGCCGGGTGTTGGCCCCCGAGCAGCGGATCGGTGTCGACGCCGCGATCAGGGCGCAGACGCTCAACGCCGCCTGGCAGCTGCGGTTGGATACCGAGATCGGCAGCCTGGAGGCCGGCAAGTACGCGGATCTGGTGGTGCTCTCCGACAATCCGCGCCGGGTGCCGCCAGCCGACCTGCGCGACGTCGCGGTCGAGGCGACGTATCTGATGGGGCGGCAGACCTACGGGAAGGTGCTGGGGTAGGGGCTGTCGCAGGTGCCCCAGGCGCCACTGGGGGAGGGCATCGGTGTGTTGCCCGCCTATGCGCGACACAGGTCTGTCGGGCCGGCCCTCTCAGCCGATGCGACAGCGCTTGCGGCGCCCGCGATGTGGGCGCTCGGTCACCAGTGTTCGAGATCCGCGAGAAAGCCTGCGATCAGGGCGGAGTCGCCACCGGCCGCGAGATAGTCGATCGGGGTTCGATCCTCGAAATCCGGTTGTGCGGTGCGCATGAACGCATCCATCACCGCCGGGGTGGTTCCCGCTTGTATCGCAGGCACGATGGTGGCCAACCCGGGCAACAGTCCCGCGTCGAGGAACTGCCATCGCGGGATGCGTCGACGACTCCGAAGATCGAACGCCCACAGCGTGCCCCTGGTGATGAGCCGTGACACCTGGGAACGATTTACCCCGAGGATCGCGGCGGCTTCCTTGATGGTGACCGATCCGGAGAGGGCCTCGGCGAGTTCGCGCACAGCCGCGCGGGAGCGGGAACTGCGCTCTGTGATCGGGGACCAGTCATCGACCGCTGCGCCAATGCCGGTGTGCTGGCCGAGAAAGTCCGCTTCAGCCGTCGACAGCGGTTCGGCTCCGGCACCGGCGAGAGCGGCGAAGCCGGAGTCCAGTTCAGCGAGAACCTCATCGCTTGTCAGGCCGATTTGATGCTTGGCCAGCAGTGCATGCAAGGCCGTGCCCATAGTGCGCAGTCTAGAGCGCCGGTTCGGCAACCTGGCGGCTAAGGCGGGCGGGTGTTCGGCACGCTCCAGTGGTGTCAGTCGAGGGTCCTAAGGTCCGGCTGACAGGCATAGGGCGCATGCGAACGCGTCGGGACGAAAACGACCTGTCAGACCGTCGTGTCACGCTGGTGGCAAGTTCGCCCAATAGCTGGCGGTGCGAGAGGCTCCGCTTGACGGAGGGGGTTTTGTCGATGGACATCCCAGCGGCTGCCAAGCGGGGACGTGTCAATGCGGCCGGATGCCGGTGGGACACCACCCTTGCGCAGCCCAGCCTGGACGACCTTCACGTGGCAGATCGCGGTGCGTGGGCGAAGCTGGTTGCCCTGATTGCGGATTCCGAGCAGTACGGGCTGCCTTTTGATGCGAACGGCTACGACTACAGTGCACCGGTCGGCGAGCGGGTCAGGTCGGCTACGTTCCGGGGTCGATCCGTGCCCTGGCTCGGTGAGCTGCGGGTGGAGGAGCGAACCCCCCAACGTGCGAGCCGTCTCGGCGACGCCGCGCAGTATCGGCTGTATTTCGGTGAGCCAAACGATCCGCCCGATCTGGTGTTGGGGCTGTCGATCGGGCAGAAGCGGGGCAGAGACCGCGACGCCGGTCGGAAGCAGACGCGGCAGATGATCGACGCGATGTGGAAGCTGATCCGTTGGTGCGAATCGCGTACGCCGAAAACGGGCTGGCGCGAGCGGGCACAGAAGGTATAACGTTGACTTATAAATCAACGCGGTGTTGCGCGGGGAGGAGGTGAAGGCGATGGGTGTCGCAGACGGGGTGCCCGCTGCTGACCGGCTCGGTGTCGACCTCGCGCGATCCGAGAACCACCTGATCCGCGAGCTGATAGCCGTGCGCCAACGGCGCGGGCTCAAGCCGGCCGACGTTGCCCGGGCGATGGGAGTCGATCGCAGCGCGGTGACGCGTTTCGAGTCAGGGGGAACCAATCCGACGATGGCCACGATCAACCGCTACGCCGAGGCCGTCGGTGCGATGATCCGGTACACGGTCGAAACGACTTCTACTAGCCCAGCTTTGTCCACAACGCCGTCCTCATCGCATTTCACAGGTGAAGTGATCCGCCCTGGGGAGATTGGCGGTCTTCTCTAGAGGCAGCTCGGTAGGCGCGGCGGCATCGAACTCGTCGAAGGCCTCGGTGACGAGTTTGGTGATCGGCTTGCCCAGCTTGGCCAGACCGGTCCCGACTCCCTTGTCGAAGGCTAGTTTTGGCATGGCTCGCTCACTCACCGACCTCCTGCTCACCGGGTGCTGGGTTCTCGTCATATTCACTTGCGACGAACAACGCGTCGACATCGCCTGCGGTTCTGATGCGTTCGAATCTTTCGATGCGATCCGCCCGGTAATCGGCCATATGCGATGGAATGTCGCGGCCCGTCAGTAATGCCCGCATGACTTCATTGAGGCATTGGTGACCCAAGTTGAAGGCGAAGGTCGCTACCGACTCACAAGCTGCATCGGAGACGGGGCCGCCGTGGATCGCGGAGTTACGCAGTCTCTTCAGGCGTTTCAGCTGACGGTCGAACCGCCGGCCCTGTTCCTCGAGCCGGGCGTACATGCCGGCCGGTGTTGCGAGGGTTGTTTCCAGCTCACCGAGCCCGCGCGCTAGCCAGTGGCCCGCGTAGATCCGGTGCAGTGCGCTGACTTCGTCTGCGGCGCCGCGAGCGTGGAACACCTGGTGCGGCCATCTGAACCGTTCCAGCCGGGACCGGATTTCAAACAGTTCATTCTGGGCTGGCGCACCGGGTCTGCGATCCGGAACGTTGTCGATGGCGGCCCTGGTGAAATAGCTGATGAACTCGACGAGTCGAATCCTGGCCTGGTCCTTCTTGAGGTAGCTGGAGACGAAGTCGGCCCAGTTCTTGACCCCGCCGGTGGTCCAGACATTCGCGTGCTCAAGGGCTCGGACCGCAGTCATGACGATGGCCTGGGGGCCCTCGTCGGCTGCGGCCTTGAGGGCCGTGCTCAGTTCAAGGGCTTGTTGGAGGTCCTGCATTGACCCGACGTCCAACGGGCGGTCGAACCGCGACATCCGTTCGACGTCGCGTCCCATCCAGTCGTTCTCCGGATAGTACCGATCCGGAATGTCGTGTTTGGGGCCCCATGAGAACCGTGATCGGCGTTCACCATCGACGAACAGGATCGATCCGTTCAACAGCTGCCACGTGTCCTTGGTGGCGTGGTTGACGGATTTCAGCGCCTCGACGAGGACCCGGGCCTTCCGCTCCGCCGTGTGCACTTCGATCTCGGGGAGTACGACCCGTGCGTAGGTCATGTTCCAGTCGTTCTCCCACTCGACCTCGCCGTCGCGCAGGATCGGCGCGTGCTCCGGCGAGACGGGGCTGAGAAGTTCGGTAGGCGGGGTTTGGAAGTTGTCCGCGAATTCGGGATGCCCGACGCAGCCGCTGAGACAGGACGCGTTATAGAACGTCACCTGCCCGTGCGTGACCTCGTGTTGAGGCAGCGAAGTTGGTGCGAGCCGCAGCCAGACGATGCAATCCCCTCGGTACGGCTCGCGAGTCAGAATCCGTTCACAGAGCTGTAGACGCCGCCAGACCGGGATCCCGGTGGGTTCCCAAGTTGGCGGAAAGACAGGTATGTGGTCGACCCCGGCTTCCCCGTCCAGTTCCCTCTGTACCGCGTCGGCGTTGTCGGTGAGCACCTCCCGCAGACTGGCGAACAGACCGAAGCTGCCGACCACGTCGAGGTTTCGGCTTTGCGCGACGGCGAAGAGGGTGTCACGACGGAATGACACTTCATCGACGGTCCGATTCAACCTCTCAACCGAGGTCACCAGGTCGCGCCACGCAGCGACGATCGCCGCCTCGGTCGACAACTCCGTCGCAAGTTGCTCCAGATGGGCCCGTATATCCGCACGCTTGGCGGCATCGATGGTGTAGGTGCAGCTCCCGTCGGCAGCGATGTCGGACTTGAACAAATCTCGGAGAAGTGCTTCGACGTGCGCCGTGGTCGCCGCGACAACGCTGGTCAGTTTCGGGCCGGTCGTTGCCAGGCTGTCGTGGAAGTCGGCAATCACCTGCATCCAGTCGTCGTACTGCACCGGAAGGAACTTGCGCCGGTCGGCCACCCAGTCGGTCAGGTCGGCGGTTGCAGCGGGGAGCGTCATCACGGCCCCGCTACTGGTAATCACCTCGCGGAACCCTAGTTCAACATCGAGTTCTTCCACCTCCCGTTCATGCTGACGAACCAGCATCAGCCCTCCTCGCAGAAGTGGAAGCCGCCCGACCTTGTCGAGTCGGTGGCCGGCCGATGATGTGAGCCGAAGGCGCGTGTCCTCAGAGACATCACGCCCCGAGGCGGTTCGGGTGACGTGGTCCTTGGCCGGCTGGGATGTCCGCCAAGGGTTTCCAGCCGGTGCCGCCGTTGGCGATGGCGGTTGCTATGCGGTCGTAGGCCTCGAGGACGAGGCGGCGGGTGCGGTACTCGCCGAAGTCGCGTTCCTCGTATTTGCGGACCACGAAGAACGAGTCGAGGACGTGCTCGGCCTCGTCGCGGCGCAGGCCGTAGATGTGCAGGAAAGCGGCATCCAGGTCGGCGCGCAGCAGGGCGCGGCGCTCGGAATCCCAGCGGAACGGCGGGCCATTGTCGCCGAGGTCTTTGGCGTAGGGCTGCAAACGCCACGAGGTGTACGAGAGTTCGAGGACGTAGGGGAGCAGCCAGTCGGCGAGAGAGGTGGTGGGGTGCCATGGCGCGGGGCGGGTGAAGTCGTCCGGTGTAGGGCAGGCGAATTGCTTAACGACGTTGTACGTCATGTGTGTCCCGCTGACCTTCTGGCGTACCAGATAGTCGAAGCAGAGACTGGTCCATGTTGCGTGCAAGACCGGGAGTCGTGAGTAATCAGGAGACATGACGATGGGAAACACGTGTCCGACCGCTGACATCGGAAACACTGACGGTACGAAAGTTCTCTCGTTGGTGACATTCGTTATGTCGCGCCAGCCAATGAGCCATTGGCGGTCCCACTGGCCTTTGAGCGCGGTGTCGACTTCGGATCGGCTCACCCAATACCTTGCCAGCGCCTCAAGGTTCGGATCGTCATGCTGCTCGTCGGTCAGCCTTGGGAGCATCCCTTTGTTTAGCTGAGCCCGGGTTGCATCGCGATAGGTGGAGAAGCGGTGATCGAAGTGGCTGAGCATCTTCGCTTCGTACAACGGCACGTATTCGGTGCCGTCCCGCACGTAGGACCAGTCGGTGAAAGTGGCGTCGGCGAGATCATCTGCGGTCTGGAACATGCCAGCGGCAGAGGACATATTGAACAAACCCTGGCTGAACGACAGGCTCCACGGGTTGCCGTCAGGTGCGCCGTCACGGATCAGCACCTGGTGGCGGGAGTAGATACCGAGGGTGATGTTGGCGTCAACGCGGGTGCGGAACATAGGCAGCGTTCCGGTGTTCGGGTTTAGGGCAAGAAGTTCGTCGGCAGCCAATTCAAAGCGTCGTTCCGGTATATCGGAGATCCGGCGGTTGAGAAATGCGAACCTAGTGCGTCCGACGGTGCGTCGAGTTCCGGTCATCACGGTCACCGCGAAGCGCACGCGGTTAGTGATGTCGGGGAAGAGTTTCGGAGCTTCGTTCTCAAAATCGTAGAACGCGTATAGCCGGTTCTTGCTCAGCGTGTCTTTGAAGAAGTCGGAGGTGTTCTTGTCAGTCGCGAGGCCAGTAGGGGTGATAATTCCAGCCGCACCGTGTGGGTCGGTCACAGTGCGCATGTTCTCAGCGAACACGCTGTAGGTGTTGATCTTGCCCTGTGCAGTCAAGGGGTAGCGGCCTCCGCGCACCAGGTGGTTGGTGGCATCGGATTGCCGCCGTGCAGCTTGGTAGAGCCCGAAAAGATCTGGTTCGGAGTCCTCCAGGTTGGCGATCAGCTTCTTACGTGCAGCCGCGTTGGGTGCGTTCTCGATGTCCCGGCGACCAAGGTTGCCGAAGAACTGTTCGTCTTCTAGCTGAAGCGTCTCCCACGGCGGGTTGCCGACCACGCAGGAGAATCCGCCGCTCCAACCGGTGGAGACCTCCGCGCTACCGTCGCCGGCGACGGTGAAGATGCCGGGGAACTCCAGGTGCCAGTGGAAGAACCGGTACTGGCGGGCCAGCGCGTCGATCTGTGCGACCACATCTGCCGGCACCGAATCCGGGTTCTCGGACAGGGCCCGCAGCGTCGCGTGGGTGATGCCGGGGCCCGAGCCGCCGGTTTTGGGTTGCACGAACGCCGCGCACCATGCGTCGGCGACGCGGGTGGCGGCGAGCAGTTCGGGGTCTTCTTCTAGCCTGCGCCACGCGTCGGCGCGGGCCCGCATCGCCGCGACCGAGATAGCGCTGCCGGCGTCGGCGTCCAGGGCGGCCTTGGTGAGTCGGTCGGTCGCCACGTCGAGGGTGTCGCCGTCCAGCGCCAGGGTGAGCTGGCTATCGGATTGGCGCTCGGTTTTGTTGCGGGCTTTGAGTTTCTTCGTCCAGTCGGGGTCGTCGTCACCGAGGGCGACGAACGCGGTGTCGGGGACGTTGTGGCGCAGCAACTCCGGGGTGGTGCCCAGCAAGGTGTTGCCGACCCGGAAGTGCGCGTCAAGGAACGCCGCCGGCCGGTCGGGGTCGAACGCTTCCAACCACAGCGCGACCTTGGTGATCTCGATGGCCAGGTCGTTGAGGTCCACCCCGTACACGCAGCGTTCGATGACATCGGCGGTGGCCGCCCGCAACTCTGCCGGGCTGGTTTCGGTCTCCCCGGTGCGGACGGTCGCCAGGGCGGTAGCGATGCGTCGGGCCGCCGCGACCACGAAATGCCCACTGCCACACGCCGGGTCGATCACGGTCAGCTCCAGCAGGGCGCGCTGTGGGTCGGGGCTGTTTACCGCCTCGGCGATCAGCGGGGCGAGTGCCTCATCCAGAACCAGGGCGATCAGCGCGGAGGGGGTGTAGTACGAGCCGGACTTCTTGCGGTCGCTGCCGGTGGCGGTCTCCAGGGTGAAGGTGCGGTCGTCGGCGTGATAGCGCGGCGTGTAGGCCAGCAGGCCCTCATACATGCCGCCGAGTTCCTCGCTGTCGAGGTTGCGGTAGTCCACCCGCCGCGGCGCCCCGGTGACCGGGTCGTCGATCTGGGCCAGAGCGCGCACCGCGGCCAGCAGGTGGCGGTTGGGCAGCACCGCACCGTCGAGCACAGCCAGCGCATCCCGGGCGAACATGCTCGCACCCAGGCCCGGCAGCCCCAGCCGGGGGAGTCCGTCGCCGGCCAGGGCGTCGGTGACGATCCGGTGCGCCGCCCACAAATCGGTGTGCCAGCCGCCGATCGGCTCAGTGGCCAGCCGGCGCAGCCGGGCGGTGGAGAAGTAGTCGGCGTAGAGCCGGCGGGCCGGCTCGGGGGTGTCGGCGGGGTGCAGCAGTTCGCGGTCCTCGACGACGAACAGCACGATCAGCCGGTAGGCGATGTGCAGCAGTGCCCGGTGCAGGTCCTTATCGGCGTCGGCTGCGGCGGCCAGGGTGTCGCGCAGCGCGGTGTTGGCCGGATGGGACACGAACCCGGTGCCCAACTCCTGCAGGGCGATTGCGACACCGTCGCGCAGGTTCAGCAGCGCCCGGGCGCCGTCGTCGATGGCGGTGGTGCGCCAGCGTTCCAGCAGGCAGTTGTCCAGTTTGGGGGTGGCCTGTTCCAGCTCGGCGTCCTCGTCGCCGGCATCCTCGGCGGTCTGCCGCGCGGCCTTGGCGGCTTTCTCGTCGAGGCGGGGGGCGAACCGGCTGGCGTGCACGGTCAAAAACAGCACCCGGAAGTCGGCGTAGAGCTGATCGGTGAAGATCGCGTCCAGGTCGAACTCGATGAATGACTGGCGGGTCAGCGCGGAGGCGTCGCGCAGCAGCCGCAGCACGCGTCCGTTGGACAGCACTCCCCACAGGGCGCGGTCCTCGCGGTTGAGGTAGTCCTGCAGCATGGCCTGCGGGGCGCGGGCGGTCACCCCGGGGGTCTTAGTGTCCAGGTCCACCCCGGCGCCGAGCAGGTGCAGCGGCGCCCAGGCCACCGGGTCGGCGGCGTCCGGCCACGAGACCCGGTGCGAGACCGGGAAGTGCGGGGCCTCGGTCTCACCCAGCCCGGGCGGCACCGCCAGCCCGCCGCTGATCACCTCGGGGCGGCCCCAGCCCAGCTCATAGAGCAGCGGCAGCAACCATTTGTCGCGGGTGAGTTTGGTGGCCGCGTCGCCGGCGGGCAGTTTCTCCAGTGCGGCATGCCATTTCGCGTGGGCGCCCAGCATGGCCTCCCAGGCGCGGGCGATCGCGGCGTTGATCGCCATACCCGGCGGCAGCTGGTAGTGCTCGGCGCTCTGGCCGGGCAGCCGCAGCTCGCCTGCCCGCGGAATGGCCTCGGCGGGCAGGGCGGTGCCGACGGTGCGGGCCGCGCGGAACACCGATGTGCTCATTGGGAACTCCCGTCGGGCAGGAAGACGTAGACGCCGAGCACGTCGGCGGGCGGCAGGAACTTCACCTTCGGTGTCTTGCCGCCGGTTTTGGCGGCGGCCCGCACCGCCTGATGTTCAGCGACCAGCGTCGCCGCGGCATCGGTGCCGGTGCTGGCGAGATGATCGGCCAAGGCGGTCAGCCGGTCCAGCGCGCGACCCAGCTGGGTGCGAGCCAGGGTGTCGTCGACGTTGCCGGACGGGCTCAGCGTCAGCAGCGCGTCGACCTCGGGTTGCGGCAGCCAGGTCAGCGTGTCGCCGCTGGCGGTGAACGCCACGAAGCGGGCCTCCTCGGCGACCTGGGTGACGGTGGTGGCCGCGCCGGGCAGGGTGATCTCGAGCCGGTGGCGCACCATCAGCAAGGTGGTCACCTTGGCGACCCCGTTGGTGCGCATTACCCCGGCGCGCCGGGCTGGGCGGCCCGTCGCATCGAGCCGGGCATCCAGCGCGGCGTCCAGCACGTAACGCGACAGCGCCTCCACGCACGTGTCGGTTCGGGTCAGCACGTGGTGGCCGGGCGGCACCGGAAGCGAGCGGTGGAAAGCCAGCGTGGCATTCCTGGTGGGCGGCAACTGGTCTCGTACCGCGGCCGGCAGGGTGTCGATGCGGGCGGTGAACCCGTCGGCGGTATCGCTGATCGGCGCCCCCAGCAGGGACAGCGCGGCGCGGGTGAAGGATTCGACGTCGGCCGGCCCGCCCAGGGCGCGGCGCACCTCGATCAGGGCCTGCTCGACGGTGTCGGGTTTGAGCCCGGCTTGGCGGAACCGTGACCGGGAGGCCTTCTCCCGTTCTGCGGCATCCGACCAGGCGACCTCGACCTGCTTGGCCAGGGACGCGGTGGTGGCCGCGGCGAGGTCCAGGGTGAGCTGTTCGGCGTCCTGGCCGCGCAGCAGCAGTGACTCCCAGATCGCTTTCATCACGGTGGCCGAGTCGACCGGGATCGGCACCGACACTCCGATGCTGCGTTTGATGTGTTCGTGGCGGCGGATCAGCACCTGCAGCACGATGCCGTCGATGCCGTTGTCCTCCCCGTAGTAGGTGACGGTGCGCACCACCGGGGCCTGCTGGCCGAACCGGTCGACGCGGCCCTCCCGCTGTTCGTGGCGGGTCGGGTTCCAGGCCAGGTCGTAGTGCACGACCGCGGTGAACCCGTCTTGCAGGTTGACGCCCTCGGACAGGCAGTCGGTGGCGATCAGCAGCCGCGGCCCGTCGTGTGCGGTCAACGCCGCCACCCGGGCTTCGCGTTCCTCCGGGGGCAGCGCGCCGGTTACCACGTCGATCCGCAGGCCCGGCACCTTGGCCAGGGCGGCACCCAGGTGTTCGCCCAGATAGTTGGCGGTGGGGATGAAGCGGCAGAACACGATCGGGTGGAACCCGTCGGCGATGAGGTCTTTGATCAGCGGGATGGCCCGTTTGAGCTTGGCGTCGCTGCGGGGTCCTTGCAATGCCGCCGCAGCTGCGGCCAACTCCCGCAGCCTCTTTCGGGCCTTGGTGTCGGGGCTGTCGTCGCCGGCGGTGGTGTCGGCACCGACGGTGACGTCTTCGGCCTCGGTCGTGTCGTCGAGATCGGAGTCCAGCACGCGGGGTTCGGCGTAGGCGTCGATGACGGCTTCGTCGTCGGTGTCGGCTTCCTCGATAATGGCGGCCGCTGCCGAGCGGTTGAGCAGGGTCTGTTCGGCGGCGGCCGGGCTGGAGGCCAGGCAGCGCAGCAGCGCGATCGCCGACCACCAGCGCACCCGCTGACGCACCGCGGGCAGCTTGGGGTCGGTGACCTGTTCGCGGACGTAATCCATCACGTCGTCGAACAACGCGCGGTAGCCGGCGGTGAGTTTGTAGGCGGTCTCACCGGTCTCCCGCTGCGGGAACGGGGTGTCCTCCTGAAATTCTCCGCGGAGGTACTCGCGGATGTCGGCGCGGCGACGCTGGACCATGAACTGCGCCAGCAGTTTCCGGTCGTCTTCGCGATCCTTGCCGGACAGGTCCGCCGGCAGCTCACCCAGCCGGTTGTCGAGCAGCCCGATCAAGTTCTGCCAGGCGGTGTCGTCGCCGCTGTGCGGGGTCGCGGTCAACAGCAACAGGTGACGACTCTTGTCGTCGGCGAGCTTGCGCAGCAGCGAATACCGCAGATGGGCCTGGGATGAGCGGGCTGTGCCGGCGGAGGCCACACAGGTGTGGGCCTCGTCGACGATCACCAATTCCGGGCAGTGCAGCGCGAACTCGTCACGGCGGGTCTTCTGTTTGATGAAGTCGGTGGAGATCACCAGGTGCGGATACTGCTGGTAGAGATTCGAGCCGAATGGCACCTTGCGGGTCAGCCGGTTCACCGTTGAGGGCAACAACAGTTCGGCCTCGATACCGAACTTGTGGCGTAACTCGCCCTGCCACTGCGGGGCCAGCTGCGGCGAGCACAGCACCACCAGGCGCTGCGCGTCACCGGTGGCCAGCAGTTCCGCGGCGATCAGGCCGGCCTCGACCGTCTTGCCGACGCCGACCGCGTCGGCGATCAACAGCCGCACCGTGTCCTGGCGGGCCGCCATCAGCAACGGCACCAGCTGATAGTTGCGTGGGGTGACCGCCAGCCGCGCGAACGAGCGGAACGGGCCACCGCTCGCCTGAAACGACAGCCGCAGCGCGTCCCGCAGCAGCCGGGCCCGGGTGGCGTCGCCGCGGTCGGCGACGGTGGGCGGGGTGAAGGTGGCCGCTGCAAAGTCGTCGATGCCGGGCAGCAGCACGGTGGTCTCGTCCTCGTGGCCGCCCAGTGGGCGGACCAGCAGGGTGCCGTCGGGGGAGCCGGGCAGCACCAGCCAGTCGCGGCCGCGGGCGGTCACCAGGGCGCCGGCCGGGTAGTCCAGGGTTGTCATCACAGCGCTTTCGGGGTGCCGAAGATGCCGCTGTGCTCGGTGAACGTCTTGAGCCAGCCGGCGTCGGCGTCCTGGTGGCCGAATCGCAGTACCAGCCAACCGGCTTCGTCTTCGAGCTTCATCCGGGCCTGCTCGTCCTTCTCGTGTTGATGGGCCGAATCGTGGACGGGGCCGTCGATGAACACCGCCACGTCCATGCCGCCGGTGTGGTAGGCGAAGTCGGGGCGCACGTAGTAGCCGTCGACGATCTGCTGCGCGTCGTCGGGGAGCCGGTAGCCGTGCTCGTCGAGCAGGGCCAGGAACCGGCGCTCCAGTTCGCTGTCGCATGCCGCCTTGAGCTTTTCCAGGTGCTCGGAGCGTTCCGCGCCGCCGGCGCCGACGGCGATGCTCGCGGTGGTGAGCCGGGTTAGGAGCTCTTGGACGCAGTGCCGGTCCAGGTGCTGGTGATCCCACTGGTTGGCGTACGACAGCAGGCAGTCATAGCAGGCCTGTGCACAGTCCTCGGTGGCGTGCGGTGCGCGTTGGCGGTCGTCGCCGGTGTCGGGGTCGAAGTGCAGGATCTCCAACGCTTTTCGGGCCACCGCGCGCAGCTGGCCGTCCTCGGTGGCCAGCCGGCGCAGCACTCCTGCGCCGCCCTCGGCGGCCTCGAAGAACAGCAGGCGCGACCAGGCCTGGTCCCCGGTGTTGCTGGGCAGGGCCTCGGCGGCCAGCTCGCTGTCCTCCAGCTGGTAGGTGGTTTCGATGCCGCGTTTGAGCGCGTAGGCGGCGGCCATGCGCTGCTCGGCGGGGATCGACGGATCCAGGTGCAGCAGCAGGGCGTTGCGGTGATCCTCAACGTGGGGGATCACCCGCTGGTAGCGCGGTGCCTCGCCGTGGATGTTCTTGTCCAGGTCGGCCTCACTGCACCAGCGGCCGTCCACGGTGTCGAGGACATGGCCGCGGATCTCCTTGTTCTTGCGGCGGCGCAGCCCGACGTTCATTCGCCGGATCAAAGCGGTGTCGCCGTAGGTCATGGTGCCCAGCTGGGTTCCGTCGGCGTTGATAGTGCTGGTGAGCTGTCCGGCGCGCTCACCGTGCGGCACGAACCGGATGCTGGTGACGATCTCATGCCCGGCGCGCTGCCGCTCCTCCTCGTCGGCGCTGATCCGGTCGCGGCGGCGGGTCTTGACCGACAGCAGCCGCATCATGTTGCTCAGGGTGTCCAGCGACGGGCTGCCGCAGTGCTGGCAGAGATCCACTGTGGTCGAGTCGTGCAGGTAACCGCAAGCGTCGCAGCGTTTGATCTCGGTGATCGACACCCCGGTGCCATCCTCGCGGGCGGGCAGGCTGACCCGGGTCACCTGGTAGCGGGCGCCCTCGTGGTAGATGAACGCGCCAGGCCCGAACTCGCTGATCGCGATGAACCGCGGCCGCTGGATGAAGTCGCCCTCACCGTTGCGGGTGCGCCGCTCGGCGGGGATGAACGCCGACAGCGGCAACCGCGGGAAGGAGTAGCCGGGCAAGAACCCTTCGGAGGCGAAATAGCGGTAGGTGTAGAAGTCGCCCTGCATGATGTCGTCGACCTGGCCCTTGAGCAGGTCGAGGGCGGCGCGGGCTTCCGAGATCCGGCCTCGGGCACGCTGTTTGGATGCCTCCGAGGCGCCGATGGTCTTCAGCGTGGTATTGGCGTTATCCAATTCGGTCTGTGCGTCGTGGTACAGACCCCGCCAGCGGTCGGCGGCCCGGTCGAAGCGCGTCGCGGCATGATCGACGGTCTCGGTGACCCAGCTCGGCGACCACCACGGCGCGGTCATGACCTCGCTGGTGGCCGACAGCACTTTGGTGATCGCGTCAATGGCCGCCGCGCGGCTGGTGGCCGACTCGATGGTTGCCAGCACTTCGGGGCGCAGCGGCTGGCCGGGCTGGTCGATATCGAGCAGATCGACCATGCTGACCTTGAGGTCGAGTCCACAGTTGACCAGCCAGATGGCATGCGCGTGGGCGCGCACCAGGTCCTGGTTGCCCAATTCCAGCCGCGGAGGAGCGACTGCGCCGGCGACCATGTCCTGGCTGCGCCGGAAGTAGTAGGCGTCGTGGGCGTTTCCGGTGGCGCAGTAGGTGAAGGCAATCGCGGGTTGTCCCGACCGCCCGGCGCGGCCGGACCGCTGCGCGTAGTTCGCCGGGGTCGGCGGGACGTTGCGCATCCCGACGACGTTGAGGCTGTTGATGTCGACGCCGAGCTCCATGGTGGGGGAGCAGTACAGCACCGGAAGCCGGGCCGCACCGAACTCTTCCTCACGGTGCTGCCGCTTGGCCGGTTCGACCTGGGCGGTGTGTTCGCGGGCCTCCAACCCGACCAACCCTTGAGCGGTTTCGGCGTAGAGATCGCGGAAGTACGGGTTCACCCGACCCTCGGTTTGGTTGCCGCGCAACGGGTCCGGTGCGCGATGTGCGCCGGCGCCGGGATGCCATTCGATGAAGTCGGCGCGCACCCGATATCCGGTCGGGCGTTTCGGGTGCTTGACCCGCGCCAGGATCCCGGCCGTTGCCAGCGCCTCCATCAGCTGCTCGATGATCAATTGGGCGTCATCGGTCTTAATCGGCTGCGTGTGCGCGGGAAAGCGGTTGGGCCGCCGCAACCAGCGGCCATAGGCACCCAGCCCGGACAGGTAGAGGTCGGCGCCGGTTCCCGCCGTCTTCGGCCGGCCGCCCGGGTAGGCGGTCCCGGCATAGGTGCCGTTCTCTTCGGAGATCGCCCACGGGTCTTTGAGCCACTCCCGGCTGGTGCGGCGCATCGCGTCGAACTTGTCCTCGGTGAGGAACTCGGTTTCGATGCACAGGTTTCGGCGCAGCTCGTCGAGCAACACGTGTGTCAGCTCGCGGCGGATCTCGGGGCTTGCGCTCGCCAGCGGCTCACCGCGGCTCGACCACTTCGAGTTGTCGGCCGCCAGTGCGTCCAGCCCCTCGTAGGCCAACCGCAGTTGGCCGGTCTGCTCCAGGTTGGGCATGGTGATACGCCAGCCGCGCTTGAGGTCGGCCCACAGGCGGTAGCTGACCACGTCACGCAGGGCGCGAGCGATCTTCTTGCGCGGGCCCGGCTCGTCGGCGGTGTCCTCATCGCGGGCGAAGAACTTCAAACCGGTGCCGCCGAGTGCGGTGACGACCGTCGGCCCGAGGTCCTCGTCGGTGAGCGGGCCCTGGTGATCGCGCGCCGCACGATACAGCGCCGACCGGATCAGCCCGACCAGCACGAAGTCGTTGAAGTGACCGGCCTGCAGGCTGGCGTCTTGGCGATTGTCGCTGAACGCCAAGAACTTTCGGGCCACGTCGTCGAGATCGGTTTCTTGGCGCAGGGCACGCACCACCGACTGCGACAACACGGTGACCGCGCTGGCGCGGCCCTCGGTGCCCAGGCTGGCGACCCGGGAGAACTCAGACTGCCGCACGCTTTCGTAGCTGGTCTTACACGACGGGCAGAAGTGCAGGCGTTCGAAGAACGCGACCGGCATGCCGTCGTCGGTGATCGTGCCGTATGCGTCGACCCGCAATGACGTGGGCAGTTTCGATTCGCGGGCTTTGTCGAGGACCCGGCCCGCCCCGGTGTCGACCACCCAGTCATCGGGTACCAACTTGAGCAGCGCCGGGTCGCGGGGATCGGGCCACGGGGTTTCGGTGAGGTAGAGCAGTCCTTCGGCGTCGGGCTCCTCGGCCAGATCGGAGCGCAGGGTGCGCGGGCTGAAGTTCTCACCGCCGCGCTCCCGGTTGACCACCAGGAAGTCCTGGCCGCATTCGCGGCAGAACGCCAACGGGAACAGCGGTTGCCCCGGCGGGCGGCCCGGTGCGCTGCGCTGGTACTGGGTGGTCAGATGCCGGGTGGCGGGCGGCTCCAAGGTGGTGTAGACGGTGTCGCCCTTGCCGATGAACTGGTGCAGTTTGAACGCGAACAGGGTGCGGCCCTGCGGGTCTCGGGCACGCGAGCCGGCCAGCAGCAGCTCTTGCAGCTTCGCGTGGCAGATCTGCTCGTTGACGCCGGTGTCGGCGCTGAGCTGCTTGGCGGCGTCGGTGAGTTTGGACGGCGTTCGGCGGGTGAGGTTGCCCTCGTCGTCTTCTTTCAGGCCGAAATGGTGTTCGATCCAGACCGCCAGCGGATCGGCTCGAAGCTCGTCCCACGAGGTCGGTGCGGGCTGGTTGAGCCGCCGTTGCAGGGCGGGCGGTTCGGCTTCCCCGTTGGTGGCGCGCCGCAGGGTCTCGCCGATGATGTTGCCGGCGGGGATCTGCACGCCGAAGATGCGGGTGGCCAGCTCGGCGACCTGCTGGCGCTGTTCGGCCTTGGTGCCCGGTCCGGCGAGTGTCGCACTGGTCCCGATGCACTGCATCGCGTCGGTGGCGACCGCACCGCGCAGCCGGCGGATCAGCATCGCCACATCGGCACCCTGGCGGCCCCGGTATGTGTGCAGCTCGTCGAGCACCAGAAACGACAGCCTCTCGGCGCTGGCGATCAGCGCCTGGCGCTCCCGCGGGCGGGTGAGCATCAGCTCGAGCATCACGTAGTTGGTCAGCAGGATGTCGGGGGGATTTTTGAGCGTCTCCTCGCGCTCATCCCGGTTCTCCTGGCCGGTGTAGCGCTTGAAGGTCACCTTCGGGTTGGTGGTGCCGAGGAACTTCTCCAACTCGTTGCACTGGCTATTGGCCAGGGCGTTCATCGGGTAGACAACGATGGCCCGCACACCCTTGCCGGATCCCTCGCGCAGCACCCGGTCGACGATCGGCACGATGTAGGACATCGACTTGCCCGACCCGGTGCCGGTGGTCAGTACGTAAGACTCGCGGCGGTTGGCGATTTCGAAGGCATCGGTCTGGTGGCGATGGAAGGTGATCGGCTGGCCGCTCGGAGCCCGGAAAACGGTCTCGGTGTCGGAGTGCAGCACCTGCCGCTTGACCAACTCACCGACCGTGCCACCGGACTCGAACGCCGGGTTCAGTGCCAGCCACGGCTCCGGCCAGAGCAACCCGTCCGCTATCTCCGACTCGACCTTGGTGCGGATCTGGTCGTCCTTGATCTCCAGAAAACCCGTGACGAAATTCCGATAGTCGTTCAGCACCTCATCGAGGACACCGAACGCGTCCATGACACCTCCTGCCAGCACACCGGACCCACGATCGAGCCGACCATACTGGCCCGGTCCGACAAATGGAACGTTAGTTCAACTTTTGTGGCTTCGTGGGGTGAAGTCAGGTACCGGTTAACGCCTCTTAGCGCTGTAGTCCCGGAGTCGACGCGCCACCGCCGACGGAAGAGCGTTGATGTCGATCGGGGGCTTCCGCCAGCAATGATCGAGCATTCGAACCCCGGTCGAGCCGTCTTGAAGCACCCGCGGCCCCCAGATTCTGACCTCGGCCAGGTGGCCGCCGGACCACGTGGCGGTGAAATAACTGGGGCGGAACGCTTGGGTCAAGGGCTTGCCGTCGTTGCCGCAGATCATGTCGTCGAGTTCGCCGGCCGCGAGGTCGAAGTGACCCTGGTGTGTTCCGGTCATCCTTGTCTCCTGTTGTGGCGGCGTCGGTTCGGGCGGTTCAACCGGTGACCGCACGGTGGTCGCCTCGACGGCGGCGCGGGCGGTACCGCGTGGCGTCACCCGGAGGTCGACGGTCATCGGCGGGTGATCGCTGTAGGCGAGCCACTCGGTGTGGGTGCCCGTGGTGACCTCGTCAATCGCCTCGGCGGGGCAGACGAAGGTGTAGTCGACGTGGTAGGGCTTGTCGATGTTGCGGGTCCACCACAGGGTGGGGTGCGCCTCGGTGCCGGGCACGCAACTGTGCTGGTGGTGGTAGGCGCTGACCAGTCCGCGCGATTGCAGCTGATCCATGAAGTCGCCGAATCTGACCGTGCCGCCGGGCTTGTCCCAGTAGACGGAATTGTTGAAGTCGCCACTGATGACGGTCAAATCCGCGGGCCCAGAAAGGAATTCGGCATAGTGCTGCATAGAGGCGCGGCAGGCGCCCAATTTTCGGGCGCTGTCGTGCCCGCGGCCGCGGTGGTTCATGTCCCAGACCGCGAGCATCCGAAGGTGGACGGGGCCTTCGACGTGCAGCGGCATCACCCACTGATAGCCGGGGTCGTAAGAGTCGTCGATCCGCAACGTCCAGTCACCGAAGGCGGCGACCAGCAGCCCTTTGTTGGGACTGGCGCCGATCCACTGCATCGAGGTGACGCCGACAGCTGCTAACGCATCGCCGACCCGATCCGGGTGCGCTGACTCCGGCAGCACCGCGATGTCGGGCGCCAAGGTCTTTACGAGATGGGCTTTGGCATGCAGCGCCATCGCCACGTTCCACTCGACGAGTCGTACAACGCGCGCATTACCAGTCACGCCGCGAAACACTGCCATGCGGCACTGACAAAGCGCCGCAAATCAGCAGCCCGAGTTGGCCGGCTACACCGCCGGCTCGGGGCATGCGTCGCCGTCGGGTGCCCACACACTGACCCGCGTGGCCTGCAGCACGCCGTCGCCGTCGCGGGTGCCGCGGGCGGCGACGCACTTGCCGGCGCTGATCACCCCGGCGCCGACGGTGACCATCCTGCGCAGGTGGGTGTCGTCGGTGACCGTCACGGTGGTGGTCTGCCCGCTGGCGCCGGTGACGGTGACCGTGTT
Source organism: Mycolicibacter sinensis (assembly GCF_001667945.1). Classification (GTDB taxonomy): domain Bacteria; phylum Actinomycetota; class Actinomycetes; order Mycobacteriales; family Mycobacteriaceae; genus Mycobacterium; species Mycobacterium sinense_B. The sequence goes on along the minus strand of NZ_LZJK01000046.1, from coordinate 126,863 downwards.
GCCGGCCACGGAGTCGACGACACCGCGGACGCCGCGATGCGGTGCCGGCGGTGCGGGGGCGTCGGCGCCGCCGGGCCGCTGCGGGCACTTGCCGTCGACCGGGGCGCTGATCGCCACCCATTTCGCGGAGATCGCACCGCTGTCGGCCGGGGCGCTGTCCAGGGTGGCACCGGCCCGGATGCAGGTGCCTGCGGTGATCTCGCCCAGCTGCGCGGGCACCGGCTCGACGATGCGGGTGGCGTCGGTGAAGGCCACCGTGGTGGCGCCGGCCGGGCGGGCGACCTCGAAGGTGTTGCCGGAGACCGAGGTGACCGGGCCGATCACCCGGTCGCCCTCGGCGTGGGCCGCTGCCGGGACGAACAGCGCGGCGCCGAACACGGCGGCGGCGCCGGCGAGGGCGTAGATCGCGGGGGTGCTGGGGCGGGCGGACATCAGCAGTTCTCCGATCGTCGACGTCGGCGGCGACGGTGCCGCCGACAGGTAGCTACCACCGTCAATGGCCGAGTTAGCGCACAGCTAGCTCTGTGCTGTGTGCCCGCTGTGTAAGCGTCTCGGTCTTTGCCCGGCCGGGGCCGGGAACACCGCGGGAAGCCCGGGCGTTGGGCCAATCATGGCAACTCAAGACTTAACTGCAGCGAAATTCGAAGAAACCATCGCCGACAACGACATCGTGCTGGTCGACTTCTGGGCCTCCTGGTGCGGGCCGTGCAAATCCTTCGCGCCGACGTTCGAGTCCGCCTCCGACAAGCACCCCGACGTGGTGTTCGCCAAGGTCGACACCGAGGCCGAGCAGCAACTGGCGGCCGCCGCCCAGATCCGCTCCATCCCCACCCTGATGGCGTTCAAGAAGGGCACCTTGGTGTTCAACCAGGCCGGCGCGCTGCCGCCGGCGGCGTTGGAGCACTTGGTTCAACAGGTCAAGGATCTCGACGTCGAGGCCGCCCTGGCCGCGCAGGACAAGCCCGAACAGGCCTGATGCGTCGCACGCGATAGCGTGCAACGGTGAGCACCGCATCCCAATTCGTCCTTGTCGAACGTCCGCGTCCGCAGGTCGCGCTGATCACGCTCAACCGCCCGGAGCGGATGAACTCGATGGCGTTCGACGTGATGGTGCCGCTGCGTGATGCGCTGGCGGAGATCAGCTACGACAACGCGGTTCGGGTGGTGGTGCTGACCGGCGCGGGGCGGGGATTCTCCTCGGGCGCCGACCACAAATCGGCCGGTTCGGTGCCGCACGTGGCCGGACTGACCCGGCCGAGTTTCGGGCTGCGGTCGATGGAACTGCTCGACGACATCATCTTGGCGTTGCGGCGCCTGCACCAGCCGGTGATCGCCGCGGTCAACGGCGCGGCCATCGGCGGCGGCCTGTGCCTGGCACTGGCGGCCGACATCCGGGTCGCCGCGGCGGGCGCCTATTTCCGGGCGGCCGGGATCAACAACGGCCTGACCGCCAGCGAACTGGGCCTGAGCTACCTGCTGCCCAGGGCGATCGGGGCCTCGCGCGCGTTCGAGATCATGCTCACCGGCCGCGACGTCGACGCCGCCGAGGCCGAGCGGATCGGCCTGGTCTCCCGGGTGGTGGACGGCCCGGATCTGCTGGACACCTGCTACGAGCTGGCCGAGCGGATCGCGGGATTCTCCCGGCCGGGCACCGAACTGACCAAGCGGACGCTGTGGAGCGGACTCGATGCCGGTAGTCTGGAGGGGCACATGCAGGCCGAGGGGCTTGGACAGCTCTATGTGCGCCTGTTGACCAGCAACTTCGAGGAAGCCGTCGCTGCGCGCGCCGAGAAGCGCCCACCGGTCTTCACCGACGACAAGTAATCGATTCAGGAGAATGCGCGCCCGTGATCACCGCTACGGACCTGGAGGTCCGCGCCGGAGCGCGCACCCTGCTCGACTCGGTCGGCTCGGTGCTGCGGGTGCAACCCGGCGACCGGATCGGCCTGGTCGGCCGCAACGGCGCCGGCAAGACCACCACGCTGCGCATCCTCGCCGGTGAAGGCGAGCCCTACGCGGGCACCATCACCCGTACCGGCGAGATCGGCTATCTGCCGCAGGATCCCCGCGAAGGCAATCTCGACGTCCTGGCCCGCGACCGGGTGCTGTCGGCCCGCGGCCTGGATGCGATCTTGGCCGACTTGGAGAAGCAGCAGGTGTTGATGGCCGAGGTCGTCGACGACGCCGAACGGGACCGCGCCATCCGCCGCTACGGCCAACTCGAGGAGCGGTTCGCCGCACTGGGCGGTTATGCGGCCGAGAGCGAAGCGGGCCGGATCTGCACCAGCCTGGGCTTGCCCGAGCGGGTGCTGACGCAACCGCTGCGCACCCTGTCCGGCGGCCAACGGCGGCGGGTGGAGCTGGCTCGCATCCTGTTCGCCGCCGGCGAAGGGGGTTCCGGCGGCGCCGGTTCGAGCACCACCTTGCTGCTCGACGAACCGACCAACCACCTGGACGCCGATTCGATCGGCTGGCTGCGCGACTTCTTGAAGGGCCACAGCGGGGGACTGGTGCTGATCAGTCACGACGTGGATCTGCTGGCCGACGTGGTCAATCGGGTCTGGTTCCTCGATGCGGTGCGTGGCGAGGCCGACGTCTACAACATGGGCTGGCAGAAGTACCTCGACGCCCGGGCCACCGATGAACAGCGGCGCCGCCGGGAACGCGCCAACGCCGAACGCAAGGCCTCGGCGCTGCGCACCCAGGCCGCCAAGATGGGCGCGAAAGCGACCAAAGCCGTTGCGGCGCAGAACATGTTGCGACGCGCTGACCGGTTGATGGCCGCGCTGGACGAGGAACGCGTGGCCGACAAGGTCGCCCGGATCAAATTCCCGACCCCGGCCGCGTGCGGGAAGACTCCGCTGATGGCCAGCGGCCTGACCAAGACCTACGGATCGCTGGAGGTGTTCAGCGGCGTGGACCTGGCCATCGACCGGGGATCGCGGGTGGTGGTCCTGGGCCTCAACGGCGCCGGCAAGACCACGCTGCTGCGCGTGCTGGCCGGCGTGGAAACCCCCGATACCGGTCAACTCGAGCCCGGATTCGGTTGCAAGATCGGCTATTTCGCCCAGGAGCACGACACGATCGACAACGCGGCCACGGTGTGGGAGAACATCCGGCACGCCGCACCTGACACCGGCGAACAGGATCTGCGTGGCCTGCTGGGCGCGTTCATGTTCACCGGGCCGCAGTTGGAGCAGCCGGCCGGAACGCTGTCCGGCGGCGAGAAGACCCGACTGGCGTTGGCCGGGCTGGTGGCCTCGACCGCGAACGTGCTGTTGCTCGACGAGCCGACCAACAACCTCGATCCCGCCTCGCGGGAGCAGGTGCTCGACGCGCTGCGCAGCTATCAAGGCGCGGTCGTACTGGTCACCCACGACCCGGGGGCGGCCGAGGCGCTCGACCCGCAGCGGGTGGTGTTATTGCCCGACGGCACCGAGGACCACTGGTCGGAGGAGTACCGCGACTTGATCGAGTTGGCATAGCAAGGCCGCATTTCGGCCAAAGCCGCCCGGTATCGCCGAGGCCTTCTTACGCTGAACCCGTTGGGTCGGCGAGGGGATGGTGAGGGGACGTGGCGACGACGAAGCCGGACAAGGCGCGCGATCGACAGCTGGTCGAATTGCGCAACGCCTACGAACGGGGGGCCAGCATCCGAAGCCTGGTGGCGTCTACCGGGCGGTCGTACGGATCGGTACACAGCATGCTGCGGGAGTCGGGTGTGGCGATGCGCAGCCGCGGGGGACCCAACCACCGCACCCGTTCGCGCTAAGCGAGCGTGTAACCACTGCGATTTCGCGGCAATTTTTTCGCAGCGGGTGCACGTTCGGCCGATGTCGGGGTCGAAATCAGCGCTGCCGCACCGAGTCCTCGACCAGATCGAGGACCGCGGACAGCCGCTGGGGATCCTCGCCGGAGGCCAGCCGTGCCACCAGGCCGTCGAGCACCAGGTCCAGATAGGTGTGCAGCACGTCGGCCGGAACGTCGTCGCGCAGCCGGCCGGCCTGCTTCTGGCGCTGCAGCCGATCCGTTGTGGCAGCGGACAATTCGGCTGACCGCTCCGCCCAGCCCCGGCTGAACTCCGGGTCGTGGCGCAGCTTGCGGGCAATCTCCAGGCGGGTGGCCAGCCAGTCGAACTGCTCAGGCGCGGCCAGCATGTCCCGCATCACGCCGATCAGGCCCTCACGTGAGGCGACGTCGGCCATCCGCTCGGCGTCCTCACGGGCCAGCTCGAAGAACAACGTGTCCTTGTCGCGGAAGTGATGGAAGATCGCCCCCCGCGACAGCCCGACCGTCTGCTCCAGCCGGCGCACCGTGGCCCCGTCGTAGCCGTAGGCGGCGAAGCACCGGCGCGCGCCGTCAAGGATCTGGCGACGCCGGGCCGCCAGGTGGTCCTCGCTGACCCTGGGCATCAGCAGTTCGCCGACTACGCGGGCTACTTGTTGGCCTTGAGCATGTTGCGCAGCACGTACTGCAGGATGCCGCCGTTGCGGTAGTAGTCGGCCTCACCGGGGGTGTCGATGCGCACCACGGCGTCGAACTCGACAGCACTACCGTCGGCCTTGGTGGCCTTGACGTGCACCGTCTTCGGGGTCTTGCCCTTGTTGAGTTCTTCGATACCGGTGATGTCGTACACCTCGGTGCCATCGAGCTTGAGCGACGCCGCGGACTCCCCGGCCGGGAACTGCAGCGGGATCACGCCCATGCCGATCAGGTTGGAGCGGTGGATGCGCTCGAACGACTCGGTGATCACCGCGCGCACCCCCAACAGCACCGTGCCCTTGGCCGCCCAGTCACGCGACGAACCGGAGCCGTACTCCTTGCCGCCCAGCACCACCAGCGGGATGTTCTGCGCCGCATAGTTCTGCGCGGCGTCGAAGATGAACGCCTGCGGTCCGCCGTCGACGGTGAAGTCGCGGGTGTAGCCGCCGGACACATCGTCGAGCAACTGGTTGCGCAGCCGGATGTTGGCGAACGTGCCGCGGATCATCACCTCGTGGTTGCCGCGCCGCGAGCCCAGGGAGTTGAAGTCCTTGGGGGAGACGCCGTTGGCCTCCAGATACTGGGCGGCCGGGGTGCCCTTCTTGATCGCACCGGCCGGGCTGATGTGGTCGGTGGTGACCGAATCACCCAGCAGCGCAAGCACTCGGGCGCCGGTGATGTCGGCGACCGGGGTCGGTTCGGCGGGCATGCCGTCGAAGTACGGCGCCTTGCGCACATACGTCGACTTCTCGTCCCAGGCGAAGGTGTTGCCCTCCGGGGTAGGCAGCGAACGCCAGCGCTCGTCGCCCTTGAACACATCGGCATACGAGCTGGCGAACATGTCCCGGTCGATCGAGGAGGCGATGGTCTCCTGGATCTCGGCGGTGGACGGCCAGATGTCCTTCAAGAACACGTCGTTGCCGTCGGTGTCCTGACCCAGCGGCTCGGTGGCGAAGTCGAAGTCCATGGTTCCGGCGATGGCGTAGGCGATGACCAGCGGCGGGGAGGCCAGGTAGTTCATCTTCACGTCCGGCTGGATGCGGCCCTCGAAGTTGCGGTTGCCCGACAGCACCGCCGTCACCGACAGGTCGTTGTCGTTGATCGCCTTGGAGATCTCCTCGGGCAGCGGGCCGGTGTTGCCGATGCAGGTGGTGCAGCCGTAACCGCCCAGGTAGAAGCCGAGCTTCTCCAGGTACGGCCACAGGCCGGCCTTGTTGTAGTAGTCGGTGACCACCTGCGAGCCGGGTGCCATGTTGGTCTTGACCCACGGCTTGGAGGTCAGGCCCTTCTCGACAGCCTTCTTGGCCAGCAGCGCCGCACCCAGCATCACCTCGGGGTTGGAGGTATTGGTGCACGAGGTGATGCCCGCCACCACGACGGCGCCGTGGTCGAGGATGAAGTCACCGCGGTCGGCCGAGGACACTTTGACCGGCTTGCTGGGCCGGCCGCTGCAGTTCTGCGCCGCCGAGGGCACTGCCGCGTCGTCGTCGGCGAACGACAGCACCGCCGGGTCCGATGCCGGGAACGACTCTTCGACCGCCTCGTCGAGCTGGCTGTGCGGGGCGTCGCTGTCCTCACCCACGTAGTTGTGAATGTCCTTGCGGAACGCGGTTTTGGCATCCGAGAGCTCGATGCGGTCCTGCGGGCGCTTGGGGCCGGCGATCGAGGGGACGACGGTGCCCAGGTCCAGCTCGATGTACTCGGAGTAGGCCGGCTCGCGCGCCGGGTCGTGCCACATGCCCTGGGCCTTGGCGTAGGCCTCCACCAGGGCCAGCTGCTGCTCGCTGCGTCCGGTCAGCCGCAGGTAGTTGATGGTCTCTTCGTCGATCGGGAAAATCGCTGCGGTGGAACCGAATTCGGGGCTCATGTTGCCCAGGGTGGCGCGGTTGGCCAGCGGCACCTCGGCCACGCCCTTGCCGTAGAACTCGACGAACTTGCCCACCACCCCGTGGCGGCGCAGCATGTCGGTGACGGTCAGCACCACGTCGGTGGCGGTCACGCCGGGCTGGATCTCACCGGTCAGTTTGAACCCGACCACCCGGGGGATCAGCATCGACACCGGCTGGCCCAGCATGGCGGCCTCGGCCTCGATGCCACCCACGCCCCAGCCCAGCACGCCCAGGCCGTTGACCATGGTGGTGTGGCTGTCGGTGCCCACGCAGGTGTCGGGGTAGGCGACCCCGTCGCGCACCATCACGGTGCGGGCCAGGTACTCGATGTTGACCTGGTGCACGATGCCGGTGCCCGGCGGGACCACCTTGAAGTCGTCGAAGGCGCCCTGGCCCCAACGCAGGAACTGGTAGCGCTCGCCGTTGCGCTGGTACTCCAGTTCCACGTTGCGCTCGAAGGCGTCGGCGCGACCGAAGACGTCCAGGATCACCGAGTGGTCGATCACCAGCTCGGCCGGGGCCAGCGGGTTGACCTTCTCGGGGTCACCGCCCAGCGCCGCGACGGCCTCGCGCATGGTGGCCAGGTCGACGATGCAGGGCACGCCGGTGAAGTCCTGCATGACCACCCGCGCCGGGGTGAACTGGATCTCCACGCTGGGCTCGGCCTGCGGATCCCAGCTGGCGATCGCGTTGATGTGGTCCTTGGTGATGTTGGCGCCGTCCTCGGTGCGCAGCAGGTTCTCGGCCAGCACCTTGAGGCTGTAGGGGAGTTTCTCGGTGCCGGGGACGGCGTCGAGGCGGTAGATCTGATAGTCCTCGTCACCCACGGTGAGGGTGTCGCGGGCTCCGAACGAATTCAGCGAATCTGTGCTGGTCACTTCAACTCCCCGAGATTGAGTTCTCCTGCGTCGACGGGTCCGCGCCGACGGGCGCGATAACTCTAACAGTACGATTGTCCTGTATAAAGTAAGGTTTACCTCACCTCGAGCGTGGTTGATACCGTCATCCCTCGTGACCACCCTGCATCCGCCCGCCTACATCCCCGGCGAGCTCTGCATCACCGTCGGCCTCGACCCGGCGACCCCGCCCGACGAGTGCATGGCGCTGGTCAAAGTCGCCGTGGCCGTCGACGGAGTGAGCGCGCCGGCCGCCGACGTGCCGGCGCTGCGCAACGTGGTCGCCGACGCGGCCCGCGACGGTATCGACCTCAAGATCGTCGAGGTCGCCCGCAACCCCGGGATGGACACCGCGCTGCGTGACGTCGCCACGGTGGTCGGCTACGACTATCCGGATGCGACCGTGCTGGTGCTCAGCACTACCTACGTCGGCAGCTACAGCGGACAATTTCACCGCGCCAAATTGGAGGCCGCCGAGGATCACGCCAAAACCGGTGATCCGGTGACCTCGGCGCAGAATTTCGTCAATGAATTGAACACCCCCGATCTGCCGTGGACGGGAATGACGGTGGCGCTGTTGATCGGGGTGGCCGCGGCGGCCGTCGGCACCCGGTTCCTGCAGCAGCGCAGCAAACGCGCCTCTGAGCGCGTCGATGCCGCCGAATAGCGCTCTCAACTGGCACAATCCTCGCCTCTGGGCGATCGGTTGATCGCCCCTATTCGGGCTGCGGCAAAGAACGAGGTCACCGCTTGGTCACAACCGGCTTAATTACAACGACGTAGTTTGTTACGAACGTTTCTCCAGTGACTGATGTGACGTATGGTTCAAAAGGCGTAGCTGTTGTAACTGTGCTTTGCCGCCGGTCGAAGCGCGGCGCCGCCTGCTGAGAGTCCGAGGAGATCCAAGCCGAATGAGACGCATCCGCTGTGGCTCCGATGGCTCTGTCTTCCGGCAGGCCGCCCCGCTCCGCCACCCCGCCGCAGCGTCGGTGCTCAGCGTCGCGCTGCTGTTGGGCACGCCCGGGTTGGCGGCGGCTCAGCCGGTAACAGACCCCGACGGCATCGCCGCGCTGATCGCCGACGTCGCGGAGGCCAATCAGCAACTGCACGACCTGGGCGCACAGATCCAGCAACAAAAGGAGGGCGTCAACAAGGCCCTGGTGGAGCTGCAGACCGCACGCGAGGACGCGGCCGCCGCCCAACACGAGGTGGAGGCCGGCCGCCAGGCGACCGCCGATGCCGACGCCGCCATCGTCGCCGCCCAGAAGCGGTTCAACACCTTCGCCGCGTCGACCTACGTCAACGGGCCGTCGGAGAGCTACCTGACCGCGACCGACCCGTCGGAGATGATCGCCACCGCCGCCGCCGGCCGGACCCTGGCGCTCAGCTCCCAGCAGGCGCTGGACAACCTCAAGCGGGCCCGTACCGAGCAGCTCAACAAGGAGTCGGCAGCCCGGCTGGCCAAGCAGAAGGCCGACCAGGCGGTCGCCGACGCGCAGTCCAGCCAGGACGCCGCGGTGGCCGCGCTCACCGAGACCCAGCGCAAATTCGGCGAGCAGCAGGGCGAGATCGACCGGCTGGCCACCCAGCGTGATCGGGCCCAGGCCCGGCTCGCCGCCGCTCGCCCCCCGCAGCCGCCCGCGGCGGCCGGTGACCGGTGGGGCAACCCTGCCGCGGCCCCGCAGGCCGTCAAGCGCGGCGAGCAGTGGGATGGCGAATGGGATCCGACGCTGCCGATGGTGCCCAGCGCCAACATCCCCGGCGACCCGATCGCCGTGATCAACCAGGTGCTCGGGATCTCGCAGACCTCAGCGCAGGTGACCTCGAACCTGGGCCGCCAGTTCCTGCAGTCGATCGGGCTGGCCAAACCCGACGACTCCGGTATCACCAACGGCCGCATCCCGCGGGTGTACGGCCGGCAGGCCTCGGAATATGTGATCCGCCGGGCGCTCTCCCAGCGCGGCGTGCCCTACTCGTGGGGCGGTGGCACCGCCGCGGGACCCAGCCGCGGCATCGGCTCCGGTTCGGGCACCGTCGGCTTCGACTGCTCGGGACTGATCCTGTACGCCTTCGCCGGGGTGGGCATCAAACTGCCGCACTACTCCGGGTCGCAGTACAAGATGGGCCGCCAGATCCCGACGGCGCTGGCCCGCCGCGGCGACGTCATCTTCTACGGCCCCGGCGGCAGCCAGCACGTCACGCTGTACCTCGGCAACGGCCTGATGCTCGAGGCCCCCGACGTGGGCCAGGTGGTGAAGGTGTCGCCGGTGCGGAAAAGCGGCATGACGCCCTTTGTTGTCCGATACATCGAATACTGACGGTGGAGCGAATGCGACTGAATGCACGACGGTTATCTCGCCTCATCGGGTCGCTGCTGGTGGCGGGCCCGGTGATGCTGGGCCTGGCCGCGCCGGCCGCGGCGGACCCGGGATGGGATCCCACCCTGCCGGCCACGATCAGCGCCGGGGCCCCCGGTGATCCGCTGGCGGTGGCCAACGCGTCGTTGCAGGCCACCGCGCAGGCCACCCAGACCACCATGGACCTGGGCCGCAAGTTCCTGTCCGGGCTGGGCTTCAACGTCGGCGATCAGACCAACGTCTCACCGGGCCAGCGGGTGCACGGCAAGCAGGCCATCGAGTACGTGATCCGCCGCGGCGGATCGCAGCTGGGCGTGCCGTACTCCTGGGGCGGCGGCTCCCTGACCGGTCCCAGCAAGGGGATCGACTCCGGGGCCGGCACCGTCGGCTTCGACTGCTCGGGGCTGATGCGCTACGCGTTCGCCGGCGTCGGCGTGCTGATCCCGCGGTTCTCCGGCGACCAGTACAACGCCGGCCGGCACATTCCGCCCAGCCAGGCCCGTCGCGGTGATCTGATGTTCTACGGCCCCGGCGGCGGCCAGCACGTCACCATGTACCTCGGCGGCGGGAAGATGCTGGAGGCCTCGGGCAGCGCCGGCAAGGTGGTCGTCAGCCCGGTGCGGACCGCCGGGATGACGCCGTACCTGACCCGCATCATCGAGTACTGACGCACCTTACGTCGACGGATGCTGCGAACCCTGGAATAGTGAAACGCGGGCACAACGCTGCCCCTCGGCCCCGGGCCGTGCAAGCAGTTGTGTCTGACCGACCTTTGTGGAGGATTTCTCGATGACGTCATCGGATGGGACGCCCGCGGGCGCCAGCGGTTTCCCCGGCCCGGAGGGTGCCCAAGGCCCCGGTTCAGGTCTGGCCGCCGACGTACACGCGCTGGAGCGGGCCATCTTCGAGGTCAAGCGCGTCATCGTCGGGCAGGACCAGCTCGTCGAGCGGATCCTGGTCGGGCTGCTGGCCAAGGGCCACGTGCTGCTCGAGGGTGTGCCCGGGGTCGCCAAGACGCTGGCGGTGGAGACCTTCGCCAAGGTGGTCGGCGGGACGTTCGCCCGCATCCAGTTCACCCCGGACCTGGTGCCCACCGACATCATCGGTACCCGCATCTACCGGCAGGGCCGCGAGGAGTTCGACACCGAACTCGGCCCGGTGATGGTCAACTTCCTGCTGGCCGACGAGATCAACCGGGCGCCGGCCAAGGTGCAGTCGGCGCTGCTGGAGGTCATGCAGGAGCGCAAGGTGTCCATCGGCGGCAAGACCTTTCCCCTGCCCAACCCGTTCCTGGTGATGGCCACCCAGAACCCGATCGAGCACGAGGGCGTCTACCCGCTGCCCGAAGCGCAGCGCGACCGCTTCCTGTTCAAGATCAACGTCGGCTACCCGTCGCCGGAGGAGGAGCGCGAGATCATCTACCGGATGGGGGTCACCCCGCCGGAGCCCAAGCAGATCCTCAACCCCGGCGACCTGCTGCGGTTGCAGGGGCTGGCGGCCAACAACTTCGTGCACCACGCGCTGGTCGACTACGTGGTCCGGGTCATCACCGCGACCCGGCAGCCCGAGCAGTTCGGCATGCCGGACGTGAAGAGCTGGTTGTCCTTCGGGGCGTCACCGCGGGCCTCGCTGGGCATCATCTCCGCGTCCCGGGCGCTGGCCCTGGTGCGCGGACGTGACTACGTGATCCCGCAGGACGTCATCGAGGTCATCCCCGATGTGCTGCGGCACCGGCTGGTGCTGTCCTACGACGCGCTCGCCGACGAGATCACCTCGGAGATCGTCATCAACCGGGTGCTGCAGACCGTGGCGCTGCCGCAGGTGAATGCCGTTCCGCAGCAGCCGCATTCGGCGTCGCCGGGTGCCCCGACCGCGGCGGCAGTGGCCAGCGGTCGGTGAGCGACCCGGGCACCGGGCAGGGCGCACCAGACCCGGGAACCAGCACCGCACCGCCGTCCATGCTGCGCGGCGACATCCGCGACCCCAAGCTGGCGGCGGCGCTGCGGACCCTTGAGCTGACCGTCAAACGCAAGCTCGACGGGGTGCTGCACGGTGATCACCTCGGCTTGATCCCCGGCCCCGGCTCCGAGCCCGGCGAGTCACGGCTGTATCAGCCCGGCGACGATGTGCGCCGGATGGACTGGTCGGTCACGGCGCGCACCACCCATCCGCACGTGCGCCAGATGATCGCCGACCGGGAGCTGGAGACCTGGCTGGTGATCGACATGTCGGCCAGCATGGATTTCGGCACGTCGACCTGCGAGAAGCGTGATCTGGCGGTGGCCGCGGCCGCGGCCATCATCTTCCTCAACAGCGGCGGCGGTAACCGGCTGGGCGCGTTGGTGGCCAACGGCGAGCGGGTGGTGCGGGTGCCGGCGCGTTCCGGGCGCAACCACGAGCAGACACTGCTGCGCACCATCGCCACCATTCCGCGGGCCCCGGTCGGGGTGCGCGGCGACCTGGCGGCGGCCATCGACGCCCTGCGCCGGCCCGAACGGCGGCGCGGCATGGCGGTCGTGATCAGCGACTTCCTCGGGCCGATCAACTGGATGCGCCCGCTGCGCGCGATCGCCGCCCGCCACGAGGTGCTCGGCATCGAGGTGCTCGACCCGCGCGATGTCGAGCTGCCCGAGGTCGGCGACGTGGTGCTGCAGGACACCGAATCCGGCGTCACCCGGGAGTTCACCATTGACGCCAAACTGCGTGACGACTTCGCCCGGGCCGCCGCCGCCGCCCGCGCCGACGTCGCCCACGCGTTGCGCAGCTGCGGGGCGCCGTTGTTGTCGCTGCGTACCGACCGGGACTGGATCGCCGACATCGTCCGATTCGTCGAGTCACGCCGGCGCGGCGCGCTGGCGGGGATGCCCTGATTCCGACCCGCATGCAAAAGACAGGTCTGCTATGACATTGCCGCTCCTTGGGCCGATGACGTTGTCGGGCTTCGCGCACCCGTGGTTCTTCCTGTTCTTGTTCGTCGTCATGGGGCTGGTCGCGCTGTACATCCTCATGCAGGTGGCGCGGCAGCGGCGGATCCTGCGGTTCGCCAACATGGATCTGCTGGAGAGCGTGGCACCCAAGGCGCCGACCCGCTGGCGGCACCTGTCGGCGGTGCTGCTGGTGAGCTCGCTGCTGCTGTTCACCGTCGCGATGGCCGGCCCGACCCACGATGTGCGGATCCCGCGCAACCGTGCGGTGGTGATGCTGGTGATCGACGTGTCGCAGTCGATGCGGGCCACCGACGTCGAGCCCAGCCGGCTGGTCGCCGCGCAGGAGGCCGGCAAGCAGTTCGCCGACGAGCTGACCGCCGGCATCAACCTCGGTCTGATCGCCTACGCCGGCACCGCCACCGTGCTGACCTCGCCGACCACCAATCGCGAGGCCACCAAGGCGGCGATCGACAAGCTGCAACTGGCCGACCGGACCGCCACCGGCGAGGGCATCTTCACCGCGCTGCAGGCGATCGCCACGGTGGGCGCGGTGATCGGCGGCGGCGACACGCCCCCGCCGGCCCGCATCGTGTTGCTCTCCGACGGCAAGGAGACCGTCCCGTCCAACCCGGACAACCCCAAGGGGGCGTTCACTGCGGCGCGCACCGCCAAGGACCAAGGGGTGCCGGTCTCGACGATCTCGTTCGGTACGCCGTACGGCTACGTCGAGATCAACGAGCAACGCCAGCCGGTGCCGGTCGATGACGACTCCCTGAAGAAGATCGCCGACTTGTCCGGCGGCACCGCCTACACCGCCTCCAGCCTGGCGCAGCTCAAGGAGGTCTACGCCACGTTGCAGGACCAGATCGGTTACGAGACGATCCGCGGCGACGCGTCCACCGGCTGGCTGCGCCTGGGCTCGTTGATCCTGGCGCTGGCCGGGCTGGCAGCAGTGCTGCTGAACCGGCGGCTGCCGGTCTGAGGTATCAGCGGGCCGTTGACTCTGCGCGCACGGCGCAGAAGTACGAGTAGCTCGCGCCCTCAGCGCAGAGTCAACGCGTTGGTCCGATAAGTTGACCGGGTGACAGATGCTGCAGAAAACCCCGTCAAGCCGCCATTCGTCTCCCGCTCGGTGCTGGTCACCGGCGGAAACCGGGGCATCGGGTTGGCGATCGCTCAGCGACTGGCCGCCGACGGGCACAAAGTCGCGGTGACCCACCGGGGCTCCGGGGCCCCCGAGGGCCTGTTCGGGGTGGTGTGCGACGTGACCGACAACGACGCCGTCGACCGGGCGTTCAAGGAGGTCGAGGAGCACCAGGGCCCGGTGGAGGTGCTGGTGTCCAACGCCGGTATCTCCAAGGACGCCTTTCTGATGCGGATGACCGAGGAGCGCTTCGAAGAGGTCATCAACGCCAACCTGACCGGGGCATTCCGGGTCGCGCAGCGCGCATCACGCAGCATGCAGCGCAAGCGGTTCGGCCGGATTATCTTCATCGGGTCCGTCTCGGGCATGTGGGGCATCGGCAACCAGGCCAATTACGCGGCCGCCAAGGCGGGTCTGATCGGCATGGCCCGCTCGATCTCCCGCGAGTTGTCCAAGGCGGGCGTCACCGCCAACGTCGTCGCACCCGGCTACATCGACACCGAGATGACCCGGGCGCTCGATGAGCGGATCCAGGCCGGGGCACTGGAGTTCATCCCGGCCAAGCGCGTCGGCACCGCCGAGGAGGTCGCCGGCGCGGTCAGCTTCCTGGCGTCCGAGGACGCCAGTTATATCGCCGGTGCGGTCATCCCGGTCGACGGCGGCATGGGCATGGGCCACTGAGGGCCACTGAGAGATAAGGACTTTTCATGGCAGGCATTCTCGACGGCAAGCGGATCCTGGTCACCGGGATCATCACCGACTCCTCCATCGCCTTTCACATCGCCAAGGTGGCCCAGGAGGCGGGCGCGCAGCTGGTCTGCACCGGCTTCGATCGGCTGCGGCTGATCCAGCGCATCATCGACCGGCTCCCCGAGCCCGCCCCGCTGCTCGAGCTCGACGTGCAGAACACCGAACACCTCGACACCCTGGCCGACCGGATCACCGAGGTGATCGGGGAGGGCAACAAGCTCGACGGCGTGGTGCACTCGATCGGGTTCATGCCGCAGACCGGGATGGGCGTCAACCCGTTCTTCGACGCCCCCTACGAGGACGTCGCCAAGGGCATTCACATCTCCGCCTACTCCTACGCCTCACTGGCCAAGGCGACGCTGCCGATCATGAAGCCGGGCGGATCGATCGTCGGGATGGACTTCGACCCGACGCGGGCGATGCCGGCCTACAACTGGATGACGGTGGCCAAGAGCGCGCTGGAGTCGGTGAACCGCTTCGTCGCGCGTGAGGCGGGCCCGCACGGAGTGCGGTCGAATCTCGTTGCGGCCGGGCCGATCCGGACGTTGGCGATGAGTGCGATCGTCGGTGGTGCGCTGGGCGAGGGCGCCGGTGAGCAGATTCGGCTGCTCGAGGAGGGCTGGGACCAGCGCGCCCCGGTCGGCTGGGACATGAAGGACCCCACCCCGGTGGCCAAGACCGTGTGCGCGCTGCTGTCGGACTGGCTTCCCGCCACCACCGGCACGGTCGTCTACGCCGACGGCGGCGCCCACACCCAGTTGCTGTAGATAGGACGGGGATGGAGGTAGGCGCGGTCTTACTCCTCTCTTTCGGCGGACCCGAAGGGCCCGAGCAGGTCCGGCCGTTCCTGGAGAACGTCACCCGGGGGCGCGGCGTGCCATCGGCCCGGCTCGACGCCGTCGCCGACCACTACCTGCATTTCGGCGGGGTGTCGCCGATCAACGGGATCAACCGCGAGCTGGCTGACGCACTGCGTGCCGAAATGCCGGGCCTGCCGGTGTATTTCGGCAACCGTAACTGGGAGCCCTACGTCGAGGACGTCGTCGCCCGGATGGCCGCCGACGGGGTCCGGCGCGCCGCGGTCTTCGCGACCTCGGCCTGGGGCGGCTATTCGGGGTGCGATCAGTATTCGGAAGACATCACCCGCGCGCGGCAGGCGGTCGGGGAGCGGGCCCCCGAATTGGTGAAGCTGCGCCAGTACTTCGACCATCCGTTGTTCGTGGCGATGTTCGCCGAGGCGATCGCGGCCGCCGCCGACACCTTGCCGGCCGGCCTGCGCGACACCGCCCGCCTGGTGTTCACCGCGCACTCGATCCCGGTGGCCGCCGACGAACGCTACGGCCCGCGGCTCTACAGCAGCCAGGTCGCCCACGCCACGGCCCTGGTCGCCGCCGCGGCGGGATACCCCGACTACGACCAGGTGTGGCAGTCGCGCTCCGGGCCGCCACAGGTGCCCTGGCTGGAGCCCGACGTCGAAGACCACCTGACTGCCCTGGCCGAGGCGGGGGTGCCCGCGGTGATCGTGTGCCCGATCGGATTCCTCAGCGACAACATCGAGGTGATCTGGGACCTCGATCACGAAGTGCGGTTGCAGGCCCAGGCCGCCGGCATCGCCTACGCGCGCGCCAGCACCCCGAACGCCGACCGCCGCTTGGCGCGGCTGGCGCGTGGACTCATCGAGGAACTGCGCGACGGCGGCAGACCCGAACGTGTCGCCGGCGGCGCAGCACTGGGCTGCGGATTCGGTGTCAACGGGGCGCGCTGCGGGTCCTCGCATTGCATCGCCGACGTGGCGCCCGCGCGCTAATCGCGCCAGGCCGAGTGCAGGATCGCGCTCACCGCGGCGCTGCGCGACGAACGCACCGTCGCCGACAGCGGCTGCACCGCATCCACGGCGCGCTGCGCCGCTGCCGACGAGTGCGCGCTGGCGGTCAGCAGATCGGCGCTGACCGCGATGATCGCCTCGACGTGGGCGGCGCTGTGCAGCACCCGTACCGCGCGGGTCGGCGCATGATCCGGAATGCGGTGCAACAGCATGGCTTCCATCATCTGCTCGACCCGAAGCCGCGGGTCCTCGACACCGTAGTCGGCCCACCGCGAACCGGTGGACCCCAAGGCTTCGGCGGCTGTGCGCACCGCCGAGCGCAACGCGTACTCGGCGTCACCCAGATCGTGCTGCTCGGCCACCGGCACGCTGGTCAGCGGGAAAGCCGTCCAACACAATTCGGCGACGTCGGGGGAGTCGGCGTCCTCCAGATAGGCCGGCACCAGCCCGACCGGTGGGGAAGCGTCAGACGACCCGATGAGCACCGCCTCACCGGCCAGGATCGCTTCCCGCGCGAACAGGGTTCCGGCCGGCAGCCCGCGCACATCGCCCGGTACCGGAAACACCGGGTGGATACGGGAACCGGCGCCGGGCGCCGCCGCGCCGCGCACCACCTGCAGCAGCGACGCCGCACCGCCGTCGGGTGCGCCGGACCAGCGCAGACCGGCCTCGCCGATGCTGATCGCGTCATAGGCGGCCACCGATTGCACTGGCGCCCAGGCCGATAGTGCGTCCAATACGTCGTCGGGCGCGGCCCGGCCGGCGAGCCAGGCGTTGGCCCACACCGACAGGGAGACACTCGGGCACCACATAATGCAACGCAGTGTAGTTGTCCACCGGATGCCCCCTGCTGCGCCCGGTTTCGAGTGCGCGCGAGCTAAAGCGTGTCGAACGACTAGGTGCGGTCGAGTCGGTGTAGAAGCTGCGTGATCTGGCTGACGTAGCGGAAGCCCTCGCGTTCTTCGAGGGTGGCTTCGTGTTGGCGACCCATACGCCGACAGTGGTTGATCGAGCCGGTTGTGGGTTCGGCTGCCCAGCGGCGGGGCTGGGCCCAGAACCCGGTCGCGGGTTTCGGGTCCAGACCTGATGTCGATGCGTATCCCGGCTTTGGTGGCTGCCTCGGCCACGGTCGCCTCAACCTTCGGGGCATCGTCAAAGCCGCGCGGGCCGGCCAGCGGGGATGCCTTGACGCGGGTCGGGGTACGCCCCTTGCGGGGGAGAGTCCCACCTGCGTGCGGGGGAGAGTCGACCACAGCAGCGTCAGGGCCGCCGACGGGCGGCCGGTCTGCGAGCGAACCTTGCCGCGTGCCGCGGTGAGCGCTTTCGCCCAGAGGCCGACGCGGCACCAGCGGAGGAAGTGGTTCGGCGCTGACGACCAGCCGACGGTGAAGTCGTGCGACTGGGGCACCCTTCGTGTGCCGGTGAAACCAGCCTGGTTGAAGCGGGAACCGACGTTCACGCCGCACCCGCAGCCTGAACCGACGACGCCCGAGATGGGCGGTGCGAACACGCACCATCGTTCGACACGCTTTATCCTGGCCGCATGTCGGCTGCGCTGGTCTGGTTGGTCTTCGCACTTGGGCTTGCCGGTGCCGAGGCGCTCACCGGCGACATGTTCTTGTTGATGCTGTCGGGCGGTGCGCTGTCGGCGGCCGGGGTCAGCTGGCTGACGGATCTGCCCGTCTGGACCGACGGCGCGGTGTTCCTGGTGGTCTCGGTGCTGCTGCTGGTGCTGGTACGCCCGGCCCTGCGACGCCGGCTGTGGTCCGGGGTGGGCGCCGAGACGGGGGTGCGGGCCTTGCAGGGTAAGACCGCTCTGGTGCTCGACCGCGTCGAGCAACACGGCGGCCAGGTGAAGCTCGACGGTGAGGTGTGGACGGCGCGCCCCCTGGTCGACGGCGACGTCTTCGAGCCGGGCGAACACGTCACGGTGATGCATATCGACGGGGCCACCGCGGTGGTCGGCAAGGTCCTGTAGAGAAAGGGAGTGCTCATGGAAGGCGCTACGACCGGCCTGGTGCTGCTAGCGGTCCTGGTGGTGTTCGCGGCGATCGTGGTGGCCAAGTCGGTCGCGCTGATTCCGCAGGCCGAGGCGGCGGTGATCGAACGGCTGGGCCGCTACAGCCGCACGGTCAGTGGCCAGTTGACCCTGCTGGTGCCCTTCATCGACCGGGTGCGCGCCCGCATCGACCTGCGTGAGCGGGTGGTGTCGTTCCCGCCGCAGCCGGTGATCACCGAGGACAACCTGACACTGAACATCGACACCGTCGTCTATTTCCAGGTCACCAACCCCAAAGCGGCGGTCTATGAGATCAGCAACTACATCGTCGGCGTCGAGCAGCTGACCACCACCACCCTGCGCAACGTGGTCGGCGGGATGACGCTGGAGCAGACCCTGACCTCGCGCGAGGTGATCAACAGCCAGCTGCGCGGCGTGCTCGACGAGGCGACCGGCCGCTGGGGCCTACGGGTGGCCCGGGTGGAGCTGCGCAGCATCGATCCGCCGCCGTCGATTCAGGCGTCGATGGAGAAGCAGATGAAGGCCGACCGGGAGAAGCGGGCGATGATCCTGACCGCCGAAGGCCAGCGGGAGGCCGCGATCAAGCAGGCCGAGGGGGAGAAGCAGGCCGAGATCCTCACCGCCGAGGGCGCCAAGCAGGCGGCGATCCTGGCCGCCGAGGCCGACCGGCAATCCCGGATGCTGCGGGCCCAGGGTGAGCGGGCTGCGGCCTACCTGCAGGCCCAGGGGCAGGCCAAGGCGATCGAGAAGACGTTCGCCGCGATCAAGGCCGGCCGGCCGACCCCGGAACTGTTGGCCTACCAGTACCTGCAGGTGCTGCCGGAGATGGCCCGCGGCGAGGCCAACAAGGTATGGGTGGTGCCCAGCGATTTCGGCACCGCCCTGCAGGGCTTCACCAAGCTGCTCGGTGCCCCCGGCGAGGACGGCGTCTTCCGCTACCAGCCCTCGCCCGTCGACGAGACTCCCGCTCGCCCGGAGGACGACAGCGACGAGGTCGCCGACTGGTTCACCACCCAGACCGACCCGGCGATCGCCCAGGCGGTCGCCAAGGCCGAGGCCGATGCGCGTAAGCCGGTCGAGGGCGCGATGCTGCCGCCGCAGCTCGACCCCGGCATGGCGTGAGCGTGCTGACCGCGCGCCCGACGTACGCGGCGCTGGCGGTGTTTCTGGCCGGTGATGCGGCGGTATCGGCGATCCCGGTGCCCTACGTCGCGGCGAACATGGACGCCATGCGGATCCCGCCCGGCCTGCGCTCGGCGGTACCGGTGGCCAAGGCCGCCACCGCGCTGGGCCTGGCCTCGGTGTTCCGCTTCCCGGGTGTCGCGCGGGCCACCACCGCGGCGTTGACGCTGTATTTCGCCACCGCGCTCGGCATTCACCTGCGGGTCCGCAACCGCGCGGCGAACACCGTGCCGGCAGCGCTGCTGGCGGCGGTGTTCGCGGTGATGACGGTTCAGGGCCCGCACACCGCCGGCGGCGGGGTACGGGCCCTGGGATCGGCGGCTTAACCCTTACGGGCGTGCGAGTGCTCGTCGAGGCTGGTCGCCTTGTAGGCGTAGGCGGCCACGACCGCGCCGAGCACCTGGGCGAGAACGTAGACCCACAGGAATTTCCAGGCGAAGATGCCCGACAGCATCAACCCGAAGGTGATCGCCGGGTTGAACGCGGCGCCGGAGATGGCGCCGACCGCCACCACGCCGACGGTCACGATGAACCCGATCGCCAGACCGTAGAAGCTGTTGCCGGCGCTGTCTTTGCTGGTCGCGGTGTGCAGCACGATGTAGCACAGCGCGAAGGTGAATATCAGCTCGGCGAGGAATGCCGGCCAGATCGTGCCGCTCAGGTCAAGAGTCCCGGTCGAGTACTTGTCATGCCACAGCCCGAATCCCACGCCGAAGGCGGCGAGGGCACCGACCAACTGGGCAACGATGTAGGGTCCCAGATCCCCCAACGGCAGGGCGCCGCGCAAATACGCGGCGATGGAGACCGCCGGGTTCAGGTGGCCGCCGGAGATGTGGCCGCTGGCATACACCATCACCATCAGCACCGAGCCGATGCCCAGTGCGGTGGCGGCAACGCATTCGGTGCCGGACAATACGATGCCGATCACCGCGAACATGAAAACAAACGTGCCGATCATTTCGGTCAAATACTTGCGCACCGCGGCGCTTCGATCAGCCATTGATCCCGTCCCTTCAATCCGTCGAGCAGCTGCGAGAAATTGTGCTGCGGCCGCACCTGGCACTGGGGAATACTTTAACTCCGGCACCGGTTTTCCCCGGATATATGTGCACCGCTTTACACCGAATTGTTGCCGGATTGGGGAGGCATTCGTGTTGTTTGCCAGCGCACTTTCCACCGCATTCACCGCCCTGCTCGATGTCGAGCATCCGGTGGTGTCCGCGCCGATGGCCGACGCCGCCGGCGGCTACCTTGCGGCGGCGGTGAGCGCCGCGGGCGGGCTGGGCCTGATCGGCGGCGCCTACGGCGACGAAGGCTGGCTGCGACGCGAATTCGACCGGGCCGGTGACGCCCGGGTGGGCTGCGGGTTCATCACCTGGGCACTGGCCGAACAACCGGCCCTGCTGGACGTGGCGCTGAGCTACCGCCCGGCGGCGGTCATGCTGTCCTTCGGCGATCCGGCACCGTTTGCTGCGGCGGTCCGGGATTCGGGCGCCCGGCTGATCTGCCAGGTTCAGGATCTCGGCCAGGCTGACCGCGCGCTCGGCTGCGGCGCCGACGTGCTGGTGGCACAGGGCATCGAGGCCGGCGGGCACGGTTTCGGCTGCCGCACCACCATGACGCTGGTGCCCGAGATCGTCGACCTGGTCGCCGCCCGGGACTCCACGGTTCCAGTGCTGGCCGCCGGGGGCATCGCCGACGGGAGGGGGCTGGCCGCGGCGCTGATGCTCGGCGCGTCCGGGGTGCTGTGCGGCAGCCTGTTCTACACCGCAGCCGAAGCACTGACCACCCCCGCGGCGCGCGAGACGGTCGCGGCCGCCACCGGCGACAGCACCTGCCGCACCGGTGTGTACGACGTGATCCGCGGCTACCGGTGGCCGGCCGGGCACACCATGAGCGTCCTGCGCAACGCCTTCACCGACCGCTGGCACGGCGCTGAAGCCGACCTGGCGGCCGCGGGCGACCCGGTCGCCGCGCAGTACCGGCAGGCCGTCGCCGAAGCCGACTACCGCACCGCCAACGTCACCGTCGGCCAGGCCGCCGGGTTGATCGGGCCCAGCGCCCCGGCCGGCGACATCATGGCCGGGCTCACCGCCGAAGCAGCACGCCTGCTGGCCCGCTGACGCGGCGGCTGTCAGCGGTCCAGCTGCAGCTCGACCATCGGCAGAGCGGTATCGGTCGCCGTCACCGGCTCGCCCAGCGTCTGTTCGAGCACCGCGCTGAACCGTTCCCAGGTGCGGGGATGGCGCTGGATGTAGTCGCCTAGCACCCGGTCGGCCTCATGTTGGCCGAGCACCCGGGCGGTGGCCGGTGCGGGTCGGCGGCTGCCCGCGTAGACCCGCACCCGGGGATTGGCGGTGATGTTGCGGAACCATTGGGCGCGGTCGCCGAAACCCGACGCGACGATGTAGCGGTGGGCCTGCGGGTGCTCCACGACTTCCAGCACGACGTGGCGGCGGGCGCCGCTCTTGCGGCCGACGTGTTCGAGCATCAGCAGCCGCCCACCGAGCAGCCCGCCGAGGCGTGCCCGATACAGCCAGATCGGCGCCCGCACCAGCCACCGCGACCGCAGTAGGCGGCTGGCGGTGTCGACGAGGACGGACATAGTCAGCAGGTCACCGCCGGTTCGGCGGGTTCAGCGGGCACCGCGGCCGCTGTCGCGCCCGGATGCCGACGGTGGGTGCGCACCTCGTAGATCAGCAACGCCACCCCGACCGCGGCGGTGCACGCCGACACCGCGAACAGCAGCGGGCTCACATCGCCGGTGAGGGCGTCGCCGAGCACCACCACCGCGGCGGTGCCCGGCAGCAAGCCGATCAGGGTGGCCACCGTATAGGGCAGCAGCCGCACCGCCGACGCGCCGGCCGCGTAGTTGATCACCGAGAACGGGATGGCCGGAATCAGCCGCAGCGACACCACCGCCGGCCAGCCGCGCTGCCGCAGCCGGGCATCGAGGGAGTGCATCCGCGGATGGCGCACCACCCGGCTCAGCTGCCAGCCGAATACCCGCATCAGGACCAGCACCGCCACGGCGCTGAGCGCGCTGGCCGCCACCGCCAGGACGACACCAAGCCACGGCCCGAACAGCAGGCCGGCGGCCAGGGTGAACGCGGTCCGGGGAAACGGGAACACGGTGACCACGGTGTGCGCGGCCAGAAAGGCCAGCGGAAACCACGGGCCGAGCGTCTGCGCCCAGTCGCGCAACTGCACGGCGGTGGGTACCGGAACCAGCAGCGCCACCGCGACCACGGCCACGATCACCGCGGTGGTCAAAGCCAACCGCCACACCGCGACTTGGCGAGCGGTGGCCACCAGCGCCGGCCATGCGCTGCGCAGCGCCTGCGGGATTCCGGTCGCGGCGGACTTCACGAGGCTCAAGGGTACGGGCCGATGGTTAACACCATGCGTCGCACCGTGGGCGTTTCTGCGCTCGGCGCACCTCGGCCGCACCCGCCGATCGGCATCATTTAGCCTGGTGAACACGTGTCGGGTAGCGATCCAACTGCTACTCATGAGTAACCACAGGAGCCGCCGGTGTCAATCGACGTGTCCGCCGAACCCGCCGGCCTGGAGCAGGCCCGCGCCCGCTGGCGCGCCGCGGTGGCCGGGGTGCTGGCCAAGAGTTCGCGCCGCGAGCCCGCCGATATCGACTCCGAGACCGGCGGTGAGCCCGAGCGGCTGTTGGACACCCCGGTGGCGGGCGATTTCACGATCCGCGCGCTCTACACCGCTTTCGACGCGCTGCCGGAGCCGCCGCTGCCGGGCAGCTGGCCCTACGTGCGCGGCGCCGACGCCCTGCGCGACGTCAACAGCGGCTGGAAGGTCGCCGAGGTCTTCCCGGCCAACGGTTTGGTGTCGGCCGCCGACACCAACGGCGCCATCCTGGGTGCGCTGACCGAAGGGGTCAGTGCGCTGGTGCTGCGGGTCGGCGACGGTGGTTCAGCGAGGCTCGACGAAGGAGAGGCGAAGCTGGGACCACCGCATAGGCCCGGTGGTTCAGCGAGGCTCGACGAAGGACAGGCGACGCTGGGACCACCGCAAAGCCCCGGCGGAGTGCCGGCCGGCGAGCTGCGGCGAGCCTTCGACGACGTCTATCTGGGACTGGTCCCGGTGCTCCTCGATGGAGCGGGGACCGGCGATTACGCCACCGCCGCTGAGGCGATGCTGGCGCTGATCGACGGCCTCGACCCGAACGACCGGGCCAATCTGTCGGTGGATCTAGGTGCCGATCCACTCACCGCGCCGCTGGCAGCTCGGCCGGCCCCGACGATCGACGAGGTGATCGCGGCGGCGACGCGCGCCGCCGGTCAGCGCGGCGTGCGGGCGATCGCGGTCAACGGCCCGGTGTTGCACAACCTGGGCGCCGGTGCGATCGAGGAGCTGGCCGGCGTGCTGGCCGCCGCGGTGGCCTACCTGCGGGTGCTCACCGACGCCGGACTGTCGGTCGCCGACGCGGCCCGCCAGATCAGCTTCCGGCTCGCCGCCGACGACGACCAGTTCATGACCATCGCCAAGATCCGGGCGGCGCGCCGGCTGTGGGCGCGGGTGGCCGAGGTGGCCGGGGCGCCGGAGTCCGGCGCCGCGATCGTCCACGCCGAGACCTCACGGGCGATGATGACCCAACGCGACCCGTGGGTGAACATGCTGCGCACCACGCTCGCCGCGTTCGGAGCCGGGGTGGGTGGCGCCGACACCGTGATGGTGTGGCCGTTCGACGTCGCGATTCCCGGCGGTCAGCCGGGGGCCTCGCCCACCTTCTCCCGGCGCATCGCGCGTAACACCCAGCTGTTGTTGCTGGAGGAGTCGCACCTGGGCCAGGTGCTGGACCCGGCCGGCGGATCGTGGTTCGTCGAAGACCTCACCGAGCAACTGGCGCAGCAGGCGTGGCGGCTGTTCCAGGAGCTCGAAAAGCATGCAGCACTAGGCGGTTTCGAGGCCGCGCGGGACCACCTCGCCGAGCGGATCGCGACCGTCGCCGCTGCGCGCGCCGACGACATCGCGCACCGGCGCAGCGCCATCACCGGCGTCAACGAGTACCCGAATCTGGCTGAGCCGCCGTTGCCGCCGTCGGCGGCCGCGGACGGCCCCCCGGGATTGCGGCGCTATGCGGCGCAGTTCGAGGCCCTGCGCGACCGCTCCGACGCCCACCTGGCCGCCACCGGCGCCCGGCCGCAGGTGCTGCTATTGCCGTTGGGCCCGATGGCCGAACACAACATCCGGACGACGTTCGCCGCCAACCTGTTGGCCTCCGGCGGTATCGAGGCGATCAACCCGGGGCCGGTGGACGCTGCCGGTGTGGCAGCCGCGGTCGCCGAGGCCGGCTTGACGGTGGCGGTGCTGTGCGGGAGCGACGCGCGCTACGCAGCCGAGGCCGCCGGGGTCATCGCCGCGGCCCGTGCCGCCGGAGTCAGCAGGGTCTACCTGGCCGGCCCGGCGAAGGCCCTGGCCGGCAACCCCGACACCGATCCACAGCCGGACGACTACCTGACCATGAAAATCGATGCGGTGCAGGCATTGTCGGACTTACTGACCCGATTGGGGGCTTGAGCGCCATGACCACCAGCACCTCACCCGGCACCATCGGCAGCTTCGCCGACGTTGCGCTACACGGCGATCGCCGCACCGATCCGGTGACCGAGGGCGCCGTCGCCGCGCACGTCGCGGCCGCGGCGGCTGCGCACGGCTACACCCCCGAGCAACTCCAGTGGCACACCCCGGAAGGTATCGCCGTCAAGCCGGTGTACACCGCCGCCGACCGGGCCGCCGCGGTCGCCGACGGCTACCCGCTGGACAGCTTCCCCGGCGAAGCACCCTTCGTCCGCGGGCCCTACCCGACGATGTACGTCAACCAGCCCTGGACGATCCGCCAGTACGCCGGGTTCTCCACGGCCGCGGACTCCAACGCGTTCTACCGGCGCAACCTCGCCGCCGGGCAGAAGGGGTTGTCGGTGGCGTTCGACCTGGCCACCCACCGCGGCTACGACTCCGACCACCCGCGAGTGCAGGGCGACGTCGGAATGGCCGGGGTGGCAATCGATTCCATCCTCGACATGCGACAGCTGTTCGACGGCATCGACCTGAGCGCGGTCAGCGTGTCGATGACCATGAACGGCGCGGTGCTGCCGATCCTGGCGCTGTACGTGGTGGCCGCCGAGGAACAGGGGGTGCCGCCGGAGAAGCTGGCCGGCACCATCCAGAACGACATCCTCAAAGAGTTCATGGTCCGCAACACCTACATCTATCCGCCCAAGCCGTCGATGCGGATCATCTCCGACATCTTCGGCTACACCAGCGCCAAAATGCCCAAGTTCAACTCGATCTCGATCTCGGGCTACCACATCCAAGAAGCCGGTGCCACCGCGGATCTGGAGCTGGCCTACACGCTGGCCGACGGGGTGGACTACATCAAGGCCGGCCTGGACGCCGGTTTGGACATCGACAAGTTCGCGCCCCGGCTGTCGTTCTTCTGGGGCATCGGGATGAACTTCTT
This sequence comes from Mycolicibacter sinensis, assembly GCF_001667945.1. Classification (GTDB taxonomy): domain Bacteria; phylum Actinomycetota; class Actinomycetes; order Mycobacteriales; family Mycobacteriaceae; genus Mycobacterium; species Mycobacterium sinense_B. The sequence continues at coordinate 100,901 of NZ_LZJK01000046.1, read as the reverse complement.
CATGGAGGTCGCCAAGCTGCGTGCGGGCCGGCTGCTGTGGAGTGAGCTGGTCGCGCAGTTCAACCCGAAGAATGCCAAATCGCTGTCGCTGCGCACACATTCGCAGACCTCCGGATGGTCGCTGACCGCCCAGGACGTGTACAACAACGTGGCTCGCACCTGCATCGAGGCGATGGCCGCCACCCAGGGCCACACTCAGTCGCTGCACACCAACGCCCTCGACGAGGCGCTGGCGCTGCCCACCGACTTCTCCGCCCGCATCGCCCGCAACACCCAGCTGCTGCTGCAGCAGGAGTCGGGCACCACCCGGCCGATCGACCCCTGGGGCGGCTCCTATTACGTGGAGTGGCTGACCCACCAGCTGGCGCAGCGCGCCCGCGCCCACATCGAGGAAGTGGCCCAGCACGGCGGGATGGCCCAAGCCATCAGCGACGGCATCCCCAAGTTGCGCATCGAGGAGGCCGCTGCCCGCACCCAGGCCCGGATCGACTCCGGGCGCCAGCCGCTGATCGGCGTCAACAAGTACCAGGTCGCCGAGGACACCGAGATCGAGGTGCTCAAGGTCGAAAACAGCCGGGTGCGTGCCGAACAGCTGGCCAAACTCGAGAAGCTGCGCGCCGAGCGCGACGAGGCGGCCTGCCAGGCAGCGCTGGCCGAGCTGACCCGGGCGGCCGGTAGTACCGGGACGGCGGGGGAGGACGGGCTGGGCAACAACCTGCTGGCGCTGGCCATCAACGCCGCCCGGGCCAAGGCCACGCTCGGGGAGATCTCCGACGCCCTGGAGAAGGTCTACGGGCGCCACCAGGCCGAGATCCGTACCATCGCTGGCGTCTACCGTGATGAAGTCGGGAAGGGCAGCAACATCTCTAGCGCAACCGCCCTGGTGGAGAAGTTCGCCGAAGCCGACGGCCGCCGGCCCCGGATCCTGATCGCCAAGATGGGTCAAGACGGGCACGACCGGGGCCAGAAGGTGATCGCCACCGCGTTCGCCGATATCGGTTTCGACGTCGACGTCGGCGCGCTGTTCTCCACCCCCGACGAGGTCGCCCGGCAGGCCGCCGACAACGACGTGCACGTGGTCGGGGTGTCCTCACTGGCCGCCGGTCACCTGACCTTGGTGCCGGCGCTGCGCGACGCGCTGGCCGAGGCGGGCCGGCCCGACATCATGATCGTCGTCGGTGGGGTCATCCCGCCCGGCGATTTCGACGAGCTCTATGCCGCGGGGGCGACCGCGATCTTCCCGCCGGGCACGGTGATCGCCGACGCCGCGGTGGGCCTGCTGCACACGCTCGCGTCGCGGTGTGGCTACGAGCTCGGCGAGCCGGGCGGACCGGTCGCCGACCCGAGATAGATGGCCGCCAGCATGGGCGACACCGTCGCGGCGTTGGCGGCAGCGGTGCGGTCCGGTGATCGCTCGGTGCTGCCGCGGGCCATCACCCTGGTCGAGTCCACCCGCGCCGACCACCGCCAGCAGGCCCAGGAACTGCTGCTGGCGCTGTTGCCGGCCGCCGGCGGTGCCCGCCGGGTAGGCATCACCGGCGTGCCCGGGGTCGGCAAGTCGACCACCATCGAGGCGCTCGGGATGCACCTCATCGAGCACGGGCACCGGGTGGCGGTGCTGGCGGTGGACCCGTCGTCGACGCGTACCGGCGGTTCGATCCTGGGCGACAAGACCCGGATGCAGCGGCTGGCCGCGCACCCGGACGCCTACATCCGTCCTTCACCGACGTCGGGCACCCTGGGCGGGGTCGCCAAGGCCACCCGGGAGACCGTGGTGCTGCTGGAGGCCGCCGGCTTCGATGTGATCCTGATCGAAACCGTCGGCGTCGGCCAGTCCGAGGTGACGGTGGCCGGCATGGTCGACACCTTCGTTTTCTTGACCCTGGCCCGCACCGGCGATCAGTTGCAGGGCATCAAAAAGGGCGTGCTGGAGCTGGCCGACGTCGTGGTGGTCAACAAGGCCGACGGCGAACACCTGCCCGAGGCGCGGATGGCCGCACGAGAGCTGTCGGCCGCGATCCGGCTCATTTATCCGCGTGAAACCCTTTGGCGCCCCCCGGTTTTGACGATGAGCGCGATCGAGGGCACCGGGCTGGCGGAATTCTGGGACACCGTCGAGCGGCATCGCCAGACGCTGATCGACGCCGGCGAGTTCGATGCCAGGAGGCGCGCCCAGCAGGTGGACTGGACCCGGCAGTTGGTGGCCGATGCGGTGCTGGAGCGGGCGTTGGCGGATGCGTCGGTGCGCGAGGTGCGCACCGACGTCGAACAGCAGGTGCTGCGCGGTGAGCTGACCCCCGCGCTGGCCGCCCAGCGAATCCTCGCCGCCATCTGGCATTAGCCGCCTAACCGCCGACGCGCCGGATAACTCGACTTATCTGCGCCGGTCGCGAGGTAGATTGCCAATCATGAGGCAGCATCCCGACCCGCGCCAGACGGCGCTTCCGGCGAACGTGCACGGCGCGGCAGACCCGAACTTCGGCTGCGCGGTGCGCGCCTTCGCGGCGATGTTCCCCGGCCGCCGCTACGGCGGTGGGGCGCTGGCGGTGTACCTGGACGGCCGGCCCGTCGTCGACGTGTGGACCGGATGGTCGGACCGGGCGGGCCGGGTGCCGTGGTCGGCCGACACCGGCGCCATGGTGTTCTCGGCGACCAAGGGTGCGGCGTCGACGGTCATCCACCGGCTGGTCGACCGGGGTCTGATCGACTACGACGTCCCGGTGGCGCAGTACTGGCCGGAGTTCGGCGCGAACGGAAAGGCCGCGATCACCGTCCGGCAGCTGCTGGGCCACCGGGTCGGGCTGACTCACCTGCACGGCGCCAGCAGAGCGGACCTGCTGGACCACCTGGCGATGGAAGCGCGGATGGCTGCCGCGGCACCTGGCCGCGAGTTCGGCAAGCCCGCCTACCACGCGTTGACCTACGGCTGGCTGCTCTCCGGGCTGGCCCGGGCCGTCACCGGCGTCGGCATGCGGGACTTGTTCCGCGCCGAGCTGGCCGCCCCGCTGGACACCGATGGCCTGCACCTGGGCCGGCCACCGGCCGGTGCGCCGACCGTTGCCGCGGAGATCATCATGCCGCAACGCAACCGGCAGAACCCGGTGGTGGATTTCCTGGTGCCCAAGGCTGCCGCGCTGCTGCCGTACGGGGGACTCGGCGCGTTCTACTTCCCCGGCGTGATGGGCACGGTGCGCGGCGACATCCCCTTCCTGGACACCGAGGCCGCCTCCATCAACGGCGTCGCGACCGCGCGAGGATTGGCCCGCCTCTACGGCGCACTGGCCAACGGCGGGCGGATCGACGGCACCCAGTTCCTGTCCCGCCGATTGGTGGACGGCCTGACCGGTCGGCACACCCTGGAGCTGGACCGCACCGTCGGCGTTCCGCTGGCGTTTCACCTCGGCTATCACGGTGTTCCGTTCGGCCAGGTGCTGCCGGGCTTCGGCCACGTCGGGCTGGGCGGCTCGGTGGGCTGGGCCGACCCGGCGTCGGGGCTGGCGTTCGGATTCGTGCACAACCGGCTGCTGACCCCGTTCGTGGCGCTCGACCATGCCGGTTTCGTCGGGACGGCCGCACTGATCCGCCGGGGTGTCGCCCGCGGCCGCCGGCACGGAATCAGCACCGTGCCGCGGCTCGGGGCACCGTTCGCCGAGCGGGATGCCGCAATCGGGTAGCCGGTGCACCCGTTAGGGTGTCCCGAGTGACAGACCGTACGCCGAAGCTCTACATCTTCCCGCACGCCGGCGGATCGCCGCAGTACTACGTTCCGTTCTCCAAGGCGTTCGCCACCGATGTCAAACGCATCGGTGTGCAGTACCCGGGCAAGGGCGGCAACCATGACCTTGGTGCGTTCACCAGCATCGAGGATCTCGCCGACCGGGTCTGCGAGAAGCTGCCCTCGCCGACCGGCGGACCGGCCGCCTTCTTCGGGCACAGTATGGGCGCCCTGCTGGCCTTCGAGGTGGCCCGCCGGTTCGAGGCCGAGGGCAAGGCGATCGCGGCGCTGTTCGTGTCCGCCGCGGGCGCACCGGGGCGAGCGGGGTACGACAACATCGGCGACTCCGATCGCGGACTGCTCGAGGCGGTCAGCCAGATGACCGGAGTCAATCCGGAGTTTCTGGAGAACGAGGAATTCGCGGCGAAGATCCTGCCGACGCTGCGTGGGCTGAAAGCCATCGCGAACTACGACTGCCCGCCCGAGGCCCGGGTGTCCTGCCCGATCGTGGCCTTCCACGGCGACCAGGACGACGTCGCCACCGCCGACAAGGTCGCTCCCTGGGCCGAGCGCACCACCGGCGAGTTCAGCGTCCGGACGTTCACCGAGCCCGGGCACCACTTCTACCTCAACGATCACCTGCCGGAGCTCGTCGGCGCCATCGAGGAGAAACTCGCGGTCTATTGCCGGTGATGACACCGGCACCCCGGCAGCCATCCTGTGAGGTACCTGTTGGTGCCGGTGTGACCGCTGGTGCTGGACGTGTTTTCTGCGCTACGATGCCGGGTCTACTGCGTCAGCACTGTATGGACACCCATAAATTCCTTGTCAACAGCGCCTACGTGGTAACCTCCGCGGGAGGGAAACACCTGGGATGTCGGGGTCCAAGGAGTTTTTGCGTTGGTTCCACATCCAGAAGGGGTACCCGTGTCGATGGTCGAATCACCCGCACCGGCCGCATCGGCCGCGCGATCTCGGCGCCCGGCTGTACCCGCCCTCACCTTTGACCGGCATGGCGGGCGACCGGCCCCGGTTAAGGCTGAAGTTCTCGGCTGAGCAGGTCGGGCAACGTGCCCACCGGACCCGGCCTCGCATGGGACACATCCCAAATGTCGCTAATCCAATTGCATACCTCCGCTGTGCAGGACCACCGCGCAGCGAACCGTCAGTCCGGACCAGACGCCTGACGACTTTCGACGGGGACGAAGTACTCAGCAGGTGAGGTCCGCGGACCTGACAGCACAAGGAGAAAACATCGCTATGCCGGCCACTCAATCGCACATTCCGAGCTTGTTGGCGGAGCGGGCCCGGGAAAAACCGGATGCGCCTGCCTACACCTTCATCGACTTCGACGTCGACCCGGCCGGATACCGCGAGACCGTGACCTGGTCGCAGCTGCGCAACCGCGCCCAGGTGGTGGCGGCCGAACTGGCGACCTGCGCCTCCCCGGGCGACCGGGTGGCGCTGTTGGCCCCGCAGAGCATGGAGTACATCGTCGGGTTCTACGGCGCGCTGGAGGCGGGGATGATCGCCGTTCCGCTGCCGGTACCGATGTTCGGTGTGCACGACGAGCGGGTGTCGGCAGCGCTGCGCGACTGCGCCCCGGCGGCGATCCTGACCACGTCGGCCGCCGTCGGCGACATCGCGAGCTCGATCAGTGACCTCGGCGGCACACCGCCGGTGGTGATCGAGGTGGACGCGCTGGACCTCGACTCCCCGCCGGCGGTGGCGCCCACCGCCACCGCACACACCAAGGTGGCGTTCCTGCAGTACACCTCCGGCTCGACCCGGACTCCCGCCGGCGTCATGGTGGGGCACCACAACGCGATCGAGAACATGCGGCAGATGATCGCCGACACGTTCGAGAACGTCGGAAAGAAGGTGCCCGACGACACCACGCTGGTGGCCTGGCTGCCCTTCTACCACGACCTGGGCCTGATGTGCGGCATCATCTTCCCGCTGGTGGGCGGCCATCAGGCGGTGATCTTCAGCCCGATGGCCTTCCTGGCCAAACCGGCCCGCTGGATGCAGCTGGTGGCCAGCTACCCCAATGCCTACACCGGTGGACCCAACTTCGCCTATGAGCTGGCTGTCCGGCGCACCTCCGACGAGGACATGGAAGGCCTCGACCTGAGCCGCGTCCACACCTTCGCCTTCGGCGCCGAGCGGGTGCACGCGGCCACGCTGCGGCGGCTCGTCGACCGGTTCGCCAAGTTCAACCTCAACCCGGCGGCGCTGCGGCCCGGCTACGGGCTGGCCGAGGCCACGGTCTACCTGACCTCGAACACCCCCGGCAGCCCGCCGCCGACCCCGCGCTTCGACTACACCAAGCTCGCGAACGGCACCGCCGAGCCGAGCGGCCCCGAGGGCGGCGTCGAGCTGGTCAGCTGCGGGGTGCCCCGCGCCTGCACGGTGCGCATCGTGGACCCGGACACCCAGACGGAGAACCCGGAGGGCAAGGTCGGCGAGATCTGGGCGTACGGCCCCAACGTCGCCGCGGGCTACTGGCACAACCAGCAGGCCACCGAGGCGACCTTCAGTGGCAAACTGGTCAACCCGTCGCCGGGCACGCCTCAGGGGCCTTGGCTCAAGACCGGCGACCTCGGGGTGGTCTCCGACGGCGAGCTCTACATTGTCGGCCGGATCAAGGACCTGCTGATCGTCGACGGGAAGAACCACTACCCGGACGACATCGAGGCCACCGTCCAAGAAATCACCGGTGGGCGTGTCGCCGCGGTGTCCATCCCGAACAGCCGGTCGGAAGAGCTTGTTACGATCGCCGAGTTCAAGAACAAGGGGGGCTCGGATGAGGAGGTCGCTGACAGGCTGAACGAGGTGAGGCGGAAGGTCACGGCCGCGTTGTCGAAAGCGCACGGTCTGGCGGTCGGCGATCTGGTTCTGGTGCCACAGGGTGCCATCCCGATCACGACCAGCGGCAAGATCCGGCGCTCCAGCTGCGTAGAGATCTACCAGCGGGACGGGTTCGACCGACTGGATGCTTCCGCTCGGTCTGTGTGACAGATGACGAGCTGCTCGCGCAGCTTTCGGGGAGGTTGAGTTGAGCGAGATGAATGCAGTGCCGGCCGGGGGGCCGGATCGCCGGGCGATTGTTGCTGAGGCGCTGCGCAAGATTGATGATTTGACGGCGCGGTTGGCGGTGGCTGAGGCCGGTGATACCGAGCCGATCGCGGTGGTGGGTTTGGGTTGTCGGTTGCCGGGCGGGGTTCATGATCCGGCGGGTTTCTGGCGGTTGTTGTGTGCTGAGGGTTCGGGGATTGTTCGGGTTCCGGCGGATCGTTGGGATGCGGATGCGTTTTATTCGTCGGATCATTCGGTGCCGGGGACGATTTGTTCTCGCGAGGGTGGGTTTTTGACCTCGTGGCAGCCTGCGGAGTTTGACGCGGAGTTTTTTGGTATTTCGCCGCGTGAGGCCGATGCGATGGATCCTCAGCAGCGGTTGTTGATGGAGGTGGCGTTCGAGGCGTTGGAGCATGCCGGGATCACCAAGGAGGCGATCCGGGGCACGCAGACCGGCGTCTTCGTCGGGCTGACCACCAACGACTACGCCCTCAACATCGGCGGCAGTATCCGTCCCGCCGACATCGATCCCTACGTGCCGTTCGGCAATGCCGCCAATTTCGCGGCCGGTCGGCTGGCGTATTTCCTTGGGGTGCATGGTCCGGCGATCATGCTTGATACTGCGTGTTCGTCGTCGTTGGTGACGATTCACCTGGCGTGTCAGAGTTTGCGGCGCCGGGAGTCTGATCAGGCCTTGGCGGCCGGGGTGAACCTGATGCTGACGCCGCAGAACAGCATTGCGACGTCGCGGTGGGGGATGTTGGCCCCTGATGGGCAGTGCAAGACCTTTGATGCCGCCGCCGACGGTTACGTCCGCAGCGAGGGTGCTGGGGTGGTGGTGCTCAAGCGGCTTTCGGATGCGCAGCGTGATGGTGACCGGGTTCTTGCGGTGGTGCGGGGGTCGGCGGTGAATCAGGATGGGCCGTCGAGTGGTCAGACGGTGCCGTCGGGTCCGGCGCAGCAGAAGGTGTTGCGGGCGGCGTTGGCTGCGGCGCGGTTGTCTCCTGGTGATATCGACTATGTCGAGGCGCATGGGACCGGTACGGCGTTGGGTGATCCGATCGAGTTGGATGCGTTGTCGGCGGTGTTCGGTGAGCGGGGTGCGGCCGCGCCGTTGGTGTTGGGGTCGGTCAAGACCAACCTGGGGCATCTCGAATCTGCCGCTGGGGTGGCGGGTTTCATCAAGACGGTGTTGTCGGTGCAGCACGGGTTCATTCCGCGGCATCTGAATTTCTCGCAGTTGACGCCGAATGCCAGTGCGGGGGCGTCGAAGTTTCAGATTCCGTCGCAGGCGATGGCGTGGCCGGCGGTGTCGCGTCCGCGTCGGGCGGGGGTGTCGTCGTTCGGGGTGTCGGGCACCAACGCGCATGTGGTGATCGAACAGGCCCCTGCCACCGAATCCGCCGAGATCGAGGTCGCCCCGGCGCCGGTGGTCAGCACGTTGCTGGTGTCGGGTAAGTCGCCGGCGCGCATCGCGGCCACCGCCGGTGTGCTGGCCGAATGGATGGCCGGCGAAGGCGCCGAGGTGCCGCTGGCCGACGTCGCCTATACCCTGCGCGAACACCGCAGCCGCTTCAAGTACACCGCCGGCGTGTGCGCCCGGGATCGCGCCGCCGCAGTGGCCGGATTGACCGCACTGGCCGCCGGAGAGAGTGGCGCCGGTGTCGCCGAACCGCGGATCCGCCCGTCAGATTCCCGGCCGGTGTTCGTGTTCTCCGGTCAGGGTTCGCATTGGGCGGGGATGGGTCGGCGGTTGTTGGCGGATGAGCCGGTGTTTGCTGCGGCGATTGATGAGTTGGAGCCGGTGTTTGTCCGTGAGGTGGGTTTTTCGCTGCGGGAGGTGATTGCCCAGGGCGCGGAGATCTCCGGTGATGCTCAGGTGCAGCCGGTGATCATGGGGTTGCAGTTGGCGTTGGCGGCGTTGTGGCGGTCCTATGGGGTGGTCCCGGCTGCGGTGATCGGGCATTCGATGGGGGAGGTGTCGGCGGCGGTGGTGGCCGGGGCGCTGACCGCCGAGCAGGGTGTGAAGGTGATTGCGGCGCGGTCGGCTTTGATGTCGCGGCAAGCCGGTCAGGGTGCGGTGGCGTTGTTGGAGTTGGACGCCGATGCGACACGTGAGTTGTTGGCGGGGTATCCGCAGGTGGCGGTGGCGGGGTATTTGTCGCCGCGGCAGACGGTGGTGGCTGGGTTGCCGGCGGATGTGGATGCGGTGATTGCGGCGGTGTCGGCGCGGGAGCGGTTTGCGCGGCGGGTCAATATGGAGGTGGCTTCCCATACCGCGTTCATGGATCCGATTCTGGATGAGTTGCGCGCGCAGCTGGCGGATTTGGTGCCGGCGGCCCCGCAGATCCCGTTCATCTCCACGGTGGTCGACCCGGCCGGGCCGGCGCCGGTGCTCAACGGCGACTATTGGGCCAACAACGTGCGCCAGCCGGCCCGCGTCAGCCAGGCCATCACCGCCGCGGGCGAGAAGTACGGCACGTTCATCGAAATCAGCCCGCACCCGATCCTGACCCACACCATCGACGAGAACCTGGAGACGGTGCCGCACTGCAGCGTCGCCACATTGGTGCGCAACGGCGACGACACGGTCAGCTTCCACGAGCACCTCAACAGGGCACACCCGGTCAGCCCTCGGGAGCTGCCGCACCCGGCCGAGCCGCACCCGGTGCTGCCCGCCTCGCCGTGGCGGCACACCCACCACTGGCTGGAGAACGAAAACTCCGTCAGCGCAGCCGAATCCGCACCGCGGCCCGGCGTACTGCTGGGCACGCACATCAAGATCGGCGCCACGCCGACCGTGCACCTGTGGCAGGCGCGGCTGGCTCCGGAGTCCAAGCCATACCCGGGTGTGCACCGCAACAACGGTGTGGAGCTGGTGCCGGCATCGGTGCTGCTGCAAACGCTTTCCGAGGCCGCGATCGCGGTCAGTGGGCAGCCGGCCGTCAGCGACATCCGCTTCGAGCACCCGATCCTGGTCGACCGGCCGCGGACCATCCAGGTCGTCGCCGACGCCGAATCGGTGGTCATCTTGTCGAAGTCGGTGTCATCGAAGTCGGTCACCGACGACGACGCCGGCGTGCGCTGGATCAAACACCTCAGCGCCCGTATCACACCCCGCGGCGAACCCGCTTCGGACGGCACCGAGGCGATGCACAAAAACGGCCACGCCGGAACGCAATTCGATGACGACGCGGTGACCTCGCTGTGGCTGACCTGGGGCAGCGAAGGCCGCCCCTTCGACTGGTCGCTGGTCTCCGGGCGGTCGACGCCGGTGGAGCTGCGGGCCGACATCGAAGCAGCAGAGTCCGCGCCAGGGACGGTGGCGCTGCTCGACGCCGCGCTGCACGTCGCGCGGCTAGTGGACGGGTCCAACCCGGAGTTGATGGTTCCCGCCGCGGTCGACAGCATCCGGTTCGCTGCTGCACCGCCCGCCGACGGCCGGGCCGGCGTCACCGTGCACCGGCGCGACGGCGGCGACGGGCCGCTCGTCGTCGACATCGCGGTGACCACGCCCGACGGCGGACGCTGCGCCGACATCCGCGGACTGCGCTACGCGGCGCTGGACACCGCGACCCCCGCCCAGGACCCCAGCTCGATCGCGCACGCCATCGAATGGCGGCCCTGGGACGCCGCGCCGGGCACCCCGGACCAGCCCGGCACGCTGGCGGTGGTCGGCGACGGCGCCGCTGCCGAGGCCCTGCTGGGCGGACTGACCGCAGCCGGTCACCGCACGGCCGGCATTGCCGAGGCCCAGGCCGTCGTCTACGTCGCCGACTCCCGGCCGGACGAGTCCGACCTGGACTGCGCGTCCCGCCTGGTCGGCGAGGTGTCCGACCTGGTGGCGCGGCTGGCCGAGCGGGACACCCACCCGCCGGCGCTGTGGATCGTCACCCAGGGCGTGCACGAGGCGGCGTCTGATGCCGCGGTGCGCCAAAGCTGCCTGTGGGGCCTGGCCGGGGTGATCCGCGCCGAGCAACCGCAGCTGTGCGGCGGCTTGGTGGACCTACCCGCCGACCCCGCCGGCATCGCCGAGGGCGTGGGGACGTTGTCGGCGGTGCTGCGCACCCCGGCGAAATCCATTCTGGTGCTGCGCAACGGCCAGTTCCTGGCGCCGACGTTCACCCCGATCTCCGGTCCGCCGCAACGCGAGCCGATGGTGTGCCAGCCCGACGGCGCCTACCTGATCACCGGCGGCATGGGCGCACTCGGCCTGCTGATGGCCGGGTGGCTCGCCGACCGCGGCGCCCGCCGGCTCGTATTGGCCGGGCGCAGCGCGCTACCGCCCCGGCGCGACTGGGACAACGACGACCTCGACGCCGACATCCGGCATAAGGTCGCCGCCATCCGGGCGCTGGAGCGGCGCGGCGTCAGCGTCGACGTGGCCGCCCTGGACATCGGCTCCCGCGACGGCGTGGTCGACCTGCTGGCCCGCCGCGACGCGGCGGGAGCACCGCCGATCCGCGGCATCATCCACGCCGCCGGCGTCACCGAGGGCCAGCTGCTGACCGAGGTCGACGACGACCGGCTCCGGGACACCATGTGGCCGAAGGTCGCCGGCGCCCAGGTGCTGCACGAGCTGTTCCCGCCGGCCAGCGTGGACTTCTTCTTCATGACCGCCGCGGCGGGCGCGGTGTTCGGGGTGCCCGGCCAGGGCGCCTACGCGAGCGCGAACGCCTACCTCGACGGGCTGGCCCGTGCCCGCCATCTGCGGGGCTGCCACAGCGTCAGCTTGGACTGGGTGGCCTGGAAGGGCCTCGGCTTCGGCGCCGAGGCGCACGTCGTGCTGCACGAGTTGGAGCGGATGGGTTCCCGCCCGATCTCCCCGGCCGAAGCCTTCGCCGCCTGGGACCACGTGGAGCACTACGACGTCGCCCAGGCCGTCATGGTGCCGCTGCCCCTGGAAGGCTCCGTAGGGAGGCCGGGATCCTCCGCTGCCGACGGTGCCGCACCGACCCGCGACTGGTCGCAGCTGCCCGCCGATGAGATACTCAGCGAGCTGGAAATCGGGTTGCGCAGCATTCTGGCCCGCGAGCTTCGCATGCCGGAGGCCGATCTGCAGTTGGACCGGCCGTTCGCCGAGCTCGGCCTCAACTCGGTGATGGCGATGGCCGTCCGGCGCGATATCGAAGCGCTCGTCGGCCTGGAACTGTCGGCGACGATGCTGTGGAACCACCCGACGACTGCGGCGCTGGCGGCACACCTGACCGGCAAGCTGCTGCCGCAGGAGGAGTCCGGCGACGACCCGGCGGCCGCCAACGGCGCACTGCCCGAGTCGGCCGACAGTGTGTTGAATGAGCTGTTCGACAGCGTGGAATCGGCTCCGGCCGGATGGGACGGGATCTAGTGGGAATTGAGTCCCTCGCATGACCGCAGCATTTGACGAAGAATCCCTGCGCCACTGGCTGGCCGACTACCTGGTCACCAATATCGGCTGCAGCCCCGACGAGATCGATTTCAACGCGTCGCTGAACGACCTGGGCGTCGGATCCCGCGACGCGGTGGTGCTCTGCGGAGAGCTGTCGGAACTGCTCGGCCGCAAAGTCTCGCCGGTCGAGCTCTGGCAGCACCCGTCGGTCGCGGAGCTGGCGAAGTTCCTCATCGAGCCGGAGTCCGCCGACGAGGAGTCGACCCCCGAGCCGGGCCGGCTCGGCTCCGACGAGCCCGTCGCGGTGATCGGTCTGGGCTGCCGGTTCCCGGGCGACATCGACTCGCCGGAAGCGCTGTGGCAGTTCCTGATCGACGGCGGCAACGCGGTTACCGAGGTGCCGGCCGACCGTTGGGCGCCGTTCGACGACGGGTCGCCCGAGACCACCAGTGCGATCGCCCGCACCACCCGGTGGGGTTCGTTCCTGAGCGACATCGCCGCCTTCGACGCGGAGTTCTTCGAGATCTCCAGCCGCGAAGCCGTCAAGATGGACCCCCAGCAGCGGCTGCTGCTGGAAGTGGCGTGGGAAGCGTTGGAGCACGCCGGGATTCCGGCGACCTCCCTACGGCGCTCGCAGACCGGCGTGTACGTCGGGGCCAGCATCACCGAGTACGGCTGCCACGCCTCCGCCGACCTGCAAGGCGTGGACGCCTGGAGCAACGCCGGTGGCGCACTGAGCATCATCGCCAACCGGCTGTCGTACTTCCTGGATCTGCGCGGCCCCTCGGTGACCGTGGACACCGCGTGCTCGTCGTCGCTGGTCGCTCTGCACCTGGCGTGCCGCAGCCTGCGCACCGGCGAGTGTGACACCGCCATCGCCGGCGGGGTGAACCTACTGATGTCCCCGGCGGTGTTCCGCGGCTTCGACCAGAGCGGTGCGCTGTCGACGACGGGCGCATGCCATGCGTTCGACGCCGAGGCCGACGGTTTCGTCCGCGGCGAGGGCTGCGGTGTCGTGGTGCTCAAGCGGCTCTCGGATGCCCGGCGCGACGGCGACCGGGTGCTGGCGGTGGTCCGCGGATCGGCGATCAACCAGGACGGCCACTCCAACGGCCTGCTGGCGCCCAACCCGGCCGCCCAGATGGCGGTGCTGCGTTCGGCCTACGCCGACGCCGGTATCGCGCCTCAGGAAGTCGACTACGTCGAAACCCACGGCACCGGAACGCTGCTCGGCGACCCGATCGAGGCGCGGGCGCTGGGCACGGTACTGGGACGCGGACGCCCCGCGGATGCGCCGCTGCTGCTCGGTGCCGCCAAGTCGAACCTGGGCCATCTCGAGGCGGCCGCCGGCATGGTCGGCTTCATCAAATCGGTGCTGGCCGTGCAGCGCGGGCAGATCCCGCGCAACCTGCACTTCAACACCCCGAACCCACACATCGCCTTCGACCAGTTGCGTCTGAAAGTCGTTGCCGAACAACAGGACTGGCCGTCCACCGACCACCCGCGGCGGGCCGGGATCTCCTCATTCGGCTTCGGCGGCACCAACGCGCACGTGGTGATCGAGCAGGCGCCACCAGCCAAAGTCACTGCGCGCGAAGCAGATCCAGCGGTCACCACGCTGGTGGTCTCCGGGCGGACCCCGGAACGGATCGCGGCGACCGCCGGCGACCTGGCCGCCTGGCTGAACGGTGACGGCGCCGAGGTGGAACTGCCCGACGTCGCACACACCCTCAACCACCACCGCGCCCGCCAGGCCCAGTTCGCCACCGTGTGCGCCCGCGACCGCGGCCAGGCCATACGCGGTCTGCAGGCGCTGGCCGCCGGCACGTCGGCTGATGGTGTCGTCGGTCCGCACGACGGGCCATGCGGGCCCGGCACGGTGTTCGTGTACTCCGGGCAGGGCTCGCACTGGGCCGGTATGGGCCGGCAACTGCTCACCGACGAACCGGCGTTCGCCCGGGCGCTGGCCGTGCTGGAGCCGGCGTTCGTCGAACACGTCGGGTTCTCGCTGTGGCAGGTGATCTCCGGCGGTGAACCGGTCAGCGGCGACGCGCAGGTCCAGCCCGTCCTGATGGGGCTCCAGCTGGCCCTGACCGAACTGTGGCGCTCCTACGGGGTGCACCCCGACGCCGTCATCGGTCACTCCATGGGGGAGGTGACCGCCGCCGTGGTGGCCGGCGCCCTGAGCCCGGCCGATGGCTTCCGGGTGATCGCGGCCCGCTCCCGGCTGATGTCGCAGCAGGCCGGCCAGGGCGCGGTGGCGTTGCTGAATCTCGACGCCGAGACTACCGAGTCACTGTTGGCCGCCTACCCGGGTGTCAGTGTGGCGGGCTACCTCTCGCCCAAGCAGACCGTGGTGGCCGGCCCGGTGGCGCCGGTTGACGCGGTGATCGCCGCCGTGAGCGCCCAGAACAAGTTCGCCCGACGGGTCAACATGGAAGTGGCCTCGCACACCGCGCTGATGGACCCGATCCTGCCCGAGCTGCGCGCGGCGCTGACCGGCCTCACACCCGAGGTCGCCACCATCCCGTTCTTCTCCACCGTGACCGAGAGCGCCATGCCCGCCGGTGGCATGCCGCTGCTGGACGCCGACTACTGGGTGAACAACGTGCGGCAGCCCGCGCTGCTGGCGCAGGCCGTCACCGCCGCCAGCGCCGAACACACGACCTTCGTCGAGGTCAGTGCGCACCCGATCCTGACCCACGCGATCGCCGACACCTGCGAGGCCCTTGGCGGGCACCACCACAGCGTGGGAACCCTGGCGCGCAACGCCGACGACGCGGTCAGCTTCCACACCAACCTCAACCGGACGCACACCGCCCAGCCGCCGCAGACACCGCATCCGCCGGAACCGCATCCGGTGCTGCCGACCACGCCGTGGCAGCACAACCGCTACTGGATCGAGACCGTTGCCGTCCGCAGCGCCGCCGGCCCGGTGAGCAGCGGCGCTGACCGGGCCACCGGCCACCCCGGTGCGGTGCCCACCGACTGGTGGTGCGAGCTGACCTGGCCGGCCAGCGACGTGGCCGCGGCCGACACCGCCGAGCAGTCCTGGTTGGTGATCGGCGACGATGTCCTGGGTGCCGAGATCGCCGCGTTGCTCGGTGGCACGGTGACGATGCTGGCCGCCGACGCCGACCCGGCGGCACTCGCCGCGGCGCTGCCCGGGGCCACCCACGTCCTGTACGCGCCGACGACGGCGGCGGCCGACCTCAGTGCGGGCCCGGCTTACCAGGTGTTCAACACCGGCCGGCGGCTGGCCGCGGCCATGGCGGATCAGCCAGTCCCGGCGAAGTTGCTCCTGTTGACCCGCAACGCCCAACCCGTCGGCGACGGCGACCGGGCCAATCCCGCCCATGCCGTGCTGTGGGGCCTGGGCCGCAGCCTGGCCCTGGAGCATCCCGAGATCTGGGGCCGGGTCGTCGACGTCGACGAATCGGTTCCGGCCGCGCTGGTCGCCGGGTACCTGCTCACCGAGGCCGGCGCCGCCGACACCGAGGACCAGATCGTCTACCGCGCCGGCGTCCGCCGCGTCCCGCGGCTGCGCAAGGGCCGTCCGACCGGGGCCGCCACACCCGTCGAATTCGACCCGGACAGCTGCCATCTGGTGATCGGGGCTACCGGCAACATCGGGCCGCAGCTGGTTCGGCAGCTGGCGGCCAGCGGGGCCCGGACCATCGTCGCGGTGTCGCGGCGCCCGGGCACGCGTCTTGACGAGCTGGCGGCCGAATTGTCCTCGACCGGGACGACGCTGGTGACGGTGGCCGCCGACGCGGCCGACGAGACGGCGATGAGCGCGCTGTTCGACCGGTTCGGTCCCGACCTGCCGCCGCTGGCCGGTATTCACGTGGCGGCCTTCGCCGGTGGGCCGGTGACCCTGCGCGACATGACCGACGACGACGTCACCGCCATGTTCCGGCCGAAGCTCGATGTGGTCGCGGTGCTGCACAAGCTGTCACTGCGCCACCCGGTGCGCCACTTCGTGCTGTTCTCGTCGATCTCCGGAATCACCGGGTCGCGCTGGCTGGCGCACTACACGGCGACCACCACGTTCCTGGACACTTTCGCCTACGCACGTCGCGCGGCCGGGCTGCCGGCCACCGCGATCAACTGGGGCCTGTGGAAGTCGCTCAACGACACCCAATCCGACGTCGAACGCCAGGTGACGGTGGAGTCCGGCCTCGAGCCGATGAGCGACGACGTGGCGATCGGAGCGCTGCCATTGGTGATCGGCGCCCACAGCGCCGTGCGGCACACCGTGGTGGCGGCGGACTGGGCGCGGCTGGCCACCGCCTACCGCACCCGGGCGGCGCTGCACATCGTGGATGACCTGCTGGCCGTTGCCGAGCCGGCGGACGGTTCGGCGCCGGTGAGCACCGAGTTCCGCCGCGCCCTGACCGAAGCCGAACCGCAAGAGCGCCTGGAGTTGCTGCGCGACCACGTCACCACACAGGTCGTGGCCGCCATGGGCCTGGCGTCACGGCACGCCTTGGACCCCACGGCCGGATTCTTCGCCTCCGGCATGGATTCGTTGATGAGCGTGACCCTGCAGCGGGCGCTGTCGGACAGCCTCGGCGAAACACTGCCGGCCGCAGTCGTATTCGACTATCCGACCATCGAGGCGCTGACCGGGTACCTGGCCACGATCCTGCCCGAGCTGGTGGAGGCCGCCGAACAGGACAGCACCGACGCCTATGACGACATGAGCGATGACGAGCTGCTCGCGCAGCTGTCGGAGAGGTTGAGTTGAGCGGGATGGTTGGGGGGTCGGCCGCGTCGGCCGGAGGGTCGGATCGTCGCTCGATTGTTGCTGAGGCGCTGCGCAAGATTGATGATTTGACGGCGCGGTTGGCGGTGGCTGAGGCCGGTGATACCGAGCCGATCGCGGTGGTGGGTTTGGGTTGTCGGTTGCCGGGCGGGGTTCATGATCCGGCGGGTTTCTGGCGGTTGTTGTGTGCTGAGGGTTCGGGGATTGTTCGGGTTCCGGCGGATCGTTGGGATGCGGATGCGTTTTATTCGTCGGATCATTCGGTGCCGGGGACGATTTGTTCTCGCGAGGGTGGGTTTTTGACCTCGTGGCAGCCTGCGGAGTTTGACGCGGAGTTTTTTGGTATTTCGCCGCGTGAGGCCGATGCGATGGATCCTCAGCAGCGGTTGTTGATGGAGGTGGCGTTCGAGGCGTTGGAGCATGCCGGGATCACCAAGGAGGCGATCCGGGGCACGCAGACCGGCGTCTTCGTCGGGCTGACCACCAACGACTACGCCCTCAACATCGGCGGCAGTATCCGTCCCGCCGACATCGATCCCTACGTGCCGTTCGGCAATGCCGCCAATTTCGCGGCCGGTCGGCTGGCGTATTTCCTTGGGGTGCATGGTCCGGCGATCATGCTTGATACTGCGTGTTCGTCGTCGTTGGTGACGATTCACCTGGCGTGTCAGAGTTTGCGGCGCCGGGAGTCTGATCAGGCCTTGGCGGCCGGGGTGAACCTGATGCTGACGCCGCAGAACAGCATTGCGACGTCGCGGTGGGGGATGTTGGCCCCTGATGGGCAGTGCAAGACCTTTGATGCCGCCGCCGACGGTTACGTCCGCAGCGAGGGTGCTGGGGTGGTGGTGCTCAAGCGGCTTTCGGATGCGCAGCGTGATGGTGACCGGGTTCTTGCGGTGGTGCGGGGGTCGGCGGTGAATCAGGATGGGCCGTCGAGTGGTCAGACGGTGCCGTCGGGTCCGGCGCAGCAGAAGGTGTTGCGGGCGGCGTTGGCTGCGGCGCGGTTGTCTCCTGGTGATATCGACTATGTCGAGGCGCATGGGACCGGTACGGCGTTGGGTGATCCGATCGAGTTGGATGCGTTGTCGGCGGTGTTCGGTGAGCGGGGTGCGGCCGCGCCGTTGGTGTTGGGGTCGGTCAAGACCAACCTGGGCCATCTCGAATCTGCCTCCGGGGTGGCGGGTTTCATCAAGACGGTGTTGTCGGTGCAGCACGGGTTCATTCCGCGGCATCTGAATTTCTCGCAGTTGACGCCGAATGCCAGTGCGGGGGCGTCGAAGTTTCAGATTCCGTCGCAGGCGATGGCGTGGCCGGCGGTGTCGCGTCCGCGTCGGGCGGGGGTGTCGTCGTTCGGGGTGTCGGGCACCAACGCGCATGTGGTGATCGAACAGGCCCCTGCCACCGAATCCGCCGAGATCGAGGTCGCCCCGGCGCCGGTGGTCAGCACGTTGCTGGTGTCGGGTAAGTCGCCGGCGCGCATCGCGGCCACCGCCGGTGTGCTGGCCGAATGGATGGCCGGCGAAGGCGCCGAGGTGCCGCTGGCCGACGTCGCCTATACCCTGCGCGAACACCGCAGCCGCTTCAAGTACACCGCCGGCGTGTGCGCCCGGGATCGCGCCGCCGCAGTGGCCGGATTGACCGCACTGGCCGCCGGAGAGAGTGGCGCCGGTGTCGCCGAACCGCGGATCCGCCCGTCAGATTCCCGGCCGGTGTTCGTGTTCTCCGGTCAGGGTTCGCATTGGGCGGGGATGGGTCGGCGGTTGTTGGCGGATGAGCCGGTGTTTGCTGCGGCGATTGATGAGTTGGAGCCGGTGTTTGTCCGTGAGGTGGGTTTTTCGCTGCGGGAGGTGATTGCCCAGGGCGCGGAGATCTCCGGTGATGCTCAGGTGCAGCCGGTGATCATGGGGTTGCAGTTGGCGTTGGCGGCGTTGTGGCGGTCCTATGGGGTGGTCCCGGCTGCGGTGATCGGGCATTCGATGGGGGAGGTGTCGGCGGCGGTGGTGGCCGGGGCGCTGACCGCCGAGCAGGGTGTGAAGGTGATTGCGGCGCGGTCGGCTTTGATGTCGCGGCAAGCCGGTCAGGGTGCGGTGGCGTTGTTGGAGTTGGACGCCGATGCGACGCGTGAGTTGTTGGCGGGGTATCCGCAGGTGGCGGTGGCGGGGTATTTGTCGCCGCGGCAGACGGTGGTGGCTGGGTTGCCGGCGGATGTGGATGCGGTGATTGCGGCGGTGTCGGCGCGGGAGCGGTTTGCGCGGCGGGTCAATATGGAGGTGGCTTCCCATACCGCGTTCATGGATCCGATTCTGGATGAGTTGCGCGCGCAGCTGGCGGATTTGGTGCCGGCGGCCCCGCAGATCCCGTTCATCTCCACGGTGGTCGACCCGGCCGGGCCGGCGCCGGTGCTCAACGGCGACTATTGGGCCAACAACGTGCGCCAGCCGGCACTGGTCACCCAGGCCATCACCGCCGCAGCACACGACCACGCCACGTTCATCGAGATCAGCCCGCACCCGCTGTTGACACACTCGATCATCGAGACGGTCGAGGCGGCCGCCGGCGAACCGGCCACGGTGGCGTCGACCTTGCGCAGGGGCGACGACGAAACCCTGAGCTTCCACCTTCAACTCGCCGAACTCGGCCTCGGCGCCAGCGGCAGCAAGGCCGGGGGCTTCGCCGAATTGCCCACCGCCCCATGGCAACACACCCAGCACTGGATCACCGCGCCGTCCCGTACCGGCCAGACACCCGACGTCCACCCGCTGCTCGGTGCGCACGTCGAGATGCTCACCGGCGGCGACCACATCTGGCAGACCGACCTGAGCGCCGAAGCGATGCCGTGGCTGGCCGAGCACCGGGTTCAGGACCAGGCGGTGCTGCCGGCGGCAGCCCTGATCGAGATGGCGTTGGCGGCGGGCAGCCAAGGCCTCGCCACGCCCGCCGCATCGATCTGCGTGACCGGCCTACAGATCGAGCAGCCACTGGTGCTCGACGGCGGGATGCAGGTCACCACCCAGCTCAGCGACGCCGATGCCCAGCCCCGGATCGAGATCCACGCCCGAGCTCGCGGTGAAGCCTGGTCGCGGTATGCGGTCGCCGAGATCAGCCCGGTGCAGCAGACGGTCGATGCGCCGCCGGGACGAACCGTGCTCACCCTGCCGGATGACGTCGCCACCCATCCGGCATACCAGCTGCACCCGGCGCTACTCGACGCCGCGCTGCGGCAACTGGCCGCGATTCCCGACGCGGACGCCGGAGCCCTCGGTTATGCGCCGACGGCGGTGGGCGTGGTGCGGGTGTTCGCACCTGTCGGGCGCCAGGTGCGTTGCCATACCGAGGTGACCGTCGAGCCGAGCTCGGCCGATGACACCGTCGTCGGCCGCGTGGTGCTGACCGACGATGTGGGCACCACGCTGGCCGACCTCACCGGCATCGAACTGCGTCCGCTCGACCCCCGCTCGCTGCGGGTGCCGCTGGAGCAGAAGATCTTCGCCACCGAATGGATCACCTCCGACGCGCCGGAACCCTCCGCTGCCGCCGACGGCAGCTGGCTGCTGCTCGCGGAACCGGACGCCGACGCCGAGGGCCTGGCGGCGGCATTCGCCGCCCGGCTGGCCGCCCCGAACCGCAAGGTCGTCACCGGTCCGTTCGCCGACCAGCCGGCGCTGACCGAGGCGGTCGCGCAAGCCGGTGCCGATCCCGCGCACCCCCCGGCCGGCATCGTGGTGTTCCTCGGACGGCGGAGCCGCGATGTCGCCGACCCGCAGGCGCTGGCCCGTGCCCGCGACCTCATCTGGACGGCGTCGACCGCGGCCCGGGCGGCAGTCGAGGGCTGGGCGGGCGCACCGGGCGCGCGGCTGTGGCTGGTCAGCCGCGGCGGGCTGGCCGTCGGAGCCGCCGAACCGGGCGACCCGGCCATCGGTGCGCTCAAGGGTGTGGTCCGCACCTGGCGATTCCCCGGTGAACTGGCCCGGGTGCTGGCCGACGAACCGGACCTGGGTACGACCCTGGTCGACCTGGATGCCGACGAGGACCTCGACACCCTGGCCGACACCATGCTGGCCGAACTCGGCGCCCCGCTGCGCGACGACGTCATCGCCTGGCGTGGCCGGCAGCGCCGCACCGAACGACTCACCCGGGCGACGTTCGACGCAACCGGCGACACCGCGCAGGCCACGGTGCGCGCCGACGGCTCCTATCTGCTCACCGGCGGTCTCGGCGGGCTGGGCACCGTGGTGGCACGCTGGCTGGCGTCGCGCGGCGCCGGGCGGATCGTGCTCAACGGCCGCAGCGAGCCCTCGCCGCAGCAGCGCGCCGTACTCGACCAGCTGGCCGCGCAGACCGAGGTGGCCTTCGTCGCCGGTGACATCAGTTCGCCCGGGGTGGCGCAGCGCCTGGTCGCTGCCGCCGAGGAGACCGGCCGGCCCCTGCGCGGCGTCGTACACGCGGCCGGTGTGCTCGGCGACGGCCTCGTCACGGCGGTAACCCCGGAGAGCCTGGAGAGCGTCTGGGCGGCCAAGGCCGCCGGCGCGGCCCAGCTGCACGCCGCCACGGTGGACCGCCAGCTCGACTGGTGGGTGGGGTTCTCCTCGATGGCCGCCTTGCTGGGCCTGCCCGGCCAGCTGGGCTATGCCACCTCCAACGCCTGGCTCGACGCCCTGATGAGCTGGCGGCACGCGTCCGGCTTGCCGGCCACCGCCATCAACTGGGGCCAGTGGTCCGACGTGGGCCTGGGACGCTCGATGACACTGAGCGTGCTGGATCCGATCAGCCCCGACGAAGGTGTCGAGGCGCTGGACGCGGTGCTCGGCGCCGACTTCCCCCGGATCGGGGTGGGACGGCTGCGCATCGACCGTGCGGTGGCCACCTCACCGGAGTTCGGCGACCTGACCTTCTTCGAGGACCTGGTCGGTGCGGGCGCGACGCTCGGTGCCGCCGAGGCGGGTGGGCAGGCAACCAGCGGCACCGCAGACCCGTCGGCGGGCGCCCCGGACTGGTCGCAGATTCCCGCCGACAAGCGACGCGATGAGCTGGTGGTCAGGCTGCAGGCTATTCTTGCGCGCGAGCTCCGGACATCGGCGGCAGCGGTCGACGTGGACCAGCCGTTCCCGGAGATGGGCCTGGATTCGATGATCGCGATGACGGTCCTGAAAGAGACACAGCAGCTGGTGGGGGTGGATTTGTCGGCGTCAATGCTGTGGAATCACCCCAGCATTTCAGCTTTGGCGACGCATCTGGTGGGATTGCTGGCATCCCGGTACGCCCCACAGGACGACGCAGCCCAAGACGACGGTCATCTGACGTTCGACTCCTCCGGCGGTGTGCTGGACGAGTTGTTCGATCAGGTCGAGTCGGCATCGACCGGGAGCGAGAGCGGTAGTTTCTGATGACGACGATCTTCAACAGGATGTCGGCGATGGGTGCCGACAAGCGGGGGGCGCTCACCGAGCAGTTCGAGAAGGCGTCGCGGATCGCCGCCGCCGAACCGATCGCGGTGGTCGGGATCGGCTGCCGGTTCCCCGGCGACGCCTCGGGCCCGGAAGCCTACTGGGACCTGCTGGCGAACGGCCGCGACGCCATCACCGAAATCCCCCCGGACCGTTGGGATGCCGACGAGTACTACGACCCGGATCCGCTGGCGCCGGGTCGGATGTCATCGAAGTGGGGCGGGTTCATCTCCGATGTCGCCGGTTTCGACGCCGACTTCTTCGGGATCTCGCCGCGCGAGGCCGAGGCGATGGACCCCCAGCAGCGGCTGATGCTGGAGGTGGCCTGGGAGGCGCTCGAGCACGCCGGGATGTCTCCGGAACGACTCTCCGGCATCCGCTCTGCGGTGATGATGGGTGTGTATTACACCGAATACCAAGGGATTTCGGCTTCCAACCCGAACGCGATCGACGGTTACTCAGCCACCGGCAACGCCCACGCCGTCGCCGTCGGCCGGATCGCCTACCTGCTGGGCCTGCGCGGGCCGGCGGTCGCCATGGACTCGGCGTGCTCATCGTCGCTGGTCACCATCCACATGGCCTGCCAGAGCCTGCGGTTGCGCGAGAGCGACCTGGCGCTGGCCGGCGGGGTCAGCCTCATCCTGCGGCCGGAGACCCAGATCGCCATGGCCAAGTGGGGCATGCTGTCACCGCGCGGCCGGTGCCACACCTTCGATGCGGGGGCCGACGGGTTCGTCCGCGGCGAGGGCGCCGGGATCGTGGTGCTCAAGCGCCTCGCCGACGCCATCCGCGACGGTGACCGGGTGGTGGCGGTGGTGCGCGGTTCGGCGGTCAACTCCGACGGCAGGTCCAACGGGCTGACCGCGCCGAACACCATCGCCCAAAGTGACGCGATCACGCGTGCGCTGCGCAGCGCCGACGTCGCGGCGAGTTCGGTGAACCTCATCGAAACCCACGGCACCGGAACGGGTTTGGGCGACCCGATCGAATTCGAGGCGCTCGCGGAGGTGTACGGGCGCGGCGCTGACCGCTGCGCACTCGGTGCCGTCAAGACCAACATCGGCCACCTGGAGGCCGCCGCCGGCATCGCCGGATTCATCAAGGCCGCGCTGGCGGTGCAGCGGGGGCAGATCCCGCCGAACCTGCACTTCTCCAAGTGGAACCCGGCGATCGACCCGTCCCCGACGCGGCTGTTCGTCCCCACCGAGATGACACCCTGGCCGGCGGCCGAGGGCCCGCGCCGTGCCGCGGTGTCGTCGTTCGGGCTGGGCGGCACGAACGCGCACGTGGTGCTCGAGCAGGGCCCGGAGCCGGTCCCCGGCCCGGCTCCCTCCGATCCGGTGACCACGCTGGTGGTCTCGGGCAAAACCGAGCAGCGGGTGGCGGCCTGGGCCGCGACCCTCGCTGATTGGATGGCCGGCCCCGGCGCCGAGGTGCCGCTGGCCGATGTCGCCAACACCCTCAACTACCACCGCAGCCGCTACGCCAAGTTCGCCACCGTCTGCGCGCGCGACACCGAGCAGGCGATCGCCGGACTGCGGGCGGTCGCGGGCGGCTACCCGGCACCCGGGGTGGTCGGCACGCGCGCCGCCCGGGGCGGCAAGGGCACCGTGTTCTTGTACTCGGGCCAGGGGTCGCAGTGGGCCGGTATGGGCCGTCAACTGCTGGCCGACGAGCCGGCGTTCGCCGCCGCCGTCGATGAGCTGGAGCCGGACTTCGTGGCGCAGGTCGGGTTCTCGCTGCGTCAGGTCCTCGAATCCGGTGAGCCGGTGGTCGGCATCGACCGGATCCAGCCGGTGCTGGTGGGCATGCAGCTGGCGTTGACCGCGCTGTGGCGCTCCCACGGCGTCGAGCCGGACGCGGTGATCGGGCATTCGATGGGGGAGGTGGCCGCCGCGGTGGTGGCCGGTGCCCTGAGCCCGGCCGACGGCCTGAAGGTGATCGCCACCCGCTCGAAGCTGATGGCCCGGTTGAGCGGCCAGGGCGCGATGGCGCTGCTGGAGCTCGATTCGGGCGCAGTCGAGGCGGCCATCGCCGAGCATCCCGACATCACCGTGGCGGTGTACGCCGCACCGCAACAGACCGTGATCGCCGGCCCGCCCGATCAGGTCGACGCGGTGGTCGCGGTGGTCGACGCCCAGGGCAAACTCGCCCGCCGCGTCGAGGTGGACGTGGCATCGCATCACCCCACCGTGGACCCGATCCTGGGCGAGCTGCGCACCGCGCTGGCCGATTTGGCGCCGACCGCCCCGAAGATCCCACTGATCAGCACCGTCGGCCAAACGGGCAGCGACACACCGGCTTTCGACGCCGACTACTGGGTGCATAACCTGCGCAACCCGGTGCGGTTCAGCCAGGCCGTCACCGCGGCCGCGGCCGGTCACGCCAGCTTCATCGAGGTCAGTCCGCACCCCCTGCTGTCGCACGCCATCAACGGGAACCTGGAGTCGGCGCGGCCTTCGGGCGATCACGTCGTGGCCGGCACCCTGCTGCGCGACCAGCCGGAGGCACTGAGCTTCCACACCAACCTGGCGACGGTGGCACCGCCGTCGGCCGACGCACCGCAACCCGACGGCGGTCGTGGGCGCGCCGACCTGCCGTCACGGCCCTGGCAGCATGTGCGGTACTGGGCGGGCGCAACCGCCGCCAACCGGCACTCGGCCGACGCGCATCCGTTGCTGGGCGTGCACGTCGAGCTGCCGGCCGGCCACGGCCACGTCTGGCAGGCCGACGTGGGCACCGACATCGTCGCGTGGATGGCGCATCACAAGGTGCACGGCCAGGTCGTGATGCCGGCCACCGGCTTCGCCGAGATGGCGCTGGCCGCGGCCGGCGAGGCCCTGGGACTGCCCCCGTCGGCGGTCGCCGTGGACCGCGTCGAGGTCGAACAGATGCTCCGCGTCGACGACCGGACCGAGGTGACGACTCGGCTGCTGCACGAGGGCGACGGTTCCGAGGAGCTGCGGGTCGAGATCCATTCCCGCGCGCCCGGCGGCACCTGGTCGCGCCACGCCGTCGCCCGGGCCGCGGCCGCGCAAGCGGCCACCCCGGCCGAGCGCCCGCCGGCCGCTGCCGGCGGCACGGCGCTGTCACCGGCGGACCTGTAC
Source organism: Mycolicibacter sinensis (assembly GCF_001667945.1). Lineage (GTDB taxonomy): Bacteria > Actinomycetota > Actinomycetes > Mycobacteriales > Mycobacteriaceae > Mycobacterium > Mycobacterium sinense_B. Next base: position 75,421 of record NZ_LZJK01000046.1, on the reverse strand, counting down.
ACCGCGCTGCGCCGCACCGGTCTGCAGCACGGGCCGGCGTTCGCCGCGCTGACCCGGATCGTCCGCAAGCCCGGCGGCGCCTCCGAAGCCGAGATCGTGCTGCCCGACGAGGCCACCGCACACCGCAGCTACCGGATCCACCCGGTGATGCTCGACGCCGCGCTGCAGTGCCTGGCCGCCGCGCTGCCCGAGGAATCGCTGACCGGGTCGGGCGCCGGTTCCGAGGAAGCCACCTACCTTCCGGTCGCCGTGGAGACCATTAGGGTCTTCGGCGACGTGGGCCGGCGGGCCCGCGGCCACGCCGAGGTGGTGAGCCACGACGACGGCGGCATCCTGGGGCGGGTCACCCTGACCGACGAGACCGGGACGATCACCGCCGAACTCGGCGGGATCTACCTGCAGCGGGTGCAGCGCCGCACGGTGCCGCTGCCGCTGACCCAGAAGATCTTCGACACCGACTGGGTCGACGTTTCCGCGCCCGCCCAGCCCCCTGCCGCCGCCGACGGCAGCTGGCTGGTGTTGACCGACGGCTCCGAAGCCGAAACGTTCGCAGCGGATTTCGCGGCCCGGTTTGCCTCAGAGCGGCGCCGGGTGATCACCGCGGACCTGCGGAGTGAGCCCGCGGTGCGCGAGGCGTTCTCCCGGACCGCCGACGACCCGGACCTGCCCCCGGTCGGGGTGCTCGTCGTGCCTTCCGCCACCCCCTTCGACGAGACCCCGGGCGATGTAGCCGTTCGCGGCCGCGATCTGGCCTGGGCGGTCGCGTCGACGGTGCGCACCGTCGTCTCCGGCTGGCACGGCACCGCGCCCCGGCTGTGGCTGGTCGGCCGCAATGGTCTGACCGTGGGTGTCGACGAACCCGGCGACCCGTCGATCTGCGCCCTCAAGGGCCTGGTGCGGGTGCTGGCCTACGAGCATCCGGACCTGCACACCGGCGTGGTGGACCTGGATGCCTCGGCCGAGCCGGTGGCCGCGCTGATCACCGAGCTGGGCTTGGCGAGCACCGACGACGTGGTGGCCTGGCGTGGCGACAAGCGCTACGCCGAACGGCTCAAGCGGGCCACCCTGACCGCCACCGGCGCCCCGACCGTCCGGTCCGACGGGGCCTACGTGCTCACCGGCGGCCTGGGCGGCATCGGGCTGGTCGTCGCCCGGTGGCTGGTCGACCACGGCGCCGCGCGGATCGTGCTCAACAGCCGTTCCCAGCCGTCGGAGGCGCAGCGTGCCGTGCTCGCCGAGCTCGAACAACGGGCCCAGATCGCGGTCGTCTCCGGCGATCTCGCCGCGCCGGGGGTGGCCGAGAGCCTGGTTGCCGCCGCGGAGGAGAGCGGGCTGACGCTGCGCGGTGTCATCCACGGTGCCGCAGTCATCGACGACCAGATCGTGGTCGGCATCGACAAGGAGACCCTCGACCGGGTGTGGGCGCCCAAGGCCGCGGCGGCACTGCGCCTGCACGTCGCGACCGCCGGGAAGGAACTGGACTGGTGGGTCGGGTTCTCCTCGACCTCCTCGTTGCTGGGGGCGCCCGGTCAGGCGTCCTACGCCGCGGCCAGCGCCTGGCTGGACGGCCTGGTGGCGTGGCGGCGGGCGGCCGGGCTGCCGGCGATCACCATCAACTGGGGCCAGTGGTCCGGCGTCGGTGTCGCCCAGGAGCTCAAGTTCAGCGCGCTCGACCCGATCAACCCCGACGAGGGCATGGAGGCGCTGGAGGCGATCCTCGGCGGCGACCTGTCCCGGGTCGGGGTGGCGCGGCTGCGCCTGGACCGGGTGGCCGCGGCCTTCCCGGAACTGCAGCAACTCGGGTACTTCGCCACCCTGGCCGAAGAGCTCGACCTCGATGACGAGGACGACGACTGGCCGGGTCCGGACGGGCTCAAGCAGCTCGACGCCGCCGAGGCCGCCAAAGCGGTTGTGGCACGGTTGGGTTCGCGGATCATGGCCATCATGGGCTACCCGAAGGACAGTGCCATCGACCCTGCCCGTCCGCTGACCGAGCTCGGTATGGACTCGCTGATGGCGGTGCGTATCCGCAACACCGTCCGCGGCGACTTCGGGGTGGAGCCCCCGGTGGCGCTGCTGCTGCAGGGCGCCTCATTGACCGATCTGGCAGCCGACCTGACCCGCCAACTCGGCCTCGCTGCGCCGGAGAATGCAGACGGCGCCGGCGACGGTGTTCGGGGCCGGGCCCAGCAGCGTGCCGCGGCACGGCAACGGGCGGCGGCGCGGCGAAAAGTAGGAGACCGAACGTGAGCACCAACAATGAAGTGCCGGCCAATGCGATCGCGGTCGTGGGCATGGCCGGCCGGTTTCCCGGCGCCCGCACCCTGACGGCGTTCTGGGACAACCTGCGCAACGGCACCGAATCCATCGTCACGCTCTCCGAGGAGGAGCTGCGTGCCAATGGGGTGACCGACAAGGCGCTGGCCAACCACAACTACGTGCGCCGGGCCGCGCTGCTGGACGGTATCGAGGAGTTCGACGCGGGCTTTTTCGGGTTCACCCCGCTGGCCGCGCGCACCATGGACCCGCAGCACCGGCTGTTCCTGCAGACCGCCTGGCACGCCCTGGAGGACGCCGGCTACCGGCCCGGCGAGCTCGAGGGTTCGGTCGGCGTCTACGGCACCAGCACCACCAGCGGCTACCTGCTGCACAACCTGATGTCGCACTACGACCCGAACCTCATCCTCGGCCAGGGCGTCAGCTTCGACATGGTCAACCTGTCGCTGCAGAACGACAAGGACTACCTGGCCACCCGGGTGGCCCACCAGCTCAACCTGCGCGGGCCGGCCCTGTCGGTGCAGACGGCCTGCTCCTCGGCGCTGGTCGCGGTGCACCTGGCCTGCCAGAGCATCCTCAACGGCGAATGCGACATGGCGCTGGCCGGCGGCTCGTCGCTGCGTATCCCGCACCACGTCGGCTACTGGCACGAGCCGGGTTCGATGGTCTCGTCGACCGGGCATTGCCGGCCGTTCGACGTGCGGGCCGACGGCACCATCTTCGCCAGCGGTGTCGGCGTGGTGGTGCTCAAGTCGCTGGAGGCGGCCGTCGACGACGGTGACCGCATCCACGCGGTGATTCGCGGCTCGGCGCTGAACAACGACGGCGCCACCAAGATGACCTATGCCGCGCCCACCGCCGCCGGGCAGGCCGACGTGATCGCCGAAGCGCATGCGGTGTCCGAGGTCGACGCCGCCACAATCAGCTACGTCGAGTCGCACGGCACCGGCACACCGCTGGGCGATCCGATCGAAATCGAAGGCCTGCGACAGGCTTTCGCCGTCTCCGAGGAAGCGCGGCCCGGCCCCTGCTACGTGGGCTCGGTCAAGTCCAACATCGGGCACCTGGAGTCGGCGGCCGGCATCGCCAGCCTGATCAAGACCATCCTGTGCCTCAAGCACCGGGCGATCCCCGGCACCCTGCACTACACCAGCCCCAACCCGGAACTGCACCTGGACTCCGGGCCGTTCCGGATCCGCAGCGAGTACGGGCCGTGGGAAGCCGAAGGCATCCGGCGCGCCGGGGTCAGCTCATTCGGGGTGGGCGGCACCAATGCGCACGTCATCGTCGAGGAATGGCCCGAGGACGGGTCAGACGAGTCCGCGGGCGCCGCACCCAAGCCCGGCCCCGAGGTGCTGCTGCTGTCGGCACGCACCGCCGAAGCGCTGACTCAGGGGCGCTCGGAGCTGGCGGCTGAGCTGTCCAGCACCGAGTCGCCGGACCTGCATGACGTGGCCTACACGCTGGCGGGCCGGCACCCGCACAACCTGCGACTGGCCGCGGTCGTCGCCGATCGCGCCGATGCGGCCACGGTGCTGGCCGCCGAAGAGAGCGAGAACGTCTTCATCGGCGAGGGCCTAGACGTTGCGGGCGACGCGACCGACCGGGTGGTGTTCCTGTTCCCGGGTCAGGGCGCCCAGCACATCGGCATGGCGCGCGGGCTGTACGACTCCGAACCGGTGTTCGCCGAGTACTTCGACCGTTGTGTCGCCGGATTCGACGCGGAGCTGGGCTTCGACCTGCGCGCGATGATCTTCGACGGCACCTCACGTGACCTGGAGCGCACGGACCGCACCCAGCCGGCGCTGTTCACCGTGGAGTACGCACTGGCCAAGCTGATCGAAAGTTACGGGGTGCGTCCGGCGGCGCTGGTGGGCCACAGCATCGGCGAATACGCCGCGGCCACCGTCGCCGGCGTCTTCGATCTCGACACCGCGATCAAAGTGGTGGCGATGCGGGCCCGGCTGATGCACGCCGCGCCCCGCGGCGTCATGGTGGCGGTGCCGCTGAGCCCCGACGCGGTCGGCACGTACTTGACCGGTGACGTCGACCTCGCCGCGGTCAACGATCCCGACGGCTGCGTGGTGGCCGGCAGCGAAGAGGCCATCCGCGAGTTCTCCGCGGCGCTCAAGCAGGCCGGGATCAATGCGCGCCGGGTGCGCACCTCGCACGCGTTCCACTCCCGCCTGATGGAGTCGATGATTCCGGAGTTCACCGGATTCCTGTCCCGCCAGACGCTGCACGAACCGAAGATCCCGCTGCTGTCGAACCTGACCGGCACTCACATGGCGGCCAGTGAGGCGACCAACCCGGCGACGTGGGCACGCAGTGTGCGGGCGACGGTGCGCTTCGCCGACGAGATCGACACGCTGCTGAACGAGCCGAACCGCGTTCTGGTGGAGGTCGGCCCCGGGGCCACCCTGACCGCTTCGGCGGCCCGCCACCCGAAGTTCGCCGGCGGGCACCGGACCGTCCGGCTGATGCGTCACCACGCCCAGAACCGCGACGACCGCGACGCCTTCTTGCTGGCGCTCGGCCAACTCTGGGCCGCCGGAATCGAGGTGGACTTCTCGCCGCTGCGCGGTGACTACCAGCCCAAGCGCGTCACGGTGCCGGGTTATCCATTTGAGCGGCAACGGCATTGGCTGGAGCACAACGCCGGGGCCACCTGGGTCTCCGGCGGCGCCGCCGGCGCTCCGACCCCCAATGGGCAGGTTGGTGCCGATGGTGCCGGCGGCGCGGCCGGACCTTCGATGGAAGCGACACTGCAACGCATCTGGGCGGTCTGCCTGGGGGTCGGTTCGGTCGAGACCAACGCCAACTTCTTCGACATCGGTGGCGACTCGCTGGTCGCGATCAGCGTCGCGATGGCCGCCTCCCACGAGGGCCTGGACCTCACCCCGCAGGATCTCTACGACAACCCGACGGTGTCGGCGCTGGCCAAGGCGCTGACCGCCCGCTACGCCGCAGGGGGGCTGGCCCGCCAGTCACCCGGCTGTGATGTCGAGCACCCGCCCGTGCCGCCGAACATCACCTACTTCCTGGAGAACGGTGTTCGCGACCACGGTCATTGGCGGATCCCGCTGATCCTTCGGCTGCGTCCCGAGGTCTCGGTCGACGACGTCCGCTCCGTGCTCACCGCGGTGGTCAACCACCACGACGCCCTGCGGCTGCGGGTCACCGAACGGGCCGGCACCTGGGAGCAGCACATCGCCGAACCCGGCGACTTCGGGGAGATCAGCACGCATGCCCTGCCGGAGGGGCTGACCGCCGAGCACGACGCGGTGCGCACGATGCTGGCCGAACACATCCGCGAACAGGATCTGTCCACTGCGCCGCTGACCGCCCTGTACATCCGGGGCTCGGCGGGGGACGTGTGCTATCTGGGGCTGAGCCTGCATGCCATGGTCGGCGATGAGGCATCCCGCGACATCCTGCTGACCGACATCTTCACCGCGTTCGGCCAGCGTCTGGCGGGCAACGACATCGAGTTGGCGCCGGTCGGCGTCGGGTGGGCCGAATGGTCGCAGCGCTGCGCCGGGCTGGCCACCCACCCGGCGGTGGTGGAGAGCCGCGAATACTGGTTGCGGGCAACCAAATCCGCGACCCTGCGGCTGGGTGCGGAGGTCGCCGAACCGCCGGCGGCAGCCGACCTGTGCAAGCTCACGTCGGCGCTGGCGGCAGCCGACACCAGCGAGATCGACGACGCCCGCCGCCGGCTGCGGCTGCCGATCAACGAGATCCTGTTGGCCGGGCTGAGCCGGGCGGTGGCCTCGGCCGTCGGCGAGGGCACCGTGGCCGTCGACATGGGGGGAGCGGGCCGTTCGGTGCTCAAGCCCGACGTCGACCTGCGGCGCACCGTGGGGTGGTTCACCACGGTGTACCCGGTCGCGCTGAGCTGCTCCACCGACGCGACGGCAGGCGCGCGTCAGCTGCTGGACGAAATCCACGAAACCCTGGGCGGTGTACCGCATTACGGGATCGGCTACGGCCTGCTGCGTTACGTCTACGCCCCGACCGCACGCCTGTTCGGATCGGTCGCCCCGGCTGACATCCACTTCTCCTACGTCGGGGCGATCCCCGAGCTGCCGTCGGCGGGGGATGCACCGGTGCAGTTCGACCCCGACATCGCCATGCCGGTGCGCGAGGCGCTTCCGGGCCTGGGACACGCGCTGGAGCTGCGGGCCTACCGCACCGCCGGTGTGCTGCACCTGGACTGGTGGTATGACAGCCGCCGGATCGAGGAGTCTGTGGTGCGCGGGATCGTCGACGGCTTCTCGACGGCGGTGATGGAGCTGGTCCGCGAAGCCATCGCCGAAGACGAGGTGGAATCCGCTGACGACGAGATGGCCCTGGTCGAGCTGTCGTAGGTGAGGAGAGAACCGGAAAGTGTTTGCCACGTCGGTCATTCGGAAGCTGGCGATCAGCGAGGAAATGCTCGCCGAGACCCATAATTTCGTGGGCCTGGCCGCGCACGTCACCGGTCCGGTCGACCTCGACCTGCTCTCGGAGGCCTATGAGGCGCTGCTGGAGGCGCACCCGATCCTCACCGGGCGCTTGGAGCGGCTGCCCGACGGCCGGCATCAGTTCGTCACCGACGATCTGATGCCCGACGGCATCGAGGTGATCGAACTCGCTCACCCCGACGCCGAACCGCCCGCCCCGCACTTCGATCAGACCGAGTCACTGGTCGCGCTACGGGTGGTCATCAGAGACGGGCAAGCGCAGCCGACGCTGTATGTGCACCACGCCGTCGCCGACGGCCACCACATGTACGCGCTGATCGAGGAGATGCTGTCCTTCTACACCGATCTGGTCACCACCGGACGCATCGGTGCGATCAACGTCGAGCCCGCACCGCAGTCGATCGAGGCGGTGCTGGCCGACCGGGGCATCGAGAAGCAGCAGCGGTCCGGGATCGAGCGGTTCATGCCGGCGCTGTTCGCCTATGACCTTCCGCCCACCCGCCGGGCCGTCGCCGACCAGACCCCGTCGTCGCCGGTACGGGTCCCGATGGCGTCATGCCGGCTGACCGAAAGCCAGACCAACGATGTGGTCGCGTTCGGGCGGGCCCACGACCTGAGCCTGCACGCCGTGCTCTCGGCGGCGGTCCTGATGGCCGAATGGCAGCTGCGCGGCAAACTGAGCATCCCGGTGCCCTACGTCTACACCGTCGACTTGCGATACTTTCTGTCACCACCGGTTTCGGCGACCGGCTGCACCAACCCGATCGGGTTGGCCACCTACCTCGCCGAGATCGACGCCAAGACCGATCTGGTCGAGATGGCCCGCGACATCGCCGAGAACTTCCAGAAGGACCTCGATGAGGGCGTCATCCAGCAGTCCCGGCTGCACTTCAGCCCCCAGTACGTCGGGAACCCGCCGGGCCTGCCGGACGTCGTGGTGTTGAGCAACAACGGTCTGGTTCCGCCGGTGCGCACCCCACCCGGGGTGGAGGTGACCACCACTCACGGCGAGCTGTACTTCGCGGTGAGCGCCGGCATCGACATCTACTTCACCCAGATCTTCGCCGGACAGCTCAACATCGAATACCACTCGCATGGACCCGAGCCGGAGCGCTCGGTGGAGGCCATCCGCGCGCTGCTGTGCGGCATCGCCGAGCAGCATGCCGCCGCGGCCGGCGTCAGCTGAGGCGGCCGAAAGCGTAGCGGTGGTACTGCAGCATTCCGCGCAGCGGCGGGACCACGCGGACCACCCGGCTGGATCGCCGGAACCCGGCCGGCACCCGGCTGAAGGTCTCCGCGTCGAAAAGGTTGGCAGCGGCCAACAGTCGGATACCGGTGACCTTGTCGAGAATGTCGCCGGGGCTGTTGACCGCCCAGTGCAGCGTGGCACCGGACTGCCGCTGCAGTCGGTGGGTCTTCTGCGACTTGATCCCGAACCAGTTGTAGAAGTCGATCTGCAGTTCGCCGGCCCCGAAGCGGTCGACCACACTCTGCAACAACGCCACACCGTCGGCTTCGGTCAGGTACATGCTGATCCCCTCGGCCAGCAACAGCACGGGGCGGTCGGTGGGGATCTCGTCCAGCCAGGACGGGTCGGTCGCCGAGGTAGCCATCAGGTGATAGCCCGGGCGGCCGGGATAGATCTGCTCACGCAACGCGATCACCGGCGGCTGGTCCACGTCGTACCAGGCCACTTCCGGGCCCGGATCGATCCGGAAAACGCGGGCGTCCAGGCCGCAGCCCAGGTGGATGACGGTGGCCTGCGGGTGCGCGGCCAGGAACTGGCGCGCCCAGATGTCGTACTGGGCGGTGCGCACCGTCACCAGGGGCGCCCACCGGCCGGGGGCTTTGAGTGCGTCCCAATCGAAGTCGATGCGCTCGACCGCCTCCTTGGCGAACCGGTCACCGAGCACCGGCGAGTCGAAGTCGGCGTCGAGGGCCTTGAGGTACAGCGTCGTCAACATGGTCGCCGCGGCACCGTGCAGGTCGACGGGGATCTTGTCTGCCACGTCGGCGAGCCTAATACGCTTGGCGGACACTCGATGCACCGCACGGTCGAACCCGGCGGTTCAGCGAGGCTCGACGCAGGAGAGCCGAAGCCGGGGCCGCCGCATGAACCAGGAGGCACACATGACGGATGAGAACACCGCGGGCGGCGGGACCGCGCCGCGGATCTTGTTGCTCTACTACAGCTTCACCGGGCAGGCGCGTAAGGTGCTCGATACCGCCGGTGAGGTGTTCACCGAGCGTGGTTGCGAGGTGGTCGAGGCCGGTATCGAGTTCACCGATCCCCGCTACGCGCCGCGGTTCTCGCGGTTCCCGATGCGGCGGGTGTGGCCGGACATGCTCAGCGTGCTCAAACCCCAGCAGCGGGGCGAGACCGGGGCGATCCGCATTCCCGATGCGGTGCGCGACGGCGACTATGACCTCATCTGCATCGGTTCGCCGACGTGGTGGAAGGCGCCGGCCATGCCGATCCGGTCGTTCCTGCAAACCGATGAGGCGCGAAAGCTGTTGGACGGCAAGCCGTTCGCGGTGTTCACTGTGTGTCGCGAGTATTGGCAGGAGAACTACGCCGAGGTGGCCCGGCTGGGGGAGCAGTGCGGTGGCCGCTACACCGACGAGATCCATTTCACCTATCCCGGCGATCCGCTGCGCTCGATGCTGTCGTTGACCAGCTACCTGGGCAGCGGACGCTACCGCAAGCGCTACCTGGGTCTGCGCCTGCCGCCCACCAACGTCCAACCCGAGCAGCTGGACCGGGTCCGCACGTTCGCCGCGGGCCTGGCGAGCCGCTTGTTCGGAAAGTAGAGAAAGGCACCGATGCCCCGTTCCTTCGAGATCGTGTTCGAGTCACCCGCGAGTGTCGAGCAGGTGCATTCCGCATTCGGCTCGCGCGACTACTGGCTGGCGCGAATCGACGCCTTCGAGGGCGAGAAGACCCTGGACTCGCTGACCGTCGACCCGGACGGCGTGGTGCACGTCGTGGTCACTGAGGACCTGCGGCATGGGGCACTGCCGGGGATCCTGACCAAGGTCTACCGCGGCGACCTCAACATCGTCACCACCGAAGTCTGGACCCCCACCGGTGACGGCCGGGTCAACGGCGACATCGATGTCGCGGTGATCGGCGCGCCGGGCCGCGGCAGCGGCACCGCGGTGCTGCAACCGGCCGGCAGTGGTTCGCGGATGGACCTCACCGGGACCGTCGAGTTCAAGATCCCGCTGGTGGGTGGGCCCATCGAAAGCTTCCTGGCCAAGGAGTTCGCCCAGGGCATCCCGGAGATCCAGCGGTTCACCGCGGAGTGGCTGAGCGGCGGGGCCGGAAAATGAGCAGGCCGGACACACCGCGGTTCACCCCCACACACGTGCCCGATCCGGCCGAGGCGCTGGCCCGCCTCGACATGCCCCTGGCCGAGGCGATGATGACCCAGCGCGCGGTCCGGCGGGTCTACTCGGAGCCGGTCGACGATGCCGTGGTGCTCAAGTGCATCGAACTGGCGCTGCGGGCCCCCACCGGCAACGACGGCCAGAACTGGGAGTTCATCGTGGTGCGGGACCGCCGCGTCAAGGAAGAGCTGGCCAAGCGTTACCGGCAGGCGTGGAAGATCCAGCGCGGGGTGGTGCTGCGGCGCAAGCTCAAGACCGACGCGTCGATCGCCGGCATCGCGCGGGCGATGGAATGGCAGATCGACCACTTCGCCGAGATCCCGGTGCTGGTCGTGGCCTGCCTGCGGCTGGGCGCCCGGGAGGGGCGGCTGCCGGTGGTGCGGATGCCGCACATCGCGGAGTCGGCGTACTGGGGGTCGATCTACCCCAGTGTGCAGAATCTGCTGCTGGCGGCCCGTGCCATGGGGCTGGGCGCCTCACTGATCACGCTGCCGCTGTGGAGTCAGCGGGCAGCGCGGCGCATCCTGGGTCTGCCGCATGCGGTCACGCCGTGCTGCATCGTGCCGCTGGGCTGGCCGCGTGGACGTTACGGTCCCACCACCCGGCGGCCGGTCGGCGAGGTGGTGCATCTGGACGGCTATGGCAACCGCGCCTGGCTGCCAAAATGATCCATTTTGGATGAAAACCCGCAGCGCAGGGGTGCAAAAGTTTTACGCTAGCGAAAAAAGATGACGAACGCTTGTAAAAAGTCGTCTGGGCGTACCGCGTGGGTGTAGATTCGGCCGGTCTTGTGTAGCGCAATGGCCGGGGGGACTCATGTACATGCCGAAACACTCATCGGACGCCAAGGTCGCCGCGTTGGCCGCGGCCGGCGTCCTCACCGCGGCGCTGGCCGCGCCGGTGCCGACCTCGCCGGGGATGTCTGCCGTCGAGCGCGAGCTGCTGCTGGTCAGTGGCGCGGACTCGCTGCTCAACGTTCCGCTGAACCTCTTCCAGGCACTGGTCAACGTGCCCAGCACCGAGATCGGGGCGATGACCATCCTGGGCAACTCGCTGATCTACAGCGGGAACTGGTGGTCGCCGAGCGCCACCAATATCTGGGGGGAGGACCCGGGCGACCCGGGGCACTTCATGGGCATCGTCGACATGATGTTCCCGTTCCCCCAGATCTCCGGGCAGGGCAGCCCAGAACCGGGAGCGCCCGGGTTCAGCTGGGACGACGCCGCCGCCGGACACCTGGGCCTGGGGCAGCAGCTCACCCTGCTCGCCGACGCCGAGATCCCGACCAGCGCGTCCAGCGACGCCGACTACAGTGCGCCGCTGCTGCCGTCGACCGAGATCACCGGCTCCTCTTTCTTCGACCACAACGCCTGGTTCTTCGCCGCACTCTCCGGCCTGCAGCCCTACCCACTGTTCCAGCATTGGTTCCAGGTGCCGCTGTCAGACCTGTTCAGCGGCTACACCTTTCCCACCGTGATCAACCCGGCGATGGGAATCGGAACCGACAGCGCGGGAAACCCCGACGGCTCGGTGCCCAGTGACCCCGTCCTCGGCTTCGTGGGCACCCACCCGGCGACCCCGGATGACATCGCCAACCTGCCTCAGGACGCCGCGACCCAGTCGCAGGGGATTCACGTCGTCCCCGGGACCGACGACGTTGTCAACGGCAATGGCAACCCGGTCAACCTGATGCCGTGGTCCAACGAGACGTTCAAGCTGGACCCGCTGTACCCGTTCCAGAACTTCTGGAACAGCCTCCAGGCGCCGGTCGACCTGAACACCTATGCCAGCGGCTTCCAGATCCCCACGCTCGAAGAGTTGGGCCGGGCGCTGCAGACGCTGGCCGCGGGCCAGATCATCGCCTTCGACCCGTCGTCGCCCGGAGACCCGTTCTGCGGCACCACCTGTCTGGCGAATCCGTCGGCGACGCCGTTGGCACTGGTGACCGAGCTGGACAGGCTGTGGCCGGGCAACCCTTATATAGAGGACTGGCTGACCCGGGCCAATGCGGACAACCCGCTGAACGCGTACTACGGAATGGCCAACGGTCCGACACCGCACCAAGTGGACGTCAACGACGCGTTGTCACAGTCCCTGCAGCAGTGGTTCGACGTGGGCAACCCGTCGCCGGATGACCCGCCGGCCAACGTCGACACCCCGATCTCGTTCTCGCCGTCGCCGGCGATGCAGCAGCTCATCGACCTGATGCAGCAGTCGGGGGTTCAGCAGTTCTTTGCGGACTGGGCGCAGGTGGCCGGCTATCAGCCGGTGGACTTCGCCGACCTCACCCCGGTGCTCGGGGCCGCTACCGACAGCGGCGACGTCGGTAGTTCCGCCGTCGGGACCGCGGACGGGTTCACCGGTCTGCTCGACGCCATCGGCTTGGGCGACCTGAGCGGGCTGCTCTAGACCGGTGTACTGCCCGACCCAAAAACAGCCGATGACAACGATGAAGTGCTACTTAGCAGACCGTGTTCCGCAGGCCGTGTAAATTAACCCGTACTCGCTTAGACACGGAACCGTGACACGGATATGCTGTCACGGTTCGTGGGGACTAAAGGGGGACGTGTGAAGCATGGTGTGACGCGTGGGCGGCGGTACGCAACGGGTGGTAGACACCGCGCGAATTCCGAGCGTCGAGTCGCAACGACAGGTGCGCATCGCGCAATGCCGCAGCGCCGGCACGTGACAGCGGGCGCGGCTTTTGCTGCCGCGAGCGTCGTGGCGATCGCCCCGGTGGCGCCGGTCGCACCGTGGAAGTCCGGCCTGACGGCCGCTGAGCGGGCGGTGCAGCTGGCCGCCGAGGCCTCGATCCTCAACATTCCGTTCAACCTGTTCCAGGACCTCGTCAACATCCCGTACAACGAGGTGTCGGCCACCAACGTGCTGGCCAACTCGTTCTTCTTCACCGGGAACTGGTTCACCCCCAGCGCCACCAACATCTGGGGCGAGGACCCGGGCGACCCGGGCCACTTCATGGCCGTGATGGACTACCTGTTCCCGTTCGCGCCCCAGCTCTCTGGCCTGTACGACCCCACGATCGACCCGGATGCCCTGGCCAACGGCACCGCGGGCTGGGGCCAGCAGTTCGCGATGTTCGCCGCGGCCCTGCTGCCGATCAGCGTGTCGTGTGACTCGATCCAGTGCTACCCGATGTCTCCGGTCGAGCCGATCACCGGGATCACCGGTTTGGACGCGATGCTGAACTTCTTCGCGAAGTTCACCAACTTCCCCAACGACGACAATCAGCTGGACCTGTTCAAGTACTGGCTCAAGGTGCCGATCCAGGACATGCTGAACGGTTACAAGTTCCCGGACAGCCCGTTCAGCGACCCCGACAACCCCACCTCCGGCGGCATCGCCAACCCGGACGCCGGTGTCGGTGAGGGCGGCGCGGTGCCGGGCGGGCCCATGTACGGCGGGAGTCCATGGTCCGGTGAGGCTCAGCCCGGCTTCGGCTACCCGGGCACGCATCCGCTGCTCGACGAAAACGGCGACCCCGTCCTCGACGAGCACGGCAACCAGATCAACCTGATGCCGTGGGCCGGCCTGACCTTCAAGCTGGATCCGTTCGGCCCCATGCAGAAGTGGTTCGACAGCCTGATGCAGCCGGTCGACTGGAGCGTCAACGGCGACGACCCGCTCACCGGCTTCCACTTCGCCAGCTCGGACGACGTCTTCCAGGCCATGAAGGCCCTGATTGCTGGGATGGTCGTCGACTTCAACCCGTACGTTGCGGGCAGTCCAATGTGCCCGGGACTGTGCAATATGCCGCCGGTCTCCCCGCCGTGGGGAGTGACCACCCTGGACCTGGTCAAGTCGATCCAGTCCATCGGCGCCCCCAACCCACTGATCCAGCAGTGGATCGACCTGACCGAGCAGGACGCCGAGAACGCCGTCGGCAATGCCAACGGCGGAACCGACGAGCAGATCCTGGCCGGTATCTCGGCGCTGCAGACCGGTATGTTCACCTTCGACGCGGACACCCACAACAAGATCATCGACGCGCTCGCGGCCATCAACCCCTGGTTGCCGGCCCTGGTCGTCAACGGCGGGATCCTGACCGACCCGGGCCTGCTGGGGCCGTGGCCGATCAACCCGGAGACCGGCTACTACATGCCGCCGACCTGGAACCCCGACCTGCCGCTGGACATGCAGGAGATCGGCGACTACGGCGGCAAGAACTCGCTGCTGGTCTGGGACGACTTCCTGCACGCCCTGGACCCCGAGCACGACAGCGTCTATCTGGGGCTCACCGACCTGTGGGCCGAGATGTCGAGCTGGTTCGGCTTCTAGACCAACAACACAGCAGCCCGGCCGTTTTCGCGGCCGGGCTGCTGGGCTTTTGGGGGCACCGCGCTTATCGGTTGCGCTCAGGAAATTCTTTGGTAGATTGCGTAAGCCGTCTTAGGTCCGGTCATCTCAGACGCGCCTTTTCACCGTCACTGGAGGAATCATCGGGATGGTCGCGGCCCTGCGCAGCTACTCCACCGCTGGGTTGGCGATCACGATGGCGGGACTCATCGCCGTCGCTCCGGCCGCGCCACCGGTGCCCGCTCCGGCCGCCGCGGTTCACCTCGCCGAGCGTCTCAGCGCCGGCGAGTCATTGCTCAACGTTCCGCTGAACCTCTTCCAGGCCCTGGTCAACATTCCGGCGAACGAGATCCACGCGCTGGACACGCTGTCGAAGTCGCTGTTCTACAGCGGGCCGTGGTTCGTGGGCAGCCCGACCAACGTCTGGGGCGAGGACCCGGGCGACCCGGGCCACTTCGAATCGGTCATGCAGTTGCTGGTGCCGTTCCCGGAGCTGTCCGGGGCCGGCCATGAAGGGGACCTGTTCTACCCGGGGCTCGGCCAGCAACTGGCCATGCTGGCGACGGTAGAGATCCCGATGCACCCGATTTGTCAGAGCCTGGACTGCCTGCCGGCTATGCCGGTCAGCCCGATCACCGGCTTCACCTGGATCGACCAAGCCCTCTGGAGCCTGCTGATCATCACCGGTCTGCAGAAATTCCCCCTGATCGAGAACTGGTTCCAGGTCCCGTTCTCGGACATGATGGACGGCAACGCGTACTACTTCGACCCGAACTCGCCCGGCATGGTCAACAGTGGCCTGGCGCACGACGGCTTCTATTGGACGGGCAGCCGCACTCTGGAGGAATTGGGCCTCGACCCGGAGGACTACCCGAACATCGACCCGAAGGCTCCGCTGGTGCCGTGGGCCGGGTCGTCGTACGAGATGAACTTCGAGCAGCCGTTCATCAACTTCTACAACAGCCTGCTGCAGCCGTTCGACCCGGCCAAGTTCGAGCTGCCCGACCCGGTCGAGTTCGGCCGGGTGCTGCAGGCTGTGATCGCGTCGATGCTGGTGGCGTTCAACCCGTTCATCCCGGGCAGCCCGTTCTGCCCCGGGCCCTGCCTGTTGCCCGACCCGGCCGGCGACATCACGGATCCCGACGACTGGAACACGCCCAGCTACTACCTGCTGGTGAAGGCGGTTGGCGACCTGTGGCCGGGCAACCCCGTCATCGACCAGTGGCTGGCCCACTACGACGAGGGCACCGCCAATGTGTCGACCCCGGAGATCATCGACTATGAAGCCTGGCTGTGGCGGCTGGGCACGGTGCTGCTGGACCTGAAGAATCCGCTTCCGCCCGACGCGGTGATCGACACCACCGGCTTCCTGCCCACCGTCGAGCAGATCCACAACTTTTTGGGCGACTATCTGTACAACATCGCCGACAACAGCGGGATCATCGGGCCCTTCGACATCCAAGGGCTCTGGGATGCCGTGTTCGACGTCGCCGCCACCTAGTCGGCCGGCCCGATCCGGGGCCGGCCGACCGGAGGTGTGCTAGGCCCCGATCAGACCGGACAGATCCGGCAGATACGGGTACAGATCCGGCAACTCCGATTCCGGCAGCATGCCCAGATCGACCTGGGCGGCGATCCAGCCCTGCTCGAACCCGAGCTGCAGATTCTGCGCCACGGTGTCCCAGTCGATCGGCGGCATGCTCAACGAAATCGGCGTGACGACATCGGCGGGATCGGTGCGGTCATAGCCCAGGTCGATCAGCACCCGCAGCGCGGGCTGCACCAGGTCGGCCATCGCCGGTCCGAACACCGGGAACGCCCGGATCCCGTCGAGCAGCGGAAGGTTCTGCGTCGGGATGAGATAGTAGTCGGTGTTGACGTCTTCTGAGGTCGGAAGCTCGACCGCGTCGGCGATCGAGCTCGGGTCGAACGTCGTCGGCCAACCGGGCAGCAGGGCCGGGTGCAGGTAGACGTAGCCGGCCATCGCGTTGGCGAGCGCGAGGAAGTTCAGCGGATACTTCGGGAAGTCGGTCGCCCCGCTGTACTCGATCGTGTAGATGTCGGTGTGGTAGATCCCGTCCGGCGGTGTCACCGGCATGCCCGAGCCCTCGAACCGAGTGAAGAACCCGCCGTTGGGGTTGCCGAGGTTTTCCAGCAACACGAAGCTCAGGGTGTCCGGATCCGGCTGCTCACCGGGCGGCAGCGCCAGCAGGTTCAACAGTTCCTGAGTAGCCACCGCGGCACTCATCGAGTAGCCCCAGACGGTGACATTGTCGCCGTTGGCCAAGTGCTCCATGATCGCCTTGTCGATGTCGGCGACGCCCTGGGTCAGGCCCGGACCGTAATCGGTCTCCGGTGTGGTCACCCCGACCGGGGTGTAGCCGGGAAACGTCGGCTGCCCGGGAAACGGGTTCTGGGGGTTGAGGAAATCGGCCATCACCTGGTCGATGTACGAGTCCTTCGGGGTGGGCTGAAGGGCCGATCCCATGATGAGCGCGGTGTCCTCGCCGAGCGCGAATCCCGCGCTGAGCATCGAGGTCATCCCCATCAGGCCGGCGCAGCCCCCCGCTACCAAACCGACCGTCAGCCACCGATAGCTGGAATGCGTCATCAAATCCCCCATTTACGTCAGACACATGACCGTGTCAGCGTACACAGGAACTCGCCCCAGCGCCTGTCGAGGGAAGCCGTCAATTTACCCGAGTGTCAGATATTTGCCAGGGGACGCTCGGCGGGGCACCGGACGATAGGGTAGCCAGGTGGCTTTACCAGCACCCGGTCCCGGCCGCGCGGCCATCGTCACCGGCGCATCGTCGGGGATCGGCGCGGCCGTGGCGCGCGAACTTGCCCGGCGCGGTCACCAGCTTGTCCTGGTGGCGCGCAGCGCCGATCGCCTTCACGCGCTGGCCGCCGAGCTGAGTCCCCGGCCGGTGCACGTGCTGCCGGCCGATCTGTCGCGCCGCACGGAACGGGCCGCCTTGCCGGGCCGGATCGCCCACCTGGGTCTGGTCCCCGACGTCCTGGTCAACAACGCCGGCCTGGCGGTGGTGGGGCTGGCGGCGAACACCGAACCGGAGCGCCAACTCGGCCTGGTCGAGGTCGACGTCGCCGCCGTCGTCGACCTGTGCACCAGGTTCCTGCCGGGCATGGTGGAGCGGGGACGCGGGGCCGTGCTGAATGTGTCGTCGGTGGCGGCGTTTGGGCCGCTGCCCGGGCAGGCAACCTACGGCGCTGCCAAGGCGTTCGTCGCCTCCTACACCGAGAGCCTGCGCAGCGAGTTGCGCGGCACCGGCGTCACCGTCACCGCACTCTGCCCGGGGCCGGTGGACACCGGCCTGGACGTCGCGGCGGGGTTCCGCGAAGGGGAGCGCAAACAGGTGTTGCCGGCGGTGATGTGGAAGTCGGTGGACACGGTGGCCCAGGCAGCGGTCGAGGGTCTGGCCGCCGGGAGGGGACGGGTGACACCGGGGTGGGCGAACCGGTTGCTGGTTGGCGCCTACCGCGTCGTGCCGCACGGTCCGCTGCTACCGTTGCTGGCGCGGCGCACTCCACTGTCGACTCGCAGCTCGGGTAAGGGGAAGACCCGGTTATCGTCGATGTCGGGGGACGGCGGATCGCCGGACAGGGGGAGCAGCGTGGTGCTTGAGGTGATCGACAAGGGCTGTGTCAGCGAAGACCATCCGGTTCCGCTGTTGTTCGTGCACGGGGCCTGGCACGCCGCCTGGTGTTGGAACGAGCATTTCCTCGGGTACTTCGCCGACCACGGTTACCGCGCCCTGGCGGTCAGTTTCCGAGGTCATGGCGCCAGTGGCATCGACAAGCCGCTGCGCGACTGCACCGTCGACGACTACGTCGCCGACATCGCCTCGGTCGCCGACAGCCTGCCGGTCCCGCCGGTGGTGATCGGCCACTCGATGGGCGGGCTGATCGTGCAGAAGTACTTGGAGACCAACACCGCGCCGGCCGGTGTCCTGATGGCGTCTATCCCCCCGCAGGGCAACGTTGGATCCAGCCTGCGCTGGCTGCGGCGCCGGCCGGGACAGGCCGTGAAGATGGCGATCACCGGAAAATCCTTGCGCTACATCAACACCCCGGAGCAGGCGCGGGAGAAGTTCTTCTCCGCGAACACTCCCGAAGACGTCGTCGCCGACTGCGCAGCCCGGCTGCAGGAGGACAGTTCCCGAGTCAGCATTGACTGCCTGGTCCTCAGGCTGCCGCGCCCGGAGCGGGTGACGACGCCGCTGTTGGTGCTGGGCGCAGATCAGGACGGCGCGCACACCCGCAAAGAGGTGGAGGCGACGGCGCGCGCCTACCGCACCGAGGCGGAATTCTTCCCCGACATGGGGCACAACATGATGCTTGAGCCCGGCTGGGAGGCCGTGGCCGAACGCATCCACGGTTGGCTCGGCGACCAAGGTCTGTAAGGGCGGTAGGGGCCCGTGGCGCCGTCGCCGACCGAGGCTGGTCAGTCCTTGGTGAAGCAGTACAGCCGGTAGACGAACTCGCCGTTCTTCAGTGCGCCGTTGAAGGTCCAGTCGGTCGCGGCGCTGGCGAAGCGGGCGAGCCCGCCGTGGTGGGCGATCATGTCCTGCTTGCGGGCCAGGTTCTTCTCGTTGCCGCGCAACACCTCCATGCTGATGTCCTCCTGGGACACCAGCCGCAGTCCGCTGTCGGCCAGCTCGGCGTCCCAGCGGGCCAGCTCGCTGCGGCGGCGGAAGTCGGTGTAGAGGAAGTGCCCGCCCGGCGTCAGCACCCGTGCCGCGCCGGCGAAGAACCGCGCCGGGTGCGGGTAGAGGTGCGATGCCTCGACATGCAGCACCACGTCGAACGACCCGTCCTCGAACGGGAGGTTCTCGGCGTCACCCTGGACGAATTCCATCCCGGGCAGCTGGTGGCGCTCCCGGCAGAACTCGATGGCGGTCTCGTTGAGGTCCAGGCCGGTGTAGGAGGCGGGCTTGAACGTGCGGGCCACATACGACGCGCCGCCGCCGTGACCGCAGCTGACCTCGAGCACCTTCTTGCCGGCCAGATCCGTCTGGGCCGCGGTGCGGTGGTACTGCTGGATGAAGAAGCGGTTGACCTCGTCGGAGGCCTCCAGCGGCACCGCCATCGGCGGGTCTTCCTCGTAGCCGTAGTTCAGGAACAGCCAGTCGTCACCGGAGAGCAGTTTGGTCTGGGTGGCGAATCGCTTGGTCACGAACGAGGTGAACAGCAGGTGGTAGACGAACGGGTTCGTCATAACGCGGTGGGAGACCGGATTGAATATCAGGCGGTTCATCGTGGCCACCGAGGCAGTATGTCACGGACGGTATGTCGCGCCGATGACTGGGTCGGGAGGTCGCCGGGCCTCAGTCGCGTAGTTCGCGCATCAGGATTCGTTCCCACATCCGGTCGGTCACCAGAGTCCGGGCGAGCATGGTGAGCTTGCCGGAGAGCCCGACGACGTAGCGCGGCTTGGGGTTACGCGCCCGAACGACGCGGATCACGGCGCGGGCCACGGCGTCGGCTTCGATCATCACGCCGGGTTTCTCGCTCAGCCGGCGGGTGGTGTCGGCGTAACGACGCTTGAACCCACCGTATGGGTCGTCGGCGGCGTAGGTCGGGTGCGCCTCCTGCTGGGCGGTGACGAACGGTGTCCGCACGCCGGTCGGGTCGAGCAGCACCACGCGTACCCCGAAGCGCGCCACCTCGGCCCGCAGCGCCAGCGACAGCGCCTCCATGCCGTACTTGATCACGTGGTAGCCGCCGGCCCCCGGACTGGCGAAGCGTCCCCCGGTGCTGCCGATATTGACGATGACTCCGGCCCCGCGCTCGCGCATACCGGGCAGTACCGCCTGCGACAAGTGCAGGGCCGCAACGACATTGGTTTCGAAAAGGCTGCGCAGGTCATCCAGCGCCAGTTGCTCGAGCGGACACGTCAGCGGAAACCCGGCGCAGTTGACCAGCACGTCCACCCCACCGTGTTCGGTCACGATCTCCGCGACGAGCCGCTCTACGGCGGCCTCGTCGGTGACATCGAGTCCGCGGGCGGACAGTCCCCGCGAAGCAAGGCGTTGCAGCGCCTCGGGATTGCGGCCCACGGCGTAAACGCGATAGCCGGCCGCCTGCAGTCGGTCGGCGGTCGCCTCGCCGATCCCGCTCGTCGCCCCGGTCACGAGCGCTACCGGGCTGGTCGCGCCAGTCATACGGTGTCGACTACCCCGGATTCGTCGTCGATATCCGTGCCGACCCGCTCGCCGGTGCCGGCGAGTACCAATTCGACGGGCAGGTGCTCGAGGCCGCGCATCGTGGCGTTGACCAAGTAGCGGTGCTGCCCGTCCAGCCGGATGGCCTCGACATGGGGGATCAGCTGCGTCAGCACCCGGCTGACTTCGATGCGGGTCAGGTGCGTGCCGAGGCAGTAGTGGGCGCCGCCGCCGAACGCGACGTGATCGGTCGGATTGCGGTCCAAATCGAAGGTGTCGGGGTCGGGGTAGTGCCGCGGGTCCCGGTTGGCGGCCGCATACAGCACCAGCACCCGAGCACCGGCCGGGATGGTGTGCTCACCGACCCGATAGTCGCGGGTCGCGGTTCGGTAGAACCCCTGCACCGGGGAGACCAACCGCAGCTGTTCTTCGATCGCAGCCGGGATGAGCTCAGGGTGCTCGCGTAGCCGGGTGTAGACGTCCGGACGCTGCGCCAGCGTCAGGAACAGGCCCGAGATCAGGTTGGTCGTGGTCTCGCTGCCGGCCCCGACGAGCATCGACGCGGTCCAGAACACCTCGTCGTCGGAGAGCGTGTCGTCCCCGCTGGGCGCGGCCAGCATCGAGATCAGGTCGTCCCCGGGCGCGGCGCGGCGGGCTTTGATCATCGGGTCAAGGCTGCGGTGCATGGCGATGACCGCCTGGCTGGAGCGCATGTTCAACGCCATCCCGCGCAGGGTCAGCGGTGCGAACGCGGCCTCGTTGATGATGTCCGCCCATTCCAGGAACTGGTGGCGGTCTTCCTGCGGTATCGCCAGCATCATCGTGATCAGCCGGTTGGGCAGCGGTTTGGCCAGGTCGGCCACGATCTCGACGCGTCGACGCTGGAGCATCGCAGCGACGAGTTCGTCGGCGGCGCGGTTGATGTTGATCTCCCACGACTTCATCGCGCGGGGGGTGAAGGCCCGCGACACCGACCGGCGCAGCCGGGTGTGCACCGGCGGGTCGGTGGCGTTCATGGTCTGCAGGCGAACCCGGAAACGGGCCTGGCTCTCGGCGGACGACAACGCGTCGTCGTCGCGCAAGGCCTTCCAGACCTCGTCATAGCCGGGGATGATCCAGATGCCACGTTTGCGGCTGTACCAGACCTTCGGCCCGTCCAGCAGCGTGCGGTAGCCCGGATACGGGTCGCGCATCGTCTCCGGCGCGAACGGGTCGAAATCGGTCAGGGGGGCGGTCTCGCGGCCGGTCAGGGCGTAGCGGTAGGCCGTCGCCCGGTCGCGGGCCACCCCGATCAGGCCGTCGGTGCCGATCTTGAGCAGGCTGGCGCGAAAGCGAAGCCGACGCGTCAATTCCCTTTGGTCCATGGCAAAGCCCCTCGTCACGATCGTCAGGTTTGAGCGCGGATGATCGAAGCCACCCTAACCCGCTGTCAGACGCTGAATTAACGGAGTCGATTCAAAAAAGGCCGGAGCGGGGGAACTGCGCCCCCGCTCCGGCGATCTGACAGTTGGGTGGACCTCAGTCCTTGACGAGGTCGAAGATCCGGTAGGTGATCTCGCCACGGTCCAGGTCGCGGTAGAACAGCGAGCCTTCGACCACCGCGAACTCCCGGCCGAAGCGCCGCAGGAAGAACGGCAGCCGCTCGTTGATCAGCTCGTTGGAGCGCGGCGAGTTCGCCGCGAGCCCGCGGACGACCTCCCGGCTGATGTCACGCTCGTTGAGCAGCCGCAGCGGCGGCGTCGCCAGGGTCTGCTGCCAGGACTCGATGTCCTCCTTGGCGCGGAAGTCGGTGTGCAGGAAGTGTCCACCCGGACGCAGCACCCGGCCCACTTCGCTGACGAACCGGGCGAAGTCGGGGTAGATGTGGGAGGCCTCGACGTTGATCACCGCATCGAAGGACTCGTCCGGGAACGGCAGGTTGAGCGCGTCGCCCTGCACGAACTCCAGGCCCGGCACCTGGTGGCGCTTCTGGCAGAAGGCCACCCCGTCGGCGTTGAAGTCCAGACCGGTGTAGGAGGCCGGCTTGAGGGTCCGGGCAATGAAGGAGGCGCCGCCACCGTGGCCGGAGCTGACCTCCAACACCTTCTTGCCGGTCAGATCGATCTGGCTGGCGGTCTGGTGGTAGAGCTGGATGGAGTAGCGGTTGGGCTCGTCGGCCTCATCCAGCTTCAGGCCCAGCGGCGGGTCCTGCTCGTAACCCCAGTTGAGGAAGACGACGTCGTCGTGCCCCATCCGCCGGGTCATGTACGGGTACCAGTATTTAAAGGCCTTCTTGTACAGCGGCATCGCCGAGATCCGGTAGACCAGATCGGCACCGACTTTTTCCAAGGTCTGAGATGGGGAACGCACCATACCGAAAGTATGGCACAGCTGGGGACGTGCTTTAGACCCCGGTAACGTGCGCCGGCACCGGTACCCGCTGCGGTTCGCCACGGTAGCGCGACGGGGGCCCGTCGATCTTGCAGATACGCCACATCAGCCGGCCGGCGGGCGTCATCAGGCCGATGTCGTTGCACAGCATCCGGATGTCGGCGAACGTGTCCTGCAGTTCCTGCCGGGACTGCGGGGTCCCGTGCACCAGCTGCTTGCGCACCGCACGCGGCACCTGGAACTGCCGGAAGAAGCTGCGCGGCGGCACCACCATCGGCTTGGCGAGCAGACGCATGACGAACGGCACGTACACCGACATCCACAGCCGGTTGATCCGCCACACCTTCGGGACGCGCTTACGCAGGTAGGCGTCGGCGAACGAGATGTGGCGGGCCTCCTCGGCGATGTGGATGGCCATCACCTTCTCCACCACGGGATGCCCGGAGCCGGCCTCGCGCAAGGCGTTGGTCTGCAGCACGTCGACGGGCACCTCGCCGGCCAGCACGCCGAAGAAGAACACGTTGGGGAACGGTCCGGCGTACAACGGCATCAGCGGGGACAGCCAGCGCATCCACCACTGCATCCCGGGAACGTCGAACCCGATGCGGTTCACCAGTTCCTGAAACATCAGGACGTGGTTGCACTCCTCGACCGACTCGTGCATGCAGTAGCGGTGTTCGGGGGAGCCGTTGGGCACCCGGGACGCGTACTGGACCAGCCCGCGGATCAGCATGCTTTCGAACTGCAGGGTGACTTTGGCGATGTTGGCCTGCCGCCACATCCCGATCGCGATCTGCTTGTCCAGCGGCTGGCTGCGGTACCAGTCGGTGCGTGCCAGTGCGTCGTCCTTGAGCACCCAGCGCGGATCGTCGGCCGTGATGGCGTATTCCGGGGCGTCCCAGTCGATATCGGTGAACGGATCGAAGCGGCGCCGTACCGAGCTCTCCGAGAGATTGGCCAGTGTCGCGGTGTACTGAGGGTCGTCGGCGACATCCATATTGCGGCGGTAGCGCGCGACGGCACGAGCGACGGTGGCCAACACCAAGCCGGCGATCCCCAGGCTGCCCAGCAGCCCGAAGACGTCGATCCAGATCGGCATTTCGAACACTCCCGTCGTTGGGCTGCGCGCGAGGGATCCGCGGCTAGGCCGAAGCTTACCGCCGAGATTGGCAGAACACTAAGACCCGTCGCGCCGACGTGGTGTGATTGCGGCCATCTCGCGACCGCGCAGCGCCCGTTACTTTACCTCCGGTTGCGGGTGTCCGCAGTTCGACTGACCTGCGCGCACAGCGCCGAGACCCGGCATTGCGGTAGCGTATTCACCTTATGGGGACCCAGCAGTACCAGCACTACGAGGCCATCATCGTGGGCGCGGGCTTCGGCGGAATCGGCGCGGCGATCCAACTGCGCAGGCTGGGCTATCAGAACATCCTGATCGTCGACCGCGAGGACGGTCTCGGCGGCACCTGGCGGGTCAACCACTACCCGGGCCTGTCGGTGGATCAGCCCTCGACCACCTATTCCTATTGGTTCGAACCCAACCCGTACTGGTCGCGGCTGTTCGCGCCCGGCCATGAGGTGCAGGCCTATGCCGAGCACGTCGCGGACAAGTACGACGTGCGCCGCTTCATGCGCTTCAACACCTGCGTCGACGGCGCCCAGTGGGACGAGGACACCAAGGTGTGGCGGGTGGCCCTGGCCGGCGGCGAGACGCTGACCGCGCAGTTCCTCATCGTCGCCACCGGCTTTTTGTGCCAGCCGAAGACGCCGGACATCCCCGGCATCGAGACCTTCGCCGGGCGCATCATCCACACCGCGGCCTGGGACCACGAGTACTCGCTGGCCGGGCGCCGCGCGGCGATCATCGGGACCGGCTCCACCGGGATCCAGGTCATTCCCGAGCTGGCCAAGCAGGTCGCCGAGCTGACGGTCTACCAGCGCACCCCGATTCTGGTGACACCCAAGTCCGACGTGGTGTTCCCGCCGGTGGTGCAGGCGATGTTCGCCCGGATGCCGTTCACCCAGCGCATCGTGCGGTGGATCACCGACAACCTCACCGACTTCATGATGGTCCTGACCATGTGGCGCTACCGGCGGTTCAAGTTTCTCAACAAGGCGATGGCGGCCCAATCCGCCCTGCACCGGTTGCTGTCGGTGCGGGACCGCGAACTGGCCCGCAAGATGCGGCCTGACTTCGACTTCGGCTGCAAGCGCCCGACGATCTCCAACGATTACTACCCGACGTTCACCAAGCCGCATGTGCACCTGGAAACCGCCGGGATCGAGCGGATCGAACCGGACGGCATCGTCGCGTGCGACGGCACCAAGCGCGAGATCGACACCCTGGTGCTGGCGACCGGCTTCGACGTCTGGGAGGGCAACCTGCCGGCGATCGAGGTGGTCGGTCGCGGCGGCCGCAACCTGGGTAAGTGGTGGCGGGAGACCCGCTTCCAGGCCTACCAGGGCATGACCGCACCCCAGTTCCCGAACTTCATCAACATGGCCAGCCCCTTCGCCTGGGTCGGCCTGTCCTGGTTCAATACCGTGGAGTACCAGATGCGGCACATGAACCGGTTGTTCGGCGAGCTGCAGCGGCGCCAGGCGCGCACCTTCGAGGTCACCGAAGAGGCCAACGCCCGCTTCTACGACCGGATGATGAGCCTGCTGGACAGCTCGGTGTTCCACCTCGGCAACTGCGCGACGTCGAATTCCTATTGGTTCAACCACCACACCGGGGAAGCCCCGCTCTTCCGGCCCACCTCGGTGCGCACCGCGGTCAAGGAGCAGGATCACTTCCCGCTGTCGGACTACTTGATCGGGTAGCTTTCACTGCCCCGGTCGGCGAACCAGGGGTTACAGTGATCGCTTGGGGGAAATCGTCTGGTGAGGGGCCTTGGAAAGTGACGAGAACGCACCACCTGAGCCTTAGCCGGCTGTCTGCAGCGGGAGTGGTCCGTAAGTTTGCGCTACCGATCATTCTCGGTTGGGTGGCGATCACGCTTCTGGTCAGCGTCGCTGTTCCACCGCTGGAGCAGGTCGCCAAGGACCACCCGGTGTCGTTGAGCGCCAAGGACGCGCCGTCGATTCAGGCGATGGCCCGCCTGGGGCACGACTTCCAGGAGTCGAACACCGACAGTGCGGCGATGATCGTCATCGAAGGTGACGAGCCGCTCGGCGACGCCGCCCACCACTACTACAACGAGCTGATCGCCCAGCTCAACGCGGACACCACGCACATCCAGCACATCCAGGACTTCTGGGGAGACCCGCTGACCGCGGGCGGCGCCCAAAGCCCCGACGGCAAGGCGGCCCTGGTCCAGCTGAATCTCGCCGGCAACCAGGGCGAGGCGCTGGCCAACGACTCCGTCGAAGCGGTCCGCGACATCGTGCACCGCACCCCCGCGCCGCCGGGCGTGCGGGCCTACGTCACCGGTCCCGCGCCGATGGTCACCGACATGAACACCAGCGGTGACCGCGCGGTGCTGAAGATCCTGGTGGCCACCGTCTCGGTGATCTCGCTGATGCTGTTGCTGTTGTACCGCTCGGTCAGCACGGTCGCCCTGCTGCTGGCGGTCGTGGGTATCGAGCTGGCGGCGGCGCGCGGCATCGTCGCCTTCCTAGGCCACAACGGCTGGATCGGACTGTCCACCTTCGCGATCAACATCCTGGTCACGTTGGCGATCGCCGCTGGCACCGATTACGGCATCTTCTTCATCGGCCGCTACCACGAGGCCCGGCATGCCGGCGAGGATCCGGAAACGGCCTACTTCACCACCTACCGCGGGGTCGCCCATGTGGTGCTGGCGTCCGGCCTGACCATCGCCGGCGCCACTTTCTGCCTGAGTTTCACCCGGCTGCCGGTCTTCCAGACGATGGGCATCCCGTGCGCGGTCGGCATGCTGGTCGCGGTGGCGATCGCGCTGACGCTGGTCCCGGCGGTGCTGGCGGTTGCCAGCCGCTTCGGCCTCCTGGAACCGCGGCGCAAGATGTCGGATCGCGGCTGGCGCAAGGTGGGCACGGCGATCGTGCGCTGGCCCGGGCCGATCTTCGTGGCCGCCTGCTCGGTTGCGCTCATCGGGCTGCTGGCGCTGCCCGGCTACAAGGTCAGCTACAAGGACCCGTCGTTCATCCCGGCCGACACCCCGGCCAACCTCGGTTGGGCGGCCGCGGCGCGGCACTTCCCGGAATCGCGGCTGCTGCCCGAGGTGTTGCTGATCGAGTCCGATCACGACATGCGCAACTCGGCGGACTTCCTGGTGCTCAACAAGCTGGCCAAGAGCGTCTTCGCGGTCGAGGGGGTCGCCCTGGTGCAAGGGGTGACCCGGCCCGAGGGCACCCCGCTGGGGCACACCTCGATCCCGTTCCTGCTCAGCATGCAAAGCGCCGGGCAGATGCAGAACCTGGACTTCATGAAGAATCGGGTCGCCGACATGCGCAAGCAGGCCGACGATCTCGAGGGCACCATCGCCTCGCTGCAACGGATGTATGCCCTCATGCAGCAGCTGGGCACCAACACCCATGAGGCGACCGGTGTTTCGCGTGAGGCGATGGATCTGGCCAACCAGATGCGCAGCCATATGGCCGATTTCAACGAGTCCTCCAAGTTGCTGCGCGAATCCGTTGACGGGCAACCGGATTGCCGTCAAGATCCGACCTGCATGTCGCTTCGGTCGGCCTATGCCTCGATGGACGGCGCCACCCAACTCACGGAGAAACTCAACGAGTTGGCGCCGGTGATGAACAACGTCGACGTGGTGACGCCGCAGCTGCTGGAGATGATGCCGGCGCAGATCGCCGCGCTGCGCAGCCTGCAGACCATGATGCTGACACTGCACAGCACCATGTCCGGGATCATGGCGCAGGTCGAGGAGGTCGGCGGGGATTCGGCCGCGATGGGCCAGGACTTCGACGCGGCCAAGAGCGACGACTCGTTCTACCTGCCGCGGGAGGCATTCGACAACCCCGACTTCAAACGCGTGATCGGACTGTTCCTCTCGCCGGACGGCCACGCGGCGCGCTTCTTCATCACCCACGACGGCTATCCGGCGACGCCGGAAGGCATGGCGCGGGTGAACGCGATCAAGAAGGCCGCGACCGAATCCCTCAAGGGCACGCCGCTGTCGACGGCCAAGGTCTACGTGGCCGGCACCGCCGCACTCTTCAACGATCTGCAGGGCATCGCTGACTACGACTTGCTGATCGCCGGGATCACTTCGCTGGCAATCATTTTCATCATCATGCTGCTGATCACGCGCAGCTTCATCGCCTCCTTGGTGATCGTCGGGACCGTGCTGGCCTCGCTGGGGGCGTCGGTGGGGCTGTCGGTGTTGGCGTGGCAGTACATCTTCGGCATCCACCTGCACTGGCTGGTGATGGTGATGTCGGTCATCATCCTGCTGGCGGTGGGCTGTGACTACAACCTGCTGCTGGTCGCCCGATTCAAGGAGGAGCTCGGCGCCGGGATCAAGACCGGCATCATCCGGGCGATGGGCGGCACCGGCAAGGTCGTCACCGCCGCCGGATTGGTCTTCGCCTTCACGATGGCGTCCATGCTGGTCAGCGACCTGCGGGTGGTGGGCCAGGTGGGTACCACGATCGGTCTCGGCCTGCTGTTCGACACCCTGATCGTGCGCTCGTTCATGATGCCGTCGGTGGCTGCGCTGCTGGGCCGGTGGTTCTGGTGGCCGCTGAATGTGCGTGAGCATCCGGCGCGGGCATCGCAGGCGGCCCAGCCGGCCACCGCCGCGGCCGGCGACGACGCCGAGGACCACGACGACGCCGTCAACGCCGACGCCGAGGACGACGCCGATAACGCTGCCGACGAGGTGGCTGTGGCGTCGGGTGAGCCGGCCGACGAGCATGACCGGACATTCGAGGACATGGTGGCCACGGCCTTCCCCGAACTGTCCGGACTGCCCCCGACGCCCGCCGAGGATCGCCCCACCGAGGTGCTGGCGGCCATGCAGCCGCCTGAAGAAGAGACCGAACGCTAAGCGGTGCCGATCGGCGCTGGTCGGCACGCCGCCCCGTGGACTAACATTTAGCCAAGTCCTGATTGTAAAAAATATCCTGCGGTTTCCGGCTCGATCTCAGGCGGCGTCCGCACCAAGGAGGCGGCAGATGCCTGACGAAAGCCTTTCGGCCGCACTGGAACGCGAGCATCAGGAGATCGATGCCGGGATCAGAGCGTTTCTGGACAAGCTGGACGCCGGCAGCGTGGACGCCGACGCCCTCCGCGAGACACTGGCGGCGCTGCGGCGCCACATTTACCTGGAGGAAGAGCTCCTGTTCCCGCCGATCAGCACGGGCGCCCAGATGATGTCGGTGTTCGGGATGATCCGCGGCCACGGTGAGATCTGGCGCACCATGGACACACTCGATGAGCTGGCCGGCGGGCCAGGCGGACCGGTCGAGCAGGACGCATTGCGCGAAGCCTGCCAACGCCTTTCGGCACTGCTGATCGACCACAACAAGGTGGAAGAGCCGGTGATCTACCCGGCCGCTGACACCGGCCTGGCGCCGGAGCAGGCCGCCGAACTGGCCGGGTTCATCGCATCGGGCCGGATGCCCGACGGCTGGGTCTGCGCGAAAGCCGGGGCGTGAATCAGGATTGGAGAACGCTTGTGTCCGTTGACAACCCAGACATGTCCCCGTCGGCTGTGTTGGAGCGGGAGCATCAAGAACTCGACGCCCGCCTGGAGGCGTTCCTGAACGGACTCATCGGCGGCCGAGTGGACGCCGACGGGCTGAACGCCGCTCTGGAAGGGCTGCGCCGGCACATCTACCTCGAGGAACGGATCCTGTTCCCGCCGATCCGGCACGCCGGCATGGCGATTCCGGTCGCGGTGATGATGACCGAGCACGGCGAGATCTGGCGCACCATGGATGCGCTGGCCGCACTGGTGGTCAACGGTGACACCGAGCGCATGGGCGCGATCTGCCGTCTGCTGCTCGATCAGCTCGCGGTACACAACTCCAAGGAGGAGCAGGTCATCTACCGGGCAGCCGACACCGGGCTGGAACCCGACCAGGCCGCAGCGCTGACCGACTTCATCGAGACCGGCCTGATGCCCGATTGCTGGGAGTGCCGGGAGGCGCGCTAGAGACCCGGCTAAAGGCCCAAGCCGCCCAGGCCGAGCCCGATCGCGATCGGGATCAGCGCCAGGTCGGCCGCGATCGGAAGGCCGATCGCCTCGAGGAGGTTGCCCGCTTGGAGCTGATCGAGGAAGACCGCGGTGTCGTAGGCCGGCAACGTGATGGTCAACGCGGTGACCACGTCGGCCAGCGGAAGCAGCTGGGCGAACGGGTCCGGCGGCGTCTCCGATGAGCCGAGGTCCAGGGCGTTGAGCACCGCGGTCAAGCTCTGCAGGTTCGGGTCCTCGAGGAAGGTGGCGGGATTGACGGTCAGATCGCCGACCGCATACGCCGCCCGCAGCAGTGGGCCGGTCACCGGATTGTCGGCGATTGTCGCGAACACGT
This sequence comes from Mycolicibacter sinensis, assembly GCF_001667945.1. GTDB lineage: Bacteria > Actinomycetota > Actinomycetes > Mycobacteriales > Mycobacteriaceae > Mycobacterium > Mycobacterium sinense_B. Next base: position 44,940 of record NZ_LZJK01000046.1, on the reverse strand, counting down.
CGTAGTTGGTCGGGTCGAGCAGATCTTTGCCGGCGGCGATGAGCCCTTGCGGGATTCCGCGCAGCAACGCCTGGATGACCTCGGTCCAGTCGAGGCCGGCCGGGAACAACCCGAACGGGGTTTCCACGTCCGCCCGCCCTTGGCTCCAGCCTTCGGTGATGCTGCCGTAGCCGAGATTGACCAGCACCTTCAGGTCCGGTTCCACCAGGTCGGCCAGCGGATTGCCGATGAACGGCACAAAGCGCACCAGATCCAGCAGCGGTAGATGATCCTGCGGAATCAGGTAGTAGTGGGTCAGCGAATCCGCGGCGGTAGGCAGGGGGATGGCGCCGGCGATCTGGTCGGGCTCCAGACCGAGGTAGGTGAAGTGCTCGAGCACCAGACCCGCCAGGGCGTTCAGGTCAGCGAGCGGGTTGAGGGTGAACTGGGGGAAGTCGGCGAAGCCGTCGTATTCGAGGGTGTAGACGTCGGTGGGGTAGAGGTCCGGGGTGGGGTAGCCGAATGTGATGCCCAGGCTCGGGATCGACGGGTTGGAGCCGAGCGGGACGTCGAAGCGTTCCAGCAGCCCCCCGTTAGGGGCGGCGGTGTCGCCGACCAGCACGAAGTGCACGTCCTCGGCCGGCACGTGCCGGTCGGCGAGCTCGCGCATGGCCAGCGAGGACAGCGCGGAGCTCTGTGAATAGCCGAACACCACCACCGGATTCGTGGCGTCCACGCCCCCGCCGGCGACCTGGCGGCTGACCGTTTCGCTGAGCATCTGCGCGCCCTGAGTCTCCGAGACGAACGCCGGCAGGCTCTTGACGCCGGTCGTCGGGTAGAAACCCTCCGGAGTGAACAACGGCTGCGAGGTGCCGGTGAATCCGTGCGGCTGCAGGTAGAGGGCGTCGGCGGCGTCGACGTATCGGGGCCCCGGCAGCGGGTTGCCGCTGCCACCCATGATCAGCGCCAGACCGTCGCCCAGGCCGGCGAGGCGCACCGCGGCTTCCGCGGACCTCGGCGGTGCCGGGCTGACCACGCCCGGCGCGGTGGCCGCGACCAGCGCGAGGACGACCGGCGCCCTCGGTGGCCAGGTCACGGCGGCGCCGCCATCAGTGCCGAGAGCCCGGCGTCATAGGCGGCCAGGCTGTGGCGCCAGCCGACGTCGATCGCCCCGCCGCTGTCCACCGCGATCTCGGCGCCGACGTGGACATACGGCCGCGGCGGCACCAGCGGCACGATGTCGAGGAAGTTCACCACCCGATAGCAGCATTCGATCGCCGCGTCGAACGCGGCGGCGAAATCGGGCAGCCCCACCCGCGGGCCGGCGAACGTCGTCAGTCGCGGCTCGATGGTGCGTGGTGGTGTTCCGGGGAGCCTGATGCCGGCGATGTCCGGTGCCGCCAGCACCGCCAGCGCCGCGCCGAGGCTGTGCCCGGTGATCAGGATGTTCTGGCAGCCGTCGGCGGCGGTGGGCAGGTTGGCGGCGACGCTGTGACGAACGCAGAAGTAGACGTCTTGGAATCCGGCATGGACTTGGCCGAAACCGGTGACCGGCTTGTAGGGCGCGGGCAGGAAATCGAAGTCGGCGATCCAGTCGGCCACATCGGAGCTGCCGCGAAAGGACACGAACGCGGTGCCGGTGGCGAGGTCGTGCCCCATCAGCCCGAAGATGTGGGTGTCCTTGGCCATCGCCTGTGCCGGGTGCTGCTCGGGCAACGTGGCCAGGTGGGCGGGATCGGCTTCGATCAACGCCGTTCGGGTGAAACCGGGCGGCAGGGCCGGCGCAGCACCGGACATCACGGTGTAGGCCGCCTGCGCCAGTGGCAGCACCACATCGCGCGCATATGACGCGCTGAATGCCACGAAGAAAAAGTGTAGAAGTCCGAGCGCGGGTAGAACCCGTGTCCGGCGAATCGGCGGCTCTCCGTACAATCGGGTGATCGGCAATGATCCGGCCATCACCGGGGAGCCTTCGGAAGAACAGGCCCGGCCCAGACACGGACCCCAGTAGAACCGAACGGGTAGGCCCGTCACAGCCTTGTTGAGCGGTCGCGCCGGCAGCGCGGCAAGCGGGGTGGTACCGCGGTGCTCGCGCAACCCGCGCGGCGTCGTCCCCGGGCCGGGCGCTTGGGAGACGACGAGAAGTGAGCGAACGCAGCTATCCGAAACCGGCCGCCGGTGCCCCCGACTTCCCGGCGGCCGAAGCCGAGGTTCTCAAGTACTGGGCAGCCGACGACACCTTCCGGGCCAGCATCGCCCGCCGCGACGGCGCCGAAGAGTATGTGTTCTACGACGGCCCGCCATTCGCCAACGGGCTGCCCCATTACGGGCACCTGCTCACCGGCTACGTCAAGGACATCGTGCCGCGGTATCGCACCATGCGCGGCTACAAGGTGGAGCGCCGGTTCGGCTGGGACACCCACGGGCTTCCCGCCGAGCTCGAGGTCGAGCGCCAGCTCGGCATCACCGACAAGTCGCAGATCGACGCCATGGGAATCGCCGCGTTCAACCAGGCCTGCCGGGAATCGGTGCTGCGCTACACCGCCGAATGGCAGGACTACGTCACCCGGCAGGCCCGCTGGGTCGACTTCGACAACGACTACAAGACCCTCGATCTGCCGTTCATGGAGTCGGTGCTGTGGGCGTTCAAGCAGCTGTGGGACAAGGGTCTGGCCTATGAGGGTTACCGCGTCCTGCCGTACTGCTGGCGCGATGAGACACCGTTGTCCAACCACGAACTGCGGATGGACGACGACATTTACCAGAGCCGCCAGGACCCGGCCCTGACCGTCGGGTTCGCCGTGCGGGACGGTGAGCTGGCCGGTGCGCACCTGGTGGTGTGGACCACCACGCCGTGGACGCTGCCGTCGAACATGGCGGTCGCGGTCCACCCCGAGGTGACCTATGTGCAGGTGGCGGCAGGGGAGCGGCGCTATGTGCTGGCCGAGGCGCGACTGGCGGCCTATGCGCGTGAACTCGGGGAAGAACCACAGGTGCTGGGCCGCTACGGTGGTGCGGAGCTGGTCGGGCTGCGGTATCTGCCGCCGTTCCCGTACTTCATGGACTCCGCCAACGCCTTTCAGGTGCTGGCCGCCGACTTCGTGTCCACCGAGGACGGCACCGGGCTGGTGCATCTGGCGCCGGCCTACGGTGAGGACGACAAGAACACCACCGACCCCGCCGGGATCACCCCGGTCACCCCGGTGGACGCCAAGGGCCGCTTTGATTCCAGCGTGCCCGACTACGCCGGGCAGCACGTGTTCGACGCGAACAAGGCGATCATCGCCGACCTGAAGAACGGCACCGGACCGGCCGTCGCCAACGGGCCGGTGTTGGTACGGCACGAGACCTACGAGCACCCCTATCCGCACTGCTGGCGGTGCCGTAATCCGCTGATCTACAAGGCGGTCTCGTCGTGGTTTGTGCGGGTCACCGAATTCCGGGACCGCATGGTCGAACTCAACGACCAGATCACCTGGTATCCCGAGCACATCAAGGACGGCATCTTCGGGAACTGGCTGCGCGGCGCGCGGGACTGGTCGATCTCGCGAAACCGGTACTGGGGCACCCCGATTCCGGTCTGGAAGTCCGACGATCCGGCATATCCGCGGATCGATGTCTACGGCAGCCTGGATGAGTTGGAGCGCGATTTCGGGGTGCGGCCCGACAATCTGCACCGGCCCTACATCGATGAGTTGACCCGGCCAAACCCCGACGACCCAACCGGCGCCTCGACGATGCGGCGCATTCCCGATGTGCTCGACGTGTGGTTCGACTCCGGGTCGATGCCCTACGCGCAGGTGCACTACCCGTTTGAGAATGCGGCATGGTTCGACGGAGGCGCGGGGGAGGCGGCCCATTACCCGGGCGACTTCATCGTCGAGTACATCGGCCAGACCCGCGGCTGGTTCTACATGATGCACGTGCTGGCCACCGCGCTGTTCGACCGGCCGGCGTTCAAAACCTGTGTGGCGCACGGCATCGTGTTGGGTTCCGACGGGCAGAAGATGAGCAAGTCGCTGCGCAACTACCCCGATGTGAACGAGGTGTTCGACCGCGACGGCTCCGATGCCATGCGTTGGTTCCTGATGGCCTCGCCGATCCTGCGGGGCGGCAATCTGATCGTCACCGAGCCGGGCATCCGCGAGGGCGTGCGCCAGGTGATGCTGCCGCTGACCAACGCCTATAGCTTCCTGGCGCTCTACGCGCCCAAATCCGGGGTGTGGCGCACCGATTCGTCGCATGTGCTCGACCGCTACATTCTGGCGAAGCTGGCCGCGCTGCGCGACACGCTGACCGCCGCGCTGGACAGCTGCGACATCTCGAGCGCGTGTGAGGAGCTGCGGCAGTTCACCGAGGCGCTGACCAACTGGTATGTGCGGCGCTCCCGGCAGCGGTTCTGGGACGAGGATCGCGATGCCATCGACACTCTGCACACCGTGCTCGAGGTGACCTGCCGGCTGGCCGCGCCGCTGCTGCCGCTGACCACCGAGGTGATCTGGCGCGGCGTCACCGGCGAGCGGTCGGTGCACCTGACCGACTGGCCCGAGGACGGCAGCCTGCCCGCGGACGCCGACTTGGTCGCCGCGATGGACCAGGTGCGCGAGGTGTGTTCCGCGGCGTCCTCGCTGCGCAAGTCGCATCAGCTGCGGGTCCGGCTGCCGCTGCCCAAACTCACCGTGGCCGTCGATGAGCCGCAGCGGCTGGCGCCGTTCACCGAACTGATCGCCGACGAGCTCAATGTCAAGGCCGTCGAGCTGAGCGAGGACATCGCCCGCTACGGCCGCTTCGACCTGGCGGTCAACGCCAAAGTGGCCGGTCCGCGGCTGGGCAAGGACGTGCAGACCGCAATCAAGGCCGTCAAGGCGGGCGAGGGCGTCCTCAACCCGGACGGCACCCTGAGCGCCGGACCGGTGGTGCTGCGCGAGGGCGAATACACCTCCAAGCTGGTGGCCGCCGATCCGGAGTTCACCGTGGCGCTGCCGGACGGCGCCGGCCTGGTGGTGCTCGACGGCACCGTCACCGAGGAACTCGAAGCCGAGGGCTGGGCCAAAGACCGTATCCGGGAACTGCAGGAGCTGCGCAAGAACAGCGGCCTGCAGGTCTCCGATCGGATCAGTGTCGTGCTGTCGGTTCCGGGCCCGCGGCTGGGCTGGGCGCAAACCCATCGTGACCTGATCGCCGGCGAGATCCTCGCCACCGCCTTCGACTTCGGCGAGCCCGGTGCCGACGCCACTGAGATCGGCGACGGTGTGCGGGTAGCGATCAGCAAGGCCTGATCAGCGCGGCTGCCCGGCGGCGGTGTGAGTTTCTCGCAGCCAGATTCTTTTGCTCCCCACCGGTCGGCCTGCCCTCGCCAGCAGAGTCGGCCCCGGCGGCCGCTACTGGGCGTTTGCCCAGGCCAGCCTGTGCAGCGGCGTCGGACCGATGGGACTTCACCCGCCGGAGTACGCGCGCGCGAAACACACCGCGCGCGGGCGGGAGCGCCGGTCTCGCCCGGCCGGGGACCGGCCTGCCGCTGGCTAACCTTTGGATCACATCACGCTGAGCGAAATCGACCGCCCACCGTGGCCTATGGATTGCCGGTGACATGCAGGCGGCGTTAGCGAAGGAGGGCTATGGATTTCGGGGCGCTGCCACCGGAAATCAACTCCGCCAGAATCTATTCTGGGCCGGGGTCGGCTCCCATGCTGGCCGCTGCCACCGCCTGGGATGCGCTGGCAGCCGAACTGCACTCCACCGCGGCCGGTTACGGGTCAGTGGTCGCCGATCTGGCGAGCTCAGCCTGGCACGGGCCCTCGTCGGGCGCGATGGCGGCCGCCGCGGCACCCTATGAGCAGTGGATGCGGGCCACCGCGGCGCAGGCAGAGCAGGCGGCGCTGCAGGCCAGGGCGGCGGCCGGTGCCTACGAGCTGGCCTTCAGCGCCACCGTTCCGCCGCCGGTGATCGCGGCCAATCGGGCACTGCTGGCCTCGCTGGTCGCCACCAACTTCCTGGGGCAGAACGCTCCGGCGATCGCGGCCACCGAAGCCCAGTACGGCCAGATGTGGGCTCAGGACGCCGCCGCGATGTACAGCTACGCCGGCTCCTCGGCGGCCGCCACCCAGTTGACGCCGTTCACCGCGCCACCGGAGACCACCGACCCGAGCGGACAGAGCAGCCAGGTGGCAGCGGTGGCCAACGCCACGCAGTCTTCGGCGGGGTCCAACATGCAGTCAGCGCTGTCTCAGCTGATGTCGCAGGTCCCGAGCACCCTGCAAACGCTGACGACGAACCCGGCGTCGCTGTCCGCCGCGGCCTCGCAGGCGACCTCCGGCCTGAAGAACGGCATGGACAGCATCACCAACTTCATCAAGGTCGTCGACGGCCCGTATTCGCCGCTGGGAATCCTGCGGCTGTTCAAGAACTGGTGGCAGGTCAGCTCCAGCTTGGTGAGTATGAACAACGGTGCGCAAAGCCTGGGGTCGTTCTTCAACCCCAAGCCCATTACCGGGGCGTTATCGCCGCTTTTGGCCAGCGAGCTGCTGACCGGCGGGCCGGCGGTCAACCCGGCCAGCGTGCCCGCGGCGACGGCGGCGATCGGCCGCGCGGGCACGGTCGGGTCACTGTCGGTACCGACGAGCTGGGCTACGGCGGCTCCCGGGGCCGCTCCCAGCGTGCAGACCGTTGCGTCGGTATTGCCCAAGGCCGTGCTCGATGCGGCCCCGGCGATGGCGGTCAACGGCGAGAACGCCATGTTCGGGCAGATGGCGGCGTCGAGCCTGGCGGGCCGCGCGCTCAGCGCCCCCGTCAGCCAGGCCGTCGGCGCGGCCTCCCAGCGCACCATCGGCACCGTCACGCAGGTCACCAACGCCGTCGCGGCGGGCCCTGACATCGCGACGACCGCCACCATCATCGTCATCCCGCCGATCCAGAAGTAGCCGAAGGAGTCGCGGCACATGGTTTTTCAGAGCTTCGCGGCGCAGCCGCCGGAGATCATCTCCGGTCTGATCTATTCCGGTCCGGGTGCTGCGCCGCTGCTGAGCGCCGCCTCGGCGTGGTCGGGGCTGGCCACCGAACTGCACGCCACCGCATCCTCCTATGCCGCGGTGCTCTCGGGGCTCAGCGGCGGGTGGCAGGGCCCGGCGGCGGCAGCCATGGCAGCCGCCGCCGCCCCGTACGTGTCCTGGCTATCGATGACGGCCGCCCAGGCTGAGCAGACCGCCGGCCAGGCCAGGGCCGCCGCTAGCGCCTACGAATCCGCCTTCGCCGGCATTGTTCCGCCGCCGGTGATCGCGGCCAACCGCAGCCAGCTCGCAGCGCTGGTGGCCGGCAACATCCTCGGGCAGAACAGCGCCGCCATCGCCACCACCGAAGCCCAGTACGCCCAGATGTGGGCGCAAGACGTCGCGGCGATGGTCGGCTACGCGACGGCGTCACAGGCCGCCACCCAGCTGACCGCGTTCACACCACCACCGCCGACCACCAACGACAACGCCGGTCAGGCCGCCGCGGCCGCCGAAGCGACGCAGGCTTCGGCGGGGTCCACCGCGCAGTCGACGCTGGCCAAGCTGGCGCAGGCCATCGCCACCGGCCCTTCGCAATACACCGACGGGGTGGAGAACGCGCTGAACACCGCCACCGGGGATCCGGACCTGGCGGGGCTGTACGAGTCGTTCTGGAACTTCCAGTCCTCGATCGGCTCGGAGGCCACCTGGACCAACGCGGTGGGCGGCACCACCAACCTGGGCATGACCCAGGTCAGGCTGTTCCACAAGCTCCCGACGCCACCACCGATCCCCAAGTCGGCGCTGGGCGGCGGTCTGATGAGCACCGGGCTGGCCGGCGGCCCGGCTCCCGGTCTGGCCCGCGGACTGGCCACCGCTGCCTCGGCGAGCGCCGGCAGCGCGTCGACGGTGGGAGCCTTGTCGGTGCCGCCGAGCTGGGCCACCGCCGCTCCGGCGATCAAGCTGGCCTCGGTTGGGTTACCGCACACCGCCGCGGCGGCGGCTCCGGCAGCCCAGCTCGGGGGACTGCTCAGTCCGGCGGCGCTGGGAAGCTTGACCGGCGGTGCGCTGGGCGGCCCCGCTGCCCGGGTGGCCACGCCGGGCGTGCGGGTGGTGGCGGCCAACGCCAAGAACCGCGACGCTCCGGTCAAACTCGATCAGGTCATTGCCCAGCTGCAGCAGACGCCGGACGTCGTGCAGCATTGGAACGTCGACGAAGCCGGGCTCGACGACCTAGTGGCCAAGCTGTCGCTGAAGCCGGGAATCCACGCCGTGCACGTCTGCGCCGAAGGTGAGGAAATGCCCGCGTCTCCGCAGACCGCCCTCGGGTAGCGTTTCCCGATCCCTTGCCCCCCAGGAGGTCTGCATGCGAACAGTTCTCGCCCCGCTCGCGGCGATCGCCGCGATTGCACTCGCCGCGCCCGGCCACGCCGACCCCGGCGTCGTCGAAGCGAGCGCGGTCGACCCGAGCGAGTTCATCACAGCGCTGCACCAGGTGGGGATCACGTTCGCTGATCCGGCGCAGGCCGTGGCGGCCGGCCAAGCGGTCTGCGGCCTGGTGGCCAACGGCGAAACCGGCCTGGAACTGCTCACCGACCTGCGTGAGGCCAATCCCGCCCTGACCATCAACGGCGCCGCCCAGTTCGCGGCGATCGCCGCGAAAACCTACTGCCCGCAGCAGCTCACACCGGCCAAGTCGGCCAAATAGGCTCGGCGTCACGGCGTGAGCGCCCGCCAGCGTTCACACCAGACGCGACGTCACCGTACTTGCGGCCCAATAGGATCGAGGGCTGTGGACGCCCGGTGGGTCCTGCACCTGGACATGGACGCATTCTTCGCCTCCGTCGAGCAACTGACCCGCCCGACGCTGCGCGGACGGCCGGTATTGGTCGGCGGGGTGGGAGGCCGCGGTGTGGTGGCCGGTGCCAGCTATGAGGCTCGGGTCTTCGGGGCGCGTTCGGCGATGCCGATGCACCAGGCGCGCCGGCTGGTAGGTGCGGCGGCGGTCGTGTTACCGCCGCGCGGCGCGGTGTACGGGGTGGCCAGCCGGCGGGTCTTCCAGACCGTGCGTGCGGTGATCCCGGTCGTCGAGCAGTTGTCCTTCGACGAAGCCTTCGGCGAGCCGGCGGAGCTGGCGGGCGCCAGCGGCGATGACGTGCACCGGTTCTGCGAGCAGTTGCGCCGCCGGGTGCGCGAGGAGACCGGCCTGGTGGCCTCGGTGGGGGCCGGTTCGGGCAAGCAGATCGCCAAGATCGCCTCCGATCTGGCCAAACCCGACGGCGTGCGGGTGGTCAGCCGCGCCGAGGAGCGGCTGCTGCTCGCTGGACTGCCGGTGCGCCGGTTGTGGGGGATCGGGCCGGTCGCCGAGGAGAAGCTGCACCGGCTGGGTATCGACACCATCGGGCAGTTCGCCGCGTTGACCGACGCCGAGGTCGCCGACATTCTGGGCGCCACGATCGGGCCCGCCCTGCACCGCTTGGCCTGCGGCATCGACGACCGTCCGGTCGCCGAACGCGCCGAGGCCAAACAGATCAGTGCCGAATCCACCTTCGCTACCGACCTGACCACCCTGGAGCAGCTGCGCGCCGAGGTCGGCCCGATCGGCGAACACGCCTATCGCCGGCTGCTGCGCGACGGCCGGGGCGCGCGCACGGTGACGGTGAAGCTCAAGAAGGCCGACATGAATGTGCTGACCCGTTCGGCGACCCTGCCGTATGCGACCACCGATGCCGCCACGCTGACCTCGGCAGCTGCCCGACTGCTGCTCGACCCGCAGGAGATCGGCCCGATCCGGCTGTTGGGAGTGGGATTCTCCGGGCTGACCGATGTCCGCCAGGAGTCGTTGTTCCCGGAGCTGGCTTTCCCGGAGCCCGCCGCCCCGAATCCGCCCGAAACGCCTGCCGCAGAGCCGCTTTCACCGCCGGCCACGGCGCTGTGGCGGATCGGTGACGACGTCACCCACGCCGAGCTCGGACACGGCTGGGTACAGGGCGCCGGGCACGGGGTGATGACGGTGCGCTTCGAGACGCGCAGCACGGGCCCCGGCCTGGTGCGGACGTTTCCGGTCGATGAACCCGCGATCGCGCGCGCCGATCCGGTGGCGAGCCTGGACTGGCCGGACGTCGTCGCGCGTCCGGACGACCCGGCGTAGCGAACCGGTCAGCCCCACCGCTCGATGACGTCACCGACCGGCAGCCCCGCGGCCAGCGCCGCCATCAGCAGCACCCGGGCCTGCGGGGGCCGCAACCGGGGCACCATCACCGCACCGGCGTCGACCAGGGCCCGGCCCGGCCCGTAGTCCGCACCCACCCGGGCGCCCGGCACCCGGCTGGACACCGCGACCGCCACCCCGTCGCGGCAGTGCCGGCGCACCCCTTCGATCACCGCCGGTCCGGCGTTGCCGCTGCCCAACGCCTCCAGCACCACCCCGCGTGCCCCGGCGGCCACGCAGGCATCCAGCGCCACCGCATCCGCACCGGCGTACACCGCCACCACATCCACTCGGGGCGGCGCGGTGGCATCCAGGTAGGGCCGGACCTTGTCACCGCTCAACCGCGCCTGCCCGTCCGCCACCGTGCCCACCCGCGGCCCGGCGAACCCGGTCAAGTCGGTGGTGGTCGTCTTGTGCAGGCCCAGCGGGGCAAGCACCTGCCCGGCGAAGCACACCAGCACCCCCAGTCCCGACGCGGCCGGGTCGGCGGCCAGCGTCAGCGCGTCACGCAGATTGCCCGGGCCATCGGCGTCGGGAGCATCCGCGCTGCGCTGCGCCCCGGTCAACACCACCGGGGCGTCGCCGGTGTAGCCCAACTCCAGCCACAGTGCGGTCTCTTCGCAGGTGTCGGTGCCGTGGGTCACCACCACTCCGTCGGCGCCGTCGTCCACCGCACCCCGTACCGCGGTCAGGATCCGGTCCCAGTCGGCCGCCGTCAGCTCCGAGCTGTCCCGCGCCATCAGGTCCACCACCGAGACGTCGGCGCCGACGTCGAGCCCGGCGATCAGGCCGGCCCCCGGCACCGTGGGCCGGCGCACCCCACCGTCGTCGGTGCTGGCGGCGATCGTTCCGCCGGTGGTGACGACCGTGAGGCGCTTGGACACCATGCCGCGATCATGCCGCACGCGGGTTAAGGGATGATGGGGGACGTGACTGAGGAGACAACCGACTCGACCGAGCCGGCCGCCGATCCGGCGCCGGAGCCGGCCGCGCCGCGCCGGCGGCTGGGCCTGCTGCTGTCGGTGGCCGCGGTTGTGCTGACCGTCGACGTCGTCACCAAGGTGCTCGCGGTGAAGATGTTGACCCCCGGCCAGCCGGTGTCGATCATCGGCGACACCGTCACCTGGACGCTGGTGCGCAACTCCGGTGCCGCCTTCTCGATGGCCACCAGCTACACCTGGGTGCTGACGCTGATCGCCAGCTCGGTGGTGCTCGGCATCATCTGGATGTCGCGCCGCCTGGTGTCACCCTGGTGGGCGGTGGGGCTGGGCATGATCCTCGGCGGGGCGCTGGGCAACCTGGTCGACCGATTCTTCCGGGCGCCCGGGCATCTGCAGGGCCACGTCGTCGACTTCCTGTCGATTGGGTGGTGGCCGGTGTTCAACGTCGCCGACCCGGCGGTGGTCGGCGGTGCGATCCTGCTGGTGGGGCTGTCGGTGTTCGGCTTCGACTTCGACACGGTGGGCCGCCGTCGCGCAGGTGACCAGGCCTGATGCGGTCGTGACCGAACGGTCCATGCCGGTGCCGGAGGGGCTGGCCGGCATGCGCGTGGACGCCGGGCTGGCCCGCCTGCTGGGCCTGTCCCGCAACGTCGCGGCCACCCTGGCCGAGAACGGCGACGTCGAACTGGACGGGGCACCCGCCGGCAAGTCCGACCGGCTGGCCGCCGGCGCCTGGTTGCACGTGCGGCTGCCCGAGGCGCCGGCCCCACTGGAGAACACCCCGACCGAGGTCGAGGGCATGACGATCCTGTACTCCGACGACGACATCGTCGCCGTCGACAAACCCGCGGGGGTGGCCGCCCACGCGTCGGTGGGCTGGACCGGACCCACAGTGCTGGGCGGGCTGGCCGCGGCGGGCTACCGGATCACCACCTCCGGGGTGCCCGAACGGCAGGGGATCGTGCACCGGCTCGACGTCGGCACCTCGGGGGTAATGGTGGTGGCGATCTCCGAGCGCGCCTACACCGTCCTCAAACGCGCCTTCAAAGCCCGCACCGTCGACAAGCGCTACCACGCGCTGGTGCAGGGCCATCCCGACCCCTCCAGCGGCACCATCGACGCGCCGATCGGCCGGCACCACGGTCACGACTGGAAGTTCGCGGTCACCGCCGGCGGCCGGCACAGCATCACCCACTACGACACCGTGGAGGCGTTCGTCGCCGCCAGCCTGCTCGACGTTCACCTGGAAACCGGTCGCACCCACCAGATCCGGGTGCACTTCGCCGCCCTGCGGCACCCGTGCTGCGGCGACCTCACCTATGGCGCCGACCCGACGCTGGCGAAAAAGCTCGGCCTGGAACGCCAGTGGCTGCACGCCCGCTCGCTGGCCTTCGCCCATCCCGGCGACGGGCGGCGCATCGAGATCACCAGCGAGTACCCGGGTGATCTCCAACACGCCATCGACGTGCTGCGGCACCGCGACCAGCTCACCTTCTAAGCAGCGCCGCGCAATTCGCACCCGGGTACGGCGCGCCGATTTTGGTGGCAGCGCAGCATCCCCTATCCTTTGCCGGTTGTAGTGCGGGTTTTCAGGCGAGGTCGGGATATGAGACAACGCCGGTGCAGGCGAGGTATTCGGTGGGCCGGCGCGTTGCTGACCGCCGGATTGGTCAGCGCCGGCGCGGCGCTGGCGCCGACGGGCTACAGCAGCACCGTCGACGGCCACCCGGTTTCGATGCTCTACGACCCGTGGCGGGTCAGTGGCCTGCCGGTGACCGACGGCCCCAGCGGGCCGCGTCCGGATGCACCCGCGCCGACCGGGTCGGTGCGCAACGGCAACGGTGGTGACATCGATGCGCTGGCGCTGCTGTCGGTCAATGACATCGTCGATTTCTGGCAGCGCAACTACGGCGGTCTCGACGTATCCGGGGGCCGCTTCGCTCCGGTCGGCACGCTGATCTCCTATGACTCCGGCGCCGCCGGCGCAACGCTGTGCGGTGTGAACACCCGCGGGTTCGTCAATGCGTTCTACTGCTACGGCCAGGACAAGATGGCGTGGGACCGGGGTGTGCTGCTGCCCGGCGCCCGGCGCTACTTCGGCGACATGGCGATCACCGGAGTGCTGGCGCACGAATACGGTCACGCGGTGCAGGACATGGCCCGGCTGGTCGACAGCTCGACGCCGGTCCTGGTGGCCGAACAACAGGCCGACTGCTTCGCCGGGGCCTACCTGCGCTGGGTCGCCGAAGGCGGCTCACCCCGGCTGACCCTGAGCACCACCGACGGGCTCAACGGACTGCTGGCCGGGCTGATCACGCTGCGCGATCCAGTACCCGGCTCGGACGGCGAACTGGTCGTCGGGGCCGGCCACGGCACCGCGCTGGACCGGATCGGTGCCCTGCAGCTCGGCTTCGACACCGGCGTGCAGCGCTGCGCCGAAATCGACACCGGCGACATCGAACACCGCCGGGCCGGCACGCCGGTGACGTTGCGGGTCGGGCCCACCGGTCACGCGCAGCCCGCCGTGCCCCGCATCAGCGAACGCCTGGTCACCCGGATGGTCGAGGCGCTCAACGCCCGCTTCCGCCCGGCGCGGCCACCCGTGCTGGCCTTCGCGGCGGCGTGCCCCGACGGGCAGGCAAGCCCGCCGGCCTCCTACTGCCCGGCGACCAACACCATCGCGGTCGATCTGCCCGGGTTGCGGCGCCTGGCCGGCGACCTCGACGACGACGGCGGCACCCGGCTGATGCTGCACGGTGCCAACACCGCTTTGTCGGCGGTGACCTCGCGCTACATGCTGGCGTTGCAACACCAGCGCGGCCTTGAACTGACCTCGGCGATGGCGGGGCTGCGCACGGCGTGCCTGACCGGGCTGGGGCAGCGGCGGCTGTCGGAACCGTCGCAGGACGGCACCCGCGGCACGCTGAGCGCCGACGATCTCGACGAGGCGGTCACCGGCCTGCTCACCAACGGTCTGGCCGCCAGCGGCGTCGACGGCGCGGCGGTGCCGGCCGGATTCACCCGCATTCAGGCGTTCCGGTCCGGCCTGCAGGGCGACGCCGAGCTGTGCTTTCAGCGCTACGCCTCGCCGGACTGAGCGGCCTGTCGCGGCGGTCCCAGCTTCAGCTCTCCTTCGTCGAGCTTCGCTGAACCGCCGGGCTTTTGACGGCCTCGATGAGCACCCGGGTGGCGTGGGCGACGAACGGGCCTTGCGCCTCGATGAGCTCATGCAGTTCGCGCAACCGGTCAAGGTGTCGCTCGACGGTGAAACCGGGCACGATCCAGATCACCTTGCGCAGAAAGTAGATCACCGCGCCGATGTCGAAGAACTCGGCGCGCAACCGCTCCATGCGCAGGTCGAGCACCTGCAGGCCGACGGCGCGCGCCTGGGCCTCCTGCACGTGCGGGTCGTATCCGGAGCCCTTGTCCGGGACCGGGCCAAGGAAGTACTCGGCCAGCTCGGCCATCGAGGCGGGGCCGATCTGCTGGGCCAGATACCTGCCAGCGGGCCGGAGCACCCGGGCGATCTCGGGCCACCACACCTCATTGGGATGCCGGCTGGAGATCAGCTCAAAGGCGTTATCGCAGAAGGGCAGCGGCGGACGCTCCGATACCGACACCACCACGACACCCAGCGGATGCAGCAGTCGGGTGGCCTTCGCGGCGTTCGGCGGCCAGGCCTCGGTGGCGGCCATCGTCGGTGGGAAGCGTCCGAATTGCGCGGCCCCGGCCAGCACCTCGCCGCCGCCCGTCTGCAGGTCGAGCGCGGAGGTCACCGTCGCCAGCCGCGCGCTGAGCATCCGCTGATAGCCCCACGACGGGCGCTGTTCGGTGGCCCGGCCCTCAAGCCAGGAGAAGTCCCACCCGTCCACCGGCGCCGCAGCGGCCTCGGCGACCAGCTCGTCGAAGCTTCGCGGCATCGGGCCGTCAGCTGGACTCGGTGGAGGATTTCGGCGGCCGGATCTTGAAGGAGATCCGCAGCTTGGTGCGGTAGATGATCCCGCCCTTGTCATCGAGGGTGAGGTCCTGCTCGACGACCTGGGCGACGCGGATGTCGTCGATGGTCTGCTTGGCCCGGTGCACCGCCTCGGCCGCGGCGTTCTCCCACGACGACGGGCTGGTGCCGATGATGTCGATCACCCGGTACACGCTCATGTATGTGTCTCCTCCGCTTCAGACGCACCTCAACGTAGTGCACGGCGGCGGCTGCTGTCCCGGGAAATGCCCGCCCGGAAGACACACCCGACGACACGCCGGGCTCGGTCGGTGCCCGGCCATAGACTGGCGGTCCTATGGGATCTTCGTTCGTACACCTGCATAACCACACCGAGTACTCGATGCTGGACGGTGCGGCGAAGATCGCCCCCATGCTGGCCGAGGCGCAGCGGCTTGAGATGCCCGCGATCGGGATGACCGACCACGGAAACATGTTCGGCGCCAGTGAGTTCTACAACGCCGCGACCAAAGCCGGCATCAAGCCGATCATCGGGGTGGAGGCCTACATCGCCCCCGGTTCCCGGTTCGACACCCGCCGGGTCCACTGGGGTGATCCCGGCCAGAAGAGCGACGACGTCTCCGGCGGCGGCTCCTACACCCACCTGACCATGGTCGCCGAGAACGCCACCGGGTTGCGCAACCTGTTCAAGCTGTCCTCACTGGCCTCCTTCGAGGGCCAGCTGGGCAAGTGGTCGCGGATGGACGCCGAGCTGATCGCCGAGCACGCCGAGGGCATCATCGCCACCACCGGGTGCCCGTCGGGGGAGGTGCAGACCCGGCTGCGGCTCGGCCAGGACCGCGAGGCACTGGAGTCGGCGGCGAAATGGCGGGAGATCTTCGGCGCCGAGAACTACTTCCTGGAGCTGATGGATCACGGGCTGTCCATCGAGCGCCGGGTACGCGACGGGCTGCTGGACGTCGGCCGCAAGCTGGGCATCCCGGCGCTGGCCACCAACGACTGCCACTACGTCACCCGCGATGCGTCGGCGAACCACGAGGCGCTGCTGTGTGTGCAGACCGGCAAGACGCTGTCGGATCCGACCCGGTTCAAGTTCGACGGCGACGGCTACTACCTGAAATCGGCCGCCGAGATGCGCGCGCTGTGGGACGACACCATCCCCGGCGCCTGCGATTCCACCCTGCTGATCGCCGAGCGGGTGCAGTCCTACGCCGACATCTGGACCCCGCGCGACCGGATGCCGGTATTCCCGGTTCCCGAGGGCCACGACCAGGGGTCCTGGCTGCGTCACGAAGTGGCGGCCGGGCTGGAAAGGCGCTTTCCGGCCGGTGTGCCCCAGGAATACACCGATCGCGCCGGCTATGAGATCGATGTCATCTGCGGCAAGGGATTTCCGTCCTACTTCCTGATCGTCGCGGACCTGATCAACTATGCGCGCTCGATCAACATCCGGGTGGGCCCGGGCCGCGGTTCGGCGGCCGGGTCGCTGGTGGCCTACGCCCTGGGCATCACCAACATCGATCCCATTCCGCATGGGCTGCTGTTCGAACGCTTCCTCAACCCGGAGCGGCCGTCGGCCCCCGACATCGACATCGACTTCGACGACCGTCGCCGCGGCGAGATGGTGCGCTATGCCGCCGAGCGGTGGGGCAGCGACCGGGTCGCACAGGTGATCACCTTCGGCACCATTAAAACCAAAGCCGCGCTGAAAGATTCGGCCCGCGTGCACTATGGACAGCCCGGTTATGCGATCGCCGACCGGATCACCAAGGCGCTGCCGCCGCCGATCATGGCCAAAGACATCCCGCTGTCGGGCATCACCGACCCGACCCATGAGCGGTATAAGGAGGCCGCCGAGGTCCGCACGCTGATCGACACCGATCCCGACGTGCGCACCATCTACGAGACCGCGCGTGGCCTGGAAGGACTGGTCCGCAACGCCGGCGTGCACGCCTGCGCGGTGATCATGAGTTCCGAGCCGCTGATCGACGCCATCCCGCTGTGGAAACGCCCCCAGGACGGCGCCATCATCACCGGCTGGGACTACCCGTCGTGCGAAGAAATCGGCCTACTGAAGATGGACTTCCTGGGCCTGCGCAACCTGACGATCATCGGTGACTGCCTGGAGAACATCAAGGCCAATCGGGGGATCGACCTGGATCTGGATTCGTTGCCCATGGACGATCCGGCCACCTATGAATTGCTGGGCCGCGGTGACACCCTCGGGGTGTTCCAGCTCGACGGTGGCCCGATGCGTGACCTGCTGCGCCGCATGCAGCCGACCGAGTTCAACGACATCGTCGCGGTGCTGGCGCTGTACCGGCCGGGGCCGATGGGCATGAACGCCCACAACGACTACGCCGACCGCAAGAACAGCCGCCAGGCGATCAAGCCCATCCATCCCGAACTCGAAGAGCCGCTGCGCGACATCCTCTCCGAGACCTACGGTTTGATCGTCTACCAAGAGCAGATCATGTTCATCGCGCAGAAGGTCGCCTCCTACACGATGGGCAAGGCCGATGCGCTGCGTAAAGCCATGGGCAAGAAGAAACTCGAGGTCCTAGAGGCCGAGTACAAGGGCTTCTACGAAGGCATGACCGCCAACGGGTTCTCCGAGAAGGCCGTCAAAGCGTTGTGGGACACCATCCTTCCGTTCGCCGGGTATGCGTTCAACAAGTCGCACGCGGCCGGGTACGGGCTGGTGTCCTACTGGACGGCGTACCTCAAGGCCAACTACCCGGCCGAATACATGGCCGGGTTGTTGACCTCGGTCGGTGACGACAAGGACAAGGCAGCGGTGTACCTGGCGGACTGCCGGCGGCTGGGTATCACGGTGCTGCCGCCGGACGTCAACGAATCCGAACTGAACTTCGCCTCGGTCGGGGAGGACATCCGCTACGGGCTGGGCGCGGTGCGCAACGTCGGCGCCAACGTGGTCGGGTCGCTGATCAGCACCCGCACCCACAAGGGCCGGTTCACCGATTTCTCCGACTATCTCAACAAGATCGATATCGCCGCCTGCAACAAGAAGGTCACCGAATCGCTGATCAAGGCCGGCGCCTTCGACTCGTTGGGCCACCCGCGCAAGGGCCTGTTCCTGGTGCACACCGACGCGGTCGACTCGGTGCTGGGCACCAAGAAAGCCCAGGCGATGGGGCAGTTCGACCTGTTCGGTGGCGGGGATGGCGAAACCGCTGGGACCGACGCCGTTTTCGGGATCCGGGTGCCTGACGAGGAGTGGGCCGACAAGCACAAACTGGCCCTGGAGCGGGAGATGCTCGGACTCTACGTCTCCGGACATCCACTCAACGGCATCGCGCATCTGCTGGCCACCCAGGTCGACACCCAGATCCCGGCGATCCTGGAGGGTGAGATCGCCAACGACACCCAGGTGCGGGTGGGCGGCATCCTGGCATCGGTGAACCGCCGGGTGAACAAGAACGGAATGCCCTGGGCCTCAGCGCAATTGGAGGACCTCACCGGAGGTATCGAGGTGATGTTCTTCCCGCACACCTATTCGGCCTACGGCGCCGAGGTCGTCGACGACGCCGTGGTGCTGGTCAACGCCAAAGTCGCCATCCGCGACGACCGGATCTCGCTGATCGCCAACGAGCTGGTGGTGCCCGACTTCTCCGGCAACGCTGCGGATCGACCGCTGGCGGTCAGCCTGCCGACCCGGCAATGCACCATGGACAAGGTCACCGCCCTCAAGCAGGTGCTGACCCGCCATCCCGGCACGGCGCAGGTGCAGCTGCGGCTGATCAGCGGGGAGCGGATCACCGTGCTGGAACTGGACCCGTCGCTACGGGTGACGCCGTCCTCAGCGCTGATGGGTGACCTCAAGGCGCTGCTGGGACCGGGGTGCCTGGGCGGGTAGCGGCTACCCCCGACACCGCTGCTTGGCCTCACCACCGGTTCATCGGCCGCCCGGCCACTGCCACTCCGCCAGGGCGTGCGCCCCGGATGCGATCTCTGCGGCCGGGCTGTCCGCTGGCTGCGCGCCCGAGTGAGGCCGACGGCCGGTCAGACGGCCACGGCCACGGCCACGATGACGCTGTCCGGCCACAGCGTGCGGCTGAGCGCGCGCCGCAGTTTCTCGCGCAGGGGCAGATCCCGGTGCACATTGGTCACGCCCGGAACCGTGATCATCGGCATCACGTTCCACTGCCAGCCGTAGCGCCGGTGCAGGGTGCGGTTGGCGGCCTCGGCCTCGGCGCCGGAGAGAATGGTGGCCCGGCCAGCAACGGCTGGCGCCTCGTCACGGCACCGGCCGCGGTAATCGCAGGCGGTCAGCTCGACGTCCGGGCGCAGCGCAAGTCGCCGGGTCTTGGGGCCGATCTTGGTGCGGAACAGCACCGTGTCGTCGTCGAGCGCGAACCACACCGGAGTGGCCACCGGCGAGCCGTCGCGGCGGAAGGACCGCAACAGCGCGTAGCGGGCTGTGCGCAGTTCGTCGAGTCGTTGTATGGGCATGACGCCAGTGAACAACCTAGAGTTGACTCTAAGTCAAGCACCAGGGGGCGCTGTTGTCCGGCCGATTGACGATTGGCGAGGTGGCCCGCCGTAGCGGAGTCGCCGCGACCACGTTGCGCTATTACGAGCAGATCGGCCTGGTGGCGCCGCCGGCGCGAGCGGGCGGGCAGCGCCGGTACGACGAGGCGGTGCTGGCCCGTCTCGAGATCATCGGCCTGTGCAAATCGGCGGGGTTTGCCCTCGACGAGATCCAGCTGTTGTTCGCCGACGACGTGCCCGGTCGCCCGGCGAGCCGAGCGCTGGCGCAGGTCAAGCTCGCCGAGATCGACGCCCAGCTCGAGTCGTTGTCGCGCGCCCGCGCGGTGATCGAGTGGGGTATGCAGTGCACCTGCCCGTCGATCGACGCGTGCACCTGCGGTATCCACCCGCCGGCCCTGCACTCCAGCCCCAATGGAGCCCGTTGACGTGCCGGACCGGGAAAGCTCAATCTCAAGGTAACGTTTAGATCCGTTTCTCGTAACAACACAGCATCACCGGTGTAACGTCTGAAACTTCCCACACAACTGGTGTGGTCCCGGGGGAAAAGGACCATCTGTGATGTCTGTGCGAAACCGCGTCTTAGCGTTGCTCGGGGGAGCAGCAGCCGCCCTGTTCGCCGGGTGCGTCATGCCGGCAGCACTTGCGCACGCCGGTGTTGCCGGCCCCTATCAGACCTGTGACGGGGCGACGTGTCTGGTGATGGGCATCGACAACCCGGACACCTGGACCTACAGCGGCTTCCGGCCGTACTTCACCGACTGGAAGGGGGACCAGGTCTACAACGTCGAGGTGGCCGCGGCCGACGGTTCCCTGGTCAACGCGGGCAGCTACGACATCAAGGTGGAGGACTACTGGTCGGCGTTGATGTCCAGCTCCACTTACACCTATGGCGCTTACACTCCGGCCGCGGACGGCGCCGACCCCGGCGCGTTCGCCGGCCTGACCGGTACGACGGTGTATAGCACCACCTTTGGCGACTTCAACCAGGTGACGATCAACGACGCCGCCAACGGGGCGACCTACTGGATCGTCACCACCCCGAACTACGTCAACACCGAGGTGACGATGGACGGGGCGAGCCAGGACTACATCCAGTACGCCGGAGATGCGGCGCCGACGCTGTTGTGGAATAGTCTCGATAATTCCAGTTATGTCTCGGTGCCTGACTACCTGATCCCGGCCGACCCGTGGGCCGGCTTGGACTTCGACCCCAGCGAGTACCTCGACGGCCAAGTGGCGGGACTGTAGGAGCAACGCATATGGTGTCGAGGCGAAACGAACCGGGGGCTCAGCGTTAACAAAAAATCTCATCAGATTCTGATATGAATCAGATAACACACGTGTAACGTTTGGTCACCTGAGGCGTCACAAAGCGCACGAGCAACAAGCTTAACGGAGGCAGTCATGTGGAAATCGCGTCGTCTTCTCACCCTGCTCGGGGTAGGCGCCGCTGCTGGGTTCGCCGCAGTAATACTGCCGATGTCGTCAGCTCACGCCGCCGGCGAGTCCGGCGGAACCTCTCCGGTGCCCGGATGGGACGGGCCGTACGAGACCTGCGACGGCGTGGTCTGCTTGGTGATGGAGCCACTGACGCGCGAAAGCGTCGGCCGGGACTGGTCCTACGAGGGCATCCGACCGTGGATCACCGACTGGAAGGGTGACCAGCTCTACAACGTCACCCTCAACGGCGATGAGGTCGGCGGCTACAACATCAAGATCGAGGACTTCTGGAACTCGTTCTACTCCACCTCGGCCTACCAATTCGGGGACTTCATACCGAACGCCGACACCCCCGAAGACCTGAGCGTGCTGGGCAACTTCGGCTATCTGGCCGGGGCCTCGATGTACACGATCAACCTGTTCGATGGCGCCTTCACCAACGTGACCCTCAACGGTGTGGGTCCGCACGATCTGAACTACTGGATCATGTCCGCCGCCGGCACCACCTACTCGGTGGTGACCGACCCGCTCAACGGTGTCTCGGCGGGTCT
Source organism: Mycolicibacter sinensis (assembly GCF_001667945.1). Taxonomy (GTDB): domain Bacteria; phylum Actinomycetota; class Actinomycetes; order Mycobacteriales; family Mycobacteriaceae; genus Mycobacterium; species Mycobacterium sinense_B. Next base: position 23,365 of record NZ_LZJK01000046.1, on the reverse strand, counting down.
GATCCAGTTCGGCGAGGAGGCCCCACAGCAGCTGTGGAACAGCTTGTTCCACTCGTGGACCCCGGAGATCCCGGATTACGTGATTCCGAACGACCCGTTCGCCGTTCTGGACTTCAATCCGTGTGACTTCCTCGGCGGCTGTGACGTCCCGCTGTAGCGGGCATCTCAGAACTTGTAACGCAGCACCCGGGCTTTGCCGGCCACTGACTTGAACCGGCCGGCAAGCCGGGTCAGCCGCCGAGCCGCCGGGGGGAATGCGTCGACTTCAGCGGCGTGCGCCAGGCAGGCCTGCTCGACCAGGCGCAGCCGCGGCTCCCACCGCTCGGGGGTGTGCGGGTCGGTGAAGCCGGGGTTGGCCCAGACGTGGCGAAGCACGCTGAACATGCCTCGCGGCGCGAGCTTCATCCCCAGCGAGCTCAGCGCGCCGACCCGGCCGTAATCGTTGAACGCCAACTCGCCGGTCCCGAAGTAGTCGATAACCCGCCCCAGCAGGGCGATGACCTGTGGTTCGGTGAGAAAGGCGAACAGGCCGTCGGCGATCACCATGGTCGGTCGGCCGACCGGGATGCCGGCCGTCCAGTCCGGGGACGTCAGATCGGCCGCGATGACGTGCTCCGCGCGCTGAGCCGGCAGCAGCTTGTCGCGCAGGGCGACCACATGCGGGAGATCGATGCTGTACCAGTCGACGCTCGCCGGCGGCTGCACCCGCGCCAGTGGCTCGTTGAGCCCGGCGCCGAGATCCACCACGACGGCGTCGGGATTCGCGGCGGTGAACCTACGAACCCGGTCATCGAGCAGCTTGGCCCGCAGTGCCGTCTGGCGCACCACGCTGGCCGGGATCCGGAAACCGTCGAAGTCGTAGTCGATCAGGCCGACGACCCGGTCCGAGAACTCGTCGCCGAGAATCGGAGTCGGGGAGCGGTTGTCGAGGGCGCGGGCGTAGGCGGTGAGAAACGCGGTCTGCTCGAGGAGGCTGAACTCGGTGACGGCAATCGGCATGGGGTTCACCGTAGGCGACGATCGGACATACGCGGGGAAACCGGAACCAATGCCGCTACCGCGCCGCTAACGTCAACGCTCATGGAAACGCAGCAGGCGACCACCCTCACGGTGGCGGCCGAGGGGGCGCGTGGATCGATCACCTTGAATCGCCCGGACAAGCTCAACCCACTGAGCACCGTGACCCTGCAGGAGCTGATCTCGGCGGCCCGCTGGTTCGACGCCCGGCCCGCGGTCAAGGTCGTCGTCTTCGCCGGCAGTGGCCGGGCCTTCTCGGCCGGCGCGGATCTGGCTGCGTTCGCCGCCGCTGCCGACGGCGCGGCAGCCGTGCGGGAGGCCGCGGACGCCGGCCGGCGGATGGCCGAGGCGATCGAGGCCATGCGGGCGGTGACGGTGGTGCGCCTGCACGGCCACTGCGTGGGCGGCGGCGTGGTGCTGGCCGCGGCCTGCGATCTGCGGGTGGCCGCCGCGAACACCCGGTTTTCCATCCCGGAAGTCGACCTGGGTATCCCGCTGGCGTGGGGCGGCATCCCGCGGCTGGTCCGGGAGATCGGCCCATCGCTGACCAAAGAGCTGGTGATGACCTGCCGGCCGTTCGACGCCGCCGAGGCGAAGGCGGCCGGATTCCTCAACCGGGTGGTGCCCGAGGCCGATCTGGACGATGAAGTCGATGAGCTGGTCGAGAAGCTGGTCGGGAAATCCGCGCTGACGTTGTGCGGCACCAAGCGTCAGGTCAATGCGGTGACCGAGGGGATGGTGGTCACCGCGCGCAGCTGGAACGATGCCGATGCACTCGTGACGGCCGTGCACGATCCCGAGTCACAGGCCTCGGCGATGGCGTATCTGCAAAAGGTGAGTCGGCGCTAGTCAGCGGCGAGCAGGGGGGCGACATGACAAACAGCAAGCCGGTGGGCACCTTGTGTGAGGCGTTTCAGCGCACGGCCGCCATCGATCCCGACGCGGTGGCACTGCGAACCGTCGGCGGCACGCAGACGCTGACCTGGTGCGAGTATGCGACACAGGTGCAGCAGGTGGCGGCCGGACTGGCCGGCCTCGGGGTGCGACGCGGCGACACGGTGTCGCTGATGATGGCCAACCGGATCGAGTTCTACCCGCTGGAGGTCGGGGCTCAACACGCGGGGGCCACGTCGTTCTCGGTGTACAACACGCTGCCCGCCGAGCAGCTCGGTTACCTGTTCGGTAACGCCGGCACCAAGGTGGTGGTCTGCGAGCAGGCCTACGTCGCGGCGATTCGGGCCGCCGGCGCGTCCATCGACCACATCGTGTGCGTCGACGGGCACCCGCCCGGAACCCTGTCTCTCGACGATTTGCTGGCGGCGGGGCACGCCGACTTCGACTTCGAATCCTCCTGGCGCGCAGTACAACCCGACGACGTCGTCACCCTGATCTACACCTCGGGCACCACCGGCGCCCCCAAAGGGGTGGAGATGACGCACACCAACCTGTTGTTCGAGGCCCGGGCCCTCGACGCCGTGCTGGGCGTCCGCTACGGCGACCGCGTCACCTCCTACCTGCCGTCGGCGCACATCGCCGACCGGGCGATGGCGCTATACAACCAGGAGATCTTCGGCGTTCAGGTCACCGTCGTTCCCGATGTGAAGACCATCGCCGGGGCACTGCCCGACGTACGGCCCACCATCTGGGCGGCTGTCCCGCGGGTGTGGGAGAAGCTCAAGGCGGCAATCGAATTCGCTGTCGACGGTGAACCCGACCCCGACCGCCGCGCCGCGCTGCAGTGGGCGCTCGCGGTCGGGGCGAAGCGATCTGCGGCACTGCTGGCCGGCGAGCCGGTGCCCGGCGATGTCGCCGCGGAGTGGGCCCGGGCCGACGACCTGGTGCTGTCGAAACTACGGGCCAGGATAGGGTTGGACGAACTGCGGTGGGCGGTCTCGGGTGCGGCCCCGATTCCCAAGGAGACGCTGGGCTTCTTCGCCGGGATCGGGATACCGATCTGCGAAGTCTGGGGCATGTCGGAGCTCAGCTGTGTCGCATCGACGGCGCATCCGCGCGAAGCCCGGCTGGGAACCGTCGGAAAGTTGCTGCCGGGGCTGGAAAGTCGCGTCGCCGATGATGGCGAGTTCCTGGTCCGCGGGCCCCTGGTGATGCGCGGCTACCGCAAAGAGCCGGCCAGGACCGCCGAGGCGATCGACTCCGACGGCTGGTTGCACACCGGTGACATCCTCGAAGAAGACGCTGACGGCTACCTGCGGGTGATCGACCGCAAGAAGGAGCTGATCATCAACGCCGCGGGCAAGAACATGTCGCCGGCCAACATCGAGAACGCCATCCTGGCGTCGTGCCCGATGATCGGGGCGATGGTCACCGTCGGTGACGCGCGGCCCTACAACACCGCGCTGTTGGTGTTCGACGCCGACTCGGTCGGGCCCTACGCCGCCGCGCACGGGGTGGCCGAGGCGACACCGGCCGCGCTGGCCGCCGATCCGGGCGTGATCGCGCAGATCGCTGCCGGGGTCGCCGCCGGCAACGCCAAGCTCTCGCGCGTCGAGCAGATCAAGCGCTTCCGGGTGCTGCCCACGCTGTGGGAGCCCGGCGGCGACGAGGTCACGCTCACCATGAAGCTGAAACGCCGGCCGATTGCCGCCAAGTACGCCGACGAGATCGAGGAGCTCTACGCCGCCGAGCCCGGTCCGCACGTCCACCAGCCGCAGGCCGCCGAGGCTGACCGGACCACGACAGCCGTCTGAGGAGGGCAGCACCACGACACCAACGGTTTTCACCTTCGGCCACGGCACCGCGGACGCGGCGGGGATCACGGCGCTGCTGTCCGGGGCGGGCGTGGGCCGCCTGGTCGACGTGCGTACCGCACCGGGCAGCCGACGCAATCCCGACACCGCCCGCGAGGCGATGCAGCACTGGCTGCCCGACGCCGGAATCGGCTATCGCTGGGAGCCACGGTTGGGCGGCTGGCGCCGGGTCAAAGGCGAGAGCCCGGATGTCGGGCTGCGCAACGACTCCTTCCGCTCTTATGCCGGTTACATGCGCTCGGAGGATTTCCGGGCCGGTATCGACGAGCTGCTGACCGATGCCGCCGAACACCAGGTCGCGGTGATGTGCGCCGAGACCGTGTGGTGGCGTTGCCACCGCAAGTTGATCGCCGACTACCTCACCCTGGTCCGCGGAATCGAGGTGCGGCATCTGATGCACGACGGAAAGCTGCCCGAGCACCGGCCCACCGCAGAAGCGCGGCGTGATGGCGATGTGCTGGTCTACGACGGCCCGCCGCCGGATCCCCGATAGCGGCGTTCAGTGCCCTGACAGACGCCGTGACCCGAGGACGAGCCAGACCGCGGTGCACACCCCGGCACCGGCCAGCACCGCGGCCGAAGCACTGGCCGTGGCCGCGCCGACGCCCAGCAGGGTGATGACGCCGGCGGCCAGCGCGACCAGCTTGTAAACCGGCCAGGGCACACCCGCGATCGGCACCTGTTGCTGCCGGTAACGGTCGGCGGTGGTCATAGCGTTAACGGTACGCGATAACTAATTGTTAGGCCAGCCGAAATCTCGTGGTCGGGGTGTCGCGTCCGGTCGTCGGGCTACGCTGACGGCATGCCTCTGAGCGGAGAGTACGCACCCAGCCCGTGGGAGTGGTCGCGGGAGAACGCCGAGAAGTACATGGCCTCGGGCGGCACCGAGGGCACCGAAATGAAGGGCAAGCCGGTCATCTTGCTGACCAGCGTGGGAGCCAAGACCGGCAAGCTGCGCAAGACCCCGCTGATGCGGGTGGAGCACGACGGTGAGTACGCCATCGTCGCCTCACTCGGCGGCGCCCCCAAGCACCCCGTCTGGTACCACAACGTCAAGAAGAACCCGCGGGTCGAGTTGCAGGACGGCACGGTCTCCGGGGACTACGACGCCCGGGAGGTGTTCGGCGAGGAGAAGGCGATCTGGTGGGAGCGCGCGGTTGCCGCCTGGCCGGACTACGCCGACTATCAGGCCAAGACCGACCGCCAGATCCCGGTGTTCGTGCTGACCCCGGTGGGCTGAACCTGCTGCTGGGTGGCACCATATTGCGGTGTCCGCCGAACTGCGCCAGAACAGAAGTGGCCCCGACGCGGGCCCAGCGAAAGGTCCGCTGACAGCGGCCGACGTCGACGCGGCAGCCAAGCGGATTGCCGGCGTGGTGGCGCCCACCCCGCTGCAGCACAGCGACCGGCTCTCCGAGCTCACCGGCGCCCGGGTGTACCTCAAGCGCGAGGATCTGCAGTCGGTGCGGTCCTACAAGCTGCGCGGCGCCTACAACCTGCTGGTCCAGCTGACCGAGGACGAGATGGCCGCCGGTGTGGTGTGCTCCTCGGCCGGCAACCACGCGCAGGGGTTCGCCTACGCCTGCCGCTCGCTGGGTGTCCACGGCCGGGTCTACGTGCCGGCCAAGACACCGAAGCAGAAGCGTGACCGCATCCGCTATCACGGCGGAGAGTTCATCGAGCTGATCGTCGGCGGGGCGACCTATGACCTGGCCGCCGAGGCAGCACTGGCCGACGTGGCCCGCACCGGCGCCACCCTGGTGCCGCCCTACGACGATCTGCGGACTATGGCGGGCCAGGGCACGATCGCGGTGGAGATACTCGACCAGCTCGGGACCGAACCGGACCTCGTCGTGGTTCCGGTCGGCGGCGGTGGGTGCATCGCCGGCATCACCACCTACCTGGCGGAGCGGACCACCACCAGCGCGGTGCTGGGCATCGAGCCGGCCGGAGCGGCCTCGATGATGGCGGCGCTGGCCGCCGGGGAACTGGTGACCCTCGACCACGTCGATCAGTTCGTCGACGGCGCCGCGGTCAGGCGGGCCGGGGCGCTGCCCTACGCCGCGCTGGCCGCCGCCGGCGACATGGTCTCGGTCACCACCGTCGACGAGGGCGCGGTCTGCACCGCGATGCTCGACCTCTATCAGAACGAGGGGATCATCGCCGAGCCGGCCGGCGCGCTGTCGGTGGCCGGCCTGCTGGAGGCCGATATCGCGCCGGGTTCGACGGTGGTGTGCCTGATCTCCGGCGGCAACAACGACGTCTCGCGGTACGGCGAGATCCTCGAACGTTCCCTGGTGCACCTGGGCCTCAAGCACTACTTCCTGGTCGACTTCCCCCAGGAGCCGGGCGCGCTGCGGCGGTTCCTCGACGAGGTGCTCGGGCCCGGGGACGACGTCACCCTGTTCGAGTACGTCAAGCGCAACAACCGCGAGACCGGGGAGGCCCTGGTCGGCATCCAACTCGGGTCGGCGGCTGATCTCGATGGGCTGCTGGCCCGGATGCGCTCCTCCCAGGTGCACGTCGAGCCGCTGGAGCCGGGGTCACCGGCGTATCGCTACCTGCTGTAGCAGCGCACCGATCCGCCGCCGCAGGTGGCCTCGCGGCGCCGAACGGGTAGCCGAGGCGGCATGGTGTCATCGGAAACGAAGCGCATGGATGAAACCGACGTCCGGCGGGTTCTCGATATCGCCCTGCGATTCGGCCAACTGCTGTTGGGCTCGCAGGCCGGAACCGCTGATGTCGCCTCGAGCATGCTCGCCATCGCCACCGCCTACGGGCTGCCGCAGACCCAGGTGGACATCATGGCGAATTCCATCCGGGTGTCGGTGCCCCGCGGGGTTCCGGGTGCTCCGGTCACCGCGATGTACCTGGTGCAGTCGCGCTCCCTGGACTACACCCGCCTGCAGCTGGCCACCGATCTTGCCGAGCATGTCGTGAACACGACGCCCGACCCCGAGTGGGTGCAAGAGCAGTTGGACAGCGTGAACCGCGCCGCCCATCCCTATCCGCGGTGGGTGGCCACGGCCGGCTGGGCGGTCATGGCCGGTGGCTTCGCCGTGTTGATCGGCGCCGGGCCGCTGGTCGCGCTGATTTCGGCGGTCACCACGGCCCTGATCGACCGGGTCGGTCGCGTGCTCAACGGCTGGCAGCTGCCCATGCTGTTCCAGCAGGTGGTTGCCGCCGCCATCGCCACCGGTGTCGCCATCGGCCTGCACGCCGTCGGCTGGCTGCCCGCCGGAACCCCGGTCTCACCGGTGGTGGCCGCCAACATCGTGGTGCTGCTGTCCGGGCTGGCTACCGTCGGCTCGGTGCAGGACGCCATCACCGGCTACCAACTCACGGCCGTGTCGCGGGGAATGGACATCCTGCTCTTGTCGGTCGGCATCCTGGTCGGCGTCTCCATCGCGGTGCGGATCGGCACGGCGTTCGGTGTGCAAGTCCGGGTGAGCCCCGAGGTGCCGGTCGCGGTGCTCAGCGTGCCGGTGTACATGCTGGCCGGCGCGATCGGCGCGGCCGCCGCGGCGCTCGCCGGCTATGCGCAGCTCAAGGCGGCCTTGGCGGCCGGTCTTGCCGGGGCGACCGCAACGTTGCTGTTCTTCGGGCTGCAACTGGTGCAGACCAACCCGATCGTGAGCTCGTTTGCCGCCGCCGCGGCGACCGGGCTGGTCGGCACCCTGCTCGCGCCACGGCTGCGCGTCACCCCGCTGGTGATCATCATGGCCGGGATCATCCCGTTGGTTCCCGGACTGACGCTGTTCCGCGGCTTCGTGCAACTGGTCAACGGGCAGCCCAACGCCGGCGGCACCCTCGGGATGGCGGCCGGGCTGGCCCTGGCGCTCGGCGCCGGGGCGGTGTTGGGGCCGCTGGTGGCGCCCTCGGTGCGGCGTGAACTCAGCCGCTACCACCTGCGCAGCCGCGGACACGCAACCCGTCGCCTCCGCAGCCCGTACCGGATTCCGCAACTGGCCGGTATCCGCTACTTTGGGCGCCGGGCGGCGTAGCACGCGTTCGCGGCGACGGGCGCGGAGGTGCCGATCCGGCGGATGTCAGCGAGGCGGTGATTGTCGCAGAACATCTGCGCAGTGCGGGTCTCACCTGGCAGTCATTGAACCGTGGCCGCGCGCAGATATCGCCGCTCAGGTGCAGCAGCGAAGGTGGCGCGGCAGCCGATGTTGACGGCGCGGCCTTAGCTCATGGCTTCCGTCCTACGAGTGCACGGTCAGCGAGCACTCAGATTGTCGCTGAAAGCCGGGCAAACATCCTGCCGTCCCGGTGGAGCGACCACCGGCAAGATGGCGACACCCTCGGTTCAACGGCTCTTCTGCAGAATGATCAGCGAGCGGGCCGTCACTGTCACGGTTTGGCCGGCCGCGACCGTGAGATCGCTGGTCCCGGTGGGGTCGGCGGTGTCGATCACCGCCTGCCAGCCTTGGGCGTATTCGGTGTTCGGGGTGACGAAGTCCACTGGTGTCTCACCGGCGTTGAAGCACAGCAGAAATGAGTCGTCGATGATCCGCTGGCCGCGGACATCGGGCTCGGGCAGCGCCTCGCCGTTGAGGAAAACCATGATGCACCTGCCGAATTCGCTGCCCCAGTCCTGCTGGGTCATCTCCTGGCCGGCCGGGGTGAGCCAGGCGATGTCACGGACCTCGTCGCCGCCGCGGATCGGCCGGCCCTCGAAGAACCGGCGGCGGCGGAACACCGGATGGCCGGATCGCAGCGCGGTCACGGTGCGGGTGAACGCCAGTAGGTCGGCGTTCTTGTCGACCAGCGACCAGTCCATCCAGGACAGCTCGGAGTCCTGGCAGTAGACGTTGTTGTTGCCGCGCTGGGTGCGGCCCATCTCGTCGCCGTGCAAGATCATCGGGGTGCCCTGGCTGACCAGCAGGGTGGCCATGATGTTGCGGACTTGGTGCGCGCGTAACGCCAGAATCGCGGGGTCGTCGGTCGGCCCCTCCACACCGCAGTTCCACGACCGGTTGTAACTCTCGCCGTCCCGGTTGTCCTCGCCGTTGGCTTCGTTGTGTTTGTCGTTGTAGGACACCAGATCTGCCAGCGTGAACCCGTCATGGCAGGTGACGAAGTTGATGCTGGCACTGGGACGCCGGCCGGTCGCCTCGTACAGATCCGACGACCCGGTCAGCCGGGAGGCGAACTCGCCCAAGGTCTCCGGTACGCCCCGCCAATAGTCGCGGACGGTGTCGCGGTACTTGCCGTTCCACTCCGTCCACAATCCCGGGAAGTTGCCCACCTGGTAGCCGCCTTCGCCGACGTCCCACGGCTCGGCGATCAGCTTGACCTGGCTGACCACCGGATCCTGTTGCACCAGATCAAAGAACGCCGACAGGCGATCGACGTCGTGCAGTTCACGAGCCAGCGTCGACGCGAGGTCGAAACGGAAGCCGTCGACGTGCATTTCGGTCACCCAGTAGCGCAGCGAGTCCATGATCAGCTGCAGGGTGTGCGGGTGCCGGGCGTTGAGACTGTTGCCGGTGCCAGTGTAGTCGGTGTAGAACCGTGGGTCGTCGTCGGAGAGCCGATAGTAGGCGGCGTTGTCGATCCCGCGAAAGTTGATCGTCGGCCCCAGATGGTTGCCTTCGGCGGTGTGGTTGTAGACCACGTCCAGAATGACCTCGATGCCCGCCTGGTGGAAGGTGCGCACCATCGCCTTGAACTCCGCCACTGCGCCGCCGGCCTGGCGACTGGCCGCATACGAGTTGTGCGGCGCGAAGAACCCGAATGTGTTGTAGCCCCAGTAGTTCCGCAATCCCAGCTGCACCAGCCGATGATCGTGCAGGAACTGGTGCACCGGCATGAGCTCGATCGCCGTCACGTTCAGCGACTTGAGGTGCTCGATGATCACCGGGTGCGCCAGGCCGGCATAGGTGCCGCGCAGCTCCTCCGGTATTCCCGGGTGGGTTTGGGTCATGCCCTTGACGTGCGCTTCGTAGATGATCGTCTCGTGGTAGGGGGTGCGCGGTGCGCGGTCGGCGGCCCAGTCGAAGAAGGGGTTGATCACCACGCTGGTCATGGTGTGCCCCAACGAATCGAGCGCCGGGGGAGGCCCATCGCGGTCGGCATCGTTCAGGTCGTAGGAGAACAGCTGCGGACCGAATTCGAAGTCGCCGTGGAATGCCTTGCCGTATGGGTCCAGCAGCAGCTTGCTGGGGTCACAACGGTGCCCGGCGGCGGGGTCGAACGGTCCGTGCACCCGAAAGCCGTAATGCTGGCCGGGTCCGACACCGGGCAGGTAAGCGTGCCAGACATAGCCGTCCACCTCGTCGAGACCGATCCGGGACTCGGTGTTGTCGGCCTCGTCGATCAGGCACAGTTCAACGCGCTCGGCGACCTCGGAGAACACCGCGAAATTGGTGCCGGCCCCGTCATAGACGGCGCCGAGCGGGTAACTGTGGCCGGGCCAGACCGTGGGCACGCCCGGGCTCACCACCATCCGGTGGCCGCACCCATCTGCCGCCCGAGCTCCCCGGCCATGGTGCGCATATAGGTCGCCGACAGGTGATGGGAATCGTGGTAGATCAGCACGTTGCCTTCCACGGCGCGGCAGATGTCGACGTCGCACACGGCGTCGGACAGATCCAGCGGCTTGAGCAGCGGGAACCGTTCGACGAAGTCCAGGGTGGGGTTGCGGTCGACGAGGACTTCCGAGCGTTTGATGCCGCAGGACACCGCGTCGCCCCCGGAGGCCAGACAGTCGGCCGGCTGGAAGGGTTCGCCGTCGCGCACCAACCACGGCGTGTCCCGCACTCCGAGGATGGGAATGTTGTTCTCCGACAGCCGTTTCCAGATACCGATGTAGGTGCCCGGCATCACGTCGCCGGGTTTGATGTTCCACGGCCGGGTGGCGGTGGTGAACACGAAGTCCGGTCGGTCGGCGATCAACTTGTCCATGGTTTTGCCCACCCACTGGTAGCACTGCGGGTAGGGCGCGTTGTTGCCCATGATCAGCGGCACCTTCTCGGTGGACAGCGGGCAGCCCATCTTGAGATAGGTCACCACTTTGAAGTGGTGCTTCTGGCCGAGGATGTCCAACGCGGGCAGCCAGTGTTCGGCATGTGACCCACCGGCCAGCGCGACGGTGCGGGTGGCCTCCGGGTCGCCGTAGGTGCAGTTGATCAGGGCCGGATTGGTGAAGGTGCTGATGCACCCGTCCCGGGTGGAGCGCGGCAGGTCCTTCTTGGCCTCCAGGATGGTGGGCCGCATCCGCAGCTTGGGCACCCGCTGATGCTTGATCAACGCACGGGCTCCCGGGTAGTCGTCCTTGCTGAGCTTGGCCAATTCCTTGCCGCTGGCGCGCTGGACGGTGACGTGCTCGCGCCAGGTGAACGATGTCGCGGTCAGCGCCACACCCAGCAGCACCACCGTCGAACCCAACGCCAGCGTCGGGCGTTTCCACCAGCCCGCCGAGAGTCTCCGCCCGGGAATGCTCGTCACCGGGGTGGGCCCGGCGCCGGCCGGCGCGCGGTAGCGCAGGGGGTCCTCGACGAGCCGGGTGGTCAAGTAGGCGAGCACACCGGAGACCAGCAGGATCGCCGCCCCCTCCAGCACCGAAGCGTGCTTGTGGCCGGTGTAGGACAACCAGAAGATCAGCAGCGGCCAGTGCCACAGGTACAGCGAGTAGGCCATCGCCCCGAGCGTCACCAGCGGCCCGCATGCCAGCCACCGGTTAGGCCAGGGCGGTTTCTCGCTGGTGCTCGGCTGCGCGTGCCGGTTGGCCCCGGCCAGTATGAACGCCACCGTGGCGCCGACCGGTACCAGCGCCCACGGGCCGGGAAATTCCCGCACGCCTTCGATCAGGGCGCCGCAGCTCAGGATCGCCGCCAACGCCAGGGTGGCCACGGTGTTGCGCAGCCACATCGGCCAGCGGATGTAGGGGATGAGCGCCCCGGCCAGCGCGCCGAGCAGCAGTTCCCAGGCGCGGGCGAAGCTGTTGTAGTAGGCCAGGGCCTGGTTGGCCTGGTGGGCGACGATCGCATACCAGAACGACGCCACGGTCAACCCGGTGAGCAGCACCACGAAGGCCGAGCGCAGGTGGGTGCGCAGCAGCCGCCGGAAGGCGAACGCGAACCCGAAGATCAGCAGCAGGAAGCTGAGATAGAACTGGCCCTGCACCGACATCGACCAGATGTGCTGCAGCGGGCTGACCGCCTCACCGGCGCGCAGGTAGTCCGAGGCGGTGCGGGCCAACTCCCAGTTCTGGTAGTAGCCGAGGCTGGCCAGGCTCTGGTCGGCGAAGGTCTCCCAGCGGGTCTGCGGCTGGATCCAGATGGTGAGCCCGGCGCATGCCGCCAGCACCACCACCAGGGCCGGCAGCAGCCGACGAACCAGCCGGATCAGGTCCGGGATCGGGGACAGCGACGAGGCCGGGTTCAGCGCGACGCGCAGCAGCTTGCCGCCGAAGAAGAAGCCCGACAGCGCCAGGAAGACATCCACCCCACCGGAGACCCGCCCGAACCAGACATGGAACACCGCAACCAACGCGATCGCGATGCCGCGCAGCCCGTCGAGGTCGTGGCGGTAGAAACCGGCCTTGCGGGTTCCCATCACGGCGGCCGGCGCAGGGGCCGGATCGGGTGCGGAAGCGGGTACGGCAACCGGCGTTGCCGCCGGTCGCGGCGGGGACAGGGCAATCATGATCGCCCGATAATCTACCTAACCGGGCTGTAGAAACCGCATTCCAAACGCTGTGACGTCAGCCGGTGTGTCAGGGAATCACCCGGGTCAGATAGGGAACCATGTTGGAGGTGCGGGCCGGGGAGACCGTGACCGCCGGGTCGGTGCCCTCGATCATCTGGTTGTTGCCGAGGTACAGCGCGACGCTCTGCGTTCCGCCCGGGCCGTAGCAGAGCAGGTCGCCGGGGCGGGCCTGCGCGGGCGGCACCTTCTGGCCGACGCTGCACTGGTCGCCGGAGGTGCGCGGCATCTTGATACCGGCACCGGCGAACGCGTACTGGATGAGGCCCGACGCGTCGAAACCGACGGTGCCGGCCGAGGGCAGGCCCGCGCCGGGCGGGACCGCCAGGCCGGGGGTGGCGCTGCCGGCGACCACCGGACCCCCGGGAAGACCGCCGATCCCGGTGCCCGGCAGGCCGGTGACCGCGCCCGAGGTGGTGGCGGCCCTGGCACGAGCGCCGTTGGTGGGTCCGGAGACGTCGCCGCCGCCGTAGACGTAGGGCACCCCGCGCTGGGACAGGGCGCGCTGGATCACCCGGTCGATGAGCGGGCTGTGACCGGACTGCGAGATCGGCTCGGCGCCGGCGGGGCCGGCGGCGCTCAGCACCGGGGCCACTGCCGCCGCCAGTGCGAGTGCGGTGGCGCAGACGCGTTTCATCGGTCTTCCCCCTTCTCGGGTCGTTCACAACAGCAGCATCATTGGCCACTTCTGTCACAGAGCGTACCGGCGTTTACGCCCGGTGCGCCGCCGCTGCAGAGAAATTCGGCAACCTGTGACCGAACGGTTACGCCCGCCGACCTGCACTACTGTCGTCAGTCATGTCCGCGTTGACTCCCGAGCAGATCAGCGCCATCGACACCGCACATCTGTGGCACCCGTACAGCACGATCGGCGCCGAGACGCCCGCCCCGACGGTGGCGGTGGCCGCTCGGGGCGCCTACCTGACGGTGATCGTCGATGGCGCGCCGGTTGAGGTGCTCGATGCGATGAGCTCCTGGTGGACCGCGATCCACGGCCACGGGCATCCGCGTCTGGACGCCGCCTTGACCGCGCAACTGGCCACCATGAACCACGTCATGTTCGGCGGGCTCACCCACGAACCCGCCGCGCGGCTGGCCCAGCTCCTGGTGGACATCACCCCGCCGGGGCTGGACACGGTGTTCTTCTCCGACTCCGGTTCGGTGTCGGTGGAGGTGGCGGTCAAGATGGCGCTGCAGTACTGGCGCGCCCGCGGACGCCCCGGCAAGCACCGGTTGATGACCTGGCGCGGCGGCTACCACGGCGACACCTTCACCCCGATGAGCGTCTGCGACCCCGACGGCGGCATGCACTCCCTGTGGCGCGACGTGCTGACCGCCCAGGTGTTCGCCCCACAGGTGCCCCGCGACTACGACCCGGCCTACAGCGCCGCGTTCGAGGCGCAGCTGCAACGCCACCGCGACGAACTCGCGGCCGTGGTGATCGAACCGGTGGTGCAGGGCGCCGGCGGCATGCGCTTCCACGACCCGCGCTACCTCAGCGACCTGCGCCAGGCCTGCACCCGCCACGGCGTACTGCTGATCTTCGACGAGATCGCCACCGGATTCGGCCGCACCGGTGAACTGTTCGCCGCTGAGCATGCCGGCGTCAGCCCCGACATCATGTGTGTCGGCAAGGCGCTCACCGGCGGCTACCTAAGCCTGGCGGCCACCTTGTGCAGCACCGAGATCGCCCACACCATCAGCGGCGGTGAGGCCGGCGCGCTGATGCACGGCCCCACCTTCATGGCCAACCCGCTGGCCTGTGCGGTGTCGGTGGCCAGCACCGAGCTGCTGCTGGGCCAGGACTGGCGCTCGTGCGTCGGCGGGATCGGTGCCGCGCTCACCGCCGCCCTGGAACCGGCCCGCGAGCTGCCCGGCGTCGCCGATGTGCGGGTCTGCGGCGCCATCGGGGTGATCGAATGCGACCGGCCGGTGGACCTGGCGGTGGCCACCCCTGCCGCGCTGGCCCAAGGGGTGTGGCTGCGCCCGTTCCGCAACCTGGTGTACGCGATGCCGCCGTATGTCTGCACGCCCGAGGAGGTCGCTCGCATCGGTGCCGCGATGGTGGGCGTGGCCGGTGCCTTAACCTGAACGGTGTTCAAGTCGTCTCGAAGGAGCGTAGGGAGCACAGCGTGACCCGCACCGATCTGTCGCCACTGGCCTGGCTGGCCGAGGTGGAGCGACAGCGTCGCCAGGACGGGCTGCGGCGTTCCCTGCGGGTGCGGCCCGCCGTCGCCACCGAGCTGGACCTGGCATCCAACGATTACCTCGGGCTGTCGGCGCACCCGGCCGTCATCGCCGGCGGGGTGGAGGCGCTACGCACCTGGGGTGCTGGTGCCGGCGGATCCCGGTTGGTGACCGGCAACACCGCACTGCACCAGCAATTCGAGCAGCAGTTGGCCGACTTCGTCGGTGCGCCAGCGGGTTTGGTGTTCTCCTCCGGCTACACCGCCAATATCGGCGCCGTTGTCAGCCTGTCCGGGCCGGGCTCGCTGGTGGTCTCCGACGCCTACTGCCACGCATCCCTGGTGGATGCCTGCCGGTTGTCGAAGGCGCGGGTGGTCATCACCGGGCACCGCGATGTCGATGCGGTCGCCGCGGCACTGGCCGGCCGCGCCGAGGAGCGCGCCGTGGTGCTCACCGAATCGGTCTTCAGCGCCGACGGCGCCCTGGCCCCGCTGCGTGACCTGCACGAGGTGTGCCGCCGCTACGGTGCGCTGTTGATCGTCGACGAGGCACACGCGTTGGGCGTGCGAGGCGACGGCGGCCGCGGGCTGGTGCAGGAGGCCGGGCTGGCGGGGGCGCCGGATGTGGTGGTGACCACCACGCTGTCCAAGGCGCTGGGCAGCCAGGGCGGCGCGGTGCTGGGCCCGGTGGCGGTGCGCGACCATCTCATCGATACCGCCCGGACCTTCATCTTCGACACCGGGTTGGCTCCGGCGGCCCTCGGCGCCGCGTCCGCTGCCCTGAGCGTGCTGGCCGCCGAGCCCTCGCGCGCCACCGACGTGCTGCGCCACGCCCGCGCGCTGGCGCAGGTCTGCGGGGTGGCCGACCAGCCCGAATCCGCGGTGGTCTCGGTGATCCTCGGCGACGCCGAGGTGGCGGTGGCGGCCGCGGCCGCGTGTCTGGACGCCGGGGTCCGGGTGGGTTGTTTCCGGCCGCCCACGGTCCCGGCCGGGACGTCGCGGCTGCGGTTGACCGCGCGCGCCTCGCTCAACGCCGACGACCTCGAACTGGCCGGCCGGGTGCTCACCGAGGTGTTGCGCGAGCACCGCGCCGAGGCGCGATGACCGTCCTGGTCATCACCGGCACCGGCACCGGTGTCGGCAAGACCATCGCCACCGCAGCGTTGGCCTGCTGCGCGCGTCAGGCCGGCCTGGAGGTGGCGGTGTGCAAGCCGGTGCAGACCGGCACCGCCGACGGCGACGACGACCTGGCCGAGGTCGGCCGGCTGTCCGGGGTGACCGAGTTGTGCGGCAGCGCGCGATACCCGGCGCCGCTGGCTCCGGTCGCCGCCGCGGAGCAGGCCGGGATGGCGTTGCCGACCCGCGCCGATCTGCTGGCGACGATCCGTGCCGTCGACCGCCCCGGCCGGTTGACCCTGGTCGAGGGCGCTGGCGGGTTGCTGGTCGAGCTGGCCGCCGACGGCGTCACCCTGCGTGATCTGGCCGTCGACCTCGCCGCCGCCGTGCTGGTAGTGGTCAACGCCGAACTGGGCACCCTCAACCACACCGCCCTGACCTTGGAATCGCTTGCCGGGCAAGGGTTGTCGTGCGCCGGTCTCGTGATCGGCAGCTGGCCGGCCCAGCCCGGTCCGGCCGCCGCCAGCAATCGGGGAGCGCTGGCCCGGTTGGCGCCGGTGCGCGCGGCGCTGCCGGCCGGTGCGGCGAGTCTGGGCGGTGCGGAGTTCACGGCGATGAGCCGCGCCGCCTTCGAACCCGACTGGGTGCGCACCCTGGCGGGCTGAGCAGTGGTGCACTCGATCGAGCTGGTATTCGACGCCGAGACCGAGACGGCGATCCGGGGGATCTGGGCGCAGCTGGCCGCGGCGGGGGTGCCCAGCCAGGCCCCGGCCGCCCGCCCGCATGTGACCCTTGCGGTCGCTCAGCGCATCGATCCCCGCGTCGACGCCGAGCTGGCCACGGTCCTCGATCGGCTGCCGATCGACTGCACCCTCGGAGCGACGCTGATCTTCGGCCGCTCACACGGCGTGCTGGCGCGGCTGGTGGTGCCGACTTCGGCGCTGCTCGAGCTGCACGAGCAGGTCTACCGGCTGGCGGAGCCACACCTGGTTCCCGGGCCGCTGCCCAACGTGGCGCCCGGGCAGTGGACCGCGCACACCACGCTGGCCCGCCGGGTCGGCCCGGCCCAGCTGGGCCGGGCTCAGCGCATCGCGGGCCGGGCCGATATCCCCGGCCGGTTTGTCGGGCTGCGACGCTGGGATGGCAACGCCCGCACCGAATATCCGATCTAGACCGCGAGTCCGGCCCGCACCGCGAGGCCGTCGATGAGCAGTCCCAGCCCGAAGGCGAACGCGCTGCCCGGGTCGGCGTCGGGGGCGATGTCGGCGGCCCCGGCGGCGTCCCACTGCAACCGCGACTGCTCATCGGCGGTGAACCCCAAGACGTAGTAGACGACGGTGCGCGCCACCTGCCCCGCCTGGTCCGGGTGCACCCCGGCCGCGGTGGCGGCCTGCGCCAGCAGCGCCACGATATCGGCGGCGGCCTGCGACTGGCCGGCGGCCAGGCTCGCCGAGACCAGCTCGGCGCCGTCGGTATGCGACAGCAGCGCGTCGCGCAGTCGCGCGCACACCGTCTGGATGCGCCACTGCCAGCTGCCCGGCCCCGGGTCGGTGCAGGCCGGGCCCAGCACCCGGTCGGCAACCGCGCCGAGCAGTTGCTGCTTGTTGGCGAAATGCCAGTACAGGGCACTGGGGCTGACGTTGAGCTCGCGCGCCAGGCGGCGCATCGACAGATCGGCGATGCCGTAGTTGTCCAGGATGCCGGCCGCCGCGGCGACGATCTCCTGTTTGGGGTCAGGTTTGTGCAGCTGCACCCCGCTACCCTAACCTGAACACCGTTCAAGTCTTGAGGGGAGCACGTGTGACCCGCGGCGGCGACGATGCAGAGCGAAGCGATGAGGAGGAGCGGCGCGCATGACTGACGACATCCTGGCGCTGGCCCGTGAACAGGTTCTGGAGCGCGGCGAGGCGTTGCGGCGGGATCAGGTCCTGGAGGTGTTGCAGCTGCCCGACGAGCGGCTCGAGGAGCTGCTGGCGCTGGCCCATGACGTGCGGATGCGTTGGTGCGGCCCCGAGATCGAGGTCGAGGGCATCATCAGCCTGAAAACCGGTGGCTGCCCGGAGGATTGCCACTTCTGCTCGCAGTCCGGGCTGTTCCAATCGCCGGTGCGCAGCGCCTGGCTGGACATCCCCAGCCTGGTCGAGGCGGCCAAGCAGACCGCCAAGACCGGCGCCACCGAATTCTGCATCGTCGCGGCGGTGCGCGGGCCCGACGAGCGGTTGCTCGCTCAGGTCGCCGCCGGTATCGAGGCGATCCGCAACGAGGTCGACATTCAGATCGCCTGCTCGCTGGGCATGCTGACCCAGGAGCAGGTGGATCAGCTGGCCGCGATGGGCGTGCACCGCTACAACCACAACCTGGAGACCGCGCGCTCGCACTTCCCCAACGTCGTCACCACCCACAGCTGGGAGGAGCGTTGGGAGACCCTGCGGATGGTGGGCGAAGCCGGCATGGAGGTGTGCTGCGGCGGCATCCTGGGCATGGGGGAGACACTGGAGCAGCGCGCGGAGTTCGCCGCCGACCTGGCCGAGCTGGACCCCGACGAGGTCCCGCTGAACTTCCTCAACCCACGCCCGGGCACACCGTTCGGTGACCTGGAGGTGCTGCCGGCCGCCGACGCGCTGCGCGCGGTGGCCGCGTTCCGGCTGGCGCTGCCGCGCACCATGCTGCGGTTCGCCGGGGGCCGGGAGATCACCCTCGGCGACCTGGGCGCCAAGCAGGGCATCCTGGGCGGCATCAACGCCATCATCGTCGGCAACTACCTGACTACGCTGGGCCGTCCCGCCGAGACGGACCTGGAGCTGCTCGACGATCTGCAGATGCCGATCAAGGCCCTCAACGCCACCCTGTAATGGTTCGCGACCTGCCGGTCGTCGCGGCCGGCGTCTACAACGTCTACACCGGCGTGCAGATCGCCGATCCCGCCGGCGGGTCGGTCCCGACGGCCGCCCAGCTGGGTCTGGAACCGCCGCGGTTCTGCGCGTCGTGCGGGCGCCGGATGACGGTGCAGGTCCGCCCGGACGGCTGGTGGGCCAAGTGTTCTCGGCACGGGCAGGTGGACTCGGCCGATTTGGACACCCAGCGATGACAGCCCCTGGCGCGCCCCGGCTGACGCGGCGGCGGGCCTGCCTGATCCTGGCCGTCGGGCTGGCCGCCGCCGGGCTGCCGATGGGTGCGCTGTGGGCGTGGATCGCCCCGCCGATCCACGGCGTGGTGGCGCTGACCCGCGGCGGAGAGCGGGTGCAGGCCTACCTGGGCAACGAAGCCGACCATTTCTTCGTCGCGCCGTTTCTGCTGCTGGGCATGCTGGGCGTGGTGGCGGTGGTGTCGGCCACGCTGGCCTGGCAGTGGCGCGCGCATCGGGGGCCGGGCATGGTCGCCGGCCTGTCGCTGGGCCTGACCGCCGGCGCGGCGCTGGCGGCGCTGGCCGGTGCTGCGTTGGTGCATCGCCGCTACGGCACCGTGGATGTGGACGGCGCACCGGTCTCTCCCGAGCACCGGGTGCACTACATCGCCGAGGCGCCGCCGGTCTTCTTCGGGCACACGCCGTTACAGGTCGCGGCCACGTTACTGCTGCCGGCGGCGACGGCGGCGCTGGTCTACGGTCTCTGCGCCACCTGGAGCACCCACGATGACCTGGGCGGCTATCCGCCCGAGCCCGCCGGGCGACCGCCGCTGCCGGCGGTTCAGCGTGGCTCGACGGAGGAGGGGCGAAGCCGCGACCGTCGAATAAATCCGGCCGTCACAGCGGAAGGCGGCGCAGCGCCCCACCGGTGATGACCCGCGCCGCCACCACGCCCAGCCGGGCCAGGCCCAGATAGGTCTTGGGGTTCAGCAGCGCCGGCCACTGGCTTTGCACCGCACCGTCGGGCAGCGGCCGGCCCGCGAACCGGTCACGCAACCAGTCCAGCACCATCGGAGCGGACAGCGGGTGCAGCAGGATGTGCTCGCTGAGCAGGTCGCGGTGATAGGTCAGCCGGGCCCCACCGGCGGCATAGGTCTCGGCGAGCGTGTCGATGTCCTCGACGGAGATCACCTGGTCGTGGATGGCCTGCACCATCAGCACCGGGGGTGCCGGCACCGCGGTGCCCAACCGAGTGTCGTCGAAGACGTGCTGTACCGCGGGGTGCTCGATCAACTCGTCCAGCGGTTTGTCGATGTAGGTGTCCAGCGCACGGTGGTGCAGGCGCAGCACCGCCGCGGCAGTGGACGCCGACTCCAGCGAATGCAGCAGCGCACGGCCGTTGACCGTGGCGTGTTCCTCGATGACCTTGTCGAGTTCGGGATAGACCCGCGCCAGCGCGGCGATCATGATGGCCGGCAGCCCTGACCAGAACGACCCGTTCAGCCGTTGCAGGGTATTGCCGAGGTCGCCCACCGGTGAGCCGAGCGCGACGCCGACGACGTTGAGTTCGGGCGCGTAGCCGCTGCTGACCTCGGCCGCCCAGGCCGTGGCCAGGCCGCCGCCGGAGTAACCCCACAGCCCGACCGGGTCGTCGGGGGACAGGCCCAGCTGCTCGGCGCCCTGCGCGGCACGCACCCCGTCGAGCACGAAGTAGCCCGGTTCGTACGGGGCACCCCAGTGCCCGCCGCAGCCCTCGTGGTCGGGGATCGACACCGCCCAGCCCTGCGCCAGGATGGCGGCGATCAGGACGAACTCCAGTTGGGTGAACGAGCCGTGCGCCCAGGCGCGTCGGCGCAGTGCGTAGGAGGGGAAGCAGCGGCTGTCCACCGCGTCGATCGCGCACTGATACGACACGATCGGACACGGCCGGGTGCGATCCCGGTCGCGGGGGACCAGCACCGTCGTGACCGTCGCCTGCGGCACGTTGTTGCGGTCGACGGTCCGGTAGAGCAGCTGGGTGGCGACCAGCTGCTGGGGGATCAGACCCATAAAGGCCAGTTCGACCTCGCGGGAGCGCAGCACCGTGCCGGCCACGGCGTGCTGGAAGCCGACCGGCGGCTCATAGAACGGGTCCTCGGCCGGCCGCAGCGGACGGTCGCCGGATCGCAGCGGCTGGTGGGGTGCTTGCCCGATCCACTCGACGGAGGTTTCGCGGGCCAAGCTGTCCGAGTCCATCCCGGCATTGTTGCTTAAGAGGGCGTTAAGAATCCAGTCCGACTCACCCTGGCGGCCGCAATGCCGCGAATTCGTCGGTAACCCGCAGCTCGGAGTCGGTGAACCGGTACCGGGCGGCAGGGCGGCCCCCGCTGCGCCCGGAGCGGGCCGTGGTGCCGGTGCGGGTGATTACCCCGCGCCGGACCAGCACCCGCTGCAAGTTGGTGGCATCGACGGTGTAGCCGAGCACCACGCTGTAGATGTCGCGCAGCGTCGAGAGGACGAATTCCGTTGGCGCCAAAGCAAACCCGATGTTCGTGTACGACATCTTGGCGACCAGCCGACTGTGGGCGTGCGCCACCATGGTCGCGTGGTCGAACGCCATCGGGGGCAGATCGTCGACCGGATGCCAGTGGGTGTCGCCCGGCAGTTCGGGATCGGCCGGGGAGGGCACCAGGCCCAGAAACGTCGACGCGATGGTGCGCACCCCCGGAACCCGGCCGGGGTCGGAGAACACAGCCAACTGTTCAAGGTGGGCAATCTCACGCAGGTCGACCTTCTCGGCCAGTTGGCGGCGCGCCGAGCCGGTCACATCCTCGTCGTTCCGCAACAGTCCACCCGGGAGCGACCAACGTCCGAGCTGGGGTTCCCGGGCCCGCTGCCACAGCAGCACGTTGAGGCGGGGGCGGCGACGATCGAGGCCGCCAACCTGGAAGACCGCGGTGAGCACCTCGTGCGCGGTGCTAGTATGAACCATGTTTTCGATTGTAAGTCGAAAACCTAATTCGCGAGAGGAGTCGCGCATGACCACCCTCACCGACCCCGGTGTGCAGGCAGGCAGCCTGGCCGACCGCATCGTCAACTCGCCGGCCGGCTACAGCGGTGTCGAGCCCGACGAGGAGTGGGTGGCCGAGATCCTCCGGCTCAAAAAGGAACGCAACGCGACGATCCTGGCGCACAACTACCAGCTGCCGCCGATCCAGGACATCGCCGACCACGTCGGGGACTCGCTGGGCCTGGCCCGCATCGCCGCCAATGCCCCCGAGGACACCATCGTGTTCTGCGGGGTGCACTTCATGGCCGAGACCGCCAAGATCCTGTCCCCGGACAAGACCGTGCTGCTCCCGGACGCCCGGGCGGGCTGCTCGCTGGCCGATTCCATCACCGCCGAGGACCTGCAGGCGTGGCGTGATGACCACCCCGACGCGGTGGTGGTGTCGTATGTCAACACCACGGCGGCGGTCAAGGCGCTCACCGACTACTGCTGCACCTCGTCGAACGCCGTGGATGTCGTCAACGCCATCGACCCGGACCGCGAGGTGCTGTTCCTGCCCGACCAGTTCCTGGGCCAGCACGTCCAGCGCGTCACCGGGCGCAAGAACATGCACATCTGGGCGGGCGAGTGCCACGTGCACGCGGCGATCAACGGTGACGAACTCGAGGACAAGGCCCGGGCGAACCCGGACGCCGAGCTGTTCGTGCACCCGGAGTGCGGCTGCGCGACCTCAGCGCTGTACCTGGTCGGCGAGGGCCACGTCCCCGAGGAACGGGTCAAGATCTTGTCCACCGGCGGGATGCTCGACGAGGCCCGGCGCACCCGGGCGCACAAGGTGCTGGTGGCCACCGAGATCGGCATGATCTACCAGCTGCGCAAGGCCGCGCCGCAGGTCGACTTCGAGGCGGTCAACTCCAAGGCGGCCTGCAAGTACATGAAGATGATCACCCCGGCGGCCCTGCTGCGCAGCCTGACCGAAGGCGCCGACGAGATCCACGTCGACCCGGAGACCGCACGCTTGGCGGCACGCAGCGTGCAGCGCATGGTCTCGATCGGACACTCCGCCCCGGTCAGCAAGTGACCGGTGCTCCCGGCTGGCAGCAGCGGGCCGACGTCGTCGTCATCGGCACCGGCGTCGGTGGGCTGGCCGCGGCCCGCGCCGCACGCCGCGCCGGCCGGGACGTGGTGGTGCTCAGCAAGGCCGACACCGGCTACGGGGTGACCGCGACGCACTACGCCCAGGGCGGGATCGCCGTGGTGCTGCCAGGCACCGACGACTCGGTGCAAGCCCATGTCGCCGACACGCTGGCCGCCGGCGGCGGATTGTGCGACCCCGACGCGGTGACCTCCATCGTGGCCGACGGCTACCGTGCGGTCGCCGAGTTAGCTGGTGCCGGTGCGCAATTCGACTGCGATCCGGACGGCAGCTGGGCGCTCACTCGAGAGGGCGGGCACTCGCGGCGCCGCATCATTCATGCCGGCGGTGACGCAACCGGAGCCGAGGTGCAGCGTGCGCTGGACCACGCCGCCGCCGGCCTGGACATCCGCCGCGGCCAGGTGGTGTGGGAGATCCTGCGCGACGCCGACACCGTCACCGGTGTGCTGGTCGCCAACGCCGACGGGATCGGGGTGATCCACGCCCCGTCGGTGGTCCTGGCCACCGGCGGCCTGGGCCAGCTGTACCGGGCGACCACGAATCCGGGCGGGGCCACCGGCGACGGGCTGGCGC